>JABSRU010000068.1 GCA_013214965.1 Gammaproteobacteria bacterium
TTTATCGGGATCGAGCACCCATGCGAAGGTGTTTTCTGGGCTGCCATCACCGCGAAGACCGCAAATTATTTTGGCATGGGCTGCCCAGTTTTTACTGGGATCAATATCGACGGTCATCCATAACGGACCGTGATTATTGAGTAACCTAGCAATGCCAGATACCGACAAAAAAATAGGAGGTTCAGCGCGAAGATTAAGTGCACCAAGAAAGCTTGGCATTTGTGAATGGTCAATGGCTTTACCATCCAAATAAAGTTGAAGAAATTGTGGACCTGCCAAGGTCATTGTTTCTGCCACTGACATATCACGGTTAAGCCTCCAAGATAATAGCATCGTGGCGACTACCGCCCAACAATCCTTCTTTCCTTGCTGCCTAAGCGTCATTAAATGGCCATCTACCATAAAATCTATCGGTTCTATCATCGGTTCTATCCTTATGTGATTCAGAGCAATAACTAAAAACCCCCTGAGACAACAAAACAATAGGATAGATAGCCAATAAACTCTTTAACAAAACCTTGTGATTTTCTTGTGATTAATTCAGATGATGCTTATTACTGAAAAGCCAGCATCAGTGGGAGTTAATCGATCGCCATGCGGACAGAACAAAGAAGCGAGCGTATCAATCAATACAAATCAATGAGTTGATTAATGCGCCTAATTGACTCATTATTTGATACGATTAGTACATACACTGACATCGGTTCATTACTTGGGGGAAAAGATAAGCTAAGTGGTCAAATTGACATAGCAACTGACCAAAGTCTGGTCAGTAAAAATGGTCGTGACATCAACGCTGCAATTGAAAATTATGGTTAATGAATGTCTAATAAAATCAACTAGAGCTAAATATATTCATGGCATCACTGCAACACCTACACGTCGAGATAGCTTAGAAAAGTTGATACATTACCAATTATGAGATGTTTTATATAAAGCTAAGCGTGACAAACTACAATTTGAGCAGTTTGTCACGACTCGTGAAACTAAAATTTCATTTCCCCCATTCTGGTTTTAAACAGAAACGAAACCTCATATTTCAGCGATATATCAGCACCTAACCACTTCACACCGAGTACGCTGGTGAACGTTATTTAGCTAAAATAGAAGCATTACATATCGACAACATCTATCAATATATGCAATCTGAGCTTTTGTTTGAATTGAAATCAAATATACATCTTCTGTTTATAAGCAAGTATCATTACTCTTTTTTAAATTTATTTCATCTGAAGATAAAATTATACTTTATTGAATAAAACTAAGAAATAAATAGGTTGCTAGAACCACGGCGACCCACATCGCCATACTTCCTGACGGATAATTTCGTGAAAGCAAGCCGCTCAGTCGATTATTCTTTCCGGCGATATAAGTTAAGTACATATTTAGTTTTAGCTTAAACTCATGTCGTAATGTGCGGTCTATTTGCCAAATAATAGTAAACATATTTTGCAGCGCACTTGGAAATACTCGGCGATAAACCCAATCGAAATCTAAATTGGTTGAGCGGAGTTCAGGGGGGTAGAGCCCTTTGAGGTTAAGCCAAACAAAAGCCAAAGCTGAAAAGAACAACAATTGAGTCTGGGCTAGAACATGGGTTGCATCATAAGGGTTGTAACCTGTGTCATACGGTAATAAAGAATATAATGCTTGTGGGTAGATACCAATTGCAAGACAAAGACCCGCTGCTATAGTCATAGCCACTAACATATTTTTAGGGGGATCGCTTGCTCGAATACCCGAGTCGTGGGCGAAGAAAGCGAAATAAGGAATTTTTATTCCCGCATGATGAAATACACCAGCAGAGGCAAACAATAACATTAGCCAAACCCAGTCAAACCCTTCTTCAAGCGCGGCAGACATCACCATCGATTTACTAACAAAGCCGCTAAAAAGAGGAAAAGCTGAAATAGAAGCGGCACCTACAATGCAGAGGATCGTCGTTTTGGGCATAGTTTTGTATAAGCCACCAAGTTCAGAGCCATTTATCCGCCCAGTCATGTGCAATACTGCACCCATAGACATAAATAACAAGCCCTTAAAAATCACATCATTAAAGGCATGAGCTACCGCACCATTGACGGCAAGCGCCGTGCCGATGCCGATGCCTACCACCATGAATCCCACCTGGTTTATCAGACTATAGGCCAAGACCCGACGTAAATCATTTTCAATAACAGCAAAAAATATTGGGAAACAAGTCATAGCAGCGCCAATATATACCAGTAATTCAGTTCCTGGATATGCCCGAGCTAGGGCATAAACGGCCACTTTCGTGGTGAATGCACTAAGAAATACAGCTCCGGTCACGGTCGCTTCAGGGTAAGCATCAGTTAACCAGTTATGGGCCATAGGAAAAGCACACTTGATCCCAAAAGCAATAAAAATAAGCCATTCGGCAACACCATTTAGGCCAATATAACCAAATTCTAATGTGTTATTTTCAATAGCGTAAAAAATAGTCCCGGCAAGGAGAATGACCCCAGATAAGACCTGGATAATGAGATAGCGCATCCCTGCAACATAGGAACGCTCAGTTCTGCGTGCCCAAATAAGAAATACTGAAGTAAAGGCTAACAGCTCCCAAAATATGAACAAGGTTAACAAATCACCCGCAAAGACAGCACCCAAACCGCTGCCTGCATACAGCATTGCTGACACTTGTTGCATGGTATCGCGTAGATGTAACGAGTAAATAATGCCAATCAGTGCCGCAATGTGAAATACATAACCAAACAGTAGACTTAACCTATCGATACGGTAAGGAATCAGTTGATAATCAAAAAAGGTAAATTGGAGATGAATGCCCTCTGGGATCATCCACAGGTGTAATGCACTGGCTATGGGGATTGCTAACATTATTACGCTACGCAACATACCGCGAGTAAATAATACGATTAATGCACCGATAAAAAAGGGCACAAAAGGAGGGATCTCAACTATCCACATTGTCATCCCCTGTTTTAGTCGCTCTTTGTTTCTTGAAATTTTCTTTGCTGCTACTAGCATCATCACTATTGGTATCACTAGAGGTTATAGCTTTATCATCGGTGCCTTCGTTACTGTAGTAGTCTTCATCTCGCATCAGAAAAGTTCGCATCCAAGTAGCCGCAAGTACTAGCAGAACGCAAGCCACAAAACCAAACAGGGGATAAAAACCCCATAAAATTTCCCAGTCGTGGCTAATATGACGATGAACAATAAAGTCTAAAATAAACAATAAAATACAGCAACCGTAGAAGAGTCGTAACATACGTTTTATGTTTTTAGGATCATCCAATAGGTATTTTTTCTGAGGTTTCATCAATTATTCCCTGTTGGTCAAAACCGCCGTGGCCAACTCAAACAAAGGTTGGGGATAAATAAATAAGATTAGGCAGCCTAAAGTGGTGATAACAATGGCAATTAGTGATGGTAGAGGCGCTTCTGTTATCCCAATGGCTGGCTGTTTGTTGATTGAAGTTGCGGCTTTGTTAGAACATTTATTCGGCTGGTTTTTATTGGGGATGAGATCGGGGAAAAATGCATGAAAGGATATCGGTAATAAATAAGCAATATTAAGTAAAGTGCTGAGCATTAAAATCACCATTAATACCCATTGCTCTGTTTCTATCGTGCCCATCATCAAAAACCATTTGCTCCAGGTTCCTCCTGCTGGAGGCACACCAATGATACTGAGGCTGGCAATAAAAAAAGCAAGCATAGTTAGTGGCATTTGCCGTCCAATGCCACGCATTTCGCTTATTTTTGATTTATGTAAGGTAACTAAAATAGCACCAGCACAAAAGAACAAGGTGATTTTACCAAACGCATGTATCACAATATGCATCGAGCTACCAATAACACCTGATGGCGTTGCCAACAGAGCACCAAGTGTGATGTACCCCAATTGACTAACGGTTGAATAAGCTAGCCTTGCTTTTAGATTATCTTGACGCATGGCTACCAGTGAAGCAAGCAGTACCGAGGCTCCTGCTAAATAGAGTAAAAATTGGGTAGTTGGTAATACCGACAGCAAATCTAGCCCAAAAATAAATATACATACTTTTAGAATGGTGAAAACACCTGCCTTTACTACTGCAACCGCATGTAAAAGCGCACTTACTGGTGTTGGCGCGACCATCGCGGCGGGTAGCCAACGATGAAAAGGCATGATTGCGGCTTTACCAATACCAAAAACGAATAGTACCAGCAGTATGCCTGCCAACGTTTTATCAACATCAGCACTAAATATACCGCCGAGTTTGAAATCTAATGTGCCAGCGACAAACCAGGTACTGACGATAGCTAACAGAAAAAACACGATGGAAGTGCTAAGCAGAATACCGAGATAAACTCGGCCACCCTTTTGGGCTTTTTCGGTGCCGGCATGAGTAACTAAAGGGTAAGTAGATAGCGTCAACACTTCATAAAAAACAAATAAGGTAAACAGGTTAGCAGCAAAGGCTATTGCCATTACAGCACTAATAGCGAGTGCAAAACAAAGATAAAAACGGGTTTGATTTTTTTCTTGATGACTGCGCATATAACCAATGGCATAACATGTAGTAACTAGCCACAGGAAACTGGCGATTAACGCAAATAGTATACCTAAAGGCTCAATATTAAAGCTGATTGTTAAACCGGGTAAAAGCTCCCACCACAACACGCTGATTGTTGCCCCCAAAGCGAGCCCTTGATAGAGATTAACGACTAGGTATATCAATATTAAACAAGCCGCGATTGTCACGCCTTCGCGAAGGTTCGGGTTGTGGCCAGTAACTAAAATAGCGACAACCGCCAAGAAAGGGACAACAATCGCCAGTTGTAACATCAGCTCTAAAGAAAGATTCATGGTGTTACCCCAAACAAACTCATGGCGGCCGCTTGTGCCACCTGAACACTAAGACGAGTATCTATACCAAAATAAATGTTGGCTATTATCAGTGTCCATATCGGGATTATAAAAAACATTGGCGCTTCTTTAACTGGCACTTGATCACTTAACGGTTCTTTGAAATAAGCGACTTCTACCAACCGCCAGACATAAATAACGGCTAATACCGACCCTAGCAGAATAAGCACAGCAACCGGCCACCAACCCTGTTCAAGTAATGCGAGCAACAGATACCACTTGCTGACAAAGCCAACGGTTAACGGCACCCCAATTAAACTTAAGCCACCGATCACAATAGCGGCCATCGTAAAAGGCATCTGGCGGCCCAAGCCGTGAAAACTACTAAGCTGAACATTACCTAATCGGTACATCACAGCGCCCAGAGCCAGAAAGATGGCGCTTTTCATGAGCGCGTGGTTAAACATGTGTAATAAGGTTGCGGTTAAACCAGTCACACTGCTGATGCTAAACCCAACAATCATATAGCCTATTTGAGCAATGCTCGAATAGGCAAAGAGCAGTTTAATATTTTTTTGATAGATTGCTGACGTTGAAGCGATAAAAATTCCGGCGAGTCCAAGTGCCATGAACAATGTTTGTAACGGGATGGTGGTGAACGAAAAAGAAAGCCCAAAAATGGTGAAGGTAAATCGAATCAGTAGATAGATAGCTACTTTTGTCGCTGTTGCGGCGAAGAATGCGGTAACAATTGATGGCGCATAAGCGTAGGCATTCGGTAACCATAGATGAAGTGGGAACAAGGCTAATTTTAAACATACGCCAACAATAACAAAGGCAAAGGCGGTAAATACGGTCCGTGTTTGCGCCACTTCGGGTAGGCGTTGGGAGAGATCCTCCATGTTCAGTGTCCCAGTCATTTGATACATCAGACCGATACCAATCAAAATAAAGGTGGCCCCAATAGTGCCCATAATCAGGTATTGATAGGCGGCCCAAAGCGCGCGTCTATCTTTGCCCATCGCGATTAAAGCATAAGCAGAAAGTGAAGATATTTCTAAGAAGACAAAAACATTAAACGCATCTCCTGTGGCCACGATACCCAACATGCCGGTAAGTGAGAGCAGATATAAAATATAAAAAAAAGTGTGTTTGCTTTTAGGGATTTCTTTTTCAATGCTGGTTTGCGCAGCAAATAAAACGATGGTGCTTATTGAGGTAATAATTAACAAAACGAAGGCATTGAGTTTATCAATTCGATATTCAATGCCCCAAGGCGCTTGCCATCCCCCTAATTCGTAGCTGATGACTCCAGATGTCATGACTTGTTGTAATAACAAAACACTGATCACAAATGCTAGGCCACTGGTAATTAGAGCAAACAGCCACACCGGATGAGCTCGTTTTAAGATCAGGCAGATAGGTGCCGCCATCAGCGGGATTATGACCTGTAATACCGGAAGATGTACTTGCAACGCAGGAAGGTGTGCTATCACGCTTGTTTCTCCTGTTTGCTATCTTTTTGGGAGTTGCTCTGCTCAAAGGTTTGATTATCTTGATCTTGAATATTTTCTTCTTCAATACTGCCATACGTTTCTTTGATGCGAACCACCAGTGACAGCGCCAAAGCGGTGGTGGCAATGCCAACCACGATCGCCGTGAGAATTAACACATGAGGTAAAGGGTTCGAGTATTGAATGATATCATCGGCTAAAATTGGCGCGGTGCCGCCATTAACTTTTGCCATGCTAATATAAAATATGAAGACCGAGGTTTGGAACAGAGTCAGGCCAACGATTTTCTTAATTAAGTTGCCATGCGCAATGACTATATAGAGTCCGATCATCATCAGCGCGATAACAACCCAGTGATTAAAGAGTCCCATTAACATGATGAAGACTCCTTATTTTTCTTGTCTTGGTGCTGTTTTTTATTATTGAGTTGCATCTCTCGACGAGCGGCAAAGTTGAAAAAGATAATAATAATCACCACTGCAACCGTGCAACCGACACCCAATTCGATTAACGCAATGCCCAAGTGCTGACCAGCAATAGGATCATTGGCTAACACATTATAATCAAAGAAGTTGCCACCACTGAGCAAGGTGGCGAGCCCAACACTGCCATAGAGTAAAACACCGGTCGCAGCAACTAATCGGATAAGAGATTGGTTAATGACTCTGCGTGCGGTGCTTAAACCAAATAACATCGTATACAAAATAATAGCCGCCGCGAAGATAACCCCAGCTTGAAATCCACCTCCGGGGCCAAAATCTCCATGAAATTGAACATAAAGTGCAAATAATAAAATAAAAGGGATCAATATTTTAGCGATGATGCGGATAACAAGATGCCGCTCATGCATCGAGTCATTAATCACTGCAATTTGTTCAGGATCTTCTGGGCGGCGCACCACCGACAACAAAGCTAGCACGCCGATACCGGCCGTAAAGATCACCACTACCTCACCGAACGTATCAAATGCTCGATAACTTGCCAGCACCGAGGTGACTATATTAGGGATACCAATTTCTTGCATCGAATCGTTAATATACCGAGGAGCAACATGACCGTGAATTGGCGCATCAGCGGAGCCAAAATATGGCATGTCTAATGTGCCGTAAATCAGCAGAAAACCTGTAATTGCGACAACGAACAGTGCCGAAAAGGGTTTATGCCGTGTTGTAATCTCACGACGTCCGGTCATAGATATGACGACTAACATCAGCAACGTTGATATGCCAGCTCCCACTGCGGCCTCTGTAAAGGCGACATCGACGGCGTCCATAGCAACAAAAAAACTAGCAGACAATAAGCCATAAATACCCAAGAGCATAACGACCGCGAACAGATCCTTCATTCGAATTATCGCAATAGCAATCACCACTAATAAGGTTAATATTACAATATTTATCAAGGATTCGATGAGGTGGTCTCCTTGTTATCAGCATCTTCATGACCCAATTGGGGCTCCAGCCCATTATGCAAAGCCGCTTTGGCAAGGACATGACTGGTAGTAGGTCCAATCAGCATGCCCAATAGCAAGATCATAACTAGCTTAATGAAGACTAAAAACCCAGTGCTGATGATCATAAGACCAATCAAAATCATAGCGGATCCTAGAGTATCGGTGACGCCAGCAGCGTGCATTCGCGTGTAAAAATCTGGGAAACGCAACATACCGACACCACCTGAAAGGCAAAGAAAGCTACCAACAAATAGACACAACCCACTGCTAATATTTATCACAATATCCATTTAGCACTCCTTGTCTGTTGATTCTTTCTCGTCAGGTGTATGCTTAAATTCGTTGGTATCGGAGTAACGTAACACACAAATGACACTGATAAAGTTGATCAGGGCGTAAACAATAGCGATGTCCAAAAATTCAGGTCGGCCCATCACAAAGCCCAATAACGAAATTAGCAGCACCGTTTTAGTGCCAAACATATTGACCGCCAAAATTCGGTCATAAAGTGTTGGCCCGGCAATGCCTCGGATGATTGCTAAAATCATCGCGACAAAAATGGCAAGGGTAGCAGCAATTATCATTTGCGTTCCAACAAACAAATTCGTCGATCCATTTCACTGCCTTCTAAGAACTCGATATCGCGAAAGTGCAGGGCATGCACTAAAATTTCGTCGTCTATTAGGTCAATTGCGACCGTTCCTGGGGTTAACGTGATCGAATTTGCATAGATGACTTTTCCCATGTCGGTGGTCTGACTTATTTTAATTTTCTTTAGTGCCGGGCAAATACTCTTTTGTCCACGCCAGATATGTTTGACCACGACGATATTGGCATAAATAATCTCTTTGATAAGCCACAGATAATAACCAAATATATTAGGTGTTAAATATAACGGTATGGATTCTTGATCAACAACATCCATTCGCTTAGTAATAATTAACACAAAAACAATAGAGGCCAGCCCAAGCAACAACATGAGCGCGCTATAGTGGCCCGAGTTGAGCAACCAAAATGCAGTTAACGTTAAAAATAAATTGAAGGTATGTCGTTTCATGAATCCTCTCCTTTAATGAATTATAAGAAAATTTTCATAATTTAGATTTTTTTTGTAATTATTAATCCTCTCAAAAACTCAATAACCCAGTGGGAAAACTTAATTCAATCTGTTTAATAATTTCATCTTTTCTTGAGTCCGAGAATTCTTAGTCTTTCACTTTTCATTCCTATAGATAAAGTTTACGTGAGACTGTTCACATATCTTTTTGAATAACATGATCAAGTTCAACGATGCGCACCTCTAACTCATTCATCGGTGAAAAAAATAAGTAACGGTCAGTGTCTGTCACACTGAAAAAAAATTAGCTTTCTGATCTTATGGTAGTTTTATTATCAAACAATCAGTGCGTAAATGATGCAGGACCTTTTCGGCGGTATTACCCAATAAAAAACCACTAACCCCCTCACGGCCAACGCTGCCTATAATCACCAAATCACTGTTTAATTCATTGGCCTGATGGGGAATGGTTCGATCCGGTGGCCCTGCCGTGATATGACTGGTTACGGAACTAATATCAAACCGAGCCAGCAGTTTTTGCATTTTTTCTTTCGCCACTGGTGCTTTTTTCAGTTCGACTGAGTATTTGTTCACCAAGTCAAATTCCAACAGCGCCTTAGCAATGGGAATACTATACACCGCGTGTAATTGGTTGTGGGTAACCTTGGACCAGAGCTCTCCCCAACTTAGTATTAAAGAGTTTAGTTGCTGATGATTACTTTCGTCGGTTGATAAGTCCAAAGCTAATAAAATATTGGCTTTACTTTTCCACTTAGCGTTGCTGGCGATCAATATTGGGCAGGATAAGTGCCGGATTAATTTCCAGTCGGAAGGGGTGTGAAACAATGATTCACTACGGTGTCCAGCTTTGATCACTAGGTCTACAGATTTCTGATCACAGCGGTTAACCACCCAATCAGCAATGTTATCACTAATAAGCACTTCACTAATGATTTCTGTCGCACCATCAAAAATGCTATGAATTATGGACGAAAGTGATTGTTTAGCCTGTTCTATATGCTGTTCGGGTGTTAGGTCTGAGTCGTTGGTGTGGTGGATAAATTTGATTATTTCTATCGTCGCGCTCATAGAGAGGGTAATATCGCGAGCCTTTTCTAACGAGAGTATATCGTCGTCTTCTATGTCCGCAATCACCAATACGTGTTTTTTCATGAGTTTCTCTCCTCTCCTGATATACTATAATATAAGAGCATAATCTCGATTTTGTCAATTATAGATCGGTTGAGCTGACAAACACAGATCTGGTTTCAACACTTCAGAACTCTCTTTAAGCAATTGAATTTAAATATTATTTTAGTTAAAAAACAAAACTAAAGAACCTATTAGATAGAAATATGTCTTGACCAACAGCAATCAAGGAAAATGACCACGATTTTTTTAGGCTATCCATGCAACAATCAGCCAAGTATCTTTGGATCGGCTGTTCTGTAGTGCCGCACTCTAAATCGTCATTCATAATTCGTATTCAAGTTTGTTCATGATGTTCACCTTCAAACTGTTAAGTTTTTAATATCATTAAACTATAGAGGACAGGTAAATTATCCACTTTGTCCATACTTGCCTTTCACTATAGTAATCCCCCCGTTATTAATGAAAGTCAGTCGTGATGTAGGCAGATAATGAAGGTGACTCTGAGGTTCCTGAGTTATATTACGGAAGTAGTGAAGTTATTTTTGAGTCGGACTTAATATCGGAACGGGATGATTTTTTACGTTCTTTAAGGGCAGCGGTGTAACCTAACTGCCCATAAAGTACATTATGCTATTATTTGCGGTAATCACCCACTCCTAATTGTTCTTTAGTTGCTGGTGATAAGTCGTTTACCCGAGTGTAGATCCAATCTACAAGGGCATCACCTTCCATTATAGAAATGTTCTCTTGTTTAGCCATCTCTTCCGTGCTCTCCGATACACTACCTGTAGTTATGAGCCACTTATCAATATATAACAGCCAACATTTCAGATAGCTTGTATATCTACCTTCAAAGTAACAGCAAACGTTGGTACTGCCGCTTTGTGCTGTATGGAAAGTGGTACAGCAAGGCGACCAAGCAAACTGAGAAAGTACAAGCCATTGCTATGGCACACCGCATCTTCATGGATTTTGAAATCCGAGCCGAAACCAATGCCCTAGTTTAGAGCCGCCGCTTTAAAGACGTGGCCGACAAAACCATCGAGAATATGCAAAGTGAGTTATTGCACGGTGGTGGTAAGGTTATTTATAAAGATTACATCGGCATTTTGCGTAAATACCATATCCCCTACTTCGACCGTACTTACATTACTTCAATCGACCAAGATAAGATTAGAGATTTTGATATATGGCGTATCTAAGAATTTAAACGCATTCCAGCCAAATCGACACTACAAAACCACAATGCAGCACTTCAAATGGTATTTAAAGAAGCTATAGAACGCAAGTGGATGATTGCAATGCAAGTGCCAGTATTCAATAACAATGGAGTTAGCAGCCAACGCCGAGCGTCTTTTAGCCAAGAAGAATACGATAAAGTGTATGATGCTGTATATCACCTTGAGCAAAACAGTCGCAAAGATAAAACGCGCCAAATCCGTGAAATGCTACTCAATTATATGGAATTCGCAGTACATACCGGCATACGCCCCGGTACAGAAATGGAAGGCTTAACGTGGGGTGACATCCATATGCAAAGCGATGGCACAAATATTGTGTGTTTTGTCACCGTTACTAAAGGGAAAACCACCAAATTCACAGGCACCCGTGAGATAGTTTGCCGAGATGGTATCTTTTCGACTATATCCAATCTACGAGACAGATTCCCTAATCGTAGACCAACCGATAAATTATTTCGCTTAGCACCAAAGAGCTTGGTGCTACCTTTGACAAAGCACTAAACGATACAGAATTAAAACAATCAGCCCATGGCGTTAGAACACTATACTCCCTGCGCCACAGCTATATTACGTGGCAGCTAATGACTGGCAATGTCAGCATGGAAGTTCTAGCCAAACAATGTGGCACCAGTATTCAAATGCTCGAACAACACTATAGCCATATCGTACCTAAAATGTTTACCAAGGAGCTTTCTGGTGTTGATATTGGTACTGCTAAAAAAAAGATAAGCCTAGTAATAAAAAGAGCACAGAAAAAATCATTAAAATGCTGAAAGAGTGGAAGGTTGAATATAAGAGACGGGGTTGTATTTAGTTACTTGATGGGAGCTGATCGATAAGTCAGCTTTGTAAACTCTTGATTTACTAGTCTAAAGACATCCATAGTTAGTGACCATTCACGTGTGTAACAAGCCGAAATGGTTATTTACAATCTCTGATAGGTTCTGATGTCGATTACTTTATTCGTGACGAAAAAGTTAATCAGTATGAATTTAAATGTCTACTTTCGGCCAAATACAGCCTCTGGTTGGTATTGGCCTGCGGTTCACGACACACTTCGGTCACTCAGATTTTCTTCCAAAAGTCGTTGAGGGGCAAAAGATTAGATAGAGATTTTGCTTTAAATTGTGCTGAATAGATTAGTATTTGTAATGTATGCCCCTAACTCACTCAATAACTGTCTTTAACGATTAAACTTCATCATGAGTACAGATATAACGGCAAAATATATGTCGTTTCATGCTAGATCTGCGCCTATGTTTAGTAGCCCAACATTCCTTTCTTGCCATACATTCTTACGTGACCATGAAGTTAATATCCACTAGGAATATAGTCACCTATAAACTGATAAACAGCTAACAAAAAACATCTCTAACTGTTTTCTTGTTGCAAATTTTTCAAGATTTCACATTCACTAACAATATCATTTGGGCATGATTTAGCTAACTTATAGAGAGTCTGCTCCAGCATGGTTAACTCAGTTATCGTGTTTCGCACTTTGTCCAGTTGCCGTTCAATGAGTGAATCCACTTCACTACAAGACGATGTTTTGTCCGATTGCACTTGTATCAACGTCTTAATTTGTTCAATAGGGATTTGCAGTTCACGGCATCGCCTAATAAAGATCAAACGTTCGACGTCTACTGGATTGTATTCTCGATAGCCATTGTCATTGCGGGATGCTTTAGGAAGCAAATCAATATCTTCATAGTATCGAATGGTCTTACTAGGCACATTTGCTGATTTAGAAAGCTGACTAATTTTCATAACACTTGACCTTACGGTGACTGGAACGTTTATGATGTGCTGATTAAAACACTAATTCAATAACTAACAAGCTTAATATGTCAAATTGTTGCGCCAGCGAAGCTCGAAATGCCACCGAAAGAAAACTTCTTTTGATCGTTTTACCATTTAATTTCAGTATGTTTGTCATCGAATTTATTATTGGTTGGTTAGCTGATTCCAGTGGTTTGTTAGCTGACTCGCTAGACATGCTCGCTGATGCTGCTGTGTACTCGCTTAGCCTCTATGCAGTGGGAAAAAGCTTGTTACATAAAGACCTGCGGCATTGATGAATAGGTATTTTCAATTATCATTAGGCTTATTGGCTTTGTTAGTCAACACGGTGTGTTTTGGATTGCTATACCAATTAAGAACAAGTGACGTTAACTTAAAAGCCAGTTGGATTTGTTCACGTAACGACATGCTCGCCAATATTGGTGTGATACTGTCAGCATTTTTAGTTAACAAATTAAATACCGCTTGGCCTGATTGGGTAATTGGCAGTTTAATCGCTCTCATCGTTATTCATTCTAGTAAAGTAATTATTAGTGAAGCAAAAACTTCGTTCAAAGAAACCGACTCAAAGGATAAAAGCTGCATTTCATGAGTCGACTACTTAACATGCTTCAGGCCGCCAGAACGATCAGGCCATCTACATTGGCACTCTATGTATTAGTTGCGATCATTGCATTACAGTCAACTTTCGTTGCGGCACAGATGTGCTCTTCAAACGAGAATAATGGATATTATTCCGAACTTAGTTTTAAAACAAATACCTTACTTTACGAAGATGCGGCTATTAAAGATCAACAAAACACTATTGAAGAGTGTTTTGATTGTGACTGTAAATGCTGTCCCTGTTGCTCAAATGTGATGTTTGCACTTGCGGCATTGAAATCTTCTTACAAAAAACCAGACTCAATTCAATTTTATTTTGAATTTTCACGATTCTCCACTCCCTATTATTCATTTTTACGCCCCCCCAAAAGCTAGCTCCCACATTTATTAGATACCTTGGTGGCTTGTTAAAACTCCACCAGTTTACTTATCATTAAACGTAGGATAAAACTCAGATGTTTAACTATTTCCGTGTGCCTTTAAAAGGTGCCCTATTGTCACGTCTATCGTCAAAATCGATATTTTACATTAGCTTATTGATGCTCAGCCCTTGGTCAATAGCGCAAAATATATCAGAAGAAAGCACCTTAACACTTTCTTCTGCTATCAAACGAACACTAGAAGAAAACCCATCACTCAAAGTGTTCAGATTTCGTCAAACCGCACTTGACGGTCAGCAGCAAACTTCGGCACTCAACCCTGCTTATGAAATTGGTTTTGAGGCGGGGAATTTCGCTGGAACCGATAATTTTCAGGCATTAGATAGTGTCGAATTCACTCTCTCCTTATCATCAATTATTGAGATGGGTGATAAACGAGATGCCCGTATTAGTGTAATTAATAATCGAAGCTCACTACTTGAAGCCGAGCGTAAAATTAAATCCCTAAACTTACTTGGTGAAGTTACCCGCCGGTACATCGATGTACTTGCAGCGCAGGAACGTGTGGCATTGGCTAAAGAAGCCACACAACTGGCTAAAGACACCTTACTTGAAGTAGATAAGCGTTCTCGTGCTGGTGTTGCGCCAACTGCGGAAGTGAAACGCGCGATGGCGGCTGTTGGCAATGCAAAATTGACCGCATCATCGGAACAACAACAGCTTGATTACTCAAAACTCGCGTTAACAATGATGTGGAACGAGACAACGCCTTTATTTGCCCGTGTTAATGGCAACCTGTTCCAATTTTCAGCGGATATCGAATTCAATAAATTGTTTGCTAAGATCAAACAAAACCCTGCGATTCTAGCATTTTTGACAGAGGAGCGATTAAAAGATGCACAATTACGCTTAGCTCGTACACAATTGAGTGCAGACATTAAATGGTCTGTTGGTATTAGGCAAATTCAAGACATGAATGATACGGCACTAACCGCCAACTTTAGCATGCCTCTATTTGCGCCCAAACGTAATACTGGAGCAATTATCTCGGCGCAAGCCGCTCGTGATGAAGTTGCGGTTAGGAAGGAAGCCTCCCTCCTGAAGCTGCACAGCCAACTATATCGTGCTTATTCAAGCAGAAAACAAGCAATATTCACTGTAAAAAGTCTTAAAAATAGCATTATACCAACACTTGAAATGGCACTTGACGAAACACAAACTGCTTACCAGCGCGGTCGTTATAGCTATCTGGATTACTTAACCGCAAGACAAGAATTACTTTTCGCACGTCGCGCCTTAATTGAATCAGCATCTTCCGCTTTACGTTATGGCGCTGACATCGAACAGCTTATCGCTGAGCCTTTACCAGCATCTCAACACGGTTTAATCAACAAATTTCAAGGAATAACACAATGACCTCTAAATATTCAATCTCATTTTTATTAATAACCCTATCCCTTGGCGGGGCGCTACTTGCGACTTTCCCTGAAAAAGCTTATGCAAGTAACAACGGCGAACATTCTGAGCAACATAGCGATGAAGAAGGACATATTGAACTGTCAGCAGAACAAGCGAGCGAAGCAGGTATAAAAAATGTGTTTGCCAATGCTGGACAAATCAAACAAGCAATTACCGTCTACGGTAAATCGGTAGTCGATCCAAGTGCGACTAGCCAAATTCGTGCGCGTTTCCCAGGCATAATCACCCAACTAAAAGTTAATGTTGGCGATACGGTCAAGGCAGGTGAAATAGTCGCTGAAATTGAATCAAGTGATAGTTTAAAACGTTATAAAGTCACCTCACCAATCTCGGGCATAGTGACAAGCCGTTACGCCAATCCTGGCGAGTTAGCAAACGAACAAGCACTATTAACAGTTGAAAACTACAGTCAGTTATGGGTTGAATATCGAATTTTTCCTAGCCAAAATCAAGCAATATCTAAAGGCCAATCAGTAACTGTCTCTAATGAGTTTGTTCAAGCACAATCGACGGTAACACACTTACTCGCCAATAAGTCGCAGCCTTTTATGGTGGCGCGAGTTCCTTTAGATAACACCCAAGGGCAATGGTCTCCAGGCCAAATGCTTTCAGGTACTGTAGTCACTAGCCAAACGAGTATGCCGCTTGTCGTCGATAACCGTGCATTCCAGGAAATTGAAGGAGAGCGGGTAATCTTTGTGAAAAATGATGGTGGCTACGAGGCTCGTTCATTAACCTTAGGACAAACTGACGGCAAGTTTACACAAGTAATTTCTGGACTCGAAGCGGGTGAGCAATATGCCGTTGAGAACAGTTATCTGCTAAAAGCCGAGCTGGGTAAGTCCAGCGCCTCACATACTCACTAAGGAGATAAAGAATGATTGAAACTATATTGCGCTTTTCAATAGCGCGGCGTTGGCTCATGATGTCAATGATTTTGTTGTTGATTGGGCTTGGCTATTGGAGTTATCAAAAACTGCCTATCGATGCGGTGCCTGATATTACTAATGTTCAAGTACAAATTAATACGCGAGCACCAGGTTATTCGCCTTTAGAATCTGAGCAACGTATTACCTTCCCAGTTGAGACAGCACTAACTGGCATCCCTAACTTGTCATACACACGCTCTATTTCACGTTATGGTTTATCACAGGTTACCGTGGTATTTGCTGATGGTACTGATTTATATTTTGCGCGTAACCTAATTAATGCTCGGTTAAACGCGATCAAAAGTAAAATACCCGCTGGTCTCGAACCGGAAATGGGGCCTATTACTACGGGCTTGGGTGAGATTTTCATGTATAGCGTGGAGGCAAAACCCGATGCATTGCAAGCAAACGGCAGACCATATAATGCGACAGCATTACGTGAAATACAGGATTGGATTATAAAACCACAGCTGGCGTTAGTACCTGGCGTTACAGAAATCAACACCATTGGTGGTTATGATAAACAATACCATATCACTCCTTCACCAAGAAAAATGCTCGAATTTGACATCTCTTTTGAAGATATTAATGATGCTTTGACTAACAACAATCGTAATCGTGGTGCAGGTTACATTGAGCGAAACGGTCAGCAACTTACAGTACGCTCACCTGGGCAACTTGAGACCATTGCTGACATCGAGCAAGTAGTGGTTAAAAGTATCAACAATACGCCAATTAAAATTTTGGATATTGCAGAGGTAGCCATCGGTAAATCTTTACGTACCGGAGCGGCAACGCGCGATGGTAAAGAAACTGTCCTAGGCAGTGCTATGATGCTAGTTGGAGAGAATTCTCGTGTTGTCGCACTTGCTGTTGCTAGCAAGTTAGAGCAAATAAAATTATCGTTACCCGAGGGAGTCATCGTAGAAGCGGTTTATGATCGTACCACTCTCGTCGATAAGGCTATGTACACGGTACAAAAAAACCTTATTGAAGGTGCGTTATTGGTTATCGTAGTGCTTTTTCTATTATTGGGCAATATTCGCGCAGCTCTGATCACGGCGGCGGTTATTCCATTGGCAATGCTGGCAACGATTACAGGCATGGTTAAACTGGGGGTTTCTGCCAACCTGATGAGCTTAGGCGCGTTAGATTTTGGTTTGATCGTGGATGGCGCTGTCATCATTGTTGAGAATTCCATTCGCCGACTAGCCCAAGCGCAGTCTCAAAATGGCGGCATACTCAATCGAAAAGAGCGATTGCATGTTGTTTATTCAGCAACTAATGAGGTCATCAGACCGAGTTTGTTTGGTGTATTTATTATTACCATTGTTTATATTCCGCTCTTTACCCTAACAGGCGTAGAAGGAAAAATGTTCCAACCGATGGCCGCTACCGTGATGATGGCTTTGATTGCAGCGCTTGTGCTTTCCTTAACACTAGTTCCTGCCGCCGTTGCCTTGTTTATGAATGGTAGAATCAGTGAAAAAGAAAGTCGCGTGATAACAGTCACCAAATCGCTTTACAGACCGCTACTCGTTGGTGCAATGAAATTACGCTGGTTGGTTTTATTTGTCGCCGCAGCACTTGTGGCCTCCTCAATTTGGTTAGCAACAACACTAGGTTCAGAATTCATTCCGCAACTTAATGAAGAAGATATATTATTACAAGCTATTCGTATCCCAGGCACCGGACTAGAACAATCGGTAGCAATGCAAAGATCACTTGAAAAGAAGATCAAACAATTTCCGCAAGTGAAAAATGTCTTTTCAAGAATCGGTACACCAGAAGTGGCAAATGATCCGATGCCGCCGAATATCGCCGATACGTATGTGATGCTAAATCCTCGCAGTGAGTGGCCTAACCCAAATCGAACACATGCAGACTTGGCGACTGAAATTGTTGAAGCTGTCTCAGGGCAACTAGGTAATAACTTTGAGTTAACCCAACCAATTGAGATGCGTTTTAATGAACTAATTTCAGGCGTAAGAGCGGACTTAGGAATTAAGGTGATCGGTGATGACCTTGAGCAGTTACTTACCTCGGCAAAAGCGATTAGGGAAGTGATTGAAAGGATCGATGGAGCCGAAGACGTTAGAGTTGAACAGGTCTCCGGCTTGCCAATGTTATCAATCATACCCAAGCGTATGGAGTTGGCACGTTATGGCCTGAGTGTTTCTCAACTGCAAGATGTAATTGCTAGTGCTATCGGTGGCGAAACAGCTGGGGTGATATATGAAGGGGATCGACGATTCAAAATGGTGGTTAGACTGCCTGAGAATATTCGACGCGATGTAGAGAGGCTGAGCGAATTACCTATTGCATTGCCAAACGGCCAATATGTACCATTATCTGAGGTTGCCGCGCTTGACATAGCGCCTGCACCAAATCAAATCAGTCGTGAAAATGGTAAAAGACGCATTGTTGTGACCGCTAATGTCCGTGGTCGAGATTTAGGCACCTTTGTGGCAGAGACTAAAGTTCAAATACAAAAACAAGTACAAATTCCGGCTGGCTATTGGCTTGAATATGGCGGTGCATTTGAACAATTAGAATCCGCGAGTCAGCGTTTAACAATCGTTGTACCACTGACCCTAGTATTAATATTAGGCTTACTGGTCATCGCTTTTGGCAATTTAAAAGATGCTTTAATCGTTTTCACCGGAATTCCACTTGCCTTGACTGGCGGAGTCATCTCACTTTGGTTACGAGGTATGCCGTTATCAATATCCGCAGGCGTTGGCTTTATCGCGCTCTCTGGTGTAGCGGTGTTAAATGGTTTAGTGATGCTGGCCTTTATCCGTGACCTCTGTAAAGAGCGTGGTGAACTTATCTCGGGGATTATTGACGGTGCTATGATCCGACTAAGGCCAGTTCTGATGACTGCGTTGGTAGCGGGACTTGGTTTTGTGCCGATGGCACTTAATATGGGGACAGGTGCAGAAGTTCAGCGTCCATTAGCGACTGTTGTTATTGGTGGCATTATTTCATCAACACTTTTGACACTTCTCCTATTGCCAATTCTTTATCGAATTGCGCATGAACGCTCTTTTATAAAAAAATAAGGTAGTTGAAGCACTAGCCGCGTCACCTGAGTTTATCTTTTGTGAAGCGGTTAGTGCCAAACAAAAATTTGTTTGAAAAAGTGAGAATACATGAAAAACGAAACATCACCTAAGACAATACAACGGGGCTGGCTCTTACTTTTTTTAGCCTGGATAATAGCAACTAGTGGCACCCTTACTAGCTTATTCTTTAGTGAAGTGATACAGCTTCCAGTATGTTCTCTGTGCTGGTATCAACGTATTTGCATGTACCCACTGGTACTAATTTTTCCTTTAGCTTTGTTCCCTTATGACCAAAAAGTGGTGCTTTGTTAAAAGCATTTATAGCGGAAAAATCGATCAAAATTAGGTGTCCATTTCTTTGTGTAGCAAGAGTGTTTCGGAAAGTAAGCGAAGCTGTACCATGCACAGGAGCCAAGGGTTGCATTGCTTGTTGTGACATATTAATGATTTAAAAAAGCAAAAGATCGAGTCATACCAATCTGATTAATTAACTTCCCACTTCAATCCAATCTCTGGTGCACATATTTTTCACTCTGTTAGCGTCACTAATAAAACTGTTCCATGCTCTGCTGCATT
>JABSRU010000069.1 GCA_013214965.1 Gammaproteobacteria bacterium
ATATATATTGAAAAAATCCTAATTGCATTTATATTTTTATTGAGGTTCTAACTCTCTTTTTCACGAAAGCGAGATTAATAATTAACGACAAAGTTAGAAAGCAGCCGATTATAGGAGGCTGCTTCGACCTTGGTGGAGTGATTTATCAATTCTATAAATATTGGTTAAAATGAACGAAAATTACGCCAAGCCATTGCTCAATCAAGCACCTTACTTTCATTAATCCTCATCTAATTGATACCAGTTAATTTTACGGGTCATAATCATCACTGTTGCCAATACTGAAAAAACAAAAATCGCCCCCATCAGTAATGCAAAATCTTCTGCGGCTAATAGCCCAAACAAAATCAAATAGAGCATTAAAATTCCACCACTAAATATTAGTCCATGTTTTACTTGTCCCAACACACCACTAATATATATACCTAACACGGCTGCGCAGCTGACACTGGAAATCAGATAAGCGGTATTAAATTCGATATGTTCTGACAGCGACAGTAATAAGAGGTAAAACACGGCCATCGCAATCCCTACAAATGCATATTGGATGGGATGTATCGACAAACGTTTGAATATCTCAAATAACAGAAAAGAGAATAGCGTAAGCAAAATAAACAGTTCGGCATATTTTATCGCCCGTTCAGTTTTAAGATACTGATCCACAGGGTCAACTAATGACACTCCCAATGTTGTGTTATTGAGCGCTTCACATTTTCCTCGCTCAATACAGCTATTGATGATGTCAGGTAAATTAGTTGAGAAAAATGTCGTTTGCCACATTGCCGTAAATCCCTTGTCATCAATGACTGGCTTATGCGGTAAAAAGTTACCGACAAAATTAGGATGAGGCCAATTAGCCGAAATAGCTATTTCACTTTGTTTTCCAACGGGAGTAATTTGTAAATTCTCCATCCCTTGAAGATTAAGTGCTAATGTGAAATCAATGTTTTTTTGCTGCTTTAACCACTGTGGGGTCATCGTAATATGCGCACCCGCACCTAATTTTTCGACGCCAGTACCTGGTAATAACTCAAATTTTTCATTGTTGATTGTTGCGCTAAAACCGTTTTTGATCCCGCGTACATCTGAAATTGCGACGACTAGTTTAACGTCAGTCAATTTATAGCGTGTGTTAGTCCACCAGTGTGTCGGTAGATTAAAGCGACCTGATATATTGCCTTTTGCTAAATAAAGAAGTGCTTTATAAATACCTAATTGGCGGTATTCGGTCTCTAAATCAGTTTTAAAGTCATAAGTCTCAGGTAGCAAAGCTTTATGGTAGTAAACCCGTGAGTTGATCGGTTGATCCGCTTTTAATTTTTTGGGATCACTGACAAGGCCAAGTTCGAGATCTTCAAACGTGGCGATAAGGATCGGGCCGATAATCTTTTGGCTACCGCTGCTGCTACGTGCAATATCATGTTGTACTTGTACTGCTAAGTCTTGTCGTTCTTGCACTAAATCGCCAATTAGGCTTAGCCCCAACACTAAAACGCCTAGCAGGACTGCCATGGCGATAAGTTTATTTTTAATATGCTGCATGCTGTATTTCCTTTAACTCAATGATTAGGGAAATATTACGGGGTCAATATGGGTTTAAGGTGTGTATTGAATGGTGTTTATGTGTGTTTAAACACTAATTTTGCCTCAACGCCTAATGCAGTATTAGCGATAGTTAATTGAGCATCGTGCAACTGGGCAACTTCTGATACAAAATTTAACCCCAGTCCGGTACTTTTACGACCATTGTTTGGCCGTGGCAATGAGTAAAATCGCTCACATAAACGATCTAATGCATAGGAGGGGATTGGCTGGCCTTGGTTGATCACACGAATAGTTAACTGTCTATTTTGTCGCTGTGCGGATAAGTTAATTTCTCCTTCGTCAGGAGTGAAATCAAGCGCATTTTCCAATAAATTAATTAACGCCTGTTGTAATAAAAAACGATCGCCTTTGAGTGACAACGTTGGACCAACATCAAGCGTCATTTTTATGTTTTTTTTTGTGATTCGAGCCGCTAATCCCGTTGTTATCTCGACACATAGCGCATTGAGGTTGAGCTTTTGTTTGTTTTCTATGACTTGCTGTTGCTCAACGACCGATAGATTAAGCATTCGATCGACCAATTGTTGAACCCGGATACTTTCATGTTCAATATTAGATAAAAAACGTTGCCTAGCGCTATCGGATAGATCATGTTGCAAAATTTCGCTGGCACCGCGAATGGCAGCAAGCGGGCTTTTTAATTCATGGGTTAATGTTTGGACATAGCGCTCAGCATAATTTTTACCTTCTAATTGCTGACGCATTACATCAAGCACCGTCGCTAAGTTGCCAAATTCATAGAAAATACGAAAAGCCGGAGGCGTGACTTTTTCACCAGTAGTGACCCGCAGGGCGTAATGAGTTAAGCGATTTACTGCGCGAGTGATCCGCCACGCTAGCAGCGCTCCAATAAAAATAGCCAACAGCGCAAGTACTACCGACCAGTTAATTAAGCGTTGTTGCGAGCGTTCAATAAAAGGTTGCATTGCACTGTTGGCTTTAGCAACGGTAACAACACCAATAATGATTTCGCCATCTTTAATCGGTGCGGCGACATGCATCACGGTAGACATTTCATCTGCTGGATTTAATTTAGTTGAACGCGCACCATATTGGCCACGTAATGTTAAGTAAACATCATTCCATTGCGAATAGTCTTTACCCAGATCTTTGCCGCTCGAATCAAGGAGCACCATGCCATTATGGTCAGTAATGTAAACTCGATGGGTTGACACTAATTTATCTAGCCCCCAGATCATGGCTTTGGGTTTTAGTTGATTAAAATCTTTAAGTAATTTTGGATATTGGCTGGTGGCTAATGTGCCTTGCTTAACATCTTGCGCGACTAACACCGCAATAAGTCCAGCCATATCAACCAATGTTTCTTCCATACTTTGCCTAACACCGGGTTTTATTTCTTCGGTTACCGTGTGCATGACAATATAGGTACAAAAGCCGACAAACAAAAAATACAGCAGAAAAATTCGTAATCCTAAAGGTATTTTCGGCCAGCCAATGTTGTTAAACATTATTGCTTTAATCCAAAGCCATAGCCAAAACCACGGTGGGTTTTAATGACTTGCAATGTCGCATCATGTTTTTTAATTTTATTGCGGATGGTTTTAATGTGAGTATCGATATTGCGCTCGTAGCCAATGTCACAAAATTGGCCACAGGCTTGCAGTAATTGTTCGCGGCTAAAGACTAAATGAGGTTGAGAATAAAGATGATTAAGCAGCTTAAATTCAATGGCTGTCAGCGCTAGGGCTTGTCCCATTAATATAAAATCACATCCTGATGGTGCGCGGCTCAATATTGTTGGGTCAACGTCATTACTGATAGCGGGTGTAACACGTTTTAGAATGGTTTTAACCCGTGCTGCTACTTCGCGCGGACTAAACGGTTTGGTGACATAATCATCACCCCCGATCTCTAGTCCCACTATCCGATCTATTTCTTCTCCCCGTGCGGTTAAAAAAATGATCGGTAATTGATTAGTCAATCGAATGATTTTGCACACTTCAAAACCGTTCATATCGGGCAAGCCAACATCTAAAATAACCAAATCAAAATCCCTTTTAGCAATAAAATCAATTGCTACGCTACCTAACATGACCCAGCTAACTTCAAACCCTTCAGCTTCAAGGATATAAATTAACGTGTCTGCAATGGCAGATTCGTCTTCGACAATCAGTATTTTTTTCATCTTATCAATGTGTAGCTTGGCGGGAGTTACCTCACTGTAACATGAGTGTAGAGTGGAACTCTACCAACAGTGAATTGGTTGAATGTTAGCTCGCGTCTTTAAAGCTATAAATCAATTAATTGAATCATTTATTCTTAGCTGATAGAGTGCTGTTATTCGATTTGACAGTGTTATCTCATTTGGCGAAAACAATGATTATTTTTAAAAAATTGCTATTTATCTTTTCGATCTGCTTAGCGGTTAGTGCGAGCGCCAAGCAAGACAATTCGGTGATAGAAGCTCCCTCGAAAAACATCATCGAAAGCTTAATGCCGACCTACGGAAACTGGTGTGGCGCTAATCATCCTACCGATATTAATCATGCGGATGCGCCAATCAATTCGGTCGATCGTGCGTGCATGACTCATGATTTTTGTTATCAGGAAAAAGGATATTTTGATTGTGGTTGTGATAAAGCTATTAATGATGAGTTGATTGTTGGATTGCGTGAACATCAATACGCTGGCGCAGAGTTTGTCTATGGAAAAAGTATCCATTTATACTTCGATGGTTCTCCTTGTCAGGGAGACCATAGTGGCAAGTTTGGTCCGTCACAAGCGATTCAAAATACGGTTAAAAAGGCCAGTGATGTGGCAGTCAAACTAAAGGATAAAGCGGCAGATATTCTAGAGTCGATCCCCTTTTTTTAGGGGAATTAGTGTTACTTTAATATTTGATTTAAACCGAGTTCTTTTTGTTTTAGCTTGGTTAAGCCAAGAGATACTAGGCGGTGAGACTCGGTCAGGTAATATTGCAGTTCTTGATCTAGCTCCTTGACACTATCAAATTGCTGTATCCATTTCATGCCTCTGTTAGCAAAGTACGGAGCAGGTTGATAGTATTCATGCTGTTTTAAAAATTCAAAATTTAACTCTGACGTTTTAAAAGTAAAGGCAGGCTGTTTGTTCTTGGCCCAGCCACCAATGGCAAAGACTTTGCCACCGACTTTCCATACCTGAGAATTTCCCCATTGCACAACATGTGTCGTAGCGGGTAGGGAATCACAAAATTGATTAAATTCATCATAATTCATGCTGAACACTCTCGCGTTACTTTGTTGAGTCGATACCATCTAACCACGTTAACACATGCTGCCATAACACTTGCGAGCGGCGACTGAAAAATTTCATGTGACCAATTTCTGTTAGTGCATGATCACTTGGGGTTAACGTGAGGGTTTCTGCATTCATGTTACTGAACACGCTGATCATATCTGCGACGTTTTCACTAATGGCAATGTCATCGTCAGTGGCATTGACCCACATTGAGGGAAGGTTTAGTTGATCATATAAATGATGTTGGATACTGCCGCCAAACGCTGTCTTGACATAACCTTGACCATTACACCACTGTCGCCATTGTTGGGCAACGGCTTTAGGTAATGGCTCCCCCATGCCTAACCAATGAGATTTAGTATGGCCGAATAGTAAATTATTTATCGGAATAAAGAAGTTCATGAAAAAATGTGCTTTAAACAGGTAAGGCATTTTCATGTTTTTTAATTGGCCCGATGAACTGGCAATGTTGTACATTGAACTTAGTTGCTGGGCGTTATGCATTAGACCTACTAACTGTCCGCCAGCGCTGTGACCAATGAGGTGGTATTGACTGTTCGGGAAATGTTGTTGTAATGCAACTAGCACCGCCGGTAAATCTTGCTCTCCCCAACATTGCAACGAGGCATCACTTTGACGTAGCTTCCCGTTAATGGATTGACCGATCCCACGGTTATCAAAAGTAATGACGCCGTAGCCATGTTGCGCTAAAAAATGGGCAAAGTGACTATAGAACTGTCTTTTGATACCCGTGGCGGGGCCCATGATAATGGCACCTTTAAGCTGATTGGCTGGTTTATATATTGAGCCTGTCAATCGGTAACCATCTTGGCATGTTATCGATATTTTTTCGCTGTCCAGTTCATTTGTCATTTTGTGTTTTCTATTCTTATATGGTCAGACCAGAGTAAAGGGTATTGGTTAATTTTTCCATATTATTTTGACCCGTTGGAAAATAGCGTCAATCACTGGGTCTTTACGTCTGTTTTTTGCAATGACGAAATGTAAATGTAACTCGAAATCCAACTGGTTCAATATCGTTATTTCTCCTTGCTGCGCATGTTCAATGGCTTCTTGTTGGGCTAAATAGCTTAAACCGATTCCAGCTTTGACTAACTCCAGCCGCGATTTATCATCATTACTGCTCGTAACCGTCCGAATGTTATTTCCTAATACGTTAGCGAGTTGCTGATCGAAAGGACAGTCCTCTCCCATGGTGACCCAAGATTGTGTGATGAAATAATCTGGGGGTAATGGTGTCGGAATATATAAAGAGGCAGGTGCAATTGTTGTGATGCGCTGCTGGGCGATGAAGATTGCTTCGAAATCATCGGGTACTGCACCATAAATATAACCGCCGTCACTATTGCCATCTCTGATGGCACTAATAATTTGTCCCGTTGGCATGCTGCTGATGATCAAATTAATATCAAGATTACCGATGTTTAAGTTATTGAGTAAAGGTTCTATTTTTAACTGACTGGGGCTTTGATTACACGCAAGCTTAAAATGGCCCTTAATATAGTCTTGATTCGCGGCAGCAACATGACTTAACTCAGCAACACAATCTAAAGTTTTTTGTGCATGAATCAATAATAGCTTCCCTTTTTCGGTTAATGTCATTCCTTTACTCGAGCGAATAAATAAACTGGTGTTTAACTCGGTTTCTAAGGCTTTGATATGAGCGCTGACGGCAGGAGCCGTAGTAAACAGTTGTTTGGCCGCTTGGGTTAAATTACTGGTTTTAGCGACCATGACCAATGATTTTAATTGATATAATTCGATGTTCTTGGCTCCAAAATATTAATCATAAAGGGGATATATAAAACTACCATTCACCATAACAGAATGGGGGCTTCAGTAATGATGAATTCAAATTCGATCACTCAATACTTATTATTTCTTTTTTAACACGGGAGCTTTATGATGCTAAATTCAATGGTTATGTCACACCCTGCGGTAGATTGCGCTAGCGCAAACGTTTTTTTTACCAATAAACTTGGAGTAGAAACCGATTGTTCTGATGTCTATCATGACATAAATTCTGGTGATTATTCGTTTGTGTTGGTCGATGTTCGAGCGCCAGAGGCTTATCGAAAGAGCCATGCTATAACCGCAATCAATATTCCTAGTGCCGACATCACGGGAGAGCAGCTAGCTAAATATGCCAAAAATACATTATTTGTAGTTTATTGTTGGGGACCTGGTTGCAATGCGGCGATTAAAGCGGCGATTAAAATATCAGGGTTAGGCTTTGCGGTGAAAGAAATGCTTGGCGGTATTCATTATTGGGAGGATTTAGAACGCTACCCAGTGATTCGTCATCAAGGGTAGCGCATAACCTAATTAAATTTTATTTAGCGTTTTGGTTTGGCTAAACGGATTAAACCTAATCCCAATAAAGCCAGTAGAGATAATGCACCGCCTTGGCGTTGCTTATCGTCCGCTATTGCGACAGATTCATTGGCTGATTGGCGTTGCAATACCGCCATTCGGCTTTGATCAGTTAGTTTGATGCCCCGTAGTTGATAAGGTGGTTTCAGCGAGGAGCGTTTAAACAATTGAGGATCAAAGTTTAAAGCGACATCGTGTTCTCCTGCACTCAAATAATGAGCGGATGCACTTTTCATGATGGGTTGATACTCGTTATTTTTGTCGATGCCATAAACAATACCACTGACTTCATAACGTCCGTTACTCGCCACTTCTAAGCTAATAGTTGCTTGTTGTTGGTTCGCTGTGACCTTTGCCGACATCCGAGCGGTAGGCTGAGCCAGCGCAAAAGCAATTTTACCCGTACGGTTGATGACTGTTGTGCCATCATTGACCTGTGAATCAATATAGAGTTCATAAAGTTCACCGGGCTTAGTGGCCGGTAGATAATCAGGGAGTTCAAATGAAAGGTGATTATCTTTATTTTCAAATGCAATCGCTTGCTTGTTGCCCGTTGGTGCTTTAATAAAGGCCTGATGGGAACTAGCGATTAATGGCTTGTTATGTTTATTAACGGCGGCATTAAAAGAAATTCGCTGACCCGCCAAATAGCTTTGCTGCTGAGTAGCAAGTACCTGTTGGTATGGTGACCCCTTTTCTTTGACATTAACGACGTAGCGTTGCGTGGGAACTAATGCCTTGGTTACTTTGATATTAAATTTTCCGGTCCCTGCTGCTTTCGATAATTTAACCGCACTACTGTTAGGAAAAATATTGGCGGTTGCTAATTGTGCTCGGCTGACCTTCTGACTAAAGGCTTTATTGATGGTGGTGTTATTCTTGGTTAGTGATAAGTCATCAGGGTCGATCGCGTGATCATCGGGTAGCCATTGTTGTGATGTTTGTTTGGCGGACAAGCGAATCAGTGCTTCAGGTTGACTAATATGTAATGCCACGCCTTGATTTAATTGTTTACCGCTGACCTCCATCCAGTATTCATCACTGACGTTGGTGTATTGGTCGTTGTTATTAACGAGTTGGCGGTTTGGAGTGATTGCTTGGCTAAAATGAACTGATTGCTTTTCTATCTGAATCGCTGGTTCCGCTATTTTGACCAACATTGGGCTGGTCGGCGTTAGTGAGGTTGCGCTAACGTTAAACATCGCTGCGCTGACGATTAAGGCGATGGTTGCTTTAGTAAATGTCATGGTGGGCTCCTTAAATGTCATTTTTAATGATGGTGTCGAGGTTAAAACAGTCACGGCGGCTTTGCTGGTGACTTAGTGGTTCACGGCCAGCGGTACGTTGTTTGTCGGTAAACCAAACGGAGCCGGCTCCCCGCTGCGAAGAACAATTTAGAAAACCATCAGAGCAAGAGTCTAACCAATTTTGAGTGGTTTCTAGAGCGACTTGATACTGATAGCCAGCACAATAACTGTCGCCATCCCAGATTGCTGATTCAACATCAGAACCAATAATGGTTTTAAAGGGCACGGGTAAATTTGGGCGTCCGGCCGTACCAAGCAACCAGTTTTGGTTATAGTAATTCATCCAGCTAACTTGCTGTTGTTTTACTGCATCAGAGCCATAACCGAGGATCCAACTTAAGCTACGAATAAAAGCATTGCCCTGATTAACTGCATCAGCTAACGGTGTGCCCAGGCTTGAAGGGGCAATCGCAATAACTTTGCTGATTTTATTGATGATATTGGGATAGCGACTGTCATAGGTTGGGTTCGATAAGACCCAACGCACAATATTGCCACCGTTTGAGTGAGTGAGTAACACGAGCTCAGTAATGTTTTGGTCGGTAATAAAAGTGGTCAATTGTTGGGCTAGACAGCCTGCTGCTTGGCTTTTCCACATAAATTGATCAAAATCGCAATTGATGACGGTATATTTACTGGGATTATTTAGCCCTTGGCGCACTGAGTTAACAAATGATCCGGTCCAGTAGTCGTTGTAAGCATCGGTTTGATTCCCCGTGCCATGAATAAATGCCAGCCCTTGATTTGCGCTGGAAGTTGCTGAAAATAGCATGAAACTGAGCAGCATGCTGATGAAAATTTTCTTCATGATGTTACCTCTTTATTTTTATGATTATTGAACTTGTTTTTATTGTTGAACAAGGAGTAATTACGTATTAGGGTAATTACCCTAATTGTCATAGTACGACTAAATTTACTCACACCACAACCTTGTTGGCTCATTCTAAGTGAACTTTTCAGTCCAATCAACCTGAACGTAACCTTAACGATCTAATTTTTAAGGCTTTATTTTTTTTGTGGCTGTTTTTTTCTGTCTGTTTTTTTTACATTTTTGTGTTTTTTTCTAGTGTTAAAATCTTATTTTTTTTCTTATTTAATGTAAAACAAGTGGTTATTAATTTTGGTATGTTTTTTGCTCTAGTGTGTTTGAATTTGTTTTATTCAAATCACTATCAGTAAAATACGCTGATTTGCAGGGAGGCTTTAGTATGACGTTTAAGACCAGTTTAATTCATTTTTTTATAAATATAATAGGGATTAATTATCATGAAAAAAGTTTTATCTGCAGCAGCATTATTATTCGCAAGCACAAGTTCATTCGCTGGAATGGTTACCGAAAGTGGTACATTTGGCACTCAAGGTAGTACGACAGACATTGCACTTGGCGTTTTAAATCAAACTATTTCTATCGCTGGATTTAATAGCGCATTAGGTACATTAACTAATGTTGCTATCACTGTTTACGGTCAATTAAACACCGCTGGTAGCGTGACTAACGAAAGTACTGCTGACGGCCGTGGTGAAGTTATTATTGCTATCGCTCAAGATTGGAAAGTTGCAACATCTGCCGCCGATGATTACACGTTTGCTGGCAGAAGTTTTGACGCATTCTTATCGGCACAAAGTGCTGCTTCAGGTACTTACAACCTAGCAAACGGTGATGTATTCGACTTTGCTCTTTCATCTACGGAGCTAAGCTCATCACTTTCAAATGTTGATCTTTCAGCATTTACTGCTGGTACAGCGGTTGACTTTAATTTCTCAGCTGATGCTCGAACAAACTTTAACAACACTGTATTATCAGGCACTGGTCGATTTGGAACTGTGTTCTCAACTGCGTCTTGGGGCAAGGTTGAAGTAGCTTATACTTATGATGCGGCTGTTGTTCCTACTCCAGTTTCTGAGCCTGAAACTCTAGCTTTACTAGCATTCGGTCTAGTTGGTTTTGGTTTAAGCCGTCGCAATAAAAAAGCTGCTTAATCGCGCTTTGAATTTTTATTGAAATGGTAAGCCGCGACTCATGAGTCGCGGCTTTTTTGTTGCTCAAAAAAACCTATCAGAGTAAATTCACTCCGATAGGGCTGTTTGTTATTGAAGTGTTCTAGTGTTTTTCTTGTGCTAAGACGTTTTCTACGCGCTTAACCAGATCAGTCACTTTACTTGAAGGAGCTTTGGTTAGTAGACTAACTGCGACAATGGCAATTGAAGCGAATAGGAAGCCTGGGACAATTTCGAATAAGTCGAAAATCCCACCGCTGAGTTCTTTCCAAACAACCACGGTAATCCCACCCACTAAAATACCAGCTAATGCGCCGTTGCGATTCATCCGCGACCAATACAAAGCGAAGATTAACGCTGGACCAAACGCCGCACCAAAACCAGCCCATGCATATGACACTAGACTAAGCACAGAGCTATCAGGATTAAAGGCAAGTACTAAAGCAATCAGAGATAAGCCAACAACACCAAGGCGACCAACCATCACGATTTCTTTTTGAGTCGCATCTGGACGAATCAGTTGTTTATAAAAGTCTTCAGCAAGTGCCGACGACGAGACTAACAATTGAGAGTCAGCAGTACTCATTACCGCAGCCAAAATAGCAGCCAATAAGATACCCGCAACAATTGGATGGAATACCGCATTGACCAATAACATGAAGATAGTTTCACTGTCGGCTAATACACCACCAAGATGTTTGTCTACATATAGCATGCCAACGAAACCAACTAGTAAAGCGCCAGCCATTGAAATAGTGGTCCAGGTGACAGCGATACGACGGGCTGTCGTTAACGATTTATTGCTATTTGCGGCGTTAAAACGTGCCAAGATGTGTGGTTGACCAAAATAGCCTAAGCCCCATGCAACAAGAGATATAATCGCAATCGTACTCATTGACTCGCCTGTGGCACTCGTAAACATGTCGAGTAGTTCAGGATTCTTTGCGGCAACCGCATTAGATAAATCGCTAAAGCTGCCGTCCATTGACACTAACGGTACCGCGACTAAGGCCGCAGCCATTAATAGACCTTGAACTAAATCAGTCCATGACACTGCCAGGAAACCACCAAAAAGGGTATATGAGACAACACAAACAGTACCAATGATCACGGCAACCTGATAATCAAGACCGAATACAGTCTCAAATAACTTCCCGCCAGCCACTAAACCTGAACTGGTGTAAAAAAGGAAAAACATTAAGATAAAGAAAGCAGAAATCGTTTGCAGTAGTTTTGATTGGTCATCAAAACGACGGGCGAAAAACTCAGGCAGCGTTAATGCGTTGTCAGCTTCGATACTGAAAGTACGTAAACGTTTGGCACAAACAATCCAGTTTGCCCAAGTACCTAATAATAAACCGCCAGCTAACCATAGTGATGAGGCGCCAGAGGTGAAAGCAAATCCCGGTAAGCCTAATAATAGCCAACCACTCATGTCTGACGCACCAGCAGATATTGCCGTTGGCCAAGGTCCTAACGTTCGTCCACCAAGAAAGTAATCGGCCGAATCAACGGTTCGTTTGTAAGCATAATATCCAATACCCATCATTAGGATGAGATAGGCGATAAAAGTGCCACTGATAGCTAAGTTATTTTCAATCATATTGTTGTTCTCATTTTATTTGTCAGTTATATATTAGCAAAACTAGGGTTGATGCTCAGTTTTATTCATTCCAAGTATTATTTTTAGTTGATGAAATTAATAATACAACTGACTAATTATGCCAATATTGGCTTTTGTTGCGAGCTTGTAAAATATGTAAATCTTTGTCACGTCATTGTTGAAGCGACGTATTTTATCGATCTTATAGCAGAATGTGTTGATGAATTTCGGTGATATTCGGGTTTTTATGGGGGATAGGGCCTACTTATCAGCATAAAATACTGCTGCGTGACGTAGCGCACTATTTTTATTACGTAAATATTAATGAATAAAAATAAATTTCTATTCATTGTAGCGTGTTTATTAAACAGTATAAATACCATGTGATCTTCTTCATGTTATTAAATGCTAGTACTGGACATTTTGCGATAAAAAAGGTCGTTTTTGGCTAGGATTTAATACGTAGGGCAGGTAGAATAACCGCAAATTTTATAAACCTAATTTATCTGTGGAGCTTAAAATGCTAAAACGTGATATGACCATTGCAGACTTCGATCCTGAATTATTCGAAGCCATTTCCCAAGAAACTACGCGTCAAGAAGAGCATATTGAACTGATTGCTTCTGAGAATTACTGTAGTCCTCGTGTACTTGAAGCACAAGGCTCACAGCTAACCAATAAATATGCTGAAGGTTATCCTGGTAAGCGTTATTACGGCGGTTGTGAATATGTTGATAAAGCTGAATTCTTAGCCATTTCACGTGCTAAAGAATTGTTTGGTGCTGATTACGCTAACGTCCAACCACACTCTGGTTCACAAGCTAACTCGGCTGTTTTTCTAGCGTTACTTGAGCATGGCGATACGGTATTAGGCATGAGCCTTGCTCACGGTGGTCACTTAACGCATGGTTCTCACGTTAGTTTTTCTGGCAAGCTATATAATGCTAAACAATACGGTCTTGATGACAACGGCGACATTAATTACGCGGAAGTTGAAGCGCTAGCGCTTGAGCATAACCCTAAAATGATTATTGCTGGCTTCTCTGCATTTTCTGGTATTGTTGATTGGCAACGTTTCCGCGATATCGCTGATAAAGTCGGCGCTTATTTGTTTGTTGACATGGCGCATGTTGCTGGTTTAGTGGCGGCAGGTTTGTACCCTAACCCAGTGCCTATTGCTGATGTTGTTACGACAACGACTCATAAAACGCTAGCGGGTCCTCGCGGCGGTTTAATTTTAGCCCGTGCCAACGAAGCGATTGAAAAAAAATTGAATTCAGCGGTATTCCCTGGGGGCCAAGGTGGCCCATTAATGCATGTTATCGCTGCTAAAGCTGTGGCATTCAAAGAAGCGTTAGAGCCAGAATTTAAAGTTTACCAACAACGTGTATTAGATAACGCTAACGCGATGGTTGAAGTACTGATGGAACGCGGTTATAAAGTTGTTTCTAACGGTACAACTAACCATCTACTATTATTAGATTTAATCGGTAAAGAATACACCGGTAAAGATGCTGATGCGGCGTTAGGTCGTGCTTTTATTACCGTGAATAAAAACTCGGTACCTGGTGATCCTCGCTCTCCGTTTGTGACCTCTGGTTTACGTTTAGGAACTCCAGCTATTACCCGTCGCGGTTTTACCGTTACTGATACTCAAGCGTTGACTGGTTGGATTTGTGACATTCTTGATGATGTTAACAATGAGGCCGTGATTGAAGGCGTTAAACAGAAAGTATTAGAAATTTGTGCACGTTTACCTGTGTATGGCTAATATTTTAGGATAAATCCATACCCGCGACCAATGGAAATACATGATTTCAGCGGGAGTTTAAAGGCTCAAGTGCAAGGCATTTATTGAAGATAATGGTTATTCCCTTGTTAAAATAAATAACGCGGTAATTGAGCTTTTAAAACCCGCCCTACGGGAATGTCTCAGGTCAGTAATCGCTGCGTTACATCCGTTTGAAAGGCAATAAGCCTTCCTAAAATGATGTGCCTTGCGCTGAGTCATTCTGAAACAAGTATTTTCAATGGGCGCGGGTATCGTTATAATGGTCGCATCTGCGGCCATTTTTTTTTGCTGTTTTATTATCTCATTATTAAAGGTTAATTATGCATTGCCCTTTTTGCCGAACTTCTGAAACAAAAGTCATCGACTCACGTCTGGTTTCCGATGGTGCTCAGGTTCGCCGTCGTCGTCAATGTACCCAATGCCAAGAACGCTTTACGACGTTTGAACAGGCAGAATTAGTGATGCCTCGGATCATTAAAACAACGGGATCTCGCGAACCTTTTAATGAAGACAAACTGCGTAGTGGCATGTTGCGTGCTTTGGAACGTCGTCCGGTTGGCATCGATCTAATTGAAAACTCTTTACATCAAATTAAAGCAAAATTACGTGCTACCGGTGAACGCGAGCTTGAATCGCAATTTGTCGGTAATTTAGTGATGGAAGAATTAAAACAATTAGATAAAGTGGCGTATATTCGTTTTGCATCGGTCTATCGAGCGTTTGAAGACATCGAAGAATTCGGTAAAGAAATTGCTAAATTAGGCCGTAACGAATGAGCGACGTGGCTGATATTCAATATATGCAGCAGGCGATTAATCTCGCTAAGCTAGGACGTTTTACCACGTCACCTAACCCTAACGTTGGTTGTGTCATTGTCAAAAATAACCAAGTGATTGGTCAGGGTTATCACCAAAAAGCGGGGCAAGGGCATGCTGAAGTTAATGCGTTAAAGCAAGCCGGTGACAACGCAAATGGTGCAACGGCTTACGTGACACTTGAACCTTGTAGCCATTATGGGCGCACGCCGCCTTGTGCTGATGGTTTAATTACCGCTGGTATTTCACGGGTTGTGGTCGCGATGATGGATCCCAATCCTTTAGTCGCTGGACGTGGAATTGAAAAATTACAGTGTGCTGGTATTCAAGTGGATAGTGGGGTACTTGAACAACAAGCTAACGCACTGAACCCTGGTTTTATCAAACGGATGCAAACTAATTTACCTTTTGTGACGGTTAAGCTGGGTGTGTCATTGGATGGTCGAACGGCATTAGAGAATGGGGTTAGCCAATGGATAACCGCTAGTGATGCTCGGGTTGATGTTCAGCAATTTCGAGCGCAACATTGTGCTATTTTAACCGGATCTGGCACCGTCCTTAAGGATAATCCTAGTTTGAATTTACGTTGGCAAGAACTAGGTAGCGTCCGGGATGTTATTAACGAATCACAATTACGCCAACCAATCAGGGTGGTGATTGACAGCCATAATCAAGTGTTACCTAGCCATAAAATGATTGGAATTGAGTCTCCAATTATTTTGATCCGCCGTCAGCGTGACTTGTTAACTTGGCCAAGCCATGTTGAACAATTAATGATTGATGGTGATGGCCAATTTGATTTATACCAAGTACTCGAATTATTAGCCCAACGTGGGATTAATGCTATTTGGGTTGAAGCGGGCGCCAAGCTTTGTGGAGCATTATTGTCGCAACAGCTTGTTGATCGGTTAGTCATTTATCAAGCACCAAAAATTATCGGTGATTTAGGTAAGGGCTTATTCCATTTACCGACGGTTGAAAATATGGAACAGGTAATTGATTTATCGATTGATGACCTTCGTATGGTTGGTCGTGATATCCGAGTGATGGCTACCCCAACATACTTATCAAAAACTCAGATTACTTAGATTAAAGAGAACGAAATGTTTACAGGAATTATTGAAGCCGTTGGTCATTTGGCTAAGCTGGAAAACTGCGGTAGTGATTATCGTGTCGAAATAATTACAAATAAGTTAGATTTAAGTGATGTTAAATTAGGCGATAGTATTGCCAGTAACGGTATTTGTTTAACGGTAGTTGCATTATCGACTCATAGTTTTTCAGCCGATGTGTCAGGGGAAACCATTAAACTAACCGGCTTTGCTCACTACCAAGTGGGACAAAAGATTAATTTAGAAAAAGCGGTAACCCCCTCAACACGACTTGGTGGGCATATGGTCAGTGGTCATGTTGATGGCATTGGTAAAATTGAACGGGTCATCAATAATGGTCGAAGTACCGATTATTGGGTGAGTGCACCGGCTCAACTGATGCGCTACATTGCACATAAAGGTTCAATCACGGTCGATGGTATTAGTTTGACCGTTAATGGATTAGAAAAAAACAGTTTGCGCTTAACTATCGTACCTCACACGGCTAATGAAACAACAATTAGTCAATTTAAAGTAGGCACAATCGTTAATCTAGAAGTGGATCAAGTGGCTCGCTACCTTGAACGGTTAATGCTGGTTAGCGCCAGTGATAATCAGGGCAATGTGTCGATGGATCTATTAGCGCGCAGCGGTTTTCTAAAATAAATACTGAATTAGCCCTTGAAAAAGGCAAATTTAAACACATGTATACTCGTATAAAATCAGCATAAATTAAGGTTACATCATGGCATTGAACAAGATTGAAGATATCATCGAAGATATTCGTTTAGGTAAAATGGTCATTTTGATGGACGATGAAGATCGCGAAAATGAGGGCGATCTTATTATCGCTGCCGATAAAATAACGCCACAAGGCATTAATTTTATGGCAACTCATGGCCGTGGTTTGATTTGTTTAACATTAACAGAACAACGGTGTGAATTATTGAATTTACCGCGGATGGTTGATGCAAACAAAGCACAGTTTGCTACTAACTTTACCGTGTCAATTGAAGCTGCGAGAGGTGTTACAACCGGTATTTCTGCAGCGGACCGTTCGCGTACGGTTGAAGCGGCAGTTGGTGTTGATGCTGTGGCATCGGATATTGTTCAGCCGGGCCATATTTTTCCACTAATGGCTCAAGAAGGGGGCGTATTAACTCGCGCTGGCCATACTGAAGCTGGGTGTGATTTAGCGCGTTTGGCGGGATGCTCACCGGCGAGTGTTATTGTTGAAATTTTAAAAGAAGATGGCACCATGGCGCGTCGTCCTGATTTAGAAATTTTTGCTGAAAAACATGGGATTAAAATCGGCACTATTGCAGATTTAATTGAATATCGTAATGCTAACGAAACCACTATTGTCAAAGAAGCCCAATGTAAACTACCAACCCGTTATGGTGATTTTGAGTTGGTGACCTATCGTGACACGATCGATGATGAACTACATTACGCGATGGTCAAGGGTGAGATTGACAGTGATGCTGTTACAACGGTTAGAGTTCACTTACAAGACACTTTTAACGACATATTAGCAAGTAACCGTTCTCAAAATCGTAGTTGGCCATTAGACAAGGCCATGGAGCGTATTGCCGAAAACGGCGGCGTGTTAGTGCTATTGGCGAACAAATTATCTAATGATGAAGTGTTAGCGCAGCTAAAAGCGTTTGAACTTGAAGATAAGGGCGAAAAACCGGTTGCTGCAAAATGGCAGGGTACTTCACGCCGTGTTGGTGTCGGCTCGCAAATTTTGGCTGATTTAGGCGTTAGTAAAATGAATTTGCTCAGTTCACCTAAGCGATACCATGCCCTATCAGGCTTTGGCTTAGAAGTGATTGAATACATCGCTAAGTAACCTGAGTGCAATAGTAGTAATTTTATTCGCCGGATTAAAAACTTGATCTTATTGATCACGCTTTAGGCAGAATGCTAATGCGTTGTTCCTTGATGCTGTGCTATCATTGCGGCACTTTTTTTCCGGCTCACATTGTTAGATATAAGGTCAAATCATGAAAGTAATTGAAGGTAACCTTCAGGTTGAAAATGCCAAAGTGGCAATCGTTGTTTCACGTTTTAACAGCTTTATCGTAGATTCATTAGTGTCTGGTGCTATCGATACTTTAGTACGTTTTGGCGGTATGAGCGAAGATGATGTGACATTAGTACGTGTACCTGGTGCCGTTGAATTACCGGTGGCGACCCAAAAAGTTGCTGCGAAAGGGGAGTTTGATGCCATTATTACATTAGGTGCAGTGATTCGTGGTGGAACACCACATTTTGAATTTGTAGCAGGTGAATGTAACAAAGGTTTAGCACAAGTTGCTATGCAATATTCAATTCCTGTTGCTTTCGGTGTATTAACCACAGACACAATTGAGCAAGCGATTGAACGCGCTGGAACAAAAGCAGGTAACAAAGGCGGCGAAGCAGCATTAAGCGCCTTAGAAATGATTAACGTAATGCGTCAACTCGACGCATAATAGGAAGTACAGTAGATATGAAACCATCTGAACGCCGCAAGGCACGCCGTCTAGCTCTTCAAGCCATTTATTCATGGCAGATGACGGACAATCCTGTGGCTGAAGTTGAACTTGAGTTTTTAACCAACCATGATATTAAAGGGGTTGATGTTGAGTATTTTCGTAAATTGTTCGTTGGCGTCGCTCAATCTAGTTTTGAACTTGACGATATTTATCGCCCATATTTAAACCGTGGTGTTAATGAAGTCGATCAGATTGATCGTGCTATTTTACGTTTAGCGACCTATGAACTTAAAGAGTTATCAGATACGCCATTTAAAGTGATTATCA
>JABSRU010000070.1 GCA_013214965.1 Gammaproteobacteria bacterium
GAAAAGCACTCGAGTGGATGCAGTAACTCACCAACCATTAAACAATTCATTCGTTATCAAATGGTCGAACAATTAGTGCTGTTGTTCAATGAACATTCTGAATTAACCCAAGATAAAAAACTCATTATCGTTAATGAAGTGAATCGGGTAACCGATGATTTATTTGAGCTACTTGCAGGAAATATCGAGCATAAGATCGATCAAAACCAGCGCCATTTTTTCATTGATTTTGCTGGTTTATTGAAGAATTTATTCGATGCTCATTTATTCGAATTAACGTTAGATTAATTAATATTAAACACCCGCCTTAAATAGATTGTTGCAGTAAGGACATCATGTCATTGACCGTTATTTTACCTGCACTGTCGCTGCCTTCTAACAAACTGTTGGCTAAGTCGCGTTTTTGTTGATGTAATGCTACAATTTTATCTTCGATGGTGTTCTTAGCAATTAAACGATAGATAGTGACTGGGCGGGTTTGCCCCATTCGATGGGCACGATCCGACGCTTGATCTTCAACCGCCGGATTCCACCAAGGATCCATATGAATAACATAATCAGCGGCCGTCAAATTAAGCCCTGAACCACCCGCTTTTAAACTAATTAAAAAGACATCGCCATGGCCCGCTTGAAACGCGTTAACCGCGTCACGACGTTGCTTAGCAGGTGTTGAGCCATCGAGATATTGATAACTAATTCCACGACGATCTAAATGCTGACGCAAAATCGACAGATGCCCAACAAACTGACTAAACACCAATGCTTTATGATTATTTTGTTTCAATTCACTAATTAAATTATCAAACGCCTTCAGCTTTGAGCCTTCTATCTCACTGTCTGGCATCACGAGTGAAGGATGACAACATGCACGACGTAATTTCATGATCTCAGCCAACATTTTAATGTGGTGTTGTCCGGGGTCGATATCACCTTTACTCATATTAGCGATTGCTTGTTGCCGTAGCGCTTCATACAGCACCACCTCTTGTTCTGATAACTCCACTTGAATATTTATTTCTGTGCGAGAGGGTAATTCGGTCAGCACTTGATTTTTCATTCGCCGTAAAATAAACGGACTAATTAATTGTCGTAATCCCTGACTTGCCCGTTTTATCGCGAGTTGGTCGCTAGTTTTAACACTTTCAATGACATTAGAAAAACGTTGGTGGAACTGTTTTTGGCTGCCTAATAGTCCCGGATTAATGAAACGGAATAGACTCCACAATTCGGTCAGATTATTTTCTATTGGGGTTCCGGTGGTAATCATTTTAAATTGACCAGACAGTGCCATCGCAGCCTGTGTCCGCTGCGCTAATGGGTTTTTCAATGCTTGAGCTTCGTCAGCAACGATAGTATACCACTTAGGTTTAGCTAATAACTCGGCTTCGCGTTGCAATAGACCATAACTACAAACCACGACATCAAAAGCACCCGCATTTTCAATCATCGCTTGGCGCTGTTCCTTTGTGCTGGTATCAACACCTAGTATTTTCACCTTTAAAGTCGGTGCAAATCGTGCCGCTTCTTGCTGCCAATTGAAACACACCGAAGTAGGTGCTAATACCAGTGTTGGACCCTTATTTGCACGTGCTAACATCATCGCTAATGCCTGTAACGTTTTGCCTAATCCCATGTCATCTGCCAAACAAGCACCTGCCCCCCAATGCGCCAAACGCATCGCCCAATCAAATCCTTCGACTTGGTAATCACGTAGCAGTGCTTGTAGTGTTGATGGTAATTGTGGCGTTAATTGCGCCGCTTGCTCTAATAAGTCACGTTGGCGATCCCAAGCATGGAGAGTTTTCATCCGCATACCTTGAGTAGCCACCTCGACTAACGGACTCGCTAATGCATGGAATTTCCCCTGTTCGCTCACCCGATCTAAGTCTTGTAAGCGCTGTCTTAATTCATCGGTTAAAGACAATATTTGATCGTTATCGAGTTTGATAAAGCGACCATTAGATTGTGAAATCAGTTCAAGCAGCGTTTTAAGTTCAATCACTTGGTCATCAGCAACAGTTAACTGCCCTTCAAGTCCAAACCATTCTTTTTGCTTGGTAACGGCAAGTTGTATTTGAGGCAAACCGAGTTTTTTACTGAGCTTAAACGTCTTACCTTTTGGCCATTGCAACACTATTTTTAAACCATGCCATGGTTTATTTTTGGTTGCTTCTGGATGATTCAATAGCTCTAATCGCTCGATAGTATCGAGTGCATCGTCCAGCCGATCGAGCAACAAACGGTTATCAATCATATAGTCAAAACTGCCACAAGCTTGCACCAATAACTGTAGTTGTAATCGTTCTTGACCTAAATCACGAGTAGTGCTTAATCGCTGTCCTTGCACTTCACAAGAAAATGTCGGGTTACCTAACCCTGGCGTTAATCCGGGTCCATCAGGACCTAACGGCTGAACATGACACTCAAACTCTAACCCTTCACCCGCAGGTTGAACATTGATATACAGGCATTGATCGGCAACTACTTGCTCAATACCAGTATTAAGTCCAGCAATATCAGATTGAATATTTAACATCGGCGCAATCGCGCTAATACTTTGTAGCACTTTGTCTTTAGCCGATGTGGGTACTAGTAACCCACCCTCACCAACAATACTGGCTATTTTAAGATGATTTTTTTCATATTTAATCAATTGATAACGATGCTTTGTTAGTGGTGTTAATGAATAACTAACAGTACTGTCTTCATGGTTACTCGGAATATTAGCCATACTCAGCAAATAACCATCCTGACGTTCGGCAATCAATAACTCAGGTTCATTGGCGATAATTTCAATCGCTTGTGCTGGATCATCCACCAAATAGACATTGCCCAAGTTAACCGCAGCTTTTAATGCCTGATAGCCCACCAATTCGTAAATATCGCGACCGTAATAACCACCGTCAAATCCTTTACTAACCTGTCGACACATTTCCATATCTTCAGGACTCAGATAATCAAAGGTTTGGTATTCTTGGAACAACCTTTTTAATGCAACAGCACGACCTTTTGACCAGCCTTGTTTACCCAGCTTTTGTTCTTTCGCTTCAAATGAATAACCATAAGCATTTGGGTCAAATAGCCAAACTAAACGTGACTCTTTTACTCCAAGCGATTTAGGACTAACGACGTTTTGATCTAATGCAATCAATTGCTCTAAAGCCAATACCCAAGCTTCTTTACGAATCACCAATTTAGTAAGGTTAACCCCACAATCATTATTAGATACCAACGATTTACATTCTGGATCGACATCAATTCGATAAAAGCTCAATAAACTTAGCGCTGTGTTCGCGAAAAATAACTGACCACTACGACTAAAATCTTCACACGCTTCAACTAATTTTTGTAGATAAACATGATTAGGTTTTTCATTGGCCCAACAACTGGCTACACAGCTAAATAATATCTGAATATGACTATAAAAATTACTGTAATGAAAATAAGGTTCCGATGCTAATTCAAATCGAGACTGCTTACCGATAAATACATAGCCAAGTTTTTTAAATACCATCGCTATCTGTTGATAATTGTTGTCAGCACGATGATCATCGAGCTGATTATCTAATTCGTTAAATAACACGGTTAACATCGCGGGCTTAATATCGCTGCCGAGCTGTAACAAAGCCATCAAGTAAAATAGACCATTAATACCACCAATATATTGCTTTTTACGTCGAGCAATCTTATTTTTGGCGGTTAATGCACGGCTAAAATAATCACAAGCTTGTTCGGGATTTCCCAATAAAAAATGACAGCATCCGTTAAGCTCCAAGGCATAATTAGACGTTTCATCCGGTGATAACATCGCTAGCGCCAAATCTAGTTTGCCACAAAATATATAGTGTTGAGCCAATAATAATCTCAAATCATCATTACTGGTTCCTACTTGCTCAATTAATTGAATAATTTCACTATTATCAATTAAATCACGACGTAAGTGACCTAATATCGTGGCGAAGGCTTGATATTGGAGCACCGGGGGTAGATTCAAAAACTCGATTGGAGAGTAAGGATAAAAACATGAATTGACTAACACTTCATTAGCGGCAATATCGATTATTTGCGGGTTTTTATCAAAATCGAGTAATGCGATACAGCGATTATATTGCCTCCGATAAAAGCAATCTCTTATCTGACGTTGAATATCATCTCGGATCGGTGCGTGCCAGTGGTATAAAGGCTCAATCGGTACTATTTTTTCACTGGCATCAATGATCTCTTCAAAACTACCGTCTTTCAGGCAAATTTTAGTTAAATCATCGGCAATATATTTTGATATTTGAATACCATCTCGACCAACATTAATTAAGCTAAGACTCGCTAGTTTGTCTTTTAATTCGGGAGTATAAAATTTTTGTAACTTCTGCCGAGAAAAATTATCACTATGGCTCAACTCACTCAGCACTTGCTTAAATCGTTGCTGACCAATGGGTTTATTAATCACCGAGAGTACTCTTAATATAATCTGCTCAGTTTGGTCACAAGCAGCATAATTGAGTAGGCCTTGGGCCGTTGCTATTTTAATTTTTTGCAGAAAAGACATTCACACAACCTGCGAGATAAGTAATCATTATGCGGCTATGATATAGATCCATTGACGAAAATCCAACTATACTGAACCCGCCTAACATCACTCACATTCATATTAATCGACTGGGTTATTTATATATTGATTAAAAGAATGCCTAAGATTAGCGATTAATGATGGATTACTTTGTTTACTCATGGCCGCACAAAATAGGAACTGATTTTTATCCGAGATTTTAAGCTGAGCTACCAAGTAATTATGGGGGAAATGATACTGTTTAAGTAGTTTTTCAACATATTGTGGCGATTGAGCAATAAAATGTACGCGATCTTTTAATAATTTATTAAAATTAGTTTTTCCATAGGTCGTTAAATCTAAATGACGTTTTTTAAATCCGACATTAAACAGTACTTCCTCAACAATTGTGCCCCGCATGCCACCGATTACGTAGCTCTTTGCTTGTTCAACGTTCGTGACGTTAAAGTGAGCCATACTCCTTTTACGATAAAGATAAATATCTCGTCCGTTAGCTAAAGGGCAAAACCAAACAAATAATTTTTCACGACTTTCTAAACGGTATATAGGTAAGATTAAAGTGTTCGGTTGATTGAGTGTTTGCTTAATAGCACGTGACATCGGCGCATGCTTTAAATCCATTTCTAATGATGCATCGGATAACCATTGTTGTGCAGCAAGTAAGATTGGATGATTATTAGAGATCCCTGATTCAATATTAGTATAAACGGTGATAACTTCTGATTTAACATCGAATGATAAACAACAAAAAATAATATTAACAAAAGTTAGCAACTTACTCATGATGCCCATGCCATTCCAACTTTAATTCAATAGTGGTATAGCTTGAGTATAGAACAGAATTATTTTTAGGTTTAAATGAAAAGATCCGCTGCAAATTAATGCAGTGGCTTTTCTAATAGGAGCCTAGTAATATCTATCACATTAACCATCAACCGGTTAGCTAATACCAAGCTGATTAATTAACTTCCCACTTCAATCCAGTCTCTGGTGCACATATTCATCACTCTGTTAGCATCACTAATAAAACTGTTCCATGCTCTACTGCATTCATTGACAATATCTTCGTAGCCGTTAAAGCATCGGTTAGCAAGTTCGTTTTGCCTTAACCATTGCCAAACTTGTTCTATTGGATTCAATTCGGGTGAGTATGGTGGCAATTTTATAATGGTGATATTTTCAAATTCATCAGCAAGATATTCTTGATGCCAAGCCGCACCATCCACAATGATAACAGCGTGATGTCGATCTTCTGTTGACCAAACCTTGCTTCATCTTGAAACCACACATCAACGAGATCAAGTGCTACATGTCCAGGGATCCTGTTGATCGTTTCAATTTGGAATTTTTTTAACATCTTCCTGCGCTTCGATTGATTGCTTGGGATGTTTGGAACGGCTTGTTATCCATGAGAAGTTTAACTGATGCAATAATCGATAAATATTATCTAGGCTGTATATTACCCCAAATTCTTGATGAATATATGTGACCAACAATGATCCTTTAAGCCTGCCACCAGAGGGCTTGATGCTGTTTGAGTGAACATGTTGTTTTAATTGTTCTAACTGTGTATCGGATAAAGCACATGGTCGGCCAGGTCTACGTTTTTCTTTTAAACCATCAATCCCATTAGCATAAAAACGCTTGAGCCATTCATTGACGATACGACGGCTCACTTTTAAGTATTTTGCAGTTTCAGTTATATTGGCTCCATCTTTTATATGGGACAGGGCTAATAGTCGAACTCGCATTCGGCCATTCGTTTCTTTTGCGATGAGACTTGAAAAATCTATGTCTTTAATAGCATGCATTATTAATTTTATGTTGTTTTATGACTTGTGTCATTAGATCACAAATTTAATCAGATTGGTATTACTCTAATTACGCCCATCCATGTCGTTGCAACTTTAGGCGATAAAGGAGAGATAGGTTATAATGCTCATAACTTATTGAAAAATACGTTAGATTATTTTGTGTTTATTTGATGAATTCTTGATTTAGAGTAAATATTCAATTATCATTTTATATAAATTAACTGATTAATTTATTGCTAAATAAGAGAAGGATACTCTTATATCTTTTACTACAAGGACGTCGTAAATGCCATTTCTACTCAATCTGAAAATTCGTTTTAAAATTCTGTCTATCGTTGTTGTATCTATATTTGGTTTTGCTAGTACGCTGATCGTTATCTCTGTTTTTGTAGCATCTAATGTCGAACAGTTGGTTAAAGTTCGTGATGCATATTACCCAGTACTAGAGCTAGCAACCGCAAACACTGGTTATTTGACTAGAATGGAGGAATCATTTGCGACAGCTGTTAGTATTGGAGAAACAGATCCTTTAGAACAGTCCGCAGAATTAGAGCAGCTCATTATTGCTGGTTTAAAAACTCAATCTGAAAAATTCCCTGAAAAAAGCAGCCAAATAACGACTATTATTGATGATGTTAAAAATTATAATGCATTATCTTATCAAATTGCCTTTGGGATGATTGAGGGCACAATTGATATGAACGATGTGTCTCGATTGGTAGAGAAAAGTAATAGTTTTTTATCCAAGACAAAAAGCGGATTGTCTGAATTGAAATTACAAAGTTACAATGAATTTTCTCAAGTCATCGAAAGTATTATCGATAAAAATCAACAATTACAGATTATATCTTTGTTCTCAGGTTTGATCACTGCTGCAATAATTTTATTTGTTGGCATGTTTGTTAGCCGTAATGTCGTTCAGCGGATCGCTAAAGTTGGTGATTCACTGAGTAAGGTCTCATTTGGCGATTTGACCGTCCGAATTAATGATACGAGTCATGATGAAATAGGTTCACTAAGCCAATCTTTTAATCAGTTTGTTGCTGTCCAGCAACAAACAATCAGTGATACTTTAACAGCGATAAAAACTCTTGATCAACAATCGACATCACTCGCCGATGCAAGTAGTGATACTAAGCAACAGATTTCATTTCAGGGCGATAAAATTAACAAGATATTTCAATCGATAGGCGAAATGTTGTTAACCGTTGGTGATGTCGCCAAAGGAACTGCCCAGGCTTCTGCTGATGCTAATAATGCTGATAAGCAAGCTGGTATTGGGGCTAATGTGGTTAAAGAAACCATTACTACGATTAATCAGCTGGCCGCAGAAATATCTTCATCTGTTGCCGTCACCAATCAGTTAGAGAAGCATGTTAACGATGTTGATAAAATATTAGCGACTATCGGTGCCATTTCAGAACAAACAAATCTATTAGCGCTTAATGCGGCGATTGAATCAGCGCGAGCCGGTGAAGCTGGGCGCGGTTTTGCAGTGGTTGCCGATGAGGTAAGAACTCTAGCATTGAGAACACAAGAGTCGACCAAAGAAATTAGTATCGTGCTAGATCACTTAAAAGATTTATCACAACAATCGGTTAAAGCAATGAACCAAAGTAACGAAATGGCGGCTCAATGTATTGAACACTCTGAAAGTGCTAGGGAGTCATTAAGCTTTATTACTGATGGGGTTGCTGCCATTAGTCATTCTACCGGGCAGATAGCAGTGACGACTGAGCAACAGAATCAAACATCTACCACGATCCGAGATGATTTAGAAAGCATTCAACGGAGTGCAAAGGATACTACACAAAGCACCAATAATTTAGATGTGGTTACCGAATCAATTAATAACATCACTAAGCGGTTAACGGAGTTAACCATTAATTTCAACGTGTAATAATTTTCATTATGGACAATAGAGAGTAATTATGAACAAGATAAAAATATTAGCCTTAAGTACTTTAGGCTTAGCAATGATTCCTAATGCCTTTGCTCAAACAACACAAGAGCAAAGGGTCAAGCAACTGGAGCGAAAAGTCGAAGCGCTACAGGAGCAGCAAATTAGTGCTAAGTCGCTAGCTGATAAAATCAATTTTAGTGGCTTTGCTACTATTGCCGTTGGTATTGCTGATAATGATGCTCAATTTTCTGGTTATACCGATGACAAATTAGATTTTAAGCAAGATTCAGTCTTTGGACTTCAAACCGATTTTGAAATTAATGATTCAACTAAGGCAACGTTGCAGTTATTGAGTCGTGGTAGTGATGACTGGAAGTTAAATTTACAGTGGGCATTCTTAGCACATGAGTTCGATAATGGGATCGTGCTAAAGGGAGGTAAATTACAATTACCTATTTATATGATTTCTGATTTTATTGAAGTTGGTTATGCATACCCCTACATAAGACCCACACTTGATGTGTATGATATTGGTGTTCCAAAATCATACATCGGGGGAGATATTAGCTACTCTTTCGACTTTGATGATTTTATTATTAATGCTCAGGCCTATTACGGCAATGATCGAATTGAGGTGCCTGGTGGCGTAGAAGCTGAAATGGAAAATTTAGTGGGGTTAAAACTTAATTTAGAGTGGGAGTCTTTCACCTTTGGTCTTTCTAAGGCTAGTGCCAGTGTTTCTGGACTTCAATCGTCTACGGGAATTTCAGAACTAGATGCAGGCTTTACAGGCTTTAACTTTATGTTTGATAACGGTGAATGGTTAATAACGAGTGAAGTGACTTTTACCGATATTGATGGAATGATGCCTGATTCTAAGTCATCTTATGTGATGTTTAGCTATAACTTTAGCGGTATTAGCCCTTATGTAGCGCTAAGTTCACTTGAAACAACCGACAACGAAAAACGTCTGATGTTGCCAAATAATTCACTTGATATTGATCGTTCGGTGATCAGCGTCGGTGTGAGATATGAGTTAATGACTAATGTCGCGCTTAAATTTGATTGGACTAATGCTGATAAGTTGAAGGGAACTTCAGGGCGTTTTCCTGGTAATCAAGGATATATGGCGTTACCTCAAGGTGGTGTTTTACCAGTAAATACTGGAGAATTTACTGAGACTAATGTTTACTCAATCGCCGTTGATGTGATTTTTTAGGAGCTGTTCCATGCGTTTAAATATATTGAAAATCATGATTTTTGGTCTTGTTTGCATGACTATTACTGCTAATGCCGCTGTTGTGTTAGTTGGACACCCAAGTTTGAGTGATAGTTTTACTACATCAACAGCTAAAAAATTGTATTTAGGGAAACTTAAAAAATTAAGTAATGGCCAACCACCTAATTTAATTGAGTTGCCGGCAGGTAATAAGTTAAAAGCTGAATTTCATCAAAAGGTGACGAATAAAGATGATGCTAAGTTAAAGAGTTATTGGTCACGACTTGTCTTTACCGGTAAGGGCCGAGCGCCTAATGTGTTGACGAGTTCGGCACTAGTTAAAGCGGAAGTATCGAGTAATCCTAACTCTATTGGTTATATTGATGAATCTGAAGTTGATAGCAGTGTAAAGGTTATATTCAAGCCTTAAGTTAGTGATATTGAAGTAAAAAAAGCGATTCTCAACCCTGAGTAATCGCTTTTTTTTTGTGATATAACTTATAACGTTAAAGTTAGTATTCTGGTATTACTGTTTTCTCTGGTTGGATCTCTTTATTATTCCGGACTTTTTGGTTAAAAGTGGTTGAAATATATGCCGGAGAGAGTATTTTATACTTAATATTATCGTGAATTCGTTGTTGCCAATTTTTTGGTCAGGTGATGGCGAAATTAACCTATCTTAACATTGCACTATTGGGGAAGTTTCATAAAAAATGAGTGATTTACGTCAGAGAGCTTTAGATTATCATGCCTTCCCACGTCCGGGAAAGATCAGCATTGAACTTACAACACCTGCAGAAACCGCCGATGACTTATCGTTGGCTTATAGTCCTGGTGTTGCAGAGCCAGTAAGAGAGATTGCTCAAGACCCTGAAAATGCGTACAAATATACTGCAAAAGGTAATTTAGTTGCGGTTATTACTAATGGTACTGCAATTCTTGGTTTGGGAAATTTAGGTCCTCTGGCTTCAAAGCCAGTCATGGAAGGAAAATCGCTATTATTTAAACGTTTCGCAAATATTGATTCAATTGACATTGAAGTTAAACATCGTACGGTCGATGAATTTGTCGACACGGTTGCTAATATCGCTGATACCTTTGGTGGCATTAATCTTGAAGATATTAAAGCGCCAGAATGTTTTGCGATTGAAAAAGCCTTAAAAGAACGTTGCTCTATTCCTGTTTTTCATGATGATCAGCATGGTACCGCGATTGTGACCGCTGCAGGCATGTTAAATGCGCTAGACATTCAGGGTAAAACGCTCGAAGACTCGATTATTGTCTGTATGGGAGCTGGAGCGGCAGCGATCTCATGCATGGAACTGCTGATTTCTTGTGGTGCGATGCGTGAAAAAATTTACATGCTAGATCGTAAAGGCGTTATTCATGCGAGCCGCGATGATTTAAACGAGTATAAACGTCGTTTTGCTAATAACACAGACAAACGAACCCTTGACGATGTGATTACGGGGGCTGATATTTTTGTGGGCGTCTCCGGACCTAATGTTATTGAACCTGAACAGATTAAGTTAATGGCGAAGAATCCAATTATTTTTGCTTGTTCTAACCCTGATCCTGAAATTACACCCGAATTAGCCCATGGTGCTCGTAAAGATTTAATTATGGCGACAGGCCGTTCGGATTATCCGAATCAGGTGAACAATGTGCTTTGCTTTCCATTTATCTTCCGTGGTGCGCTTGATGTCCGTGCATCAACGATTAATGAAGAAATGAAAGTCGCTGCCGTTCATGCTATTCGTCAAATTGCAAAAGAGGAAGTGCCGGCCGCTGTATTGAAAGCCAGTGGTGCTAAGAAATTAACCTTTGGTAAAGAGTATATTATTCCTAAGCCAATGGATCCTCGATTGTTAACTCGCGTGTCTAAAGCCGTGGCTCAAGCCGCGATAGACTCCGGTGTTTCAAGAATTGAAATGCCTGAAAACTATATGGCTGATTAGGATTAAAGATCAAACGAAAAGGAGCCGTTGATGCTCCTTTTTTTTGTTATTTTTTACTGTTATCGTCAGTGCTTATTAACGTTCCTAACTCTGCCATAATTTCTAACGCTTTGGCAGGAATTTTATCGGAGTGGGTTTTGCTCAGATCTTCGTCTTCAGGTAAGGGTTGACCTGTGTATGCATGAAGAAATGCTTCACACAATAGTTCACTATTTGTTGCGTGGCGAAGGTTATTAACCTGGCGACGCGTTCGTTCGTCAGTTAACACTTTCAGTAGCTTAAGAGGAACGGATACGGTCACTTTTTTGACCTGTTCATTCTTTTTGCCATGTTCGGCATAGGGACTGATATACTCACCATTCCAGATTGTCATGAATTTACCTTAAATTTTGCAGGGATATTATATTTTATAGTGCAGATTTTAATGGCTATGTCGCAACAGTCAAATAACTTATGCATAAATTATCTTTATAGACGTCTAAACATCTTGACGTCTTCGCTTGGTTGATTTAAATTAGCCATCTAGACTTCTTTATAGCGTAGACATAAGCACAGTACAAGGGTTGTAATAGATATTATGAGAAAATTGAATTCAGAAACGATTGCTGTTCGAGCTGGTATCGATACCGATACGCAACACGGTGCTGTTGTTCCGCCAATTTATTTATCTAGTAATTATACGTTTAAGGGTTTTGATCAACCAAGAGAGTATGACTATGCAAGGCGCGGCAACCCAACACGTAGTCAGCTAGCTCAAGCATTGGCTGAGCTAGAAGATGGTGCCTATGGTGTGATGACCAGTACTGGTTTGTCAGCAATCATGACTGTTATTCAACTATTAAGTCCACAAGATATTTTAGTGATCCCACACGATTGTTATGGTGGCAGCTACCGGATGTTTGATCATCTGGCCCGTCGAGGCTTATTTAAGTTAGTGGTTGTTGATCAAAATGATAATAATGCCCTAAAAAATGCCATCGCGCTTAATCCTAAGATGGTGTGGGTCGAAACCCCAAGTAATCCTTTACTGCGTATTGTCGATATTCAAGCCATAGCCGATATAGCTAAAGCCGTCGGTGCTATTGTTGTGGTCGATAACACTTTTCTGTCACCGATATTGCAACAGCCGTTAAATTTAGGGGCTGATATTGTGATACATTCTTGCACCAAATACATTAATGGTCATAGCGATGTTGTTGCCGGCGCGATAGTGACAAAAGATCAGCAATTAGGCGTCGATCTAGATTGGTGGGCAAATTGCATTGGTGTTACTGGCGGCGCATTTGACAGTTATTTAATTATGCGTGGTTTGCGTACCTTAGCCGTGAGAATGAGGCAGCATCAGGAAAGTGCGGCAACAATCGCCGTTTTCTTAGATAATCATCCTGCGGTAAGTCATGTCTATTACCCTGGTTTGCCTAGCCATCCTCAACATCAATTAGCCAAGACACAGCAATCAGGCTTCGGTGCCATGCTCAGTTTTGAATTGGCGGGTACCATAGAACAAGTAAAAATTCTGGTCGATGAGATTTCTCTCTTTTGTTTAGCCGAAAGTTTAGGTGGGGTTGAAAGTTTAATTGCTCATCCTGCCACCATGACTCATGCTGGGATGGAACCCGTCGCACGTACGGCAGCAGGCATTGGTGATTGTTTAATTCGTTTATCGATAGGGCTTGAATCAGTTGACGATTTATTGGCTGACTTATCCGATAGTTTAGACAGTGTATTAGCGAGTATTTAACGTAAATTTTTAAGATAGGTAAGTGAGATGACGGCTTCACAACAATTGTTGGCTTTACATAAATTTGGCGGTAGTAGCTTGGCGGATCCGACATGCTATCGACGCGTCGCTGACTTACTCGTTAGTCATAGTCAACCAGCAGACTTGGTTGTGGTATCTGCTGCGGGTAAAACAACCAATAAATTGATTGAGTTATATCAGCTTGCGCTATCTGGAGCTGATTATGCATTGCTATTGCAGCAGCTAGCACAGTATCAAACTAACCTGATTGAACAGCTATTGCACCAACCTACATCACTACTTGAACTGTTAACTCAAGAATTGGCTGAGCTTGAGCAATGGTTAACGTCTGCCTCTAATAATCGTAGTTTAATAGTCGCTTGTGGCGAAGTTTGGTCATCACGTCTATTGGCCGCTTTATTGAATCAGTTAGGCCAGGTTAGCGTTGCGATCGATGCCCGTGACTTCTTGGTGGCACAAGGGGAGGTAACTCCCATTGTTGATGAAAAGAGATCAATAGAAAACCTCCATCAACTGAGTGAATCTTTCATTGGTCAGCAACGGGTTATTACTGGATTTATTTGCCGAGACGAAGGTGGAAACACTTTGTTGCTTGGGCGAAACGGCAGTGATTATAGCGCGACATTAATTGCTAAGTTAGCCGGCGCGAGTGAAGTCAATATTTGGACTGATGTTGCAGGAGTCTTTAGTGCCGATCCTAATTTAATTCATGAAGCGTGTTTAATCGAAGAACTCAGTTTAGCTGAAGCTGAGGAGTTAGCGAGAATAGGCAACCCAGTGTTACATCATCGCACACTGCAGCCATTAGCCCAAGACAAGATTGCATTGCGAGTGCGCAGTAGCTTTGAACCAGACTCTGCCTATACTGAGATAGGTAAGCGGCTCGGTCATGTTGGCGATTGCATCGTCAATGGTATTGCAAATATCGAATTGTATTTACTGCCGGATAATGAAAAAACTCAGCAACTAATCCACCAATTGCCCCAACATGGCTTTTTCCCATTAGTGGCGACACGTCATGTTAATCATATTCTGTTAGGCCTGACGCTCGAAGCGGCCCCTTCTTTTGAAGTCTTATTAAAGCAACATCGCGCGATAGCGTGGTCAAAGCATAGTGAGTTCGGTTTAATTTCCCTGCTCGATGCTGGCGTATCTTGGTATCGTAAGTTGTTTAATAAGTTATTCGCCAAAGAATCATCATGGCCGATTGTGTTATCTGATAATGGCTTGAGCTTAAGTGCTATTGTGCCGGTAAAGCGGGTTAATTTATTGGCTTATATGTTACATCACCGTATTTATAGTCCAAGTAAACGCATTGGGGTGGTTTTGTTAGGGGCTGGTAATATTGGTCGTTGTTGGTTAAACCTCTTTCAACAGCAACAAGAAAAATTGGAGCAGCGCTTTGGTGCTAGCATTTCGTTAGTGGGAATTGTTGGCTCTAGTGCGGCGCTTATTGATTTTTCTGGAATTGCAATTTCACAGTGGCAACAGCAGTTCGAGCAATATAGCCAACCACTGGCTAAACAAGATCTACTGAGCGCTTTTGAAAATCAGCCATTAGATGAATTGATTATGCTCGATCTGAGTGCCGATCAAATGTTATCGGACACTTATGCTCAGATTTTGAGTTGTGGCTATCACATTATATCAGCCAATAAGTTAGCCGGTTCATCGGCTAGTGCTAATTATACCGCCATCAAGGAAGCCGCTTTAGCCAATAATGCTAAGTGGGCTTACAACGCGAGCGTCGGTGCTGGGTTACCGATCCAATATGCGATTAATGATTTAGTGAATAGTGGTGATGAGATTCAAGAAATCAGTGGTGTTTTCTCCGGCACGTTAAGTTGGTTGTTTGCCCATTATGATGATAGTGAACCATTCTCATCGTTATTATTACGGGCTTTAAGCTTGGGGATTACTGAACCTGATCCCCGTGATGATTTATCGGGCAAAGATAAGCAGCGAAAATTGCTTATCTTAGCCCGTGAAGCAGGACTAGAGTTGGAACTAACCGATATTCAATTAACCTCAATGGTTCCGGATGCACTAGCCCTACTTTCCACCGATGAGTTTATTGGACGAGCCGCTGAACTAGATCCTGTGATATCCTCACTGTATCAAGCTGCAGCTAAAGAGAATAAGGTCATTAGATATTTGGCTAAGTTTGAATTAATAGCAGGTAAAATAATTGCTAAGGTTGGTTTGGAACAAATGGCCAGTGATCACCCTTTTGCCGCACTAACACCTTCGGATAATGTTTTTCTCATTAAGACTAAATGGTATCAAGATAATCCATTAATTATTCGTGGTCCAGGAGCCGGCCGTGAAGTGACAGCAGCAGCAGTGCAATCTGACTTGTTACAGGTGATTAAAGCGGTTATTTAACCACAACTCTGGATATTTAATTTGGAGTTTGGATAATTTGACACAATTGCTTTAAACTTCGGGCATCGAATCGTTTAGAGCATAAGTTTGATGGCACACTCGTTAACCCAATTAAACACGTTACAGCTTACAGCGAGCTGTGAGCAATTGATCACAGTCACATCCATTCATCAGCTTGAGCAAATACTACCTGTTGCCAAGGCGCTGGTGCTTGGCGGTGGCTCTAATATATTTTTTGCCCAGCATTATTCAGGAACGGTGCTTCATAACCAAATTTTCGGCTATGAATTGACGCACGATAGTGAGTTTCATTATCTTAGTGTTGCAGGCGGTGAAAATTGGCATCAAGTAGTGATGAATTGTTGTGAGATGGGGATTGGTGGCTTAGAAAACTTAGCCTTAATCCCTGGTAGTGTTGGTGCTGCACCGATTCAAAATATTGGTGCTTACGGTGTTGAATTGGCTAATATCTGTGTTGGTGTCGACGCCTATTCATTATCCAGTGGTCAGAAATGTTATTTCACTGCATCTCAATGTCAGTTTGCTTACCGAGATAGTATGCTAAAACGCTCGCGGGATTTTTTCATTAGTCGGGTCTATTTTAAGCTGGCTAAAAACTGGCAACCACAATTGTCTTACGGAGAGTTGCAAGCGTGGCGCCAACAATTAGCAGGCTTACCGAGTCCACTGGATGTTGCACGGCAGGTGATTAAAATTCGTCAAGCTAAACTACCTGACCATTACACTATCCCCAATGCGGGTAGTTTTTTTAAAAATCCGGTATTAACGCCGTCACAAGCGAATAAGTTATTGACGAAATTTCCTGGTTGTCCTCATTATCCCGCCGGTGAAAATATAAAAATAGCGGCCGGCTGGTTGATTGATCAACTAGGGTTAAAAGGTTTTAGTATCGGTGGTGCTGCGGTTCATTCGAAACAGGCTTTAGTTTTAGTGAATCAAACGCAGGCGACACCAGAACAATTAATTGCCTTGGCCGCTTACGTTCGTGACCAAGTGAATGATAAATTTGAGATACGACTGGAACCAGAAGTGAACTTCATCGCTAACGATGGTTATTGTACCTTGGAGCAAGTGACTAATGTTTAATGCATCGACTTTACAAATTTTAAATAGCTTGGTGGCAGGAGAGTTTTGTTCCGGTGAGTCCTTAGGTAAGGCGCTTGGGATTAGTCGCTCTGCCGTTGCTAAGCATATCCATGCGTTGGAATTACTAGGTCTCGATATCTATAGTGTAACGGGCAAAGGCTATCGTTTGAGCCAGCCGATGATTTTACTCGACCAAATCAGTATTATCACCGAGCTGCAACAGCAATTGAAGTCGCCGTTACCGGTGGTTAATGTCAGCACTGTGGTTGCCTCAACCAATGAGGTCATTAAAGGACAAATCAAACATGGGGAATTCGCTGGGCTTGTTGCGGGTAGTGTGATTCTAGCTGAAGCACAAACGGCCGGTCGAGGTCGGCGAGGACGAACTTGGGCGTCGCCACTAGGTGCTAGCTTGTATATGTCAATGCATTGGCGATTTGAAGAGGGTATTCATGCCACTATGGGTTTGAGTTTAGCCGTTGGCATTGCGATAGCTGAAGCACTAACAGAATTAGGTGTTAATGATATCGGGTTGAAATGGCCCAATGATATTTATTATCAAGGTCGAAAGTTGGCGGGGATCTTAATTGAGCTTGAAGGGCAGACTACCGATTGTTGTGATGTCATCATTGGAATCGGGCTTAATGTTAATTTACCAAGCCATGCCAGTGAACTCATTGATCAACCCTATAGCGATATGTCGCAAACCGGAATTGATTTAAACCGTAATCTCTTATCCGCTACTATTTTACGGCACTTGTGGCAATTGCTCGAGCAATTTGAACGTACTGGATTTAGTGCTTTTGTGGCTCGCTGGCAACAGTTTGATTGTTTTAACAACGAGGCTGTTCAACTGCTGATCGGGCAACGTACTATTTCTGGTATTGCTGCTGGCGTTGACGCTAGTGGCGGGATCTCTTTAATAATCGACGGTCGCCCGCAGACATTTTACGGCGGAGAGATATCTTTGAGAAAAGCAAAATCATGAAATTAATTATAGAAATAGGTAATAGCAAGCTCAAAGCGGCACAGCTAATATTAAAAGAAGACGGTTCGTTTGATCATTTAATTTACATTGGCAGTTTTATTGTTAAAGACTTTTGTCAGCGCCCTCACTTTAAAAAAATAGGAGAGGTTGATGAGATAATCTACTCGAATGTGGGTGGTCAACAGAATTATCATTTAATAAAAACCTTGTCGAAAAAGCTACGGGTAAGATACCGCAATATTACCACTCCAAAGCAAGCGTTTGGCGTCACCAATAGTTATGACAATCCGTCAAAGTTGGGTATTGACCGTTGGTTGGCTTTTTTAGCAGCCTATCATGATGCTAAAAAAGCCGTGGTTGTGATTGATATCGGTACCGCGATGACGGTCGATTTAGTCGATAAAACCGGACTACATGTTGGTGGTTGGATTAGTCCCGGTTTTCGGTTGATGAATTTAGCCTTGACCGAACATACCGCTTTAGTTAGAAGCGGTGGTCATCATGGTGAAGATTTAGTGTTTGGGACAAATACTAAAGAGTGTGTGCAAAATGGTTGCCGTGCAGCATTGGCGGGTACCGTGCTATATGCAATCAAAAAAGCCAAGAGCCATTTCTCTGAAGAGGAGGTGGTGGTTTATTTAACGGGCGGTGGTGTTAATCATTTACCACCAGAGAGTAAATCTGGGGGTAATAATCGGCCTCATTTGGTATTAGAAGGTCTGGCTTTGTACGTAAATCGCTCTTGTTGATGCTAAAATGCGCACTCAAGTCGGTTTTTCTAATAAAAAGACAATTTTCTTAAAAAAGCTATTGCATTGCGTCAATCAAATCTCTAGTATACGCACCACTGAAACGGAACGCCGACATAGCTCAGTTGGTAGAGCAACTGACTTGTAATCAGTAGGTCCCGAGTTCGACTCTTGGTGTCGGCACCAT
>JABSRU010000071.1 GCA_013214965.1 Gammaproteobacteria bacterium
CTAACCTGCGGCGTGCTGGCTCAGTTTTTTGCGTCTCTTTGCTAAAAAATGTGACAGCTTTAGCCGTCTGGTTTAGGTGCTTGTTATGTTTTAGTTCGCCAAATAATCTACAGTTTATTATTCCGTTTTTTTAACAGAATATCGATAAAATAATTACAAACAATTAGCAATATTATAGTCATAAATATGAACGCGCCTAAAAGAGTATAGCTACCGAACATTAACTCATTTTTCACGTAATGTATTTGCTGATCAGGGGCAAAAAAAATATTTAGTGAAAGAGGAATGTACGTTCCAAAAAAAAGTAATCCAATAACGCATAGACCAATTTTTTTTATCATGCGCTTGAATACTCCGTAAAACATAACAGTATATTATCCGGAATGCGCGATAATCACGCAACGCAGATACTAAATATAAATTGATTCTAGTTCAATAAACTCACAACTTCAAATGGTTACAAGTTTTATTTCAACAAAACCATAAAATATTTCTGTGGAGAAATTATTTTTCGTCTTTATTAGGAATTAACGTCGTGATAAAGACAGAGGCTAAATAATATTCTCTCGATAAATTATATACCTATTAAATTCTCCCGTTTTTATCAAGAATTTTTTTGGCAATTTGCCACCACAATACTTGCTATTTTTATCAAAAACCATTACACCTGTATATTCGTACAGTTAACGAGGTTTGAGTAATGAGTATTTTCTTAAACACAATTCGAGATGTAATTCGTACTAAAAGATATAGTAGGAGAACTGAAAAAAGTTATCTATATTGGATAAAAGCATTTATCATTTTTAATAATAAGCAACATCCCAATGATATGGGAGCCTTAGAGATCGATCGTTTTTTAACACACTTAGCAGTCAATCGCGGTGTAAGTGCAGCAACACAAAACCAGGCTCTCTGTTCCATTGTTTTTATGTATAAACATGTTATTAAACGTGAAATTACAGGGTTGGCATTTTCTTATGCTAAGAAACCAAAAAATATTCCTTGTGTGTTGTCGCCTTTAGAAGTCATTGCAATTATATCTAAATTAAAAAATCCTTATAAATTGATCGTGTCGATTCTTTATGGCGCCGGTTTGCGATTAAATGAAGCACTTAGACTTAGGATAAAAGACATTGATTTCCATAACCACACTATTTTTGTCTTTCAGGGTAAAGGCAATAAAGATCGCGTGACTTTGCTGCCTCAAGAAGTTGAAAGCGACTTAAAACAGCAAATATCAAAAGCGAAAGCTCTTCATGACATCGATTTATCACACGGCTATGGCTTAGCATCGGTGCCACCGTCATTAGTCCGGAAATATAAAAATGCAATGAAAGACTTTAGTTGGCAATTTATATTTCCATCAACGACGACATGCCGTCATCCGATCGACAATTATGTTTGCCGTCACCATGTTCATGATTCAACTTTCTCTAAAAATTTACGGTTTGCTTTACTAAAAACTAACATTGCTAAAAAGGTATCGGCTCACACCTTTCGTCATAGTTTCGCGACGGCTTTATTGCAAAATGGTACTGATATTCGAACAGTGCAAACCTTACTTGGCCACGTAGATCTACGCACCACCGAAATTTACACCCATGTGATCGGCAGTCAGTTTGCAGGAACCTTAAGTCCATTTGATCGGATAAGCGATAAAGTTTAATCAAAAAAAGCGCCCTCAGGCGCTTTTTTAACTTCAAGTAACCAACTTAATCGTTGGTACGATAACTCGCTAATTCGGTGTTTAAACTAACACCTTGCAGTTTCAACTGAGTAACGCGTTGTAAATATGCAGCGCCTTTTAGCATGTGTAATGCGACATCAACGGCGCCACGGCGAGTAAAATCTTCAAGGTAGGTGCCTTTTACCCAACTGTTAAACGCACCAAGGCTTGGGCCTGCCCAGATTTGATAATCCATTTCGCGACCTTTTTCGCCAGTGTTTGACCAACGTGATGACAAGCCTAAATACCAACGGAAAATCAGCGCCATTTTACGTTTTGGGCTACTTTGAGCGCGCGCTAGCATTTCTGGATCACGCTCATTGAAGAACGCTTCGGTACCAGCCCAAACTTCGTCGAGATTAGAACGGAAAATTTGCTTTTCGATCTTTAAACGCTCATCGCTAGGAATATCTTCAATTGAATCATAGGTAATATACAATTCATAAAGCTTTTTAGCGCGCATAGCGAACATTGAACCCCGTTTAACCACTTGCAGTTTAACGCCCATTTCAAACATATCAGCCGCTGGTGCCATGGTAACATCGGCCATTTCAACTTTTGATAGTAATTCACGGGTGTATTCACTCGCGCCCGCTTCAACACACGCCTGGTTAACCGAACCAAGAACGATATAAGCCGCGCCCATGTTAAAGGCTGCAAGTGCTGCATCTGGCGTTCCGATCCCGCCACCAGCTCCAACTCGCAATGCTGGCGAGAAGTTGTACTTGGCTTGAATTTCATCGCGCAGACCAATAATGGTTGGCAATAATGTTAAAAACGGACGGTTATCAGTATGACCACCAGAGTCAGCTTCTGCGGTAATATCATCGGCCATTGGCACTAACTTCGATAACTCGGCTTGCTCAGGGGTTATTTTGTTTTGCGCTAATAATTTATCGATTAATTTTTGTGGTGCAGGCTCCATGAATCGACGCCCTACTTCGGTACGTGAAACTTTGGCGATAACTTTGTTGCCAATGTTAACACTGCCATCACTGTTTTTAGATAAACCAGCTACGCGATACCACACAATGTGTTCGGTCAGGCCTAAATAGGCCGAAGCTTCAACAGTCTTAACCCCAAGCTTTAAGAAACGTTCGACCGCGCCGCGCTCTAGTGCTTCTTCGCTAGGTGCATGAATAAGGTTGACCGCATACGGGCCATTTGGCAACTGGGCTTGAATGCGTTTAATGGCATCTTCCACTGCATCAGGCACTAACCCTGCAGCGCCAAATGAACAAATTAAACCGGCTTTGCCAAGCGCAACCACCAATTCAACCGAGGCAATGCCATTAGCCATTGCGCCGCCATGATAGGCGTATTTAACCCCATGTTGTTTTTTAAACGCGTCATCGCCTAAATCATCAGCGGTAAGCTTTTGCGCAAAGGCTAAAACTTCGGTGCTACCATTGCCAGCAACTTGGGTTGCCAAGCCAATTTGTTGGCCTTTTTTTGCAACATACAGCGGCTTAGTTAAATCCATTAACGCGGATTTTAACGCCACTTGATCGGTTGCGATCGCCGAATCGTTAACTTTCCAGGCCCAATCGATGCTCTTCTTGGTGGTGAAACCTAATGGTGTAGGTGTGTTTGACATTTTTATTCCTTATTACGTCGCTGCATTCAGTAATAAGCTAGCGACGTATTCTATTTATTCCAACTTAAGCTTCAACTTTACGCTTCGACAATACTCAATACGATATTCTTCACTTCATAAATACGCAGGCCATCTTTTGACAGGTTAGCATCGCCAATTAGGCGTACTTCACCATCGCTAGTCACGACTTCAGTAATATGAACATCCAATGACATTTGCTTATTAATCGGCGTAATTTGTCCACGGTATTTCCAATCAACTCGCGTTAGCGGCGCAACAAAGCGTGGATTAGTAAACTGACTACCCAGATCGTTTTTCAGCGCATAGGTTTGCATCAGTTCGATAATCGCTTCAACACCTAATGAACCAGGCATAACTGGATCTTGATGGAAGTGATAACGGAAGAACCAATCGGTTGCATCAATCGTGCGTTCACCGAGTATGTAAGCAACGCTGGCTTTACCACCGCCTTCAACTATTGACACGGTATCAACAAAGTTCATTTGACCACCAGCCAATTTATAATGAGGCTTATTGGCTGGCGCTTGGAAAAATGGCAAGCTTTTGTTGGTCAGGTCAAACACTTCAATTTGTGACGCTGGTGTATTGTTATCAACAAACCAAGACTGTTTAACCTGTCCTTTGTCCATGCCCAATTGGTTAGTCAATGAATCAGCACTAAAGTAACCAAACACTGCGGTACCTTTATAGAAGGTTTCGCCGTCTACTAGCAGATCAAAGGTAAAGCTTTGAATAATCGCGCCACCAGCAATGGCCGTACTAACCAATACTGATTTGTTAACGATGGTTTTGCCGCGTAAATCAAGTTGCTTTAACAACGTGCCGCTACCGTCAAGGTTACGGAAGAACAGATCTTTTTCAGGATATTTTAACGTTGTGCCCATGTATCCAGAGATAAAGCCATTCGGTTGCAGTGCAATTTCCATGATTAATGAATAAGGCATCCAATTTTCGTGGCTGTTTTTAGTGAAATACCAAGCATCTTCTGGCACATAATATTCTGCGATACAGCTCGATGGCTTGCCTAATTCAAGACGCTTACCTGTTACTTCAACAACTTGAGTAACTACTTGCAAGTCACCACAAGGAGTACGCGGTGGAATACGACCTTGATAAACATCGAAATCAGGACCGAAACATTTCGAGATATCACCGGTCGCAAACTCAAACATGTGCCAAGGTGTAAACGGTGCTTGGTTCGGCACGCGGTTTTGTCCAGTCACCATCGGCGCTTCAAAATGTTGAATTGGCGTAACGCCCTTCTCTTTTGGCGAGTTATGATCGGTCATTACTCGCATGAGTGGTCGTTCAGGATGCTTAAACGGGTTAATACCACGTTCGTCAAGATCATCACTGGCAACCGTTGCTGAGTTAGGACTTACATTTGACATTAGTTTAGGAATTAATTTAGTCACCACGTTTTGCGGTAACGTTACTGGATAAGGCGAGTTTTCGTCTTGATCCGTAATCATCACACACAGGTTTTTAAAGTCGACGACTGCTTTGCCATTAAGGATAATATCGATATTGGCTTTCATGTATGGGTATGGTTGCATGCCCATTTCCGTTACTTCCATCCGATAGGTCAAGGTATTTCGTTGTGGCTGAACTTGGCCACGACAACGTACGGTTTGTGATTGACCAGGTAACGGTTGGAAACGCGCGTTATTAACATCGTTATGCATGCCTAGTGACAACATAAAGAACATTGCCATTTGACCACAACCTTCCGACATCAATGAACCCGCCATTACTTGATCACCCTTAAAGTGACACGGGAAATACCAATGCTCTGGATCAAGATCTTTTTGGCCCTCTAACAAGCCTAGGCCCCAATGACCACCGGTTGGATCAATTTTGGTGATCCGCTCTATCATCAAGAATTTTTCTGATGAGAATTTCAACGATGGATTACGACCATTTTGGTCATAATTAGCACCAAAACAACCCGCAACATCGCCATTAACCAGTTTCATCATGTCGCTATGGTCATAGGTCGACTTTTGATGAGTCAATAGTGGTGTGAATGAGGTTTTGACCGCATCAGTAAATTCTTTTTTGTCTTTGTCGTTATGAATAACGCCCTTACCATCTTTTAGCTCTTCGTCAGTAAAGAAGCCAGCACAACCATTACGCATGATTAATACTTTCTTGTCGCCAACGAAACAGTCGTAGTGGAAGAAGAACAACAGTTGCTCGCCATTACGGGCATAAGAGTCAATGTAAATCTCGTAGCGCAGTGTTTCGCCGCCAAAGGCCATTTCTTCGAGGAAGGTTAATTCACAATCGAGCAAACGATACACGCGTTCGCCCTTCGCTTGGAAATCGATCCCGATGTATGAAATCAACAGTAAATCACACTGGCCCGATTCAACCGCGACCGACCAAGGAATTTGGCCATCGATTAAGAACGGTGCGTCTACCGGAATATCATATTCGGTGCACATGTAAGATTTTTTATATTCATGCACCTTAGCATCGAGTTCTGTCACGCGTGTTACCAACAGGTAATCGGTGGTTGGTAGGCGAACACGACGAGAATAACCATCAATAATGTTATATTCAGCGCCAAAGACCTTGCCAATATCACCTTCTGCAAATTCAACCAAGTCTTCATAATCCCAAATAATATTATCTGGCTGATTAAATTGCTCTTTTAACGGTAACGGCGGGTAGTTATAACCAACCGGTCCTTTAATTTGGAAGCCTGCGGCACTGGCAGCAACTTGGGCAGTCGCTTCAACACTGGTCATGGTTGCACTAAGCACGGGTTCGCTTTTAACAATAGTTAACGCTGGTTTTGCTGCTACATAGGCTGGCAGTCCGGCACTGACTTTCGCTTGCATCTCAACCAATTGTGCTAATTGTTGCCCAGCACTGTGGCGAGTTTTTAAGAATGCCTGATGAGTAGCGGCACTTTGGATGATCTCTTTACTTGCTTTGCTTGACACATTCGCTCCAACGGCACTCACTTGAGGTACCTTTATCGGTTGTGGAATTTGCTCGATTACCGCAGGCTCTTGCGATAATGGCGCTTCAATTTGCTGTTTCACTTCTTTTTTAGGCATTAGTTGTTGAGGAATAATGTTATTGATCACAATAGGATCATTAACCTTATTTAACACTTTGCCAGCAAACTGTTTTTTAATTTCATGAAGAATTTCATTAAGATTTGGATGATTAACTATCGCATTAGCCATCAACTGACCACCTAAGATCATGGTCTTGATTAATTTGGGACGTTGCTTACCCGTTGGTGCAGGTGCACTTTGATGGGGTTGCCCTGCGGCACTAACAATCAAATGGGCACAGCTGTTATCACGCCCTAAGCCATTAATCGCGATATGACCGTTAGTTTGACTATCTAGTAATAATGCCGACTTAACGATACTAGCAATACCACTGGCATTAAAGGTATGACCAATGTTTGATTTAACCGAGCTAATACTAGCCGCTGGGTAAAGCGTTGAAAACGCAGCTTGTTCTGCGTTATTTTCATCAACAAATCCACTGGCATGGGCTTCAACTTGGCTGATATCAGCCGCTGTTATCTTAGCAAGCGCTAATGCTTGGCTCGCGGCCTGCGTAATCGCTTGTGGGCTGTTACCTGGTGCAAAACTAATACCATCAATCGTGGCATAAGCCTGTGTAGCGCCAACCTGTGATTGTGGCTTAACCACCATCGCAGCAGCACCTTCACCGACTAACCATTGATTAACATCGCTGCTATTGGCATCAACATTCACTTGGCCATAATGCTGGCGCAAGGTTATATTTTCCAATGAACCCGCTAAATCGACACTGGCGATAATCACCGCGTCAACATCACTGGTCTGGAACAGATTTTCGGCCAATTCAACACAACGGTAAACTGAGTTTTCTTCTGCCGATACCGTAATGGCAGGACCTGAGAAATCCCATAACGCCGAAATACGCGACGCCATGATGTTACCTATAAAACTGGTATATTGATTAAGCTGCGCCGCAAAGGCAACGCCATCTTTAGCAATATCGGTTAACTGCTGACGTTGGGCGTCAGTTAGGCTCACGCCCTGCTGTAATAATGACTGTTCAATCTGCGTAGTGAGGTTAACCCGACCACGATAAGAATGTAGTTCAAGTTCCATCCCCATCGCGACTAACACGGCAACGTTTGAGCCTTCTTTAAGCCCAGCGTCTTTAGCGGCATTATCGGCCACTTTCATCATCATTAATTGCTGTGGGATCAATTGATCTTGTTCATTCGGTGGCACTTTAAAGCGTAGGAAGTCAATATCGAACTGGTCAACATAACCCCCTTGTGGTGGCTTAGTCAGTTGCAATGCGCTCATTACTGAGGCGTCTTGTTCCATCCCTTTCCAACGGTTGGTTGGTAAGGTGCGAAACGTTGTTTGGTTATTACTGAGTAAGCTTTTGAACTGGGCTAAATCACTAGCCCCACCAAAGTGAGCGTCGAGGCCAATAATGGCCAGTGGCTCACGAGGTTTAGCGACACTAAAATCAGTTTCCAACTCGTTAGTTGCTTGTTGCAACACCAAATGGGCATTACTGCCACCAAAACCAAACACGCTAACGCCCGCAGTACGTGGGGTTGAGCTGTTGGTTGTTGGCCATGGCACGGTCGTCGTTGGCATGTGCTCGCCAGTAAAATAACCATTTTTAGATTGCAGTGGCTCTTTCAAGTTGATGGTGGCTGGGATAACGCCTTTATCAAGCGCCAACATCGCCTTGGTCATGCCCGGCATGCCTGCTGCTGTCAACAAATGACCTAAGTTCGATTTAACCGATCCTAACAATGGTTTGTTGTTATAGGGGCTAAAGAAGGTTTCCATTGAGCGCAATTCAACATTGTCACCCTTTGGCGTGCCTGTCGCATGGCATTCAATATAATCAACATCTTGTGGTGATACACCAGCATCTTGATAAGCACGTTCGTAAGCTAAGACCTGACCTTTGGTGTTAGGGCTTAAGACAAACTCGCCCTTACCATCGTTGGTCAGCGCGCCACCTTTAATCATGGCATAAATATGATCGCCATCGCGCACTGCATCGCTGTGGCGTTTTAACACCATCATGCCAGCGCCTTCACCGGCAAATAGCCCTTGTGAATTTTTATCAAACGGGGCATGAATATTGTTAGCAGGATAAGCCTGAAAAATGGAGAATCCCATGTTAACAAACATCGGATCAGAGCCAGAAACCGCGCCGGCCAACATCATATTAGCTTTTCCTGTGTGTAAATAGTCACAGGCCAACTTAACGCTATAACAAGACGAGGCACAAGCCGCATCAAGCGCAAAGTGAGAACCGCCCAAACCTGCCGCTTGCGCTAACAAAGCCGCAGGATATCCAGCGACTAAGCCGTTATCAGGATGAACATCTTGATGCGCAGTAAAGTTGCTTAGCGCAAAGTCAGGATGAAGCAGCTCTTTAAGCGCATTATCAACCACCGTATGATAAAGCGGCATAAATAGATGATTAGACGACTTGGTTGGGAACGACAAGTTACCTAATATCAGTCCACAATCGGCTAATGCGTCACTGTTCCAATAACCCGCATCACTTAAGGCCATTTTGGTGACATAGAGCGACCATTTGTTGAGATCGTCTAAACGAGATAAGTAGTCACCGTTTACTTTGAATCCAGTGGCATCAAAGTTAAAATCGTTGATGTAACCGCCATGGATACAATAAAATTTATCGGTGTCGCCTTTTTTACCGGTATATTTGGCCGGATCTACGCCCATTTGCTTAACGGTGGCTTTGCTGCGGCAATCTTGCTGCTCGAGCAATTGTTGCCAAAATGTCGCTGGCGCTTGTGAGCCAGGAAACAAGTTAGCAATCCCTACTACTGCGATATTTTCCATATTCACTCTCTAATTCTTTAAAATATTAGTGCTTTTACTTTTAGTGGCAACATCATCAATATTGATAACAATTGACCCATAAAATAAACTGTCTAAATTCAAATCAAGGCCATGGCTAATTAATTTAGCAATGGCTCGAAGATACGTTAACTCGTCGCTAGTACCCTTGGCATTAACCGGTACTGAGACATGATTTTCAATTGGGTGATCTTTAGCTTGGGCGGCTAAAATTTTGTCAATCCAAGCACACAACGAACGCCCTGGACCCATTTCAACAAAGACTCGCGCACCCTTGTCGTGTAACGTCGTGATCAAACGCGGAAAGTCGACCACATCGCATAAACATTTGGCGATACTATGGGCAATGGCTTTGCTCATTTGTGGGATCGGTAAATAACACGAACTTGAATACATTTTGGTTTTAATCCGCGGCGTCACGTCCATGGTGTACAACGCCACCATATGATCATATTCAGCATAAGCTGGCGCGCTATGGATCGCATTGGCCATATTAAGTGCCATCGCCCGCACGCCAAGCTGCTTTACCACGCGTAAACAATCTTCGGGATAACCCGCCAATAGCAAGTTATCGGGCGTATTAACAATGGTGCAATAAACGCGAGGTTCATTAACGGTCGCTAATTTTACTTGCTCGATAGTTGCCTTAATGGTGTAGGTTTCCCAGATCTGCTCGAACACGCCATCGGCAACGTCGGGCAGCTGCCAGTGATCACGTAAAGTGCGTAATTCACCACAAAGCTGATGATTAAATGTATTAGAGGTCGCTAAGCGCGCGCTCATTAAGCCCGGTTGTTGCCAACAGCCCAACGCAGCATACATGCTCACTTCGCCCATCGAGTAACCCGTGGCAAAGTCAGCTTTAACGTCAAACACTTCTTCAAACACTTTGGTAAAGACACAGGCAAATCCGACCCCTGCTTCTGCAATATTGGCCAGATTGCCGCGCAGTTCTAAATCCAATTGTTTAAGATCTTTAAAACTGTGGCGCACGATACTGCGGGGGTTTAATAAGCGATCTTTAAGGCTGCTGCCAATATCATCGGCTAAACCGGCCACTGGCTGGTAAATCTGCGGGAACAAGTGAAATAAATCACGTCCCAAACCGACATAGGTTGCACCAATACCAGGATAAACAAAGGCGACGCTATCTGATTTTTCACCGCTTAAGTTGTCACCAGCGGCAGGATTAGCACTAAAGTAACTGCCTTTAGGGGTTTTCCACTCACTGTTATCTTTAAACGCTTTGCTAATGCCCGCTTGCGCTAAACTAAGTTCTTTTTCAAGGTCGCTGAGGCTCTCTGCGATTAAGCTAATGTGATAACGTGATGAGTTTTTCGCATTGGCATAGGCTGTTTGAGCGATCTTTTTCAAAGATAAAGAGTTTGAACTAGAACCTTGAATAATAGCCAGTTGTTGTTGCAAGTCACTTTCATTATCACCGGCCACAACCACCAGCGTTAAATCACTAGCGGCGAAATAGCCGTTGACCCGTAAGTCATCCACTAATATATTTTCTTGGACAATAATGTGAGTGTAGCTATTGTTACTCGATAGACAACTAACAGCAGCGGTATGCGGTGCGCCATTGGCGTTTGGAAACCACGGTCGTGCATTGACCGGGAAATAGAAGCTCGATTCGGTCCAGGCTGTTAATGCTTGCTCGTTAGGTTGTTGCCAAGCAGCCAATGCAGGAATATAACGTTGATGCAGCGACAACACGGTTTTTAATAAGCCAGCCACTTGGGTAAAGCCGCCACTGTCGCCAACAATGCTTCGTGCACAGCTAATCGCTTGGTGTAATGATTCACTGGCGCCGTAGCTACTGATTAAACCTAACGATTCACTAAGGATCATTTGTTGATCCTTTAACGCCGACACCTCAACCAATTCAACATCGCTGGCGTTAACACCAGATATTGCTAAGGCATCGATAGAGACTTTCGCGACATCGGCATCAAGAGCGCCGCGAGCAAAGCCTTTAATCACGCTATAAAGATAAGCTTGTTGACGCTTAGCGAAACTAGCACTGGCTAATAATAAACTCGCGATGCCAGCAAAGGTGCCATAACCGTTAAAGTCTTGGTCAAAACTGATAGTTTGCGCTGCAATCTTTTTATCAGTATTTAGAGTGTCATTAAGGCCAATCAATGCCACCGCATTTGTATCCAATGCAGTAAGTTCAGTGACGCGCGTCATTGCCGCGCCAAGATCAGCATAAACATCACAGCTAAGACATTGAGTGCTCAGCTGTTGAGTTAATTTGGTGATTGCCAGCTCATTGCCGCTGTCAAATACCACCACCATCGCGATATCGCTAACTTGCAATTGGTTACTGCTAGTCAAACGCTGGGCAGTGTCAAGGCAGCTGGTGACTAAATCCAATGAGTCCTCCGGTGAGCCAGCAGCAGATCCGGTTAAGCTAGTTCCTTGATAAAATGCCCGCTCCACCTGATCGATGGTGTCATGAGCGCCAAATTTAGCATCAATGCCAATAACGGCTATGTCTGTCATATTCTGTTGTCATTCCAATGATATTAATTATTAAGGATTTTAAAAGCTAAAAACCTTAATAATTAATACCAGCGTCTATCGATTAAATAGACGCCAGTACTTTTTTGTTCGAAATGTATTAATGTAACTTTACTTTTCAAACATCTTGTTTAAGCTTTTACTAGCACGAACTTCAGCCGATTTAACGCTGGCTATCACCTGCATGTCCTGGCTTATCAAGGTAATGTCACACACCACCTTAGAACCACGACGCTGTTCAAGGTTATGTTCAACAACATTAAGTTGCAGATAAAACACTTCATCAACCGCAACTTCACGATAAACCTGCCAAGCTTGGGTTGAGGTAGGCAAACTACCAATCCCAAACTCTTTGCGTACCCACACCAACATGGCTTGATACACTAAATCGTTAGCAAAAATGTTGTTGTGACTTAATGGAAAATCACCTTGCTTGACCGATGCAATAGCAGGTACTCGACACGCTAACAATAAGCCAGCGTTGTCACAGCGTAGGATATTAGTGATCCCTTGTAATGTCGCGCCATGGAATAGAGTCCCGTTGTCATATAAGGCAGCCGCTTCAACTGTCACATCAGCAGCAATTGCAGGAAATGACTCGGTTACGGTTACGTTCGTTAATGGCGCGGTATTAAGCAATAACGTCGCGCCATAATGAAACACTGGCTTACCCGCCTGATTAACACTTGAAATAGTCACTTTAACGCGCAAGTTACCATTAGCATCGAGCTCAGTGCCAGGCACTAACTCGATGGTGTAATCGGTGGCTTGAGTGCCATCGAAAATCACGCCTTTAAACAGCTGATAATCTTCGAACCCTAAGTAATGAGCACCGCTATAAGCAGACGTTGCCGCATCACTCATCCATGCAATGGCGCAAACCGTTGGCAACACCATGTTGCCATTAAAGCTGTGGTCCGATAAAAAAGCATTGTTAGTCGTTTGTAGGCTCTTAGTAAGGGTTACTTTGGTAAGAGCGGTTGATAAACGACTAACTAGTGGCTTTTTTACAGCGTTTTCCTCAGTGGTTGTTGGCGCTTGATCTTTTGATAAATCGTTACCCACTAATATTTGAGGACAACGGTTATTGGTCGCGTTTAATTCGCTAAGTAATAACTGTGCGCCTGCATCCAATGGAATAATATAAACGCCACGAGCAGCAAACATCCGTTTTAGCTCAGGTGTTACCATGCCACCGTCCCAAGGACCCCAGTTAAAACTTAATACTTGAGTCGATGGGTGCAATGCTTTAAAGCGGTAAGCTGTTTTGTTTAAGATATCGTTGGCAATTGAATAATCAGATTGACCAGGGTTACCGTAGAAACCAGCAGCCGATGAGAACAACACTAAGTGCTTAAGTTCAGCTTGCTCTGTCACTGATAACAACGACAACAAACCATCAATTTTGGTGCGGTAAACCGCTTCAAAATCAGCTAGCGTTTTTTGTTCAATAAACTTATCAGCTAACACACCAGCACCGTGAATGATGCCAGTCACTTGACCAAACTGAGCGATAATTGGCTTAACAGCCGCTTGAACGCTCATTGCATCAGTGACATCACTCGCAACATATTGGGCTTGACCACCAGCGGCTTTAATCGCTGCTAATGTTTGACCAATTTCACGATTGGCTAAAATTGGTTTAATTAGTTGAGTCACTTTCACTGGCGTTGGTTTATCACCACCGGCAATCAATGCTTGCATCGCTGCTTTTTTCAGTTCAGCTTGGTCAGTAATGCCCTGTGCCCACGTTGGTTCATCGTTTGAGTAAACTGAGCGTCCTAATAAGATAAACTTAGATTGATGCTCTTTAGCAATGCGGATAACACAATGAGCTGTTACGCCCTTAGCGCCGCCACTGACCAAAAATACTGAATCTTTATCAATGCTGTTACCAGCGGTTAGCGCATAGCTGTCGGTTGCAACACCAATTAAGGTTAAACGCCCAACGTTATCGTAACCAACTTCACTAAGCTCGGTATCGATATCGCTTAATTCATCACTCACTAAGTTGGCCACTTTATCACTGGCTAGTTTTGCAGGAAAATCAATCGCACGACATAACACGTTATCCCATTCGTGAGACAGTGTTTTCACTAAACCGTTTAAGCCGCCTTGCACTAAGTCAGCTGAGATATCCGCACTGGCTGAGTCAGCATCAACAAAACCAATGGTTCCGCCTTGACGAGTGACGACCACAAATGAACCACGAACCTTAGCGGCTTTAGTGACATGTGATAATTTAGCCAAAATAAAGGCCAACATAAGACCTTGCTTGGACGCTTGTGGATATTCAACGTTGTTAATACTGGTCGCACTTTGCAGATAAACAACGCTATCTAGCTGACCACAGTCCTTAACGATACTAGTGATTTGATCTTCATCAACACTGGTTATTTCAATCACGTTAACGGCTTTAACAAAGGCTTTTTTCGAACTCGCTTGAACCCAAGTTGGTTTCAGCGCAGTAACCTGCCATCCCGCTTTGACTAATTTGCTACTTAGTGCAACGGCAGCACCAGTACCGTCATCGACGATTAGTGCGTTAGCGCCATTAGCGTCTTGTTCCATTTTAACCACTGAACTAAGACGTGATATAGCAACCGTTGCACTTGGTGCTGGCTCAAACTGAGCACTAACAACTTCGGTAGTCACTGCAGCCACGGGAACAGCTGCGCTAGTTCCCGTTACTTTAGACTGCATGTAGCTTACTATTTCACCTAAAGTACGCAGCTCTGCTAAATCTTCTGGGTTGAGCTCAGGCAAGTCAGTAATAATCTCTTGTACTGCGCCTAATATTTCAACACGTTTGATTGAATCAATACCCAAATCAGCTTCCATGTCCATGCCAAGTTCTAACATGTCGACTGGATAACCGGTTTTGTCCGCAACCACTTCCATCATCACCGTTTGGATATGATTTAAGTCGATAGCTTGCGTTGCAGGTATCGATGCAGCCGGTACTAATGCCGAAGTTCCTGGAGGTGTTGGATCCGTTGGTGTTACTTTACTTTGCATGTAACTTACTATTTCGCCCAACGTACGCAGCTCTGCTAAATCTTCTGGGTTGAGCTCAGGTAAGTCAGTAATAATCTCTTGTACTGCGCCTAAAATCTCAACTCGTTTGATTGAGTCAATCCCTAAATCCGCTTCCATGTCCATGCCAAGTTCTAGCATGTCTACTGGATAACCAGTTTTATCGCTCACGACTTCCATCATCACGGTTTGGATATGATCTAAATCGATAGCAGGTGCTTGAGCCGAAACTGGAGCAGCTGGAGCCGCAGTGACTTTAGATTGCATGTAGTTAACGATTTCGCCCAAGGTACGTAGCTCGGCTAAATCTTCAGGGTTAAGCTCTGGCAAGTCAGTAATAATTTCTTGTACTGCGCCAAGAATTTCTACGCGCTTGATTGAGTCGATACCCAGATCAGCTTCCATGTCCATACCAAGTTCTAGCATGTCCACTGGATAACCGGTTTTATCCGCAACCACTTCCATCATCACTTTTTGGATATGATCTAAGTCGACCGTCGGTGCGCTAGTTACTACTTGAGCTGCAACTGGTGCTACTGTAACCGCAGTGACCTTACTTTGCATGTAGTCAACGATTTCGCCTAACGTACGTAACTCAGCTAAGTCTTCAGGGTTAAGCTCTGGCAAGTCGGTAATGATTTCTTGTACTGCGCCAAGAATTTCAACCCGCTTGATTGAGTCAATGCCCAGATCAGCTTCCATGTCCATGCCAAGTTCTAGCATATCCGTTGGGTAACCTGTTTTATCAGCAACCACTTCCATCATCACTGTTTGGATGTGACCGAGGTCAACTGCAGGCGCTGCACTATTAGTCACAGGATCGGTAGCTGATACTTTAGATTTCATGTAGTCAACGATTTCGCCCAAGGTGCGTAACTCAGCTAAGTCTTCAGGATTAAGTTCTGGTAAATCAGGAATTAATTCTTGAACCGCACCAAGAATTTCAACACGCTTAATTGAGTCAATGCCCAAATCAGCTTCCATGTCCATGCCAAGTTCTAGCATATCCGTTGGGTAACCGGTTTTATCCGCCACAACTTCCAACATCACTTTACTAATAATCGCAACATCAACCACTGGTGCAACGGCAGCACTTACTGCAACGACTGGCGCAGCTTGCGGTGCAACTTTCGCAATGATTGGAGTCACAACTGGTGTAATAACTGCTGCTGGAGCTTGTGCTACAACTTGAGTAGCGACAGGAGCTGTTTGTGCCATCGGTGCCGCATGAGCAACTGCAATCACTGGGGCATTAACAACAGCATTGACAACCATGGCTGTCGGGGTCGGATTTGTTGTTATGGTCGATGCTGGCGTTCCGGCAAGCATCGCTGTCATATTGTCAGTTTGACTATTTAAATAAGTTTCATGCACTCGCAATGTTTCAGATTGGAATTCGTTATACATGGCTAACGTCCGATCTAAACTTTCAGGGAGTTCATTACCCGATTGCGCGGCTAATACATTATCAAAGGTCTTTGCGTAATCTTGTGGACCTTGCATAAACTGTTGATGAACATTTAGCAATTGTTGTTGTTGCGCCACAAATTGACTCACACAGCGTTCAATGGATGCCGCAGCATCCGCGTTTGAACCAGTGTTAGTCGTAGTGGCTGGCGTGCCATCCGCTTGAACATAAACAATGCGTTCAACCTCAACGATTTTCTCAACTATCTTTTCGACAACCTTTTCGACTACTTTAACTTGTTGCTCAGGCACAGCAACTGGCGTTGCTTTCGCTTGTTTAATTGTCCAACCATCAGTTAGGGCATCTTCGAACGCTTTTTTGGTTTTCGGGCTAACATAAGAGGCTGCCGATAACTTCATTAACATTGGTGAAGCTTTTGGCGCTTCAAGTGGACGTTTAACCGCATCAAATTGATCAAGATTAGATAATTCAAGACCAAGCACCGCTAATTCAAGCGCCGCTTGACGCATTTGAACATCACTTGGCTTTTTAGGATTGGCATTAAGTGCGATAGTCACCACATCAGTTTTATCCGCTAAAATGTTATCAACTAACTTCGTTAACACATTTTTAGGACCGAACTCGACGAATACTCGACCGCCATCGGCGTAGATGTTGTCAATTTCTTGATTAAAGTGCACTGACTCAAGAATGTGCTTTTTAAGGCTCTTCTTAATTTCACTTGGCTTGTTCGAGTGTGCTTTACCCGTGCTATTCGAGAATACAGGGATGGAAGGCGCATTAAACTTAGCACTATCAATTGCTTTAGCAAATGGTTGCTGAGCATGTGCAACAAGCGGCGTATGGAAAGCAGCAGAAACCGGTAAGGCCACGACTTTATAACCCTTTGCCGTCAGTTCACTAATCGCCACTTCAATTTGGGCAGACGAACCAGCAATAACCACTTGATTATTCGAGTTGTAATTAGCAATCACCACATCGTTAATCGCTTTAATATCCTGGGCTATTAAAGCTGGGTCGCCAACAACAGCGGCCATTTTACCAGCATCAAATGAACTATCAGTCGGAGCAGCCATTGCTTGACCACGACTGCGCGCTAACATCATGTAATCGCTTTCGCTTAACACACCAGCGGCCCATAACGCCGTTAACTCACCAAAACTGTGACCAGCGGTAAAATCAGCTTTAAAGCCAGCATGCTCTAGTGTTTTGTACAAACCAAGACTAAAAGTACCAATCGCCGGTTGTGCATGCTGCGTTAACCGTAGCGCTTCATCTTGTGCTTTACGTGCCGCATCGGTGTAAACTGGAATTGGAAAAATAACGTTAGATAAATGCCCTAAACCAGCACGGCCAAACTCTTTATCCATCGCGCTGGTGGTGTTCATGATTGATGGGAAGTTACACACCAATTCACGACCCATGTTTAGATATTGTGAACCTTGACCTGAGAACAATGCCACCACTTTACCACTGACATTTAAACCGCTGGCGCGATAATAAATACCCGTTGGTACGCTCCATTCAGTTGCATCGGCTTTAGCCGCAAACTGCTTAAGCGCTGCATCAATCATGGCCAATGCTTCTGGACCATTTTTCGCTGTAAAACCAACACGCGCTAATTCAGCACTCGGCGTTTTCAGCGCAAAGGTAGTAACCAATTGGTTAAACACAAATGGCTGGGCATCGCTGTTCACTTCAAGTTTACCGCGCCAAGTCGTTAGTTCACTCACTAAGGCTTGTTGATTGGCACCGCTAATTAAAATAGTCTGGCTAACTGAATTTAAACGATAAGCTTGGTCGTGTTGTGGCTGATATTCTTCTAATACGATATGGAAGTTAGTACCACCAAAACCAAATGAGCTAACACCGGCACGACGCGGCGCGCCATCTTCCCGTGGCATCCACGGACGTGTTTCGCTGTTTAAATACATTGGGCTATTTTCAATATCGAGTGCTTCACTTGGCTTGTCGATATGAATAGTGGCCGGTAAAATCTTATGGTGCAGCGCTAACGCGGCTTTAATCATGCCCGCAGAGCCAGCGGCTGATTTCGTATGACCTATTTGCGACTTCACCGAGCCTAGCGCGATATGTTGCTTTTGGTCGCTTGCTGCGCCAAAGTGCTTGGTCAAGCCACCAAATTCTGCAGCATCACCCGCTTTAGTGCCAGTACCATGACCTTCAATTAAGCCACAGGTTTCAGGTGCAAAACCAGCATCTTCATAAGCACGCTTTAATGCTTTGGCTTGACCATCTGGACGCGGCGCGTAAATTGATTTAAAGCGACCATCCGATGACGTACCAATACCTTTAAGGACCGCATATATCTTATCACCATCACGTTCAGCA
>JABSRU010000072.1 GCA_013214965.1 Gammaproteobacteria bacterium
TTTAATAGCATGCATTATTAATTTTATGTTGTTTTATGACTTGTGTCATTAGATCACAAATTTAATCAGATTGGTATCAGATCACAAACTTAATCAGATTGGTATAATTAACCCAATCTAATGATCCAAACACGCTTAAAATTCACCAATACCAACCTAAAAGCTATTGCCGCTAACGACATTAATTCACGTTCAACCGAACTAGAACTATCAGACAGCGAGTTAAGCGGCAATAAACGTTTCCTGTTATTGATATTGCAACGGCACGTAAAATCATCAGAAAGTATAAATGGGTGTTGGCAGATGGCACTGATCCTAACCGCAGAATGACAGTCACAAGGCTATACCAAGCCTTAGTCAGTTCTTTTGGCACAGCTACTTGCCTTATATAAAACGTCACAAGAGATCATGGCAGCACGATGTCCAACGATTCAGGGACTACGTAGAGCAACGTTTTGGTAACAAGCTATATAGCGACATTAAGGGGATCTACATTAAGTATTACAGCCTCAAAAGACTGCACTCAGCTAACAATGATAAAACACCTGTTAGTTACGAAAACTCTCTAAAGAAGGTGTCTGGTTGGAGTTGACTAGAACAGCCTGTATTTACTGACAAATTGCTTGATCTATATTTTTCTTAATTCTTTTCTAACAGCGGTTTTCATCAATTTAAAAGAGTTCAAGTGTCACACCGAACTCTTTTTGATATTAACAGATTAAAATGATACCGATTTTTTGACCGTAATTATCGTTAATAATTATTTTTCATCAACTACTTTGAAATCAAATGAATGTTCTGAATAAACAAAAAACTCACAAGGAACATCTGATACACATGCTGTTGTGTGGTTATCTCCTGCTTTAACTGACCAATAAGAGCCTGGTTTCATTACTGGTGCATTCTTCTCATTGCCAAATGGGTTAGTCATTAATCCTTTAACAACAATTGCTCTATAACCATGTGAATGTACATGCATTGGTGTTTCAAAATTAGCAGGGAATTTTCCAAATCGACCATATGCTTTGGTACTTGCATCACCATATGCATCGGCAAATTGAATGGGATCCATTACTGTTACAAATTTTTTATTGTCCTCTTTCAAAACTGCAGATTTAGTGTTATCTGTGGCATATAGCGTTTGGCTGAAGATTAATGATGCGATGAATAATGTAAAATTTTTCATTTTTATTCCTAATTGATAATGTCTGTAATTTGGTAGAACTATTTTTTACTTTGATATGTTTATTTTGGTAGCCACTTAGCAAGAGCTTTTCCAATTTCATGTGGAGAATCTTCTTGAATAAAATGGCTTCCCTTAACGGTTACTTCTTTCAGGTTTGGCCATGTACGAACAAAATCACGAGCATAACCGACTAAAAAAGCTCCAGGTTCAGCATTAATAAATAGTTTGGGAACGTTCGTTGAATTTTTCAAATATTCTGCATAACTTGCAACTAAAGCAACCGTATCGGCTGGTTCACCTGCAATAGGTAACTGGCGTGGCCCTGCAAGTGCGGCTCTTCGAGCTTCTCCTGATTTAAGAAATGGCCTGCGATATTCATCATGCTCTTTTTTACTTAAAGGGCGTGAAATGGTTGCAGGTAATAATGTTTCAATGAAGAAATTTTCTTCTAATACTAATTTGTCACCTTCGGGAGAACGTAACATGCCAATAGGTCCATGTAATTCTTTAGGAAAATCATCCCATGAAGGAAAAGGGGTAACAATTGCTTCCATAAACGCAATACCTTTAATCGCATCTTGATGATTATTCGCCCAATTAAAACCGACACCAGAACCCCAATCATGAAGAACTAAAGTAACGTTCTTCTTTACACCAAGCGCTTCTAAAAGTGCAAAAGTATATTTGCTATTTTCAGCTAAAGAATAATTACCCTCTTTGGTATTGTCTAGCTTGTCGGAGTCTCCCATACCAATCATATCAATTGCGATTAAACGACCTTTTTCTTCTAAGTAAGGCATTACATTTCGCCAAAGGTAACTAGACGTTGGGTTACCGTGTAAAAATACAATAGGGTCACCGCTACCTTGATCTATATAAGCCATTTGTTTGCCTAGGATGGTTTTAAATTCTTTTGTATAACGTGATGTCTCTGAGTCAATTTTCATTTTTTTATGATGCTCCATAAGTTGCTTGTTTTTTATTCTCAGCCATTACTGGTCGAGCTGCGCTAAACAATGCACATGCCGCCAATGTGGAAATAAGAATATTTCGATTTATTACCTTAAACATGAGTAGTATCTTTGATTAAGTTACTACAATGTGTGAGTGAGTCATATATTAATTCAGGGAAAATCAATTGTCACTATATTTTTGTGATCGAGTCACATATAATTGATTGCATGAAAGATAAAAAATACATATCAAACTTGATAGGAGCCTTCTCCACCATGGTCTCCAGTAAAATCGAAATAGGAATTTCTGAACTGGGCGGACGTAGCTTAAGCCATGAAATTGCATTAGTAGTGATTCATAATCACCCTAACGAGACGATTGACGTTCTGAGCAAAGTCTTAGGCTTAACTCATTCTGGAACTGTTAGGCTTATTAATACACTTGAGAATGAGGGGTTTGTACAAAGGCATAAATCTGAAAAAGATGCTAGATCTGTTGTGTTAAGTGTAACAAGTGCAGGAAGCATTCGAGTTCAATCTATACTCGATAGCCGTGAAAAAGTTACCCTTAAATTATTAGAAAGCTTTGATGAAACTCAAAAACAAGATTTTTTGAATTTATTAGAAATTGCTATGGGCAACTTAACAGGTGAAAAAATACAAGCCTTGCAAATTTGCAAGCTTTGTAATGAAGGTGTTTGTCGAAAACAAGGCTGTCCAGTAGAAGAATCGCTAAGGTAGTAATTCAATATTTTCAACCATCAGAGGAAGTAGTAAAAATACAGTAAACAAGTGGGGCGATGTGGTCGTATCTCGCTCAGTTGATTAGCGATGGAGCACTCAAATCTTTCGCCCCGGTCACTAACTTCTTTAAGTTGAATTCAACGTTAGAGCCTTAGATTAAAACCTCCCAAGTTAAACTTTTCTTTCTGCTATTATTTTTTTTCTCTAAATAAAATTAAAGAACTAATCGACAATAAAAATGTTTAGTTCTTATTTCTATCAATTTAGCTTTTGTTTACTGGTGAAATAATATTTACCGATCACCACCAATAAAATGCCACCCAGTACTATAAACTGATGAGACTGTCCCACATCCTCAGATGGTGAGAGTACATAGAAGACTAAATTCATTATTAAAGCGAATTGAGATACCAGACTATTTGAATTCAGGAATAAAAGGTCGTTCGCATATCAAAAATGGCAAGATCATTTAGGACCCCATAGCTTATATAAAATAGATATAAAATAGATATAAAATAGATATAAAACAGTATTATAAAAGTGTTAAATGTAAGCATATCGAAAAGGTTTTTATTAATAAATTTAAATGCACAGCTGATATTGCTAGAACAATTTCCCTTTTGTCTACATTCAATGATTATTGACCAACAGGTAGTCCTTTAAGTCAAATGATGGCTTATATTTCATGTTGAAGTATAGTGGCCCAGTTTATTGGAGAGATATTAATACCAATTCCGATAATTAACTGATCATTCTTAACGGTTAAAACAAATGACAACGGCGTTATTTATTTTCTATGTAGAATGACTAAACTCGTAAATAAATTCCTTGTTCTCATCCATTTTTCCTCGCTAATAATTGACCACTAATTTAACGAAATTGGTATAAGCCACTTCTATGAATGCAGTAGAAGCATGGAACAGTTTTATTAGTGACGCTAACAGAGTGATGAATATGTACATCAGGGACTGGATTAAAGTGGGAAGTTAATTAATCAGTTAAATTACATGGTTAAGCTAGTTGGGTGTTATTAGGTCGGTATTCTAGAGGTTAACATCTCTTTGACACCATCGAGATAAGCATCATATTTTTTCCAGTTACCTACCGAGCCGTTATTAATAGGGCTTCTTACTTGTAATGCACTAGCCGTGGCAACGGGGGAAGAATTTTGATCAATATTAACGCATTGCTCTTGCCAAGGAAGATCGCAAAATTCAATGAGTTTCTGGGCTTCATTTAAAGGGTCGTTGACTAATTTTTCATAATTGAGAAAATAAAAGTTATCTGGAAAAGTTGTTAACCACAAAGTGGCTAATTTTTTAAATAATAAATAAAATTCTGTAGTACTTTCCAAATCATATGAATAGCTGTAATACGATTGATTAATAGCAAAAAGCTGTCTGAAATTGCTAACAATGGTATCCAAAGGATTTCGATCAAGGCAAACAATTTTCGCCTTGGGTAAGGCTTGTAAAATAAAGCCGACATAAAGTACATTTAATGGCATTTTATCAACGAATTTTGCTGTTTTCCCTGTTATCGCTCGCGTACTTTCAATGTAAGATTTACCCAACGCTTCAAAATTTATATTTTTTGATGCCGCTACTGTCTCAGCGTCAATCACGCGATTACTGGAGGTTTTGGCCATTTTCTTAAGGAGTAAACCAAAGTGTTGTAATTCCCCTGCACTAGTCACCTCTGAGTGCTGTGAGATAATTCGTTCAACCAGTGTTGTTCCTGTTCTTGGCATACCAACCACGAATATTGGTTCTTCAGTTTCAAAGCCTTTCTTTAATGAGCTATTATCACTTTTAAAGTGATTCTCAATACTTTTAAATAGCGATTTGTCTTCATCAATGCTGTATTTAAATTGCTGTAGCTTAAGTTTTTTTGCGATATCTAAGTAGTAAAATGCTTTATCAAAGTCTTTTAATGTTTCATATTCACGCGCTAGGGCATGACCAATATATAGCTTATCATCTGCTTGCTGCGTTTTTGAAAAAAGTTGCTCAAGTTGAGAAATATGATTTGAATCTATTGATATGCCACCTAAACTCGTTAATGCCGCATGTGCTTTGTAATAATTTGGTGCCATTGAAATCGTTTGTTTATAGGCCTTTTTAGCCCCCTCAAAGTCACCGGTAAACTTTAGTGAGGCACCTAAATTAAAGAAGTAGTTTGGATTTTTGTTATTAATGGCGACGGCTTTTTCAAAAAAAATCACAGCCTTATTGTGCAAGCCCATTTGGCTATATGCCACGCCGAGCGTATCGAAGGTTAATGATGATTTGATTGGTAAATTAGCGGCAATTTCGGCAAAGTGAACCGCCTGAACATGATTGTTTGCTAATGCATAGTGTTTGGCAAGTTGTGATAAGTACTCAGCGTTGTTTGGCGCAAGCGCATCGGCTTGTTTAATTAATTCAATAGCTTTTGTTAAATTATGGTGGGCACTGGCAATCATAGCTAACAAAAAATAAGCATCAGAAAAATACTTATCTTGCTGTAAGATCAACATTAAATTTTGGTGAGCTTGTTGATACAAACTCTGATTTAATGCTTTTTGTGCTTGCTGATGTAAGATTTTTATTTGGGTAGACATATTTTAACCACGACTATTTATATACTTTGCCATTTTCATCACAAATTCAATAACGTTATTTTTTCTAGTCAATTGTTGCTCAGCAAAAGATTAAAAAGACACCGTATTATTTAAAGGAACTTAATTTAAACAAACTAAAAATAATACGGTACCTTGTTTTTTCTGCGATTACAGACGCAAAAACTTACATATCAAACAAATATTCGAAACGAACGCCTATTTTGCGCGGAGCGATCAAGTAATGTCCGTAGTTACGTTGGATACTTGCATCGTTAGCGTTCATAGTAGAAAACTTAGCTAATCCAATATCACCTTTGTCACGACGTACCGAACTATAAGCATACTTATCAAACATATTATCAACGTATAAGGTTACCGACCATTGCTCTTGTGAGAATCTTGCCGACATATTGCTTAACGCATAGCCAGGTAAAATATCACCATCAGCTCGCGAGCCAACTTTAGAGTAAATGTCACTTTGGTAGGTTAAACCATAGTTTATGTCTAAACTGGTATCGTCAAACACTTCAATTGAATAAGTAGCACCTAATGAGAACTGCTGCTCAGGAGTGCCCGGTAAACGATCGCCACCTTTACCATCATAATAACTTTGCTCTACACCTGCATCAAGTTCGCTTTCACTCAATACTCTAAATAAATAAGGTGCGTCACTGGTTAATTCTGCATTGGTATAAGCGTAAGTAGCATAGGCTATAATACTATCAGAAATCATAGCCCGAGATGATATCTCAACACCTGAAGACTTCGCAGCACCCGCATTACTAGTAATAGATTGTTGCCCGACTTTTGTAACACCGGCAATTTGAGCATTGTCCCACTCAACCATAAAGACAGCAGCATTAAAATGTAATTGATTACTAAACCAAGTACTCTTAAAACCTAGCTCGTAGTTAGTGGTGGTATCTGGTTCATACAATACTTCATAAGGTTGTGCACAAACGCTTTGTTGCTCACCTGTACTTTCATCGCATAAGCCAATACCGTTAGATCCGCCTATTCTAAAACCTTCACTGATAGTGGCATACGCCATCACATCATCACTAAATTGGTAGCTGGCATTAACCTTAAATAGGCTGCCATCATCAGCTGCTGAAGTGTCATCAAAGTTTAAATTCACTTCATCAGGGCCATAACCATTAAATAAGGTATTATACAATGGAAAATCGATAGCAGAAGACGAGTTAACTTCATAATCATAAAAACGTGCACCGGCCATTAAGGTTAATTTATCGGTTACACTATAAGTTATCTCACCAAAAAGAGCGGATTCAGTAACGTCAGTGTTAGCAACCGAAACATATTCTAATGAATCAGGACGTAATTGGCTTGTACCCCTGTTATCAACAGCATATTGATCAAAACCTGGGGTAAATTCACGACTATCAGCAATGTTTTTAAACTTATTATAATAAGCACCGACTATCCACGTTAAAGCCGATTCGCCCGTAGAAACTAAACGAATTTCTTGGGTAAAATTTTCTGCTTCATCCACTTCACGGGTAAAGGCGGAAAAACCTGGGAATTCTTCATAGCTGTAATCTAAACGAATCAATAAATCAGTTTGATCTCGTTGTCCAAGCGCTTCAAATTCTGAATAGCCAGTAGCAGAAGTTAATTCTGCAAAACCCAAGTCAACCGCCATTTCTAAACTAACTAAAGTGTCTTCTTTTGTTCTTGGCTCTTGAAAGCGATAACCTGATTCATACGCCCCCATAACCGTAGATAAAGGGTTGGTATCACTTAAACTGTTGGCATGAACGATAGAGCGGCCACCAATATCTTGTTTTTGATAAAAATAAGAAAATGTAGTATCGAAGGTATCATTTGGCTGCCAGCGCATCATCACTTTTGCAGTAGTAGTTTTCTCGTAATTAGCGTCTTTAATCTGTTTTAAGTTAGTGTTAACCGCTTCTGTATCAGACCAATCTGGATCAGGTAAAGAAACACCACTTTCACGAACTACATAGTTGTAATCAATGTAACCTGGTTCATCCAAATAATTAACGGCAAAACGTACGGCTAGTTCATCTTCAATCAATGGAGTATTAAAAACAAAACCGGCTTCTCCTCCCATATCATCGCTTTGAGATAAAGTAAAGATATCACCATAAAGCGAGCCTGATGTTTCATCGAGTATAGGCTTGTTAGGCAAATAACGGATAGCTCCACCCAGTGTGCCAGCGCCATATAACGTGCCTTGTGGGCCAATCAAAACTTCAACTCGTTCAACATCAATAAGTTTCATATCAACCACAAGAGGAATTTCACCAATATAAGTTGCAACCGTACCGGCATTAGAACCAGGACCCGATGAGTTGGTATTTAAACCACGGACAATAATAGGAGAGCCTTCACGACCACCTTGATCGGCAACACTTAAACCGGGCACCCATCGAGCAACATCTGACAACTGAGTTATATTTTGATCTTTCATTACATCACCATCGATGGCAGTGATATTTAAAGGAGCTTCTTGCACAGTAGAAGCACGACGAGAGGCCGTGACTTGAATACGTTCAATGCCTTTTACAGCTAGTGTATCAGCCGCTTTTTCTGCGTAACTATATGTCGGCATAATCAATGCGGAGCTAAGCGCTACGCATAAAGCAGACTTTTTAAATACTTGTAGATTTTTTCCTGTCATGATTCTCTTCCTCATTGCAATGTACATGGCTTGTTGCCACTTTTTATATAATTTATCGTTTAAATCGTTTTTAATTTTTCTTCCAAATAAATAGTCTTAAGATCTATTTAGCGGTGTGTTTTTTCATCAATTACTGATTAACTCAAAACAACGCCAAGGCTAAGCATGATCATCATCAGTAAGACGATCATCGCCAACAAGGGCATAATAAATTTCAACCAAGTGCTATATGAAACGCGACCGAGGGCCAGGCCACCCATGACAATAGCGGAAGTAGGGGTAACTAAATTAGGTAAACCAGACGCGGCTTGGAATGCAGTAACAACCAGCTCTCTAGGTACGTTTGAAAAATCAGCAAGAGGCGCTAAAACTGGCATAGATAATACTGCTAACCCTGAAGATGAGGGGATCAGCAGTGATAAAAAGGATTCAACCCAGTATATTGCATTGATAAACACGATAGGAGAAAGGTCACTTAAAAGTTGTTCAGCATAAAATAAAAAAGTATGAGTAATATTACCGTCATCCATTACCACTACTAACCCTCGGGCTAAAGTAATAATGAAGGCAACACCTAATAATTCTTTTGCGCCATCTATAAAACTGGCGGTCAATATTTGCTCATTCATCTTGGCAACCACTCCTACCACTAATGTCGCGGCAATAAATAATGCTGAAATTTCCGCCATCCACCAATCACTAAATGAAACACCAATGACCATAGCAATAAATACCAGCAATAAAATGGTTAACACTAACTTTTGCTGTATGGATAAAGGTTGTTCTGTGGTACTTGTTGAGCGATGCAAAAAATATTCCTCGTTAGCTAACTTATCATTGGCAACCAATGACAAATTGGGATTTTTTTTGATTTTTTTTGCATATTTCATGACATAAATAACACAAAGTAACCAAGCGAGAATCAAAATAACAACCCTCAATCCTAAGCCATCGGTAAAGCTAACCTGTGCTGCATTTGAAGCAATAATCGTAGCAAAAGGATTGACTGTAGAACCCAAAGCACCAATTCCTGCGCCGATCATAACAACTGCCACACCGGTGATACTGTCATATCCTGCTGCAATCATAACGGGGATCACTAAGGTGTAAAAAGGTAATGTTTCTTCAGCCATACCAACAATAGTTCCACCTAAAGCAAAAAAGCCCATCAGTGTCGGTATCATCCAAATTTCCCGGCCTTTAAGCTTTTTGGTAATTTGAAAAATACCACTTTCAATCGCTTTAGTTTTATTGACCACGCCAAAAAAACCTCCAATAATCAACACAAATAAAGCGACATCGATAGCTCTAGCTTTATTGGTTACTGGATCGTAAAAACCATGAATCGGTGCTAATAAAATATCTTTAAGATTCTGCGGGCTGCTTTGTACTTGATGATAAGAGCCCGAAACCGGTACCGAAGTACCTAACAATTCATTATTGGCCATTTCATATTGGCCGGCGGGTACCACCCAAGTTAGAGCAGCAACCAATACAATTAATAAGAACAATATTGTATAAACAGAAGGTAGTTTAATTTTAAGCTTCATAATTTAAACCTAGGTTATTAGTCATTTAGTTAATTTAACTGACTGCCGCGGTGATTTCAGACATTGTCATATTACTCAATCCCATTTTTTGGAGGGTTCGTCCACTACTAAAGTAATCAGCTTCATTAAAGGCATTAGTCAAATGTAATACTGATGTTGCAATCGGCGTATCGATATTCATTAACTTGGCAAACTCGACACAAGGAACCAGTAAATAAGGAGCATCTTCAGTAATATAGCGATTCGTTGATGAATCAGGAGCACTATTTACACTACCATGAGTTTTTGAGGTTTTATTTAATTCATAAACACTCTGTGCATCCATATTATATAGCTCGTTCATAGCCTGTAATTCTGACTTAAGTGTTAAACCCATTGCTTGTCCAACAGCCAAACGCTCTTTATCCATTTCTGCACAGGCTTTAGCCGTGGCTGGCGAACAACAGTCAGTATAATAGTTAAATTTACCCGGAAAATTCTCTAACAAGCCAATATTTAATGTCGTCATTAACGGGTGGCCGCCAAAATTGATGTTCTCTAAGCCCGCAGCAATAACGTTGGTGAGTGCGGTTAGCTTTAATGGAAAAATAGGCTGGAGTAATGTAATAATTTCATCTGTTTTACTTGCCGGCAATGCAGCAATGGGTAAAAATGACTTCATTCCTAAAATAGCAATCTCTGCGTTTCCTGTAATGCGCGTTGCCCAAGGAATTGAGATAGCATCAACAAAATTAAGTTTCAGTGCTTGGTAACCTAACTCTTTTTTCAATTGATTAAGCGCCAACGAACCATAATTACCAGGCATTAACACAATGGTTTTATGGTCAGTTAAATGGGGTAGCATTTCTTTGAATAATGGTACCTGTGCAAAAGAGGGGACGGGTAAAATAAGAATATCTGAATAGGCGATGGCTTGTTTAATATCGGTTGTTAGGCAGTCGATCGATTCAAATCCTGAATAATCTAATGAGATACCATGGTATTGAGCTAAAGAGGTAATTCCGCCATCAACAGAAATAGCATGAATTTGTTCATCAAAACCTTCAGACCCATACAACGCTACCTGGCAACCTTGCTGAGAAAAATGATATGCCGCTGTTAGACCCGCATTACCTGCGCCAAATACTGCTACTTTTTTAGATGCCTTTGTAATATTTATAGTCACTTTATTTAAACCTATTTAAGGGATATTTGCCTTATTGATGATTTAAACATTAGAGAGCATCTATAAAATTGTCTAATGCTTGTACACACCAAACCTATGTCTAAATGTTATACGACTCGTGACTCAACGTGATTAAGAACTGAAAAAACAACAGAATATAAAAAACAACAGCTAGTAACAAGCAATGGTAAATGCTTGTTCGTTATATTCATATGGTTAGTTTAGCTATTTTGAACGAATTAGTTCAATGCCAGCATCTTTAGCTTCTTGAAAGAAGAGTTCAATAAACTGGTCAACAATTTCAGATTTTGCTCGTAATGATGGTAGTAAAATAAAAAATCTAAAAGGTATTGATGGGAGAAATTCTTTAATTAATATGCCGGCATTATCACCGGCACTATCACCTGAAAAATATTTTGCAGAGAACGGGTCAACAATGGAAGCTCCAACCCCTTCAGAAACTAAATTAGCTATCGCTATCGCTAATGAAACCTCGGCAACCTCATTACGTTTTATTTTAGCCTTAAGAAAAGCTTTATCAACCTGCCGCTGAGTATGATCTTTTTCGCAACTAATAATCGCATGTCCATCAAGATCTTTCGGAGTAATAACGGTGTGGTCGGCAAGCGGACTATCTTGAGGTAAAATGCAGACACATTTGCATTCTACTTTAATACTTGTCACTCCTTCAGTGATTTCAGGCAATAGGGCAAAACCGATATCACATGACTGTAATGCTGTTCTCCTTAAAACTTCTTCAGAGCGATAAGTTTTTAATGACGAATGTAAATTTTTCTTTTTTGAAAGAAATTGCCCTAATAGTTTAGGTAAAAAATTACTAGATAACATTGGGAATGCGGCAATATGAAGACTGCCAAAACTGCTGTTTTTAATATCAGAAGCACTTTCAGATAGTGATTCAAGTGCCGAATAAGCTTTTGAGACTTCGATATAAAAAGCTTTACCTTTTTCCGAAGGCAATAAACGTCCTTTTACGCGTTGAAACAGCTTAAAGCCTATATTTCTTTCTAAGCTAGAAATTAAACGACTAACTGCTGGCTGAGTGATATGAATATAATCTGCTGCCGCAGTCACTGTTCCTAATTCATACACCGCTTTAAATGCATTAAGTTGTTGAAACTGCATACCTAGATAATCCATTCAAAATGTAAAAAGTTAATATGACAAAAATAATTTACCATTACAATAGGCAACATTAATCATCAAATAATCTCTCACTGAAGTTTTATTAAGCAATATCGATCTGAGTCAAAGCGGTGGAATCAACGATCATATCTAGTAAAAATATTTTAACTTTTTCTAGTGGATAATTAATCAATCAAGCTGAAGCGCCATTTTTACTGATATATACATAATAATAAAGGGCTAGCGATTCATTACAAAAATGATGGTTAAACAATTATTGTGCATAACTATCCAAAATTGATAATTTAGGGATGAGCAATCCCTAACAGACGAAATAATTTTCACTTGCACTTTCGTTTGATTCCCTGCATGTTTAAGCGCAAATATGCTGTGGAAGGGCCTGATCAGGTGTTAAATAATCATGAGAAATATTAATAAAACAAAGTTACCCACTATGATTGATGCCTCAATTCCAGTGATGTTATTGGTTGTCTTATTGACTGCTTCGGTCAGTACTTTTGGTGATAATTCATCATATGGGCCCAATCAAATTGCACTGTTAGCTAGCATGGGTATTGCAATCGTTATTGGCTTGAAAAATGGCTTTACATGGAATTCAATTGAAAAAGCTATTGTTCAGGGCATATCTCTTTCGCTCGGCGCAATATTAATTCTTCTTGCCGTTGGTTCTTTAATTGGTACCTGGCTGCTATCAGGAACTGTACCCACTATGATTTATTATGGATTACAGATCCTGTCGCCGGAGTGGTTTTATGCAGCAACTTGTATCATTTGTGGTATTGTCGCCATGAGTATTGGTAGTTCTTGGACAACGGCTGCCACGATTGGTGTTGCCTTATTGGGGATTGCTCAAGGCTTAGGCTTATCACCGGAAATAGCTGCTGGTGCTGTCATTTCCGGTGCATACTTTGGTGATAAAATATCACCATTATCTGAAACCACTAATTTAGCTCCCGCCATAGCAGGAAGTGAACTTTTTTCCCATATTCGCTATATGCTTTGGACTACAACCCCATCTATCTTGATCGCTTTAATCTTATTTTTACTACTCGGTTTTTCTGAATCAGCCCCGGTATCGAGCCAAGCTATTATTGTTTTGAACGAGCAACTGGCTAAAAATTTCTCCATCAGCCCTCTGAATTTACTGCCACTATTCGTTTTGTTGGCTTTGGCGATAAAGAAAGTTCCTGCTTTTCCTGCCGTTTCAATAGGGGCTATTGTTGGTGCTATTTGCGCAATGATTTTTCAGCAAGAGCTTATTATGAATTTATCGAAAAGCACAGACTCAGTCTTCTTAGCCAACTTAACCGTAGTTTGGACAACGTTGTTTGATGGCGTTTCTATTACTACTGGCGATCAAAAGCTCAATGAGCTACTTAGTGGTGGTGGCATGTCGAGTATGCTTAACACCGTGTGGCTAATTATCTGTGCCTTAAGTTTTGGTTCAGTTCTTGAACATTTGGGGATGTTGCGAAAATTTCTTGATGTTATCTTAAAAACGGCAAAAACGACGGGAAGGTTAATTGCCAGCACAGTGGTCACTTGTATAGGCACAAATTTAGTTACCGCCGATCAATATATGGCAATTGTTATGCCTGGACGAATGTATAAAGATGAATATCAGCGCAGAGGGTTACATCCAGTGGTGTTAAGCCGTACGCTGGAAGATGCCGGTACGATCACTTCCCCATTAATTCCATGGAATACCTGTGGTGCCTATATGTACAGCGTATTGTTAGTGAATCCTTTAGATTACGTGTTTTATTGTTTCTTTAATTTAATCAACCCTATATTAGCCATAATTTATGGATTTATTGGTTTCAAAATTAAAAAGATCATAAATTTAGATACTAAAAACAGACCTGAGCAGATAAACATCAAAAATGAGTTGGCCCATTCGGATTAACAATAGATAAAAATCACACGTATTTGGATCAAAAAATGAGTTGAAGACTACTATGTTGAAGGTGTTGATGATCGTTTACCATCTGTATTTACTCGAACTGGTTCTAAATTGATTACTGAAATAATCGCACAAGGAACTTCAGACATGGGAGCTGTCATTCTTTTATCAAATGGTTACTCAAATGAATAACCTGAGATCGTAGAGAAGCTCCATTGCCTTGATAAGTGCTGATAACAAGTGACTATGGTTCAAGTTATCCTCTTGTTATCATTTTAATCGGGAGAACTTTGTTGTTTCAAACATCTAACTTTGAGCCAACATTATTGTTCCTAGATACGCATTGGATTAAAAACTATAGCGTAACGACAACTTCATTGATGACGGTAAAATATAACGACCATTTGGCGCTGTAGGATCTCTTGGATCACCTTCGGTTAGGCCTTTTTCATCGGTTAAATTATTGATGGTGAATTGAACAGAAATTTGTTCATCGAAATTAAGTTCAATACCAAGGTCCATTTTTTGATAACCAGCTAACACCACGGTATTTTCAATATTAGAAAAGCGTTTACCCACTAAAGATATTGATGAGTAGATAGTGCCATAGATCTCATTGGGTAATTCAAAGTCATAGCTTGGTGAAAATCTAAGTTGCCACTTAGGCTGGCGTTGCACCTCATTGCCTTCATTAGCAAGGTTGTTTGATATTTTTGTCTTCTGTAAAGTTGAGTTTAACGTTAAGGAGAAACCACTCTCGTGATAATAACTGGCGTCAACTTCTATGCCTCCGGCTCTGTTTGTCATTACCTGTGCATCGTCCCCCATTTTTTTGACAAAAGTATCACCGGTGACTTCATTAAAGAATGAAGTGACATATAAGCTGTAAGCTTGACTCGCCAATTTATAGCCTAATTCTAGTTGGCTAACTTGCTTTACTAAGTTTTCGCCATTGTTATAACGAGTATAATTGTCGCGAATATCATCGAAGTAGGGCATTTTAGATCCACGATTAGCTCGAACAAATAATCCACTATTGTGATCTAAGCTCAGATTAGCGCCAAGGGTCCAGGACCATTGATTCTCTTTATAATTTGCATGTTTTGTTATGACACCATCGATGCCTTCGTCAACGGTATATTGGATTTTGTGTTGTTGATTTCGAATACCAAGATCTAGGGTGAGCACTCGATTAATTTGATGTTCATACGCGCCATATAAAGCGGTTATTTGACCATCACCAACTGCATCTATGTCATAGTTCCAACCACAACCTTCAATCGTTGTATTACAGGCTATGCCATTGAGTAATTCGCCGCCTGTTTTAACAATATAATAAGCATGATTACCAAGTCCCCACCAATCTTTCACTGAAAATTGAGAGTTAAATAAGCCAAACGTCACCTTTGTTTGCTCAAATTCTTTGCTGAGTAATAAATCATTGGTGAATGACTCGATGTCCTTTTTGACAATCCAGCGGCCAATCTGTTGCGCCATTTCATGGTCTTGATAATTATCTCCGGTGGCTGCGCCTGTCACTGGAGTATTTATATCGCGAATCATGCCGATACTTACTGGCGCGCCCTTAGGAACAAAGCCATAGGTATTGGCTTTTCCTTTGGTGAAGCTGAATTTATCGATTAAATGCCAATCGTTTTGTAATGACGATGAAAGACTACCACCAGTAACGAAGCCATCCCAACCCCGACCTTGACCAAAATCTTCTTTAATAAGTAGATTTTGTTGACCAATATAGACGGTTGCTTGGCGGTTTAAATAACCTATTTGGCTGTATTTATTATCGGCGGACTCAACGTTTAGTGGGGTGGGGAGGTACCAAATTCCGTGATCATCGGTATTTCTAATATAAAAATTTAGTTTTCCTTGATCAAAATATTTGGTTAAATTCAAGGTGAATTGTTGACCGTTCTCAGCATTGAAGCTAGCATCCCTAACGCCGTTAGAGCGTTTGCTATATCCACCAATCATGTAATATAGACTATCACTTAATTCACCACTAAGGACTGCATCAATCCGTGACAATCCATAGTCAGATATTGAGTATTTAACTGTGCCCTCAGTAGTCGATTGACCCTCTTTGAGTAGGAAGTTGGTGGTTAAACCTGGTTGACCGCTGCCCAGTAAAGGGTTGGGACCACCCCGTAATGCTTCCATATAATCAATGGTTTCATCAAGGCGAAACAGGGTTGAATTTTCTAGAAATGATAGGGTAGATGGGGCATAAATTGGCACACCTTGTAGTTGAACCGTGACGAAGGGAGCATCGCCCCCACCGGGGAAACCGCGGACAAAAATATTGGCACCAGCGACGCCACCAGAGCTTTCGGCCCAAACCCCTGGGATCATTTTAAATAAATCAGCGGTACTTTTAGCTGAAAACAATTCAATGTCTCTGGCTGATAGGCTGGTAATTGCGTAACTGGCGTCAACCTTCCTAATCGATTGACCATCACTACTACCAGTAATAACCAGTACATCAATGGGGTCAGACTTACTGTTGATGATTTCTTGACCAATAGCTGAAGCGTGATAGATACAACCGGCTAAAATGGCTGTTATTAATTTATGATAATGAAATATTACTCGTTGGTTTTTCACTGATACACATCCTTGTTTACACAGTCGACTCTGATAAAATATCAGAGTCAGTACTTTATTACTATTATTTAAACAATTTTTAGTGTTTATTTTAAATTTTTACTTATACTTAGGCACAATGATTTGTATTTAAACTTAAATGAATAAACTTATGATATATAGAATAATTTTTTCATTTTTTTTGTTGGTGATTTTTGTTATTCCTAGTAAAGCAGGGCAAATAGAGGATTTAATCTATGCTGATTTGTTAACCCGAGGCAACTCCGTACATATTAAAGTATCAGCACAAAGTATTTACAATAAACAGTTAAATAATCAAAGACTACATGATTTAGCCGCTCAGCTATTAGCGCAAAGTTTAGACGGCACCACTGCATTAAATGTGGATACGCAGTCTTGGTTAGCGAAGGCGTTAGGGACTTGTGAAACCACTCGCTATCAAAAATTATTAAATTCAATTATTAGCTCCGGTGCCGACTCTAAATTAAAAAAGTACACGCGTTTAGCTCTTGAGCAAATGGGGAATAAGTCAGCACCATCTTTTGTCAAAGGCGCAGTTGATATGAAAGAGGCAGCTAATCGCGTTAAAAAAGAGCAGGCTAAACACTCATCAAAGGCAACCGCTGAGACTTTTTCTAAGGTCTACACCGCCGACACTATTGATGATGTTATTAACAAGTTGGGTATGCCCGACGATGTTGATGTGACTTTTGGTACCAGAAGAACTTGGGGGATTACGGCTACTTATTCAATGTTAAATATTAAGTATCAGGATCTTGGTAATTTTATTTTTAATTTCTCAGGTAAAGGCACTAAAAATTGGCTGGTGAAACGTATTGTTTCAACCTCACTACACCGCGGTGATTTAAGTCATCACCCAATGTTAAGTGAAAGCCCTCAACTGATGCGAGGTCATATTCGCAGCATCATCAAGCAAGGAACAGCGACTGAACTGGATCGTGATATTGCTGCCGAACGTTTGTATGCTGGTCAAAATGATGATGACTTTATTGATACTCTCTCTTGGGCTTGTAAATTGTTAGGCACCAGTGGTAATACACGTTATCGCAAGGTATTAGAGCATACGATTGAACATGCAGGATCTCGTAAGCTAAAGAAATATGCAAAAAAATCATTACGCCAGCTAGGATCGGGAACTGAACCACAATATCAACAAGGTGATATTTATAAACAGTAGATGGTATTAGCAATCCGATCGGATGATCTTCGGTCGGGTTATCAAGCATGGAGATTTGTATTAGGTGAAATATTTTATAAATTTATTGGAATAACAAAAGAATGGTGGACGATACTGGGCTCGAACCAGTGACCCTCGCCTTGTAAGGGCGATGCTCTCCCAACTGAGCTAATCGTCCTCAGGGGATACTCAATTTTTAATTCCTGAGATAAGAATGGTGGACGATACTGGGCTCGAACCAGTGACCCTCGCCTTGTAAGGGCGATGCTCTCCCAACTGAGCTAATC
>JABSRU010000073.1 GCA_013214965.1 Gammaproteobacteria bacterium
TACTTTGAAAATGATGGATCAATTTTAGATATTTATTCTGAAAACCCCAATGGCAATGATCGCTATAACTACCACAAAGTCAGTGATCAATGTGGTACCTATAACAGTGAAGCCGATTGCTACAACCGAGAGCATTCATTCCCTCGTAGTTGGTTTGGCGGTAATAGAGATCCGATGAACAGTGACGTTCACCATATTTTTGCCACCGACGGCTATGTCAATTCAAAACGCGGCAGTTATCCCTTTGGCGAAGTAGGCACACCGCAGTTCGTGTCTAAAAATAACAGTAAACTGGGTACAGCTCGCAGCAGCTTAGGCTACAGTGGCACGGTGTTTGAGCCAATTGATGAATTTAAAGGTGATTTAGCACGTGCCCATCTTTATATTGCCACTCGCTATCAAAATGTTATTGCCCGCTGGCAACATAGTAATTCAAGCAGTAATGCGGTGCTCGACGGTTCAAGCGCTAAAGTGTTTGAAACATGGCAACTTAATATGCTGCTAAGATGGCATATTAATGACCCGGTCAGCCAATTAGAACGTGACCGTAATCAAGCTGGTTTCGCACATCAAGGCAATCGTAACCCTTTTGTTGACCATCCTGAATATGCTGCTCGAATTTGGGGGAATTAATCATTAAAAAAGCCACTCAAGTGAGTGGCTGACATTCATACTGTTAACAATAGTTTAGAACTTCATGGTGGCCATTAACCAAAGTTTATCTGTATCAACTTTGTAAGCATCAGCATTATATGTCGCGTATTTAACCAATAAACCAACTTGCTTGTTAACCTTATAAGCGGCGACTAAATCAAGTTCTGTGCCGTAGTCTGCAGAGCCTTCATTTGCACTGTAGTCATGATAAACAGCGGTTAACTTAAGTCCGGCTACTTTGGTACCAATTTTAACGTACAGATCTTCAAGACCTGTATTTGGCGTGCCTAGGAACATATCAGCCCAACCGTTAAACTTATGCAATGTCGCAAACGGCGTGCTAAAGGCTTTATTGCCATCATCACTACCAAGCACTTCATAGCCGATACTACCAAAGAAGTTACCACTTTTACCATTCACTTCAGCTAAGTAATAACTTGCATCATAAGATACCGGATTATCACCACCGTCACTTTGCATCGCATAACTTAAGTTCATACCCACACTAGTATTGTTATTCACTTTAGTCGCAAATTTATAGTCAACACCGTAAGTGTCTGACGAATTAGCGGCAGCAGTATCAAAATCGAGTAAATAAGCAAAGAATGCGAATTTATGTTCTTTCGCTGGGGTGAATTTAACGTTCAAAGCATGGAAATCACCATGGAGATCGCCTTTAGCCGAATCGACACCAAAAATACGGTTAGCATTGTAAATGTAACTGTAATCAACATTCACACTGTCGGTTGCCTGTACTTGCACACGATAGGCATCGTAGGTCTGTTCGTTTTGACGCCAACCAACCGTGCCTAAGAAACGATGACCATTATGCGCTAAACGCTGACGACCCGCTGATAATGTCGTATTCTCAAACCCGGTATAACTAATGTAAGCTTGGTTTAAATCCAAACCATCGGGATCGGCAACCACTGAATACATGTCATTACCGGTACCGGTCGCATTATTATAGTTTTCACTGCCAAACGCAGCTACATGATCCACTTCAACCACAGCGGAAAAATTATTCACTTTGCCCGTTTTAACCGTTAAGCGTGTTTTAAGCGTAGAGGCTTTACCGTCTTTTAGCCCATTGTCTTGATCGTTAAGCTCATAACGATATCGAAACTCTAAATTAACACTGCTTTCTTTTACTGCTTTGGAAATGCTGTCTGTTGCACCTGCCTGCGCGCCAAAGGCCACAACGCCTAAGGTCGCTAGTAAAGTAATTGCTGTCGTTATTCTAGTTGTTTTCGTTGCTTTGCTCATCTCGTTTTCCTTTTTGGATAATACATACTCTGTTATATGTTCAAAATACTCCTGTTAAAGATTGATTCAATTGATCAAAAGCAACGATTAACAAACAAAAACACCAATAAAAACATTAAAACGAAAAAAACAAAGATAGATCAACAAATGATGACATGTGACACCACGATGACAAAAAACACTTGCTAATTAACCGCTTATTCTTTTCTAAAAATTACGGTAATATATACGCTCTTCAAGTAATTACAGGCGATCCTGACATGCCCATCCCTCTTACCCCCTGGCTTATTTCATTACTAACGTCCTTAGGATTTATTTTGCTTGGCGTGATTTGCTGCTTTATCGTGATGCGTTATCTCAATAAGCAACAATCCAATGCTTTACAGACAATTTTTAATATCAAAGAACAACAACTTGAGCAAGCAGTTCATCATTGTGAAGATCAACTCGACAAACTTCACCTTGAATATCACCTGGCACAACAAAAAATAGAAACATTACAGCAAAATAACAGCGAACTGTTTGCTCAAGTACGAGAGTTAACCGCCACAGCCGATTCACAACAGCAGGCTCATCAGGAGCAGTTAAGTTTGGTCAGCGCCAACCATGAAAGTATCAAGCACCAATTTAGTCACCTTGCTCAACAAATTTTAGAGCAAAAAGGTCAAATGTTTCAGCAACAAAACAAAAGCAGCATGGATGCATTGTTAGCCCCGCTGCAACAACAATTGCATGAATTTAAAAATCAAATTCAACATAGCCTCGAGAGCGAAACAAAACAACGACAACAGCTCCAACATGAATTAGGCACGCTGCAACAATTAAACCAGCAAATGGCCACTGACGCCGTCAATTTAACCCGAGCATTAAAAGGCGATAATAAACAACAAGGCAACTGGGGAGAGTTAATTCTTGAGCGGATTTTACAAGAGTCCGGATTACGACAAGGCCATGAATATCATACGCAGAGTCAGCATCATAACGAACAGGGTAAAGCGTTTAGACCCGATGTCATTGTTCATTTACCCGATCAAAAAGATATTATTGTCGACTCAAAAGTATCATTGACCGCCTACGAGCGTTATTTTAATAGCGATGATGAAATGCAACAGCAACTTGCGCTCAATGAACATATCAATTCAATTAAGCAGCATATTAAAGAGTTAGGAAATAAAGATTATCACCAACTTAAAGGCTTACGTAGTCTCGATTATGTGTTGTTATTTATTCCAATTGAACCGGCATTTTTATTGGCGATAGAACATCAACCCGATTTAATATCTTATGCAATGAACCATAACATTATGCTAGTTAGCCCAACCAACCTACTGGTCGCATTGCGGACTATTCATAACCTATGGCGCTATGATCAGCAAAATAAAAACAGTCAGCTTATTGCCAATAAAGCCGCCAAATTATATGACAAACTACGATTATTTAGTGATGACCTTTTGAGTATTGGTCATAGCCTCAGCAAAGCCAACCACAGCTATGAGCAGGCCGTTAAAAAGCTCAGCAGTGGCAAAGGCAACTTAATTAGCCAAGTTGAAAGCTTTCGCGCCTTAGGCGTTGAAGTAAAAAAACCGATTTCACTAGACTTAGTCAATGAGCAATCACATTTAATACCGCCACATAAAGAAGATAGCACCCAATGACTCCAATAGATTTTACCCAATGGCAAAGCCAGTTTAAACAATTCGTGACAGAACAAATGATCGTTGATCCCGCCCATGATATTGCGCATATCCAACGGGTGGTCACCAGTGGTCTCGCCCTTGCGATAACCGAACAAGCTGAGCTAGCCATCGTCATTCCGGCCTGCTGGCTTCACGATTGCGTTAATGTCGCTAAAGACTCACCACTGCGCAATCAAGGTTCTCGCTTAAGTGCTAAGCGGGCAATAGAATTTTTAACTGAAATTAATTATCCATCACAATATTTCGAGGCTATTGAACACGCAATTAGCGCTCACAGCTTTTCAGCCAATATTGAAACCATCACCCTTGAAGCGAGGGTAGTACAAGACGCTGACCGTTTAGATGCCTTAGGCGCGATTGGGTTGTCACGTTGTTTAATGCTTGGAGCAACTTGGGGCAGCGCATTATACCACCCACATGATCTGTTCGCCGAGCATCGCTCTCTCGACGACAAGCATTATTGTGTCGATCATTTTTACGTCAAATTAAAAGGCCTAGTGAATACAATGAAAACCCCAGCGGGCTTAGATGAAGCGCAAAAACGTTGGCAGTTTATGCAACAATTTTTGGATCAACTAGCCCAAGAAACAGGATTAAAGTCATTTATTTGATAAATACAGTTGACAAACACTAATGAGAATGATTATTATTAAGTTGTGTTTTACGGAACGCATCTCCTGACAAGCCTTATGTAGTTTATATTGCTTGTTTGTAGGGCCAATACAAAGCATCGTATTTGTTCTACACGACTATTGCTCACATTGCTATTTTTTCGGCCGCTTATTGCGGCCGTTTTTTTTGCCTAAAAATTCAATTATTAAGAAATATTTAATTCTTTTCATAAAACAATTGACAAACACCAATGAGAATGATTATTATTACGTTGTGTTTTACGGACACATCTCCTGACAAACTTTAGGTTATTGATATTGTTTGTTAGTGGGGAAAATACAACACACCGTATTTATTCCCACACGACTATTGCTCACATTGCTATTTTTTCGGCCGCTTATTGCGGCCGTTTTTTTTATCCCCGATAAATAATTTGAAATAAAACTAGCAATCAATTATTTTTCTGGTAAATTACATTTCCCCTTTAGTTTAATGGTTCAAATAGGGTTATTTTTTATATATCTGGGATCTATAGACGCTACGCAAGCTCCATGCCAAATAAATTATATCCACAAATGAAACTAAAACAGGTCATTTTTTAACCATCAGACTTAATCATTATTTTTCAACATCTTACAGCTTTAATATATAAAACGTTTGATTTAGCTCAAATTTTAATCTTAAATAACTAACAGAGTTATCCACAACAAAATTCTCCAATCTTATTTGATTTTATTCATCATCTTCAACTCAGCACACGGTCTTGCTCTAATTTTAAATTGATCATAAAAAGTTAGTTAACTAAATTTCTTAACTGTGGCATGCTAGCGTCATACACCCCCTTTAATTTCTCAAATAAAACGACATATACTATGGCTACGATTCCTAAAAACCCCTTTATTCTCGTCGACGGTTCTTCTTATTTATTCCGTGCTTTTTTTTCTCCGCCTCATTTGACTAATTCCAAAGGAGAAGCAACGGGTGCCGTTTATGGTGTCATTAACATGTTGCGCAGCTTAATTAAGCAATATGAACCATCGAATATGGTCGTCGTATTCGATGCTAAAGGTCCAACATTTCGTAATGAGATGTACAGCGAATATAAAGCGAATCGTCCGCCGATGCCTGATGACCTTCGCATTCAAATAGAACCTTTACATAAGTTAATTAAAGCAATGGGGTTACCATTAATATCGATCTCAGGCGTAGAGGCCGATGACGTTATCGGTACATTGTCAACATTAGCGAGTAAACAAGGTATTCATACTCTAATCAGTACTGGCGATAAGGACATGGCTCAGTTAGTGGATGAAAATACCACGTTGATTAATACCATGACCAATACAGTACTGGACCGTGATGGCGTGATTGAGAAATTTGGGGTGCCACCAGAACTTATTATTGATTTTCTCGGTTTAATGGGTGATAGCTCGGACAATATCCCAGGAGTACCAAAAGTCGGACAAAAAACCGCGCTAGGTATGCTGCAAGGGATTGGTTCGGTTGATGAAATTTATAAAAACATCGACAAATTAGCGTCACTTGAGTTTCGCGGTGCAAAAACCATTGGTAAACGCATGGTCGAACATGAAGAAATGGCGCGGTTATCCTACCGATTGGCTACCATAAAAATTGATGTCGAACTCGACCAAGGCTATGACGATTTTAAAATAACGAAGCCTAATCAAGATCAATTAATTGAATTATTTGGTCAATTGGAATTTAAACGCTGGTTAGCAGACGCACTAGAGGGCGGTAACCCACTCGATAATGCGAAAAAATCCACTTCAAGCACTGAAGTTATTAACAAAAATACGATAAAAACAAATAATTACCCAGTGATCTATACCTTAGGTCAGCTTAACCAGTGGGTCAAAAAGCTAGAAACCAGCAATTTATTCGCCTTTGATTTAGAAACCACCAGCCTAAATTATATGCAGGCTGAAATTGTCGGGATGTCTTTTGCAATAAAAACCGCTGAAGATACTTTTGAAGCGGCTTATTTACCACTGGCTCATGATTACGAAGGTGCCCCTAAACAAATAGCGTTAGCGTTAGCCTTAGAAAAATTTAAGCCATTACTTGAGAGTTCTCACGCTCTTAAAGTCGGCCAGAATCTTAAATATGATCGTAATGTCCTCGCTAATTACGACATTACTCTTGATGGCATCGCGTTCGATACTATGCTTGAATCCTATGTCTTTAATTCCACGGCGGTTAAACACAACATGGATGCATTGGCGCTAAAATATTTAGGCCATAAAACCATTACCTTTGAAGATGTCGCTGGTAAAGGGGTTAAACAAAAAACCTTTAATCAATTATCAATCCTTGAGGCAGGCCCTTATGCTGCTGAAGATGCCGATATCACATTACGTTTACATGATAACTTATGGCAGAAAGTTTCTGCAGAACCGCGATTAGCTAAATTGTTTACTGAGATTGAATTGCCTTTAATCTCGATCCTTTCTGATATGGAACGACAAGGTGTCTTGATTGATGACACTAAGCTATTTGAACAGAGCCAATATCTAGCAACTCGGATTGATGAACTAGAACAGCAAGCTTGGCAACAGGCCGGTGAAGAGTTCAAACTAGGCTCAACCAAGCAATTACAGGACATATTGTTTAGTGAAGAGAAAATGGCGCTGCCTGTGCTTAAAAAGACCCCTAAAGGTGCTCCCTCGACCAATGAGGAAGTATTGCACGAGTTAGCGCATGATCATGAATTACCAAAAACAATTCTAGAGTACCGGAGCTTAACCAAGCTCAAGACAACTTACACCGATAAATTACCTTTATTGATCGATGCAAAGTCCGGTCGAGTGCACACCTCGTACCATCAAGCAGTAACAGCAACCGGACGTTTATCGTCGACCGAACCTAACTTGCAGAACATTCCAATTCGGACTGAAGAAGGCCGTAAAATTCGTCAGGCCTTTATTGCTTCACCAGGCAACAAGATAGTCGCGGTCGATTATAGTCAAATTGAATTACGCATTATGGCTCACTTGTCTCAAGACAACGGTTTATTAACCGCTTTTGCAAACAATTTAGATATTCACAAAGCAACGGCTAGCGAAGTATTTAACACCCCATTCGAGCAGGTAACGACCGATCAGCGTCGTAGTGCTAAAGCGGTTAACTTTGGGTTGATTTATGGCATGTCGGCTTTTGGCCTCGCTAAGCAACTTGATATATCACGTGGGCTCGCCCAACAATATATCGACAGTTATTTCGATAAATACCCTGGTGTGTTGGACTACATGGAAAACACTCGAGCATTAGCGGCCGATAAAGGCTATGTCGAAACCATTGCAGGTCGTCGTTTATACTTAGCCGATATTAACGCTAAAAATGGTGCCAGACGCAAGGCAGCAGAACGTGCGGCGATTAATGCGCCAATGCAAGGTACAGCCGCAGATATTATCAAGAAAGCGATGATTCTAGTGGCGAGTTGGTTAAATACCCAACCGAGTGAAAACGCAATCATGATTATGCAGGTTCACGATGAACTAGTGTTTGAAGTGAAAGCTGAACTAGTCGATGAAATAAGTGCAAAAATTCAAGAGTTAATGGCACAAGCGGCACAATTAGATGTGCCATTAATTGCTGAAGCTGGTGCTGGTGACAACTGGGAACAGGCGCATTAAAAATAATTTAATTTTTTTTGAACCATTTCAACCATCCGGTGACTAACTTAGTGTAGTTAGTTATCTCTGTTATAATTTTTGTAATACATTTCCTTGTTCCGGCCTTTTAAAGGCCGGTTTTTTTTGTTCAAAATATATCATTAGTTATAACCGCGAACAAAATTGGGTGTCACAATATCTTGAAGAGGCGTCTCATAGGGAACTTTTTTATCGCTGTTATCCCGTTGAACATGAGGCTCAATTTTCTCAAAATGATCTAACTGCTCTGACAAATGGTTACTTTGATCGTTCTTTAATGGCTGTTTTGGAGTGGTCATCACAATTCCTTTAAAACAATAAATCTAAAAATTTATTATCACTAATAAATATTAACTCAACCTTACTATACTTAGTATAGTGGATGAATCAATTGATAAAAAAATTGTTTAACCACCGAAAAACAGAACGAATTAAAGATCAAACGCAATATGCTGATGAAAACGCACCATCAATTGCTCTTTACTACCATCTATTTGCAGCTTATCTGCAACCGACTCCAAAACCTTAGTGACTTGATTAACATAACGACCATAACCTCGGTCGGTACAATCATTATTGGTGGCCATAAAGACCAACCGCACGGTATCAACAAACTCATCGGCATGCCATTTACTAATAATACCGCAACCCGGTTGTGCCGGATCGTAGCCAATCATTTGGCAGCCTTTATTAACCGATGATTCATCATTAGCACTAAAACGTATTAGTGGCGTTAAACCATTGGCAATCACCGCACCATTATTTAAATTTTGTTGTTGCATCGCTCCCACATAGGCATCGGTTATCATGGTATATAACGGATTATATGGCGACGGTGCATCATAATCGATCTTGGCAAGTTTTCGAATATTAGAGCTTATCGTAATGTCAGCCACCACATAAGTCAGCCCGCTATGAGAGGAAGGTAAATTAACATCATTGGCCAAATATCGCATCGAAATCGGTCTAAATTTATGGGATTGGCTCGCGACATCATCTTTATTTTTAGCAAATAAATCAAAGGTTAAATGCTGATGATCTCGTAGTCTGATTGGATATTCTAATGCTAGCTCTGTCGAGAATTCAGCGAGTAACTCAGTCACTTGACGATGGAACAACGCTGACTGGGTTCGAATTTCTTCACCTGTTGCTAAAAATAATATCGAAATTTTTCTAGCCCTAACATTAAAATCATAAAAGTATTTTTGACCTTGATGATATTGAGGATCATAAAAAAATAGGATTTGATCATTGGTTTCTATCGCTTGTGCTTCCGTATTAAAACGCACTAATGGTGCTTTATCGTTAGCAATAAAATGAACATGTTTTAAGTCATGTTGTTCACATAGCGCAAATAGTTTATTGCGTATTTGTTTATAAAAAGTTTTATAAGGTAACTCTGAACCTAGTTCAAATTGTGGGTCCATTAGCTTAATTAAGCTATCGGTGATCGTAATATTGGCCAATAGATATTGGTTATCTCGAGCAGTATTCGGGATATAAATTTTATGGGCTGAACCATGTTTTCTTGAACTAGACAGGCGAGTAGACATTACTGAATCCTTGTTATAATAAAGCGTATATTGATAGTAACAAGACCATATGGCACTTTTGTTACATCATCCATTACTGTATAAAATTAGACTTTAGCATAACTTATTTAAGATCAATATTTAAGCACCAAACAGTAAATATTATTAACAACCTTGAATATCGAATCCTAACACCTGATTAATGTGTTTTTTCCCTAATGCTAGCATCACTAAGCGGTCGATGCCTAAGGCCACACCCGCACAATCTGGTAACCCAGAATCCAGCGCCGAAATTAACTTAACGTCGATTGGCTGCGCAGACAAGCCTTGCGCTATCCGTTGCTGGTTATCGGCTTCAAAGCGAGATTGTTGCTCTTGGGCATCGGTCAATTCATGAAAGCCATTAGCCAGTTCTATTGAGCGGTAATAAACCTCAAAACGCTGAGCGACCCGTGGGTCAATCGGACAAATTTTAGCGAGCGCAGCTTGCGATGCCGGAAAATCATAAATCATTATTGGTCGTTCTTGACCAATGTGCGGCTCAATCTTAAAACAAAATAATAACTGCAATAACGTATCTTTGTTTGACTCCGTAGCGACAAAGTCCCCCAAATCATAAGCCATCGCTGTTTGTCGTAACAATTCAAGATCGGCGGTTAGTGGATCAACCCCTAACTGCTCAATAAAGACCTGCTGATAGCTCATTTTATCACTGGGTAATGTCCTTAAAACCAGCTGAAGTAGTTGATCCATTTCAGCCATTAAAGCCACATGATCAAACCCCGGACGATACCACTCTAGCATCGTAAACTCAGGATTATGATAGCGTCCTGATTCTTCATTGCGAAAAGATTTACAGATCTGATAAATAGCGCCACTGCCAGCACACAGCAACCTTTTCATATGAAACTCAGGCGAAGTCTGTAAATAAAGCTTCTGACCATTAGCGTAGCCAGGGCCGACGAATTCGGTGGCAAAAGTATGCAAATGAACATCGGTAACCGTTGCTTGTGACATGGCAGGTGTGTCGACTTCAAACACGTCACGCAGCGCAAAAAACTCACGGATTTGTGCCAAAATTTTTGCCCGTTGTTTGAGGGTATCAATTGTTGCGGTCGGTTGCCAAGTCATCGGTGCTTCTTCTTTTTTAAAGATAAAAAAACCCGCGATCATCGATAGCGGGTTGATAAGGTCGTCTTAAATATCGCTACTTAGATACGCGAGATACATACTCACCAGTACGAGTGTCAACTTTGATCACTTCACCAATTTGAATGAATAGTGGTACGCGAACAACAGCACCGGTGATCAATGTTGCTGGCTTACCGCCAGTACCTGCGGTATCGCCTTTAAGACCAGGGTCAGTCTCAGTCACTTCTAACTCAACGAAGTTAGGTGGCGTCACAATAATTGGATTATCGTTCCACAGGGTAATGATGCAGCTACTTTGCTCAACTAACCATTTTATATTATCACCAAGGGCTTTTTCTTCCGCAGCAATTTGCTCGAATGTTTCAGGATTCATGAAATGCCAAAATTCACCATCGCTGTATAAGAAGTCAAGACTACATTCCATAACATCAGCCAATTCGAAGCTTTCACCCGCTTTAATTGTTTTTTCAAGTACTTTACCTGAAATCAATTTACGAATTTTAACGCGGTTAAATGCTTGGCCTTTACCCGGCTTAACCGTTTCATTGTCAAGAATAGTACTTGGCTCGCCTTCAAACATTAGTTTAAGGCCGTTTTTAAAATCATTAGTGCTAACTGTAGCCATGATGTCCTCGTTATGTTGTCAGAAACGATACTGTAAATTGTGACTGACCATCTTACCGTCAACACGCATTACTGGTATAGTCTCCCAAATCAATAAATAGTAATAATCGGCAGATTCTACCTGAATATTCGCTGATCTAGAAATAAATGACGCAGATAATAGCCAAAAATATCATTATTGAGCAAACGAGTTGGCAAAAAGAGCTGGCGCAAGGCTTTAATGACCCTGAAAAACTTCTGACTTATCTTGGGATTAATCCCGAAAAGTTTAAAAATTCTTTTGCTGCGCGAAAATTATTTCCATTGCGGGTGCCCTTACCTTTTGTCAATCGAATGGCACACGGTGACGCGCAAGATCCCTTATTATTACAAGTAATGACCGATCAGCAAGAATTTGATCAAGTTGAGGGCTACACTTCCGATCCTTTATCGGAACAAACAACGGTGCTACCCGGTTTATTACACAAGTATGATAATCGGGTCTTGTTGATGGTCAGAACAGGCTGTGCGATTAATTGCCGCTATTGTTTCCGGCGTCATTTTCCCTATCAAGACAACAGCCCAAACAAATCAGGCTTTAAAGATGTTGCACAATACATTGCACAACGACCGCAAATAAACGAAATAATATTGTCTGGCGGCGATCCCCTGATGGCCAACGACAATCAACTGGCCGCTTTATTTGAGCTGTTATCACCGATTAAGCATTTAACCCGCATTAGGTTTCATACCCGACTGCCTGTTGTGATCCCCAGCCGGATCACGGAGCAATTTAGCGCGATGTGTCAGCAATCACGCTTTAACATTGTGATGGTATTGCATATCAATCACGGTAATGAGATTGATCAGTCAGTCATGGCGATGACCAATCGATTAAAACAGGCTGGGGTTACTCTGTTAAATCAGGCGGTGCTGCTCAAAGGTATTAATGACACCAGCCAAAGTCAGATCGACTTAAGTGAGCAATTATTTAATGCGGGAGTTATGCCTTACTATTTACATTTATTAGACAAGGTAGCTGGAGCTAGCCACTTTGATTCCGATGAAACAAACGCGATTGCAATGATGAAAGAACTGTATCAAACCCTACCTGGTTTTTTAGTGCCCAAACTGGTTCGTGAAATCGGCGGTGAAGCGCACAAAACACCCATAGATCTTGGACTAGCACCCAAGGTATAATAGCGAAAATTATCCCTTACTAGAGACTTTTATGCCGCACAGTCAACTTTTTGCCGCCCTACAGGAAAACATTCGCCTCATTTACCGTCAGTCGATTGATGCAGATAAAAAAATAAACGAACTTCGTCAGCAAGACATGGCTAAATTTAGTGCTATTTTTAACAAGACTCAAGGCTTTGAAACAAACTCCAATCGCTTTACTCCCTATGCCGAAGAGCTAGCTAAAGATTTGCTGGAGATAAAAGAAGCAGCACCAGATAGTGTGCCAGCATTGATTACACCGTTAGTGTCGAAGATTGAAATTCAATTGCAGGTATTAGAGGTATTTAAAGGTAACCTAAAGGGTAAGCCACAAAGCTAATAGGTATTAACGAGTGGCTTATACCGATAGCTTAGCTTATGCCGCTAAGCTATGACCTTTTGGCATACCAAAAGCATTCATCACTTGCTGCTGACGCTCAACTAAGTTGGCGCTAATGAAACACAAACGGCTACCTGCTGCTTGTTGCTCTAAAATACCAGGGATTTGCTGCGCCATAATTTCATCGTCATCACTTAACGCGAAAAGCTGTATCTCATCACCAGGTAAAGAACATAAAGCTTCATAAGCACCCGTACCGACAGGCGTTAAGTTAATATCATTATCAACAATCTCGCCACCCGCTAATGCACAGTAAATCTCTTGGCCATCGATATCACTTTTAAGTACCATATACTGAATGTCACCGTGATGCTCAATACCTAAGCTAGCCAATACTAATCGATTCGTTTCAGCGCTTGCTACTGCATTTGTTGCTATTTCACTTTTAAACATAACATTGTCCTTTTTATTTAGTGTCAGAAACCCGATAAAACAAGGTTACTTTCAAATGTTATATTTATAAAAGCAAATAAAGTGCCAACTTTAAGATTTAAATTGTTTTCTTAGCCATTTTTTTAACATCGCTTTTTCATAATGTAAATTATCATGTCTCAAACTAGCATGAGATCCTAGGTTAAAGCCGATATCACGGACTTTTTCGCGCTTAGACTTGATCACCGATCCGTCAGCGGCTAATAACTGATATTCAATATCAATCATCGGTGGATAAATATTTTTGATGACGCGGATATCTTGATGATCAATATACATCGGCAAAACATCGCCGGCTAAGTCTAAATTATGGATCGTCAATTTAATGGTTTGATCCTCTAAGATCACTTTAGGGATCTCTTGATGAAGATAACGCTCCAATTGATCGAAAACTCGCTGTTGATAACGTTTTTTGATCCCATTCGCGGTGCGAACATCACGATAGTCCTCAGTGTTTTGCCACGTCACTGACACCGCATCCGAGATGTATTTATCTTTAATGGCACCCTGAGCACTACCCGTAGCTAAAGCAACTAACATCACTGCTAATATTTTATTCATTACAACACTCCTTATTTATCTATCTTAGTAGACAATAGTTCTTAGCAATCATTGCATAACTGATTAAAAATATCTGTAATCAGATGTAAAAACCGTAATAGCATCTAAACTTAAATCAAACTCATTGAGAATAGAAGAATCATCAGGATGACTCCCAACACCATTAAGTTACAAGCGGCAACACCTGAAGACGCCGATGCGATGACTGAACTAGTCTTTAGCTCTGGGCCAGCGACCTTTGAGCAACAGTTCATTGCCACGGTGATGAGCAAAACGTCAAGCCACCAACTTAAAGAGATGCTGGTAAATATTAAAGTGATTTAATCATTCTATGGCGTAGTGACAGGGATTGGCGTGCTTTTTCGAGGTTTAAAAGTAGAGTCTATGATTCAGTACCCCACTAGAAATAGATTGTATATCGGTCATTTAGGCGTCAAACCAGAACTCAGAGGTCAGGAAATTGGTCGTGCCCTGATCCAACAAATGTGTGAAATGGCTAAAGAGAAAAATATTCAATATTTATCACTAGATGTCGCCACTAAAAATTCGATGGCTCAAACGCTCTATGAAGAGCTAGGTTTCGTCGTTAAAGCATTACGACCGTTCAAATATCAGCAACCGAGCAAACAGCCAGTCTCCGATCATCATTATATGGAGTATTTGATCAAGTGATCATTTTTATTTTTGTGCAATTGAATATAAGCTGTAGTTGATATATAGAAAATATCGGTATAATAGCGTTAGTAAAAACTTCAATTTTATAAATAAGTGCCATTGATATGATAAGTAACACACCAAAAATCACCTCATCATTAACAGCAAGCCAAAAAGCAGAGCTAACGGCTTTAAAAGCGCGCTTTAATTTGTCACTTATGGATATGATGAACACCACAGGAAAATATACTGCACATTTAGATTTATTAGCACTATGGCCTGAAACGAACAACTTATCTGAATTATATAATCAACTGACTGACTTAAATGAATGTCTGGATAGTTTTAGACCCTTTAACCCGAGCATGTTAAAAAATCTCAATCAAGAATTAGATATTAAGTATACCTACGAATCGAACTGTATCGAGGGTAATTCTCTAACTTTGGGTGAAACAGACCAAGTTATCAATACTGGATTAACTATCGGCGGTAAACCTCTGGTAGACCATTTAGAGGCAATTAACCACCAAGAAGCTATTCTATATATTCGTGATGTAGCAAAGCAGAACATCGAATTATCTATTCGTGAGATCCAAAATATTCATTCATTGGTGCTAAAAGGTATTCAGGATCAACACGCAGGCCAATTCCGAAAGCAGCCAGTGTTTGTCATGCAGCAAAATGGTAGTAAACATGAGTTTCCGCAACCGTTTATTTTACCGAAGCTAATGGAAGATTTTTTCTTATTCTTTAATGAAAAGAAAAACACCATGCACCCTGTTGAAATGGCAGCACACCTACATCAAAAATTAGTCAACATTCATCCATTTATTGATGGCAATGGGCGTACATCAAGATTAGTAATGAATCTTTATTTATTCCAACATGGTTATCCCGTAACCGTGATCGATTCAGAAATGAGTAAGCGTAAAGAATATTACACCGTTTTATCTAATTATCGTGGCGTGATTAGTGGTGGTGACAGTGAACCTTTTCAGTTATTTGTTGCTCAAAAAACCAAAGAGTCTTTAATTGAACAGCTAAACTTTTTTTCTCAAGACGGTACCGACGAAGGAAAAGAAAAGGGATTTAAATTTTTTGATAAAGTAAAAGGATTAATTTAGCCAGCAGTGTTTTTTGATATATTATTCAAGAAAAATATAGAAATAAAAACCCCGTAGAGCAATGCTCAATGGGGTTTTTATTGTGTGAGACACGGTGAAAAACCAGCTTACATTATGCCACCCGCCAAGAGTCAAACCCTTTAATTTCAGTAGCTTAACAAGAGACAAACAAGTGCCGCCTCTTCGTTCCCCATTAGTAATAATCTATGATTTATATTTCCCGACTCACATTTTAGGTGTCAATAAGGGAGGATAGTGGAAAAATCAGCTTTAGCCATACAAGACTATATTAAATTAGTAATGCAGATCAGTTAAGACTAAATTACTTGCTTTTTTAGTCAATGAGATCAAAATCCGATGATTGCAATCATCGGATTTTTTTATGCCACTTAGTTATGATTTTTACAGCCTGTCGAACTTCTCACCTGACAGTTTCACTTCTTTATCTGAAGTGCTATCGCCTGAACTGATTGA
>JABSRU010000074.1 GCA_013214965.1 Gammaproteobacteria bacterium
GGCAATTGGCCAATTTCATAACCGAACACAGTTAAGTCGGCATCATGATGGCGAACTTCACTGCCAATAACGATATCACCAACATTTAGCTGGGGATCAAATCCACCGGCTGAACCGGTATTAATGATGCAATCAGGCGCATATTTTTCGATTAATAGGGTGGTGGATACCGCCGCTGCGACTTTTCCGATCCCAGAAAGGCTAACTACAACATCGTTGCCGTTGATTTGACCGCTATAAAATTCAATACCAGCGTATTGCTCAGTGGTAAGGTTGCTGATTTGATCGCGTAAGACTGAAACCTCTGGTTCCATTGCGCCGATAATGCCGATTTTCATGGGGTATTCTCAAAAGTAAAAAACCGATCTTAACCTAGTTTGTTAAGATCGGCTACTTATACTAGACCTTAAGGTATTGCAATATTCCCTCGGCAGCATCGCGTCCTTCGGCGATAGCGGTGACCACTAGATCTGAACCTCGGACCATATCGCCGCCAGCAAATACTTTTTCGTTGGTGGTTTGAAAAGGAACATTACTGCTATTGGCAATAACGCGATCCCATTGGTCAACATCAATACCATGTTGCTTAAACCATGGTTGCGGGTTCGGTTTAAAACCAAAGGCCATAATCACGACATCGACGGCTAAGTCATATTCAGAGCCCTCAACTGTTTCAGCTCTAATACGGCCATTGGCATCTGGCTTACCCATTTCTGTTGCGACAAGCTTAATCGCTGTCACTTGACCATTCTCGGCTACAATGTCTAAAGGTTGGCGATTATAGAGAAACTCAACGCCTTCTTCTCGGGCATTTTGTACTTCGCGCTTTGAGCCTGGCATGTTGGCTTCATCACGTCGATAGATACATTGAACCTTGGTTGCACCTTGACGAATCGCGGTGCGGACACAATCCATCGCGGTATCACCACCGCCTAGTACCGCTACCGTTTTACCCGCAAGGTTAACATAAGGATTTTCATCGTTGTGATAGCCCATTAATTGATTGGTATTGCCTATTAAATAGGGCAGGGCATCGAGTACGCCGATTGCGTCTTCGTTGTTAAAGCCACCACGGATGTAGTTGTAAGTACCCATACCTAAGAATACCGCATCGTATTCCTCTTGAAGTTGCTCAAAACTGATGTCGTTACCGACTTCGGTATTTAGCTTAAATTCGACACCTAGAGACTCAAAATACTCACGGCGTTTGACCATCACTGATTTTTCGAGCTTAAATGATGGAATGCCGAAGGTTAGTAAACCTCCTATTTCTGGATTTTTATCAAATACAACCGGTGTCACACCGTTACGGATTAAAATATCGGCACAGCCCAGCCCAGCTGGACCGGCACCAATGATGGCGACTCTTTTACCGGTTTGTTCAACCATTGATAAATCAGGGCGCCAACCCATTGCTAAAGCTTTATCGGTAACATATTTTTCAACGTTACCTATAGTGACAGCGCCAAATTCGTCATTAATGGTACAAGAACCTTCACACAGCCGATCCTGCGGGCACACTCGTCCACAAACCTCCGGCAGAGTGTTTGTTTCGTGGCATAGCTCAGCCGCTTCAATGATTCGGCCTTGTTTCGCCAATTCAAGCCAATCTGGAATGTAATTGTGTAATGGACATTTCCATTGACAATAGGGGTTACCGCAATCTAAACAGCGGTCAGCTTGCTTTTCTACTTCCGGCTGCTCAAACAAATTGTAAATCTCAATAAATTGCTCTTTACGTTGCTCAATCGGTTTCTTAGTCGGATCTTGACGGCCTATCTCAATATATTGAAAGTCGTTAGCCACCACGTTCGATATTATTTTCTCTGTCTTTTCCATGGTTATGCTACCCCGCCTTTACTTCAAGTTGTACGACCTTGGTTGCCGATGGCAACATGGTGGTGATATTTGCTGCTGTTGGTTTGATCAATAAAAATTTAGGTAACCATTGTTCGAAGTTACTAATGATTTCTAATGCCCGTTGACTACCTGTTAACAGGTAATGCTGCTCAATTAATCTCTTTAAGTGGATTTGATAAGCAGGAAGTTCAATAGCAACAGCTTCGGCACACTCATGATTCATGCGCTGGTCTATATTGTTTCTTTCATCTAACAAGTAAGCGAAACCACCGGTCATACCAGCAGCGAAATTAACTCCGGTTGGCCCTAAACAAACAACGACGCCGCCAGTCATATATTCACAACCGTTATCACCCATGCCTTCAACAACGGTTACTGCCCCTGAATTTCTAACACCAAAGCGTTCACCGGCTTGACCTGCAGCAAATAATGTACCGCCTGTTGCGCCATATAAACAAGTATTGCCGATGATTGTGGCTTGGTGAGACTTAAAAGCAGTCCCTAGTGGTGGATGAATGACTAGCTGACCGCCGGTCATGCCTTTACCGACATAATCATTGGCATCACCAACGATGGTCATGTGAATACCACCAGTATTCCACACCCCGAAGCTTTGTCCTGCGGTACCACTAAAGCGAATATCGATCGGCTGATCCTTCATTCCTTGATTACCGTGATGAGTCGCGACAATCCCGTTAATTGATGCACCAACTGAACGATCGATGTTTTGAATGTTAAATCGATAAGTTCCTCCTGATTTAGCGGTAATCGCTTCGGTCAGAGTACTACTTAACAATTTATTCATATGGCCTTCATCATAGGCTGGGTTTTTTTCTTGCCAAAAAATACCACAACCTGGATGAGGTTTTGGTTGGTAAATAATGTCTGACAGATCTAATTTATTTTGCTTAGCAGTGTTGCCTGATATCGTTTCTAGTAAATCGGTACGACCAATTAAGTCCGTTAGTTTCTCAATGCCCAGGGAAGCCATGATCTCGCGGATATCTTGTGCCAGAGCTTCAAAATAGTTAGCGACCATCTCTGGTAGGCCATGAAAATGCTTGTCTCTTAACTCACTATTTTGCGTTGCGACGCCTGTAGCACAATTGTTTAAATGACAAATTCTTAAATACTTACACCCTAATGCAACCATGGGCGCTGTGCCAAAGCCAAAGCTTTCAGCGCCTAAAATAGCCCCTTTAATAACATCTAATCCTGTTTTAAGGCCACCATCTACTTGTAACCTTACTTTGTGGCGTAAACCATTTTCGACTAAGGCTTGTTGCACTTCCGCAAGACCTAATTCCCACGGTGAACCGGCATATTTAACCGATGTTAGTGGACTGGCTCCTGTGCCGCCGTCATAACCAGAAATGGTAATTAAATCGGCATAGGCTTTAGCCACGCCGGTAGCAATGGTGCCAATGCCCGGTTCGGATACCAGTTTAACTGAAATGAGCGCTTTAGGATTAAGCTGTTTTAAATCAAAAATCAATTGAGCCAAATCTTCAATTGAATAAATATCATGATGAGGTGGTGGCGAGATTAAAGTGACCCCTGGTGTCGCAAAACGTAGCGCTGCGATTTCGGTCGAGACTTTATCACCGGGTAGTTGACCGCCTTCTCCGGGTTTAGCCCCTTGAGCAACCTTTATCTGAATCACTTCGGCATTCATTAAGTAATGTGCAGTCACCCCAAAGCGGCCAGATGCTACTTGTTTTATTTTTGAATTACGTTCGCTATTGAAACGCTTGGGATCTTCACCTCCTTCACCGGAATTAGATTGACCGCCAAGACGGTTCATCGCAACCGCTAAGGCCTCATGTGCCTCAGGGCTTAATGCCCCAATTGACATCGCTGCACTGTCGAAACGTGGAAATAATTTGCTGGCAGATTCAACTTGATCGAGTTCGATAGGTGAATCGCTAACTTTTAATTGCAGCATATCCCTTAGTGTCGCGATCGGTCGCTCATTAACGGCTTTGGTGAAGGCTTTATAATCTTGATAGTCACCACTTTTTACCGCTTTTTGCAGCAATTGAACGACATCAGGATTGTAGCAATGATATTCACCGCGATGATCAAATTTCAGTAGGCCGCCATGATCAATTTTGATTCGTTTGGTGTAAGCTTTTTGGCGCAGTACGAGTTGATCGGTGGCGAAGTCTTCAAAGTCTGCCCCTTTAATTCGATTTACAACACCGGTAAAACATAAATCAACCACTTCATTTGCTAGGCCAACCGCTTCAAATAATTGCGAACAACGATAACTCGCAATCGTCGATATGCCCATCTTAGACATGATTTTCATCAGGCCTTTATTAATGCCTTTGCGGTAATTTAAGACAGTTTGTTTGGCTGTCTTGGTTATTTTCCCTTGCTCAACCAAGTCCAATAATGTCTCATAAGCGAGGTATGGATAAATCGCGGTTGCGCCAAAGCCTAATAACACCGCAAATTGATGTGGATCTCTGGCCGACGCTGTTTCGATGACAATATTTGAGTCACAACGCAGGTTATTATTGACTAAGCGTTGTTGGAGGGCACCAACCGCCATTGCTGCCGGAATAGGGATGGTTTTATCCGAAATATCGCGATCCGATAATAAAATAACCGTCGAGCCCTGCTCAGCGCTTAATTGTGCTTTATCACATAAATCAATGATAGCTTGTTCTAATCCAATGGCTGGATCGTAATTAATTGAATGTTCTGCTAGAGGGTATTGGCCATTATCTAGCTGACGTAATTGCTCTAAATCACTATATACCAAGATCGGAGAGTCGATTAAAATCCGATTAGCGTGGCCTAATGTTTCTTTAAATAAGTTTTGCTCGTTACCAATACAGGTCGATAATGACATGGTATGGGCTTCGCGCAGAGGATCTATTGCTGGATTGGTGACCTGAGCAAACATTTGGCGGAAATAATCAAATACAGAGCGTTGTTTGGTGGATAAAACAGCCATCGGAGCATCATCGCCCATTGAAGCTGTTACTTCTTGACCATCTCGTCCTAATATGCTGATAACATCATGAATTTCTTCATTACTGTAGCCAAATTGCTTATGATAAATAGCGAGTTGGTCATCACTAAGACTACGATGACCAGAAGTTGACTCAACTCTATCCTCAAATGCGGTTAAACGGCGAGAGTTATTGGACATCCATTCTTGATATGGGTGACGGTTTTTTAATTCGTTATCGACTTCAAAAGTAGGGGTCAATTTACCGGTATAAGTATCAACTACCAATAATTCACCAGGGCCTACTCGCCCTTTTTCTAGTACTTCATCGGGTTGATAATCCCAAATACCTATTTCTGATGCTAAGGTTAAAATACGATCTTTGGTCACGACATAACGAGCAGGACGCAGGCCATTTCGATCGACAGCACAGGCGACATGGCGACCGTTAGTCATGACGATACCCGCGGGGCCATCCCAAGGTTCCATATGCATCGAGTTAAAATCGTAGAAGGCGCGTAAATCTTGATCCATGGTTGGATTTGATTGCCAGGCCGGTGGAATCAGCATCCGCATTGAACGGTATAAATCCATGCCACCCATCAATAACAGTTCTAACATGTTATCGAGAGATGATGAATCTGATCCGCTCTCACTAACAAATGGTGCTGCGTTTTGTAAATCGGGGATTAATGGCGTCTTAAATTTATAAGCACGCGCTTTTGCCCAGAGGCGATTACCCGCGATGGTATTAATTTCACCATTATGGGCTAAAAATCTAAAGGGTTGAGCTAACGGCCACTTAGGTGATGTATTGGTTGAAAAACGTTGATGAAATAAGCAAATAGAACTTTTTGTTCTTAAATCGGCTAAATCCAAGTAAAAATTGGCTAAGTCTACTGGTTTCACTAATCCTTTATAAATAGTGACCATAGAAGAAAGACTAGCAATGTAGAATTCATCATCATTGATAATACGCTTCTCAGTGCGACGGCGTGCCATATACAATCGACGTTCAATATCTCGGCTTATCCAACCAGCGGGTGCATTAATAAAGACTTGCTCAATCACAGGGAGCTCGGCCAGCGCTATCGGGCCAAGAATGTCTTTATTAATTGGGACTTCACGCCAGCCAACAACGGCCATGGTTTCTTTTTCGAGTTCTTCTTCTAAAATTTGGCGACTCTGTGCTGCAAGTATTGGATCGTTGCTTAAAAAGCACATTCCTACTGCGTATTTTTTACTAAGAGACCAATTATTTTCAGCGGCAACAGCTTGAAATAATTCCTCTGGTCGTTGCATGAGTAATCCACAACCATCACCGGTAATACCGTCAGAAGAAATTCCACCACGATGCTGCATGCGATCCAAACCTTGGATCGCTGTTCTAATGATACGATGGCTTGCTTCGCCATCCATTTGGGTGATTAAACCAAAACCACAATTGTCTTTCTCAAACGCAGGATTTGTTAATGCCATTACGCTACCTCCACGGATCTATTGATGCTTGTTTTATGCAGTTGCTATGCAAAAAGGTAGTTGGGACTACTACTGCGCTATAGCTTATTATTTTAACAAACGAATCATTGAAAATATCGTTAATTATCACCAAAGTCAAATCGATTTTGGTCTAACACATTAGTGAAATAAAAATGAGTATTATGATGGTAACAGAGGGTAACTGTATGTTAACTCTTTGTTTAACATGTTATTGCATAGCTATTTAACGTTGGCGTCAACTTGGTGGTGCTATTTTTGTTGTTGTAATTTAATTACAAAAGTTTCATTACGTCAACGTAATGTTAACTTAGTGTTAACGTATTATTTGTGGTTTTTGATGTTTTTAGGTGCTTTATTAAACGTTTGTTTAAATAAAATGACGTAAATGCTGCATAAAAATGGTTTTTTACGTAAAGTTGATAATGGTTGTTATTTCCATTGCTATGCTATAAAAAATTGGAGCTAAACATATTTATGGTGAATATTGTCAAGATGTTTAGCTTTTAACTGTAGGGCGGGGGATAATTATTGAATCAGGAAGAGATATGACAATATTACTAGCAGGAAAGTAGGTAAGCTTTAAGGGTTTTGACATCGTCACTGTAATAACACTGGATATCTTTAATGTATCCGCCGCAATTTTCTTGCCAATCACAGGCATCACTTTGCTGCAGTTTTTGTGAAATAGCGCCTAAACGTAATAATCCGATGGCTCCAGCAGCCCCTTTCATTTTGTGAGCTTCTTCAGCGAGTTGTTTTAGCTCGCCTGATAAATGATAATCTATTAAATTGCTCATATAGAGTGGGAATTGTTGTTCAAAGATTTCGACGCTGCCCATTAATGCTGGGCCGCCGATCGCTTCTGTGTATTGGGTTAAGATATCAAGGTCTAACGCTGAAAGCTCAGCAGGCTTAATAGAAGTCATCATAGTTAATTAAGTCGTAATCAATGAGGGGAGCACAATAGCATCTCCCTCATTTTAAAACTATAAGCTAGGTCAATTATTGCTTCACAACATCTAATATCAAGCGATTAAATGAACAATACAGTTTAAATTGATTATCGACCTTGGTACCACCAACCTTTATTTGGCTGTGTTGATCTTTCTTTAAATGAATCTTAAATTGATGACGCCTACCCGCGTAACCCTGCCATTGATTATTTGATGTTAAACATGACTGTTGAGAAAATTTGGTGAAGTTATTCCCGATGAATAAGTCGCTAAACTTTGTTTGTTCACCATCAAAATTTGCTGGCGTTTTTTTCCATTGTGGATAAGTAAAATTAATCTTACCTTTTGATATCGTCACTTTATCCTGAGGAGTCAAATAAGCGAGTGTGATGCCATTTAATCCTCGATTATTCTTTTGTGCTAGCGTGTTAGCATGGTCAACGAGCATTAACCCCCCAAAACCGATAATTTCTATTGCTACGTCATGTGATTTTTTGTTGACTAACAGAGCTGTCATTGCTTCAAGATTGAAGCCAAATCTGTTGTTGTTATCATAGCTAACTTTGCTAACACGTCCTAAATTTCCACGTCGTGAATCAATGTCTAATATACCGATAGAGAATAAGCTTAATCCGCCATTAGGCTGATAATATACTGAATTTTTGTTATCGATATGACAGCTATATGTTTTAAAACAATCCTTGTCCGTCTGGGTGCCAAATAAGAATACATTTTCGCTACTGCCTTCTACTACTGTTGCTACGGGGTTGTTTTCTAAATCCTTTCCCCCTGGCATTGCAAGGGTTGCCGCACCATATGCAGCAATAAATAATTTATTGTTTAACATTTTTGATTGAATAATTTTAAGTAAATCAGTCTGTTGCCCCATGGTGTCAATAAATGTTTGTCGTAAATATTGTGGAGAGTCACCAGAAAAAATAATTGCATCGGCTTGCTCTAGGTCTTGCTTGATTAATGCCGGCTGTTGACAGTATTTAAATTGTAGCGATGTTAAATCTGGGTATACATGCTCTCGTGCGTAATTATCACCAATACTATTGCGGTAACCATCTAGTAACTCACATGATGAATTATCATTTAGTAAACTGCTTAGTGCATTATCTATCGGCAGCCAACTTACATCAGCGTTTAGCTGTGAGAAAACATCCAGTAAACTATCAACGTTTTTGTAGGGATCACGATCGGCAGCTGTAACCAACAGGATTCTGGGTTTTTTATGGCCATTAACAAGCTTCGCTTGGTGGACCATTTGTTTGAACATCGTTAAAGAATTAGCATATGAAGGGTCTAAAATATTTACTTTTTCTTTTAAACGTAAATTAAAATCACTAATTTGGGCCACTTCAAGAAAATCAAACACCATATTTCTTTCGTCGTTACTCAATTCAGCAAGCATCGAATAGCCACTAATTTTACGTTTCTGGTTATAAATTTGAGTTTGTTTGATTTGACGTAGTAATTGTTCGCGAGTGAATGAATTACCGCTATTTTTTTTCGATACCATGCGTAACACTAATTTCAGATCATGGCGAAAAGCCTGTCGTGTTGAAAGCCATCGATTCGGATTCATCACCAGTTCAATTTGTCTTGGCGATACTTTGTAACGGGTTGTGTTACGACTAGCAGTCACGTCAAATTTGGTTAATTGGGCAGCATCACATAACTGCAATGACCCACTGCGGCAAAAAGGTAAATCACTACCAACCAACATTAATTGATATTGATTAGTGTTGATATCTTTGGCGTGAGACTGAGCTGTAAGTGCTACAAAAAATATCACTCCAGACAAGATCCTTCTAAAACTCATTGTTTTTTTCCTATTAATGCACCGCAATATCATCATTCTAAATAATTTCCTGTAGATGTCACTGATTTTCTTATATTAAGATATCATACGCAATCTCAATACTATTACACGCATAAAGCTAAAGTAATTGCTTAAATAATTTTCTAAGCATAATGAACTTAAAACAAAGCGCCTGCTTAATTAGATTTTATATGATCATAATCAAAACATGGGGTAAGCCAACTTTTGCGTGGTATACTTCGCGTTCAAAACACACATGCCTATTATTGATAGCTTTCAATAGTGATTGATTAAGCATAGCACTATAAATTAAATGTTGGAGCCATTATTAATGCCTCACCAAATGCCAGATATTGCGAACAATGTAAATGCTCAAACCGAAGGCAACTTAGAATGGGTTGGAATGGATCATATTGAAATGCCCATTATGGTTGAAGCGCTAGATGAAGTACCACAATTAGTTTCGGCAAAAATTGCAGCCTTTGTTAATATTACGGTCCCGCAAGCGAAAGGCATTCATATGTCACGCTTGTATTTACGGATTGATCAATTAGCGGTTGATGAAACTCTGACTCCTAAAAATTACGCTGAAGTCCTACATGACTTCATTGGTTCACATCATGATCTTAGTGATCAATCTCGTGTTGATTTTTCGTTTGACTATCACTTACGGAGACCTTCATTATTGAGTAAAAAAATGGGATGGAAGGTGTATCCGGTTAAAATCAAAGGATTGTTAATTAATGGTTTGGTAGAACTGGAATTAACCGTCGACGTACCGTATTCATCTACTTGCCCTTGCTCTGCTGCGTTGTCTCGCCAATTAATTCAAAATGCATTTATTGAAAAATTCCCAGAGAATCAGTCGATAAATCCCCAGCAAGTTTTCGATTGGCTCGGGACTAGTGAAGGCATTGTAGCGACACCACATAGTCAACGTTCAATTGCTCAAGTGAAGGTAAAGTTAGCCCAAGACATTGAAAAATTTCCGATTAAATCATTAATTGATTCGATTGAGAATAGTCTTCAGACTCCGGTACAAGCGGCCGTAAAAAGAGAGGATGAACAAGAATTTGCTCGTTTAAATGCTGCTAATTTAATGTTTTGCGAAGACGCTGCAAGGAAAATTAAACATTGCTTAAACAATCAAAAATTTCCTGATTATTGGTTGCGAATTAATCATTATGAATCGCTACACGCCCATGATGCTATTGCGATTACGGTGAAAGGTGTCACCGATGGTTATGCTGCGTAAGGAAATCAGCAATAAAAAACCACCATCAAAAATATTGATGATGGTTTTTATACTCAGTTAGGATGTTTGCTAGCCTGAGTTTAGGTTATTTAGATTCTGAATCTAAATCGCCACAGAACCGGTAACCTTCGCCATGAATGGTCGTGATAATCTCGCTGCTAGTTGGGTGAGACTCAAAATGTTTTCTGATCCGACGAATCGTGACGTCGACAGTTCTGTCATGTGGCTTAAGCTCTCGCCCTGTCATTTTCATTAGTAAGTCTTGACGCGTTAATATTTTTCCTGGATTTTCAAGGAATTCAACCATTGCTCTAAATTCGCTACGAGGTAGTTTGAAGTTTTCCTTGGTTGGGCTGATGAGTGAACGTGAGTTAACATCTAATACCCAGTCATTAAAGCTATAACGTTCGACTGTTGATGGTTGTTTTTCTTCAATAGGATTACGAGTGCGGCCTAATAAATTACGCGCACGAATAGTCAGTTCACGAGGGTTAAATGGTTTAGTAATATAATCATCGGCACCTATTTCTAGTCCCAAAATTTTATCAACTTCGTTGTCTCGTCCAGTCAGAAAGATCAAAGCAATATTATCCTTCTCACGAAGTTCTCTTGCCAACAATAAACCATTTTTACCCGGTAAGTTGATATCCATGATAATAAGAGAAATAGGCATCTGTGCTAATAAGCGATTCATCTCTTCGCCATCATTAGCTTCATGTACTATATATCCCTCAGCTTCGAAAATATTTCTTAGCGTATTTCTGGTAACTAATTCATCTTCAACAATTAGAATATGAGGGCTCTGCATTTTGGACACCTAAATAATAAGTAATATGTGATAAGTTGATTAAACTGGATTCAGTTTGTTACCCTAAATTCAAATCAGAGTAATTATGCTCGCTATTCTAGCTGAAACACTATGTTATAGCTAGAGAACGCTTATATCAGTCAGCTATTTTGAAAAAAAGTTCACAGTTTATTTTAGTTTCTGTGATATAACCCCACAATCAGTGGGGGCCAGTGAAATACATACCATTAACTATGGCGGTTCACCACTTTGCTCGAGCGTTTATTTTATCTTAGCAGATATTATTTTAAACTTTGAATTGTTAATGACTAATTCCTGTTGCTTAAAGTGTTGCTCAATGATTGGCTCGTATTTTAAAAAATTATTGGCAACGATTCTTAGTTGCCCACCGTCCATTAATTGCTTGGCCGCCTTGGCGATAAATTGTTCGGGTACCGTATAATCTGTTTTTATGCCAGTATGGAACGGTGGATTAGAAATGATAGTCGCAAACTTACCGGTGATGTCAGAAAAGCTATCGGACGGATAAACCTTTCCGCTGATGTTATTAGCCGCGAGGGTTAATTTTGCTGATTCTATGGCTAATGCATCGATATCAACTAATTCAATTGGGATCCCTTGACGCTTCACTCCGATGTAAGCCCCAATAACACCACAACCACAACCAAAATCTAAGGTACGTTTCATCTTAATATGGCCGATATTTTCTAATAATAACTGAGTACCTAAATCTAATGCACCGTGGCTAAAAACGCCGGGCAATGAGTGTACTGTTAATTCAATATCAGCAGCTTTGACCAAGTATTTCTTTAACCACTGTGTTTTATCAAAGGGCTGGGCAGTGTTATTGTACGTGGCGTGAATCAGTGAACAATGACGAGCTGAATCGATTTTTATTGGGTTCACACAAAACGGCGCCACCACTTTACCACTAGACTTTATCCCTCCTTTATTATCTCCAACAAAATATATCTCAGCGTCGGCTGCTAGGTGGGGTAATAAATTAGCTAATAAATAGAGGGCACGTTGTTTAGCTTTTGGCCAGTAAATAATAAGTTGTTGCCAAGGTTGCTGCTGCTGATTGTCATAATAGGCACCGAATTGAAGCTTGGCGTTCGTACTGTTTAGGTGCTGCTGAGCGACTAAGTGATTATGATAGTCGAGACCAAATGCCATGACTTCTTGAGCGCCGCTATTGGATAATAGCTCAATAAAGCTATCGTCAGCAAAGCCTGCGACTAAAACTCTTTTATTATTAAATAATTCGATATTACGTTCGAGTAATTGACTCGGATTCGATAAGGTGGCCATGGTAGTTGTTGCTAGCTATTGCGGATAATTGTGAGGGATTATAACTGATCATATTGGCAAGTCGTTAAAATTTTTTGCTCGCTAATCACATTCAGTGATTCATCTTTCTAGATCTACGCCTTCTATTATAATCAGAGGCGCTTGAGTTTTACGTATCGAAGCTCATCAATATTATCTTATATTCGTATGTTGAAATAGGATTGTTGCTGAATATCATATTTAACCTGAATTTGAGATAAAGAGGATTGTATCAATATTATACATAGATGTTTTTTCTTTAAGGTCTCTAATTAAAAGTGAAATATTAACTCCGATAACTATTTAAATAGCGTTATTGGGCAAAGTGTATTATCCGAGTTCGTATATGGTCTTTAAATGAAACTAACTCTCTCTGACCTCGATGTGTTCTGCGCATATTATCCTTATCAGGTTATCAGGTTATCGGTGTCAGTGTTGACACCTCTGAACTCAATCGGTTTTCTGCATAATCAGTATCGAGTGCTGCTTTGAAGCGTTTAGCTTTCAGATCTTTTTCACAGCTTACGTCAAGTATCCAGTGTCGCTGATTATCAATGCTCCAATGTTTTCTAATGGCGTTGCCGAATATCTTGGTTTCGGCATCTATAGAGCAGATGACATAACGAATTTCTTTACTTACTTTCCCATCAATATCTGCGCACCTCAACTCTGCCATGTCCGTTATCGACTTTTTTCAAGCTAATCATGAGTCATATTTTTAACGTTATCGCTTTGAAAAATTGAAAAAACCTAATCGATTGGTGAGAATGCCTTTGATTACCTTTAACTGCAATCACATAATCTGCTTCTTTATCGTATGTTTTTTTGCAATTGCCTTTTGACAGCCTACATCAATCGTGACAATACTCCCTATAATATCTAATAAATCAAGCAATGCTGGAATGGCAGTTATTCCCTTAGACTTCTCTGCTGTTTTCATCCCGCTAATGAAACCGCTTTGCATCATCTCAGGCTCTAAAGAAGATACAACTCGTGCAATAGTGTCGTGGACTGGAATACCATTTTCAAAAGAGCATATTTTTTTAACAACTCAATTTTGTTATGGGCGACTTCTTCAATTGATTCTCAGCCATCAATGCCGAAAATATTCATTAAAGACCGATAGTATTTGAGGCTCCTATGGATAAGGAGCCTATTTGATCATACTGTGGCTAAAAATGGAAAATTTATGATCTTATCCTGATGACTTGCAAAGAGATTAATAATAATTTATCGTTACATCATTATCGTTATTTTTATATCTTAAAGGAGTTATTCATATGATGAAGACTAAAGGGTTTACGCTAATAGAGTTGGTTATAGTCATTATTATTTTAGGTATTTTGGCTGTCACCGCCGCACCTAAATTTATCAATTTGTCTTCTGATGCTGAAATAGGCACTCTTAAAGGGATTGCTGGGGCGATGAAAGGGTATGTAACAACGTCAGTTGCTGAGGGCTATATCAAAGGGCGCAATGGTCCGCCTATTAATTCTGCTACCTATCAACTAGGAAATGTTGGTTTGATTGCCTATGTTCCCCGAGGCGATGATGATACCCTGACAGGTGAAGGGACTGATGGTAATCTGCTACCAGAAATATATGAAGCAATTGAATTGGATGTAGTTGGTGCGGGTATGGTTCACGCCCGCCGTGTTCTTAACGGATGGTATGCTCCTGTTTTAACCTACAAGAGTCAGGTGTCTGTCGCTACTCCTTCTGCCGAGCAAATTATTGCTACCAACTGTTATGTCGATTATCAACCGAACCCTCGCAAAGCAAAGGTTGTCGTTGTAATCAGTGGTTGCTGATTTTGTATGTAAAGAGGATTATTGTCAGTAGCAATGCCATTTACTGTTAAAGATTCATAGTCATATGCTTATTTTGAAATATAAATTATCCAAGGATTCTATTAAATTGTTTAAATGTAAAAATACCTCTCTTAACCTGTTCATCGATCCTATTTTTTGACTAAAAGATTGGATCCATTAAACTATTACTCAAGTTTTATATATCCAATCTTTCAATGTCCTCTCTGCCTTGAGAGCCAGACATAACAGTTATTATCGCGAATAACAGAATCTATTAGATTACAGCGCTCTATACGTGAGTCAGAAATCGAATCAAAGCGTGTCAAGAAAATCGCGATCATGTTAATTAACCTCAATGACTTATATTACCCCTTGTGTCAGGATTATTGTCGCCTCTAATTTTGGCTAGAGGCAGTTAAAAATGAAGAGACCTTTTACTCAATCATTGAAAATATAAAGGCTCTTATTTATTTTCCTAAAAGTTTGAAGATTGTTTTAGCGATATCTGTATTGTCAATTTGACCAGAAAATAATGCTTTGTTTGAGCCGAAAGCAAAGACTGGCACGTCTACTGCAGTGTGACCGCCTGTCGTCCAGCCTGTATTAGTTCTAATATCAAGTAGGTGCTTGATGGCGATATAGAGTGTTTTGACATCACCTTTATCATGGGCTGCTTTTAATGTGTCTGTTTCAGTCGTTGTTAAATCGAACCCTAATTGTTGAGACAGTTTATTAGCAGAGAAGCCACCGGTTATTTGAGTTTTAGCAATGGTTGATGGTGATGCTGTGAGATTTTTTATAAATTGAGGGTTCCATGCGTATTTACCATTGGCGCCAATAGTAAAACCACCGGTTGAATGATCAGCCGTCATAATCACTAGTGTGTCGGGGTGTTGAGCCACATAATCTTCTAACCACTCAACGGTAGCGCTTAAGTCGGCCATTTCGGCCATTGCGGCTGCAATATCATTACTATGGCCGGCCCAATCAATTTGTGACCCTTCAATGAGCATGAAAAAACCATTTTGATGATTATCCAAGCGATCAATGGCGGCTACTGTCATACGTTTTAAACGGTGGGGTTGGCTGTCATCAAGTGCCCAGGGCAAGCCGACCTTGCCAAATAGGCCTAACACTTTATCGCTATTGATGCTCGATAGCTCGTTGTAGCTATCGATATATTGATAGTTAGCATTTACAAACTCTTTGGTGATGTCGCGATCATCACGAATAAAGTACTGCCAGCCACCACCAAACATCACATCCACTTTAAATTGGCCATTAATTTTTTGATCAATGTATTGATCCGCAATAGCGTTGTACATTTTTCTTGATTCAACATGTGCAGCATAGCTTGCTGGTGTTGCATGATTTATTTGGGAG
>JABSRU010000075.1 GCA_013214965.1 Gammaproteobacteria bacterium
ATGCGTATAATACGCTTTCCGTTTTCGAAGTCAACGGTTAATTTCTTTCTTTTTAAAAAGTTCTCTAAAAGAAAGTTCAAACTTCGTTTTTCTTCTCTGTCCCGCTTGGTAACTCACTCTCCTTAATGGCTTAGTAAGCTGCTTTCCCGTTTCAGTGAGGCGCATTATAGAGAAGTTCCGCCCCTTGGCAAGAGCTTTTTTCAATCTTTTATTTAAGTGATTACTAAAGAAACAAAACTGATATATTTGTCGATTAAAGATACAAAAATGGCACCCTAAGGTGCCATTACAGTCGATTACGATTCAATTATTGATTGTTGTTAAGGATCTTATCTAATTTAGCTTGTTCTTCTGAGCTAAGATGTTCACCAATGTCATCTTTAACGTGAAGCTTTCGTTTACCACGTTGCCTAACAACCACGACTATTAAGACTAAAGCGCCAAACACACCAAAACCAATTGGACCAAGCCAGAGAAAATACGTGACATCGTCAAACTTTGGCTTATATAAGACAAAGTCACCATAACGCATCACCATAAACTCAATGATTTGATCATCACTGCGACCTTCTTCCATTAACCGAAAGACTTCTCGGCGCAGATCCTGTGAAATCATTGAATTTGAATCAGCTAAATTTTGGTTCTGACACTTTGGACAACGTAAAATCTTATTAAGGTCATGGAAGCGTAATTCATATTCAGGTTTGGAAAATTGATAAGTGTCGACAGAACTGGCAATAACATTGCAGGACAATAATATTGCGACACTAATGAAGCAAGTTATCAAAAATTTCATGATGTTTTATCCTTGGCTATTTCTTGCTTGATAACATTAATAATGGGTACAAATTTAACTCGCCAAGAATTAGTATCGATAACCCCTGCATATCGTAATCTAATAATGCCATGTTGATCGACTAAAAATGTTTCAGGCGCACCATAAACACCAAGATTTAACCCTAATTCACCATTAACGTCAAAGGCACTAAAGCGATATGGGTCTTGGTAATATGATAACCATTTTTGAGCATCGCCTAAATCATCCTTATAGTTAATGCCATAAATAGCAACACCACTGCGAGCAATATCGAGTAAATACGGATGTTCCGCCTTACATGAAGCGCACCACGTTGCCCAAACATTTAATAAATAGTAATCGCCAAGAAGATCGACTTTGGTCACCACCCGATCACCTTTGGTGACGGTTAGTAACTTAAACTCAGGAACTGGCTTCCCTTCTAGTGCCGAAGGCATGGCTTTAGGATTTAAGAACAAGCCTTTATACAAAAAGGCACCTAATATTAAAAATAAGATTAACGGTAAAAATAATATAAAACGTTTCATCGATTCAACCTATGCTCCTGAAGCCGCTTGTTCATTAACCATCATTGTCTGTACTGCTGCTGTTTTCTTCGCGCGGTAACGACGATCTCCCACACAAAGGAAACCACCAAAAGCAATTAATGCCCCAGCAATCCACAATAAGTTAATATAAGGTTTAACATAAACTCGAACCGCCCAGGCTTCATTATCTAATGGGTCACCTAATGCCACAAACAAATCACGAGTAATAGTACTGTCTATACCAGCTTCGGTCATCCCCATGGTTTGGACCTGGTAAATCCTACGTTCTGGTTTTAACACCGCAATTTGTTCACCACCTTCAAATACACGAAACTGACCTTGCTTAGCGGTAAAGTTAGGACCGGTAACATCTTTCATGCCATCAAAATAGAATTCGTAGCCACTAAGTTCAACCTTAGAGCCAACATCCATTCTAATATCAAGTTGGGTTTCGTAGTGTGACACCAGGGTCACCCCGATAATACCAACGGCGATCCCGATATGTGATACCACCATCCCCCAATAACTTTGGGTGGTCTTGCTAAAATCAAAAGAACTAGTACTGGTGAATACCGATGTTTTGGCATTTTTTAACGTTGCCACTATTAGCCAAAAGGCCAGACCCATGCCGATCGCTACCCAACCGATAAACTCGCCGCCATAAACAAAAGGAAACGCAATACCAAAAGCGACACTGGCGATGGCTATTAAACCGAGCTCTTGACGGAATGTGCCCGCTTTGTTTTTCTTCCAACGGATCACTGGCCCAATCGCCATAATAATCGCCATAAAGCAAACAATCGGATTAAACACCGCATTATAGTAAGGAGGTCCTACCGATATTTTACCCAAATTCAAGGCATCAACTAATAATGGGTAAAGTGTTCCTAGCAAGACTGTTGCTGTTGCAACCACTAAGGCCACATTACCAGCAAGCATAAAAGTTTCTCTTGAGTATAATTCAAATTTTGAAGTACTCTTTAATTCACTCGCTCTAAAAGCAAACAACGTTAGCGAACCAATAACAACAACCCCAAGTAGCATTAAAATAAACATGCCACGTGATGGATCCGCTGCAAATGAATGCACCGAGTTAATCACTCCAGAGCGGACCAAAAAGGTCCCAAGTAAACTCAATGAAAAAGCACAAATTGCCAATAAGACAGTCCAATTTCTAAAGCTACCACGTTGTTCCGTCACCGACAGTGAGTGCAATAATGCCGTGCCAACTATCCAAGGCATAAACGAAGCATTTTCAACTGGATCCCAGAACCACCAACCGCCCCAGCCCAATTCATAATAAGCCCACCAACTGCCTAACACGATACCAATGGTTAAGAATGACCAAGCCGCAAGCGTCCAAGGACGCGTCCAACGGGCCCAAGCCGCATCCATCTTGCCACACATTAAGGCCGCAATAGCAAAAGCAAAGGCCACCGAAAAACCACTCCAGCCTAAATACAGCATCGGAGGGTGAACGATTAAGCCAATATCTTGTAACAGCGGATTTAAATCCCGCCCTTCACTAGGAAAGTTAGGGAGTAGCCGCTCAAAAGGATTAGAGGTTAATAAGGTGAACAGCATAAAGCCAACAATCACCAGTCCGAGAATAGCTAACACTCGTGCCACAAACGCTTCATCAAGTTGACGACTAGACACCGCTAATGCACTAGCCCAAGTGGTTAGCATTAATACCCACAGCAGCAGCGATCCTTCATGACCACCAAACACCGCGGCAAACTTATATTGAATCGGTAAATGGCTGTTGGAATGCTGCGCAACATATAGCACCGAAAAATCATCACTAACAAAGCTAGACGTTAGCATGAGATAACTAAAAATAGTAAATACGAACATGCCGAAGGTCATCGGCCTCGCATATCGCACTAGGGTTAAATTGTTAGTACTAACACCAATTAAAGGAATAACACTTAGGCAAATAGCAAACGCAAGCGCCACTATCAACGAAAAGTTACCAAGTTCGGGGATCATTCTATATACCTCACAACACACTAAATTTCTTAAATTGCTATATTTATTGGATTATTCATCCGTTTTCTTCTTATCACCGACTGGTATATTGACCGCCCGGTGTAAATTTGTCAGTTGGACTAAGCAACTCACTAATAGTTTCATCGTCTATGATATCTCATTACACTTTATTTCAACATCATAGATTTTATATACTAAAGATTACCAATAGTAATTGGTCGTCATTGTCCATGATCTGTTATTTTTAATATTGATAAAAATCAAAGTTGCCAAGATTTTTATCAATAAAAATTTGTTGAAAATTGCTTTAGCGCAAATTATATCGTGATTTAACAACACAACGAATCCTTTTAAAGTACAATCCTCGGCATCAAACCTGACCTTTTGTGACATCCATCTGGAACAAACAGCAAATAGTAAGGTCTCAAGCGCATTAATTGTTAATTTTATCGAAGTAGAGAGAGTCAATGTTGACAACAAACCTATGGATTGCCATCGCGGCCTTATTAACCATTGCCTTAGTGGTACTATGGTGGCCTTATTTTAGAAATTCAAAAATCAAAGCCAACGAAATTAATAGCCGTTCGAACGCTAATACCCAAAGCTACCAACATTCTTTATTGAAGTTAGAACAACAACTCAACGACAATCGCATTAATGCCGCAGAGTTTGAGACATTAAAAACTGAGTTATCTCGTAAATTAATTCAAGATGAGGCCCATCAAGAACAACAATTAGTCGTTGGGAAGCGCACCATCGTTTGGCCAATTATTGCCAGTGTGTTCACCATTACGCTGAGTATTTCGTTGTACCTTAAACTCGGCGCGGTTGACCAACTCGACACGCCTGCTCAAGTCAGTGCTGATAACCCGCATTCTGGTTTAAGCCGCGAGCAGCAATTAGCGTTAGCCTTGCAGGAAATGGAACTACAGGTCAGCCAAAATCCTAAAAACAGTCAATATCTGTTTCAATTGGCCCATGCCTATATCGCAGCAGCAGAATTTGATAAAGCAGTCGACTCTTTTAATCAGCTAATTGAGTTAGAAGGTGAGCACGCCGAATTTATTGGCCCACAAGCCCAAGCGCTCTACTATAAAAATAGTCAAAAAATAAATCCTGAAATTGAAGCGCTAATTGCCCGCGCTTTAGCATTAGACCCACAGGATACTTCGACCTTGGTATTGTTAGGAATGGATAACTTTGTCCATTCAAAATATGCTGATGCAATTACCTATTGGCAAAAGGCATTAAACACTAAGCGTCCTGGCGTAGATGTGGTTGCCATAGAAGGCGCAATTAACGAAGCAAAAAAACGCTTAAGCTTAACTGGCGAGAAATTACCTGAGCCACCAAAGGCGAGACCTTCTGCTAGCGTCCAGATACAAGTTTCTATCAGTAAAGAATTAACCGGCCAATACAACCAAGATCAAACCGTGTTTATTTATGCAATCCCTGTTAAAGGAGCAAGAATGCCATTAGCAGCAATCAAGCTAACGGTGGCTGACTTACCTAAATTGGTGACTTTAGATGACTCTTTGGCTATGACACCCATGGCAAAAATTAGTAATCATAAACAAGTTCAGTTATTTGCAATTATCTCAAAGTCAGGTAGCGCAGGAATTAAAACCGGCGACCTCCAAGGATTAGTCAAAGACGCGGCGGTCGATAACGAACAGCCATATACGCTAGTGATTGATAAAATCATTGAGTAGTTGATATAAGCCTTAGTGACCTAAATCAAAGCGTAAGCTGAAAGCCCCTCACAATTGTGTGTCAATATGCTATATTGGCGCACATATCGATGATATAAATTTTCTAATAAAGGTATTTGATCACCAATGGACCATGCACTACTTTCCGCCGAAAAATTAACCTGCATTCGAGAGGGACGCATTTTATTTGATCAGCTAAGTTTCAACATTTGTGCCGGTGATTTAGTGCAGATTGAAGGGCCTAATGGCGCGGGAAAAACCAGTTTATTACGTATATTAGCGGGTCTATCACGTCCTTATGATGGCGTGGTAAAGTTTAAGCAGCAAGATATCAGCCGCTACCGCGATCAATACTATGAAAATTTAATGTATATCGGCCATCTGGCGGGAGTCAAAGGTGAATTAACCGCCGACGAAAATTTACGTTTTAACTTAAAAATTCATGGTGATAACGATCAAAATATTAGCGAAACCTTAGCAAAGGTTAATTTAACCGGATTTGAAGACGCTTTAGCCTCTCACCTTTCCGCGGGCCAACATCGAAGAGTTGCATTGGCTAGATTGTGGCAAAGCAAAGCAAAAATTTGGATTTTAGATGAACCTTTTACCGCCATCGACAAAGCAGGTGTTATTGAACTGGAACAACTTTTCATTCAACATGTTGATAACGGTGGCGCAGTGATATTAACGAGCCATCAAGATATCCAGATAGGTCGCGATCGCTTGCAACGTATCACCCTCGATTATAACTTTGATTAAGAACGTAATGAATCAATCACTGAGCTATTGGCAAACATTTTTAATTGTCCTTAAACGCGACCTTCAAGTTGCGGTTCGTAACAAGGGTGACATATTTAATCCATTAATATTCTTTGTTATCGTCATTACCTTATTTCCATTAGGCATTGGCTCTGACAGCGCGATATTAACGCGTATTGCACCGGGCATCATCTGGGTTGCAGCATTACTATCCGCTTTATTATCCCTAGAGCGTCTGTTTAAAAATGACTATCTAGATGGTTCACTGGAGCAAATGCTACTGAGCCCACAACCTTTGTTTATTATGGTTTTTGCCAAGGTGTTTGCTCATTGGTTGTTGACCGGGATCCCTATTATTGTGGTTGCGCCTTTATTAGCGCTGTTACTGCATATGGAACAGTCTGCTTACGGAGCAATGCTAGCCACCCTCGCGCTTGGCACTCCCATTTTAAGTTTGATTGGTGGTATCGGAGTCGCGCTGACCGTTGGCATAAAAAAAGGGGGTGTATTATTAAGTTTATTAATTTTACCGATGTATATTCCTGTGTTGATATTTGCGACCAGTGCCATTGAAGCAGCCGCTTTAGGCATGCCTTTTAGCGGCCATCTTGCTATTATTGGCGCTTTACTAGCCGGTTCATTAACACTAACCCCGTTTGCTATCGGCGCCGCTTTGCGCGTTAGTACAAACTAAATTTTTATAACGAGATATTATTATGTGGAAGTGGTTACACCCCTACGCGAAACCAGAACGCAGCTATCAATTAGCAACAACCTTACTACCCTGGTTTGCGATCTCCAGCATTTTCTGCTTGAGTATTGGAGTGGTGTGGGGACTGGCTTTTGCCCCTGTTGATTATCAACAAGGCGAAAGTTATCGGATTATATTTATCCATGTCCCTGCGGCAACCTTGTCACTGAGCACTTATATGGCGATGGCCACTGCCGCCCTCGTGGGTATGGTATGGCAACTCAAATTAGCGGATGCAGCTGCTGCTGCCATTGCACCAATTGGTGCGGTACTAACCGCTGTTGCTTTGGTGACAGGAGCTGCTTGGGGCAAACCGATGTGGGGCACTTGGTGGATCTGGGATGCACGATTAACCACGCAACTTATTTTGTTGTTTATTTATTTGGGTATTATTGCACTCCATAGTTCATTTGAAGACAAGGTCTTAGCCGGCCGTGCCGCAGGTATCTTAACCTTGGTTGGGGTCATTAATATCCCAATCATTAAATATTCTGTTGAGTGGTGGAACACCCTGCACCAAGGAGCCACTATTTCTAAGCTAGATAAACCATCGATGGATAGCGCGATGCTAATCCCTTTACTCATTAACATCCTGGGCTTCGCCCTAATGATTGGTGCTTTAACCTTAATTCGTTTTAGAAACGAAGTCATTGCCCGTAATGCGATGCGACCTTGGGTCAAAGAACTCGTGGCCCTGGAGAACAAATAATGCATTTTGATTCATTAAGTGAATTTTTCGCCATGGGAGGTTATGCCTTTTATGTTTGGCTATCTTATGGCGTAACTTTTACCTTACTAATTGGTTTAACAGTGATTAGTATTCGTCAACGACGGAACTTAATCAACGAAATACGCTCTAAGCAGCTGCGTGAGCAAAAATTAAAAGAATATAGAAAAGGAAAAGAATAGCAATGAATCCAAGGCGAAAAAAACGCTTAGCAGTTATTAGCACGATTGTATTTGGTGTAGCGGCAGTTGTTGGTTTAGTTTTATATGCACTAAGTCAAAATATCGATTTGTTTTACACTCCCCATGAAATAATCCAAGGCAAAGACGATAGTGGTATTAAGCCACAGATAGGACAACGAATTAGAGTCGGTGGTATGGTCAAAAAGGGCTCAGTCAAACGTAATGGCGACAACCTAAAAGTGTCCTTTATCATTTACGATAACCACGATGAAATCACCGTCGAATATGAAGGTCTATTACCTGACTTATTTCGCGAGGGGCAAGGCATTGTCGCTAACGGTGCCTTAATCTCGCCGCGTCGAGTCAAGGCATCGGAAGTATTAGCTAAGCACGATGAAAACTACACTTCACCAGAGATTGCTGAAGCAATGGGTAAACAACGGCATAAAAAACCAGAGTACAGCCAACAGCAACTCGATGGTTCAACTGAAAAATAGGAGCTTCACTTCCTAACTTCATGCACAAGATACCTTGAACAATCTCACCGATTGTTCAAGGAGTTTTGCCTGCTGAGATAATTGCTCGCTCATTTCACCATTTTTAGTCGATGATTCTGAGGCCAGGTTAGCAATATCACGGATCATAATCACATGCTGATTAACCGCCGAGACACCATCACCTTGCTCATCGATTGCCGTCGCGATTGAACTCGTCATACCACTGATCATCGTGACATCATCGGTAATTTCCGACAGCATATCACCTGCAGCACTGGCTTTTTGCGAACACTCCTGTCCTTGCACTAAACAATCGGCGATTAAACTCACCATATTTTGAGTCCGATTCTGTAATTGCACAACAATCGTTTCTATCTCTTTGGTTGACTCTTGAGTTCGGCTTGCTAAAGTGCGTACTTCGTCAGCTACCACCGCAAAGCCTCGGCCTTGTTCTCCCGCCCTTGCTGCTTCAATAGCTGCATTGAGCGCTAATAAATTGGTCTGTTCGGCAATGCTGCGGATAACATCGAGGACCGATCCAATGTTTTGACTATCAATCACCAATTTAGCCACCTCTTGCTCCGAGGAAGTGAGATTTTTAGTTAATAGCTGCACTTGCGCGGTAATATCGGCAACCCTTTGTTGACCATGTTGGGCGTTTTGATTAGTAGATATCGACTTGGCAGCAGCATCGGTGGTGTTGGTCGTAATCCCCTCAATGGTTGCGATCATTTGACTGACTGCGCTTGCTACCATATCGGTCTCATTCAACTGGTTCTCAACACCTTGATGACTAGTAATAATATTTTCAGAAAGACGATGATTCGCCTCATTCAACGTCTCAACCGATGAATTAACATTGACAATAATCGATTCAAATTGACTCAGCATCACATTAAAATAATGAGACATATCAGAGAGTTCATCATTCCCCAGTTCATTAACTCGGAGGGTCAAATCCTTATTAGTGCTAATATCAATCATCATATTACGCAAGCCGATAATTGGTCGTAAAATACTACGACTTAACAATACCGAGCCTAATACCGCCAATGAAAAAATCAGAATAAATAATGAATAAGTTAATATCGACATGTTAAAAGTAGTTGAAGCTAATTGTTCTTGGCTATTGGCTAATACTTTTTTCAGCAACTGCTCAGTACCATGAATACTTGAACGCATATCTCCCCGGATCCCGGCGTCAGGGCTTAGACCCATGGTGTGATAAGCTTCGGTCAACTGGATAAACATTTTATGGTAATGATTAAGTACAGTCGGCTCAGAAATCCCAAGTGAAAGATATCGCTGTCGCATAATTTGATAATGCGCTTCGAATTTATCAATATACTTAACATCGGCCCGTAGCATGAAATCCTTTTCATCACGCCGCAACTGCAACAAGTCAACTAGAAGCAATGGATTTTGCTTTTTAATCATATCTTCAATGGCATGTGCGGCATTTCGTAATTCACCATACAAACCATCTTTAGCGTGAAAGCCAATCACTCGTTGTTGTTCAACCAACCGTTGGAAATGACGGTCATATTGATCAATGGCCACCATTAGTTGTTCAGTGTCTGTGGTCGGCAAATGATAAGTTTTAAATAATGAGCTTAAGGTCGCTATTTTTTCTTTGAGCTTGAGGTTATTATTTCGGTATTTTTGTACATATTTTTCATTTTTACGCGCAATAAAATCCTTTTCATTACGCCTTAATTGTAAAATTGTATTATCAATCGAACTGCTTAATTCAATACCGGCAAATAAAGCACTACGATTGTTGGTTGAATAAGTATTAACTAGCACCATAATCAATAAACTTAACCCTAATAAAATGGTACTGAGGATTAATTTATATTTAATAAGCATCTTTTCATCCTTGAATAGATAATAATTGACAGTAAATTAGCCTAACAAGCTAACTCAAGTCAAGTCAATAATCTTATCTAATACAATGACAATATTAATAATAATGAAATATAACTGACACAAAAATGTCACAATTACTTTGAAAGTTCAACTAACCAAATTGAAAAGTCGTTATCAAAACGAGTGCCCCAACCTGTCACTAATTTTTGGTAACCAGACCAGTCACCTTGACGCAAAGTATCTAGCATCGCTTCCACTTCAGCCCGCTGCTGCTCCATCATAAAACGCACCGCCAGATAGCCCCAGCGATAAACGCGATTGCTGCCGGTGTTAGTATTTGAGCTGGTATTAAACAACTCACTCAGTTGATAGACTTGCTGTTGAGCTAATTTAATTGCTGCTTGGTTATTATCACCATGGGCAATGTATTCCCCGACGCCTTCCGCCCACCAAACAACATGAGGATATGCTAAGTTAGGACTGGCACAAAACTCAGGCCCAGCATGATCATCATGCAAGCCATTGCAATAATCACCATACTTATTAAAACGGCCATCTAAGTAATGAACAAACTCATGGCGTAAGTTCCAAATTTTTCCCTGACGTTCATAAGCAACAAATTCAGCATGATTCCCCTTCTTATCAGGATAGCCTTCAAGATACATCCCGCCGTTATCAGTTGGCATATTAAAATGATCAGTGGCATAGCGTACATACTCATCACGGGTATGATAAACATTAGCACGCATCACATCATTAAAATCATCGGCGACTGGCTTATCTTTGGTGTTAAATATCTCATGGAAACGACTCTCAATCGAGACTAACGTGTCACAGGCTTCAGTAATTTGTAATTTAGTTAATTGTTGCGAGCGAATCTTAATGCTCTCGTTGCAGGCGTGAACTTGTGAAAGTACGTCAGATAGTGATTCTCTCTTATTGGTATTATTAACAGTACAGCCGAACATTAATAAGCCACTGACAACAGCACCGATTGCAGTATTTTTTATATTATTTGATTTATTCATGAAAAACCCAAATGAAACATATTGTATACAATATATTATCATTTGAGTTGGTATAAATATAGTTTTCTATTTAGGTCACTTTGAATTGCTTAACGATATGATGTAATGAAGTAGCTTGCTGAGATAGCTCATCACTCATTAACGCATTTTTATCTGAGGACTCAGAGGAACGATCTGCAACGTCTCTAATGAGTACAACATGCTTATTAACTTCAGAGGCCACCGTACTCTGTTCTTCAATAGCAACAGCAATGGAGTTAGTCATATCCATAATCAACGTAACATTTTGAGTAATCTCACTGAGCATTTCACCAGCAGCTTGCGCTTTATCAGAACTTTGTAACCCTTGCTCGCGGCATTGTGAAATGACACCGACCATTTCCTGAGTTCGGTTCTGCAGTTTACCAATAATATGCTCAATTTCTTTAGTCGATTCTTGAGTGCGACTCGCCAGTGTTCTAACTTCATCTGCAACGACCGCAAATCCTCGCCCTTGCTCGCCTGCTCGGGCCGCTTCAATCGCCGCATTTAGGGCGAGTAAATTAGTTTGCTCTGCAATACTACGAATAACATCCAGCACCGAACCAATGTTTTGGCTATCGATGACGAGTTCATTCACTTGTGCTTCTGATGCAGTGAGATTCTCTGACAACAGACGAATTTGCTCAACGGTCGACATCACACCATCATAACCGACCATCGCATTTTTATTGGTTTCATCAGCTTTGGTCGCTGTATCAGAGGTGTTTCTAGCAATTTCATCAATAGTTGCCACCATCTCTGTCACTGCGGTGGCGACCATGTCTGTTTCAACCAGTTGATGTTCAACCCCACGATGGCTCTCTGCAATATTCTCTGATAGCTGTCCTGTCGCACCATTTAATATCGCAATAGATTGGTTCACTTCAATAATAATCGCCTCAAACTTATCGAGCATCGCATTAAATTGCGATGACATATCCGAAATTTCATCGTTACCAGTAACATCAGCCCTTAACGTTAAATCACTATTGACGCTAATATTCATGATTACATCTTGAAATGCATTAATCGGTAACAAAATACTCCGTCCAACAAACACTGACGCCGCGACAACCAAAACTAAAATAATCACAAACAACCCATAAAACAAATTAGAGAAATAACTGGTCGAACTCAATAACTCTTCGTCACTCTGTCTTAATACCTGTTCGAGGATCACTTGCGTTTGATTGATCTCAGCTCTCATCTCTCCCATAATCGCTTCCTCCGGAGCTAACCCCATTTTTTGGTACGCTTCGGTGAAAGTAATAAATGAGTTTTTGTAATTGATCAATAGATCCGAGACATTGCTGGAATACCTACCACCCGCTAACGCCAACTTAAATTGTTGATAATGACGATTGAATTTTTTTACATATTTGAGATCCCGTCGCAGCATGAAATCTTTTTCATCACGTCGCAATTGCAATAAATGCACTAAAATATCACTTGGTAAGGCTTTAACAGCAATTTCAATTTTATGAGCGGCATTGCGTAGTTCACCATACAAACCATCTTCAGGATGTAAACCGATAATTTTCTGTTGATCAGATAAACGTGAAAAGTGATGATTATATTGCTTAATGTTGGTTCGTAATTTGGTTAACTCACTGGTACTTAAGCCATAACCGATAAAAACAGCCATTAGTGAATCAATTCTTTGCGACAACTCCTCGTTATCCGATTGATAACGTTGAAGATATTTTACTTGTTTTCTCGCTATAAAGTCTTTTTCATCTCGTCGTAAGGCGAATATACCACCTTCAACTTCCGCGATTAAGCTAATCCCTTTGGATAAACCGGCAATTGAGTTACTCGTATACTCCCTAACCACTAACAAGATTAATAAACTAAAAACCAACAAAATAGTACTGAGCATTAACTTATGTTTAATTAACATATCGCCTCCAAATGGTTATACCCCGACAAAGAGCTAGCAGCGCGTAAAAAGAAACCACTTCAACGACCGATAACACAGAAGGTAATAATTGATACTTAAAGCGTAGTCTAGACAACGAAATAATACCAATTGATAGTTTAATATTTAAAATTAATAAAAAAGCATGAGAAGCAACGAATGGAGTAAGAATGTTTTATACCAGCATCTGGGGGTCCAAATGCTGGAGATCGAAAGGAAAGGAATTAATTGACCTTAAATTGCTGTACCGCATGATTTAAAGATTGTGATTGATTTGACAATTCATCACTCATTGTCGAGTTATGTGTCGACGATTCAGACACTTGATCGGCAACATCACGAATAGACACCACGTGTCGATTCACTTCAGCTGCAACCATGCTCTGCTCTTCTATTGCTGTCGCTATAGAGGTCGTCATATCCATTATCTCAACGACATTATTGGTAATATCCTCAAGCATTCCGCCTGCGGCACGCGCTTTATCTGCACTATTTACACCCTGCTTACGACATTCAGAAATAAGACTAACCATATTTTGCGTGCGATTTTGAAGCTTGCTAATAATTCCTTCGATCTCTTTCGTTGAATCTTGAGTGCGACTCGCTAAAGTTCGAACTTCATCAGCGACCACAGCAAAACCTCGCCCTTGCTCACCAGCACGAGCTGCCTCAATTGCCGCATTTAAAGCCAATAAGTTAGTTTGATCCGCAATACTACGAATAACATCTAACACTGAGCCGATATTTTGGCTATCAAGTACTAATTCAGCAACCTGAGCTTCAGATTCACTTAAATTATTAGACAACAAGCCAATTGTTTCAATGGTTTCTGCCACACCGTGCTGACCTTTTTGGGCACTGACGTTTGTTAATTCGGCCTTGGTGGCCGCATCCGATGTATTACGGGCAATTTCATCGATCGTTGATACCATTTCTGTGACAGCTGTTGCCACCATATCAGTTTCAACCATTTGACTTTCAACCCCCTGATGAGTTTTAACAATATTCGACTTAAGATTAAGCGTCGTATTATCTAATGCTTCAATAGAATGGTTAACATTTGAAATAATTGTATCAAACTGGCCAATCATCATATTAAACTGATAAGCCAAATCAGCAATTTCATCGTTATTACGATCATCTGCTCGCAGGGTTAAATCATTGTTACTGCTAATATTAAGCATAACTTCACGTAATTTAGCAATTGGGCTCAATATTGAACGACCCACAGTAAATGCAATAATAATTAACGTAATAAAGACGATAGTAAATACAATATAAAGCACCATTGACATATTTTTTTCAATGTTTATTAGCTTATTTTTACTGCTCTCGATAACTTTAAATAATGACTGTTCAAGCCCCGTCATTGACTTGATGATCTCACCTTGCAGCCCAAGCTCTCGTGTCAACCCCATCACTTCGTATGCTTGAGTGAGCGCAATAAAATGATGATGATACTGCTGTAATAATTTACGGGCTTGAGGTGGATATTGTGATAATTCCTGATCCAACTGACTATAATGCTGTTCGAATTTTGCTACATATTTTAGATTTACCCGCAACATAAAATCTTTTTCATCACGTCTTAGCTGCAATAAGCCAATCAATATCTTTTGATCCGAAAAACTTGTTTGACCTTCCAAATCTCGAGCTGCTTTTCTCAATTTACCATAGAGACCATCGGCCGGATGATAACCAATAATCCTCTGTTGTTTAACCAAGCTATCAAAATGTTCGTTATAGATATGAATTGACTGTTCTAAAGTAAATAACTGATCAGTATCAATATCATAATCCGAGAAAACAGCTTTTAACTGACTAATATGATTGAGAACTTTAGTAATGTTAGTTTTAAAGTTAGTGCTATACTTATCATCAATCTGAGCAAGGTATAACTGCTGATTATTCTTAAGTTTTAAAACATCGTTCTCTATCGTGTCTGCCAGCTCAACACCTTGACTTAACTTAGCAATAGAATGAACGGTATAGCTATCAATAACCATCATAATAAACAAACCACTAAGTAATAAAATATTACTTAAAATCAACTTCAATTTAATCGACATTTAAAACCCTTAACAATAAATTAGCTAGACAAAAATCGAGCGACATTCTAAAAGATTTATCGATATATTGAAATGATTAAAAGCAATTAAAGTATTATTATTGAACAGAACTCACACTTTAGTACCAATTTAGACTTTAAAAACTATTTACCAGGCAATAAAAAAGGCCGCTTGCGCGACCTTTTTTCAATCATCAATATCTTACGATATTACTTAACGATTTTAGCAACAACACCAGCGCCAACAGTACGACCGCCTTCACGGATTGCAAAGCGTAGACCTTCGTCCATTGCGATTGGGCAAATTAGCTCAACAACAAACTTAAGGTTATCACCAGGCAT
>JABSRU010000076.1 GCA_013214965.1 Gammaproteobacteria bacterium
AAACCACGGAAATCACGGATACGAGGAATAGAGATAGAGATTAAACGCTCTAAAAATTCCCACATACGCTCGCCACGTAGAGTTACTTTACAACCAATTGGGTAGCCTTCACGAATCTTGAAGCCCGCAACAGATTTGCGCGCAACGGTGATTACTGGTTTTTGACCTGAGATTGCAGTCATATCTTTAACTGCGTGATCTAGGACTTTTTTATCTGCCAGTGCTTCACCAACACCCATATTAAGGGTGATTTTCTCGATTCGAGGGACTTGCATGACACTGGTAAAACCAAACTCTTCTTTAAGTTTGTTTACGACAGTCTCGTTATAATAACCATGCAGTTTCGCCATCGTCATCTCCGAATTAAACTAGTTCATTATTAGACTTGAAGAAACGGACTTTTTTGCCGTCTTCTAGTCGGAATCCAACACGATCTGCTTTGCCTTCGGCATTAACAAGAGCGATGTTAGAAATTTGGATTGGTGCTTCTTTATCAATAATACCGCCAGCTACGCCCGCTTGTGGGTTTGGCTTTTGGTGCTTCTTGATCATGTTTACACCTTCAACATATGCTTTGCCGTCATCAGCAAGGATGCGTGTAACTTTACCGCGCTTTCCCTTGTCTTTACCAGCAATAACAATGATTTCATCATTTTGACGAATTTTCGCTGCCATGATATTCTTCCTTACAGTACTTCTGGTGCTAGTGAAACGATTTTCATGAACTTTTCAGTTCGAAGTTCGCGAGTCACTGGACCAAAGATTCGAGTACCAACAGGCTGTAAGTTAGCATTTAACATTACAGCTGCATTGTTGTCAAAACGTATAGAGCTACCATCTGAACGACGGATTGCCTTACAAGTTCGTACAACTACGGCGTTCATTACATCACCTTTCTTCACTTTACCGCGAGGATTAGCTTCTTTAACAGAAACTTTGATGATATCACCAACGCGCGCATAACGACGGTGTGAACCGCCAAGAACCTTAATACATTGAACTCGACGAGCGCCAGAATTATCGGCTACGTCCAGTCTAGATTGCATTTGGATCATATTATATGCTCCGCTTTTTTAACAAAATCCATACCGTATGATATGGACCCCTTCCCATTAAGAGGCGCGACAGTATAACAAATGATTTTTTAGAATGAAAGTTAAATGTTCAGAGAGTAACCAGTGCCCTAAAAACGGCAGCGTGAAATCAATTTAAACTAATAAACAGTAACTTGAAACAGCATCATTTAAATATAAAACAAAAACAATGCAACATTTGAACGACATAGATCACAAATATGCTTTATTTAACCGGCAGGCTAGCAGGGTAAGGCTAATAATTGATGAATAGGTTTAAGCTTTTTTAAATTAATCCAGGCTGGCACATCAATCGCCAATGAATTTTAGCGCACCGTCAACTCTGTGCCCTCATCACCTAAATGATCGACAATCAGTAATCTCGGATCAAATGTTTCTGCCTCATTATAACTATTAGCAGTGATTCACGTTGGGAGCTGTGCCGCGAATGCTGATAGCTGTCCGGGTACGGAATCTTCTAATGCTAAGCAATCCTTGGCCTCCAGCTTTAATTTGGTTAATACATATTGATAAATATCTGGCGCAGGTTTCTTCTTCACCACCATTTCACCGGCATCAATCACTTTTTTATCGTCATAATAAGTCACAGCCAATGCTGCTTTATGATTAATTGTTGGCAACATGCGTAGCAATAGCATCCATTAATGGGGGTGATAAGCAATCATAGGGTGTCAGTCCCAGCTCCAATAAGCGAGTTCTAATCTCAACCATTTTATCAGGCGGAGTGCCCGCTTCTATTACCGAAGAGACAAAGGCGGCAAACTCAGGGGCGGCCCAGCCAGATTCAGCGGATAACTCACTATGAATAAAGTCCAAACCATAAAAAGGATGACTGGAATTTTCTATTCGACCATACATATGAGCGCCGCACTCCCTGCAGGCATGACGTTGGATCGCTGCGTTTGAATCAATCACGGTTAACTTATGACCATTAGCGCCAACACTAACACTATCTCTAGAGACCACGGCGATTTGTGCAAAGGTTGCCCCAGCCGGCTTCCAACACTTTGAACAACCACAAACATGGTTATGGGCGCATTGCGCGGTCACATGTACTACCACTTTATCCTGCTGGCATAAACACACCAACTGGCCACCTAAAAAGTTATCTGCTGTAGCAGCGATTTTACTATCAACTGCCGGATGAATTAATATTGTCATTATTGTTTACCTCATCGTTGTTAATGTCATAAGGATACTACAACGATAAAACAACAATGAGTTCAACTGATTTGGCAAAAGTGTATTGACCTAACAGTCAATTATGTTGACGAACCGCAACCCCCCATGGAAAGCTGCCAACCTTAATCGATTTTATAACCGTTAATGATTCGATATCAATAATAGAAACGTCACCACTGACGCCATTTGTACTCAGTATTTTTGTTTGCTGCTGATTGAAGGCCAGTTGCCACACTCTTTTGCCAACAGGAATGTATTTTTCAATGGTCAAGTTATGACGATTGACCACCGCCACATGATTTGCCGGACCCAGCGCTACAAAGCCATAACGACCATCTTTTGTCAGTTTAATCCCAACGGGCTGCACGCGATCAACTCCTGGAATGCTGAAGCTCAGTTCCTTAACCATCTGATGACTCACGGTATCGAGAATAGTGACTATACCGCCCACTTCCGAACTAACCCATAGTAATTTGCCATCGTCAGTAAATTCCGCCGCTCGTGGTCGTTGCTTAACTAATGTGTTAGCAATGATTTTATTAGTCGCAGTATCAATCCAATGCACCATATTCGATGTCTCAGAGGTCACAACTACCAGGCTACCATCAGGGCTGATAGCCAACCCTTCAGGTTCGACGCCAACATCAATTTGACTGATAATTTTACGCTGTTTCACATCTAATACCGATAGCTTGGCTTGGTCTTCATTAGCGACATAAATAGTTTGCCCATTAGGATGTAACACGATAGTTTCAGGATCATCGATATTGGCAAAATGACCGATGATTTTCTCGGATTTTAAATCTAATATTTCAACCCTATTTGCCCGACTGACACAAATGTAAGCAAGAGATTTATCCAAGTCGAAGACAATACCACGAGGCCTTAAACCAACGTCTATCGTCCGCACCACTCGCTGTATTTTTAAATCAATCACTGAAATATTGTTATCTTTCTCATTGGTCACATAGGCAAGCTCTTCTGCACTCACTAATCCGGCGTTGAGTAATAATAACAGCCCAAACAATCCGCTATTTTTAATGTTAGCTCTCATCGAACACTCCATGTTTATTAACGCAACTTGAGTTATCCCGATCAACACCAAGAGTATCAAGAATATTTTCACGATGGTGACTGCCACGTTGTGGTGACTGCGATACCATCATATTTCCGTTAACCAATGCCATTGGCAGGCGTAGCTGACCATTCCAAGGGCGATAAGTTAATGGATGACCGACATAAGCGGCCAATACTAATTGAGGAGACCGAATAAAAGCGATTAACGATGTAGAGTCGGTGGATTTAACATGAAAGAAAGCTTGACTAAGTGTCAGTCCAGCAAGATATCCGGAAAAATCAACTTGATTCATTTCACGCTCCGCGAGGTGTTTAAAACGAGATTTTAATTGCACAGCCCCCCATTTCTTAATCGCTAAATGCCATGAGAATGCGCTGAGACCCATAGCACCGACTCGAGGTAACATCTTGAGTCGGTCATCATTCAATTGTTCTACGGAGCTAACAAATAGTGCATCGGAACGAACACCTGACTTAGTATCGGCATCAATAAGATTAACCCCAAAGCGTCGAGCTGACCGCTCAAAGGCGGCCAATAAGTCGGCTGAAGTATTGTTGGGATCCTTAAGTCGTAACACATTCATTAACTTCATTTTCGTTAACCATTGCGCAATCGCATCTGTTTTCATCTGGTGGCTGGGAATTGTATGAAGCACGGAGGGTAAGCATTGATCATTTCTCAGGCGATCCGATGATTCATTAATGTTAAATAGCAAAACATCTTTGTCTCGTGCCCATAGATCAAGTTGAAACAATAAGCTTTCATTGCCATTAATAATGAAAAATCGCTCGCCTGTGCGATACAACTGTTGAGCTTGTTGCAATAAATTCTGTGGTTTTTCTGCCTCAAAATGACGTAGTTTAAACTGCTGTTGGAGAAATTTACCGGCGATATTTGATTCATTGATGGCTAACATCACCCCATCAAAGCCCTCGGTGGTAGTGGGTGAAGCCACTAATTTCAAATAAACAATATTCAATTGCTTTACATTGGCCAGCACGGGATGCGATCCAAGCAGCGCCATAATAAATACAGCACGAACAATCAATTTTTGTATTTTTTTATCCACCATCAACAATCACCTTACATTAAGATATCAAATTCAAACTCGCTAATCGTTATCACTAATTAATGCAAAAAATTAACCCTAAAGTATTATTTTTTATCCAGACAACAAGGCCTATAGTAATTTAGAAACTTGTACAATTATTAACCTCAGGAGGTTTTATGTGGAGCACACCTAAGTTTGAAGAACTACGTTTAGGCTTTGAAGTAACGCTTTATATCAGTAACAGATGATTATTTTTTATTGCACGAACCCATTAAACTTCACGCTTGTTATTAAAACTTTCGTGGAGTTTTTTTATTCCCTGCCCCTTTGATCCAACCAAGGTAAACTCTGAGAGAAACTTTCACTAATATAATCGACGAATAATCTGACTTTTTGAGACAAATGACGATTATAAGGATAAATGGCCCATACCGCTGTTTCTGGTGTTTGGTATTGTGCTAACACCGGAATCAATTCACCCCGCCTAATTTTATCAACCACGTAATAATCAGGTAATTGAGATAGTCCTAGCCCCATACAGGTAGCATCAACTAATGCCGATCCGCTATTACCGTGCCAACGCCCCTTAACTTTAATTTTCTTAAGCTGCTCATGCTCCTGAAACTGCCAAACATCCAAGGTGCCAATTAAACAATTATGTTTCACCAAATCTTGTAAATTATCAGGTTGACCATGTTGTTTAAGGTAAGCCGGAGAAGCACAAACATAGAGTTGCCGTGGCGCAATACGCCGTGCCATTAATGATGAGTCTTTGAGGATCCCAGTGCGGATGGCTAAGTCAAAGCCCTCTTCAACCAGATCAATAATTTGATTAGAAAAGTGAAATTCAATACCCAATTCAGGGTAGCTTTGCATAAACTGGTTAGCTAATGGCGCAATATAGTTTTCACCAAACGTTGCCGGGGCGGTAATTTTCAGAATACCCTGGGGCTTAGTTTGCATTTGCGTGACTGTTTCTTCCGCCATCGAAAAACCTTCAATCAAATGATTACAACTATCAAAATAATTCTTACCAATTTCAGTCAAGGTGATTTTACGCGTCGTTCTATACAGTAGTCGCGTATTAAGGCGGTGCTCTAACGCATCAATTTGCCGGCTGACATGAGAGGTAGAGACATCTAGTTTCAATGCGGCCGCAGTAAAACTGCCACAATTAACCACTTCAACAAATTCTTCAACCCCTTTCCACCGATTCATCATTGCACCATAGAAAAATAGTTATCCAGCCAAGCAATAAAAAACACACTACTGTTGTGTATAGTAAGTCTAGCAGCGCTCTTTACTTTTTGTCGATTGTTTTTCGAACAGCACAAATAAGGAATGACTTTATGGCCCAATCATCAAGCACCAACTTTGCTTTATCAGGGTTACTAGTCATGTCGTTATTACCTCTCACCAGCGCTGTTGACAAGCCGCTACAACACAATATCAAACAGCCAACGCTCTACCGAATGAGTCATTACCAAGCGCCCGTACCAAAAACAGTTACGGGTGCAAAAGTCATTACCAATGCTCAACAATTACAACAGTTCTTATCTGACCATCCAAAAACTGTTTTACTCGATGTTTACCCTGCTCCCCGAAAACCCAATAGTTATGCCAGCTCAGACATTTGGATCGAACCAAAACGTACCACTATTACTCATGCTATTTGGCTTGCCAACGTTGGCCTAGGTGGATTAACCCACTCGTTGGAGCATCATTTCCGCCAACAGCTCGACCAACTAAGTAACCATAATAAGCAGCAAATATTTGTCATATTTTGTGAGCCTAAGTGTTGGCACTCTTGGAATGCTGCCAAACGTGCTGCGTCCTATGGTTTCAGCAATATTTACTGGTATCAGCAAGGAGTGACTGGCTGGCGCAATGCTAAATATCAACTGGTAATAACCAAGCCAAGCAGACCATGAAAAAATTCCTATGGGGTGTCATGATTTATTGGTGTCATATAACAATACAGGCGCAACCACTGCTATTTACAGAAGTAGTAGATGGCCTATTTGTCTTTGAAGGAAAAATTGCCGATGTCTTTGACGAGAAAAAAGGTATGGTCGCGAATGTTACCTTCATTATTGGCAGCACCAGTGTTGCTATAATTGACACTGGTAGTAGCTATCGACAAGGGCTACTCATTAAGCAAGCCATCCGTCAACAGACAAATTTGCCGATTAAATACATTATTAATAGCCATGTTCATCTTGATCATATTTTTGGTAATCAAGCTTTTGTTATCGATAAACCCCAATTTATTAGCCACCACAAATACCCCGCGCAGCTTAACGCCAAAGGTTCCTATTATCTCAATCGGCTCAATGCGCCATGGTATGCCGGCACACAGATAATCCAACCGACAAGGCTCATTCATCAGAAAACGATCATTAATTTAGGTAATCGCGAGTTAGTACTGATGCCACTAATAAATGCTCACACTGACCATGACTTAATGGTGTTTGATCAAAAAAGTGCCACTCTAATCGCCGGAGATATCATTTTTGTCAATCATTGCCCAGTACTCGACGGCAGTTTAATCGGTTGGATCAATCTCATCTCCCAATTACAGAAGATTCATATTTCACAGATAGTACCTGGGCACGGCCCCGTCAGTACGAAAAAAATGGCATTAATGAAGATTAAACATTATTTGATAACACTACGAGCTGCGGTAACAACAGCGATTAAGAATCAAATCAATTTGGCAACCGCTAGTAAAACATTACTATTAGACCACGCTCAAGATTGGCAACTGTTCGATGAGTTTCACCAACGTAATATTATTACCGCATACACGGAGCTAGAATGGGAATGAAACGATTACACTGCTTACTGTTCCTTAGTTATGTCTATGTTGTGATCGCAGCAAATGCCAAGCCAGTCGTACCTTTACTGCAAAGCATCAACTGGCCAATCATTAAGGCTCAGCTTTTCTCCCCAGAACAAAAGATTAAAAATGATAATCTCATTACATTAATCACACCGGTCCGCGCCGTAAATGCTGCGATAGTGCCGATCGAGATTATTGCGAATATTGCACAAAGTAAAAGTTTTTATATCGAAAAAATTTATTTAATTGTCGATAACAATCCTGCCCCCGTGGTCGGCGTGCTTACCCTATCACCAATTAATGGTCTAGCCAGCCTCACTACCAGAATTCGAATCAATGCTTATAGCCCGGTTCGAGTCATTACACAGACCTCCGACGGTCAATTACATATGTCGGCTAACTTTGTCAAAGCCTCGGGGGGTTGCTCTGCGCCGGCCAGTGCATCCAACAAACACGCGCTTAAACGACGCGGTAAAATGAAATTACGTCAACAACCCAAACAAGGGCTGTTTCAATTACATTTTATGATCAGCCATCCAAACTATAGTGGTTTGCAAATCAATCAATTAACTCGTCATTGGATCCCAGCAGATTATGTCAATCAAGTGAAGTTAACCTTGAATAATAAACAACTTATTGCGTTTAGTGGCGGCATTTCCTTAAGTGAAAATCCTTCTCTGCATTTTTATCTTGAAAAAATGGTAGCAGGGAAAGTTCTCGCCCAAGTATCGGACTCGCAAGGGAGAAATTATCAGCAACAGTGGCAAGTATCCGCCAAGGGCCAGCTCAAACCGCTCAGACAATGATTATTGCATTAGCGCAAAAATGTTATGCCACTACCTCTATTATCACCATTAACAAACTTGACTATGATAACTATCAAACAAGGTAACAGGATTGGAAGTTCACCGTTTAATTTCTCAGGGAACCCTAATATGAGTCATTTAGAGTTAGTATCTGAAAGTAGATGTTTCAATGGCTGGTTAAAGCGCTATCAACATCATGCAACGAGTGTCAGTTGTATGATGCAGTTCTCAATTTATTTACCTGATCTATCCGGGCAACGGACATTACCCGCGCTCTATTGGTTGTCAGGTTTAACCTGCACCGATCAAAATTTCATGCAAAAATCAGGAGCTATTCCTATTGCGTCAGAGTTAGGGATCATTCTAATCACACCCGATACTAGCCCAAGGGGCTCCGATTTCCCCGATGAACATCAAGATTGGGACTTTGGTTCTGGTGCCGGTTTTTATCTCAATGCCACTCAAACGCCCTGGGACAAAAATTATCGCATGTATGACTATGTCGTCAATGAACTCCCGAGTATTGTTGCAAAGCGTTTTCCTGTTAATTCAAAAAGATCGATTTCCGGTCACTCGATGGGTGGCCATGGCGCCTTAATTTGCGCCCTTAAAAATCCTGGATTTTATTGCTCTGTCTCCGCTTTTTCCCCTATTTGTGCTCCGGTAAAATCACCCTGGGGTCAAAAGGCTTTTTCAAACTATTTAGGCGAAGATATTAATAACTGGAATCAGTACGACGCATCAAAATTAATCCAGCACGCTACTGAAAGGCTACCCATTTTAATAGATCAAGGCACTGAAGATGAATTCTTGCAGCATCAATTGCTGCCTGAAGAATTACGTCGCGCCTGCGAACAATATCAGCATCCATTAACATTAAGAATGCAAACCCATTACGATCATAGTTACTATTTTATTAGTACCTTTATCGAAGATCACCTCCACCATCATTTATATGCCATGGAGAATACAATTAACTGTTAACCAATTTAGCATGAAGTCATAAAACGTTGTTTGCTAACCCTTTGAATCACTTGATAGCAGCTCAATGTTTTAACTCGATAATTTGACCCGCGAACACCACGCTCGTCAATCAAAAAATAAGTGGCTAGTTACAGCCCTAACGAGGATAACGATATGAGAAGTGTAATAACCCTAATGTTAACAGTCACACTGTTAGTGCTGATTACAACCCCCTGCTTGGTCAAAGCTAATGATGAACTACTGCAACTGCAAAAAGACCCGAATCAATGGGTAATGTGGGGCGGTGATTACTCGGGACAACGCTACAGTAAACTCAAACAAATTAATAAAAGAAACGTTAAAAATCTCCAAGTAAAATGGACCTTTTCCACTGGAGTGCTTAGAGGGCACGAGGGCGGACCGCTGATATTGGGCGATACTTTATATATCCATACCGCCTTTCCAAATAAGGTTTTTGCGATTAGTTTAAAAGATCAAACCATCAAATGGAGTTATCAACCCAAACAAGATGCTGATGTCGTCATTCCGGTCATGTGTTGTGACACGGTCAACCGTGGCCTTGCTTATGGTGACGGGAAAATATTTCTCCAACAAGCTAATACCAAACTGGTGGCTCTCGATGCAAAAACAGGTAAGGTCGTGTGGAGTGTGATTAATGGCGATCCTAAAAAAGGCGAAACCAATACCAATGCACCGCTAGTGGTTAAAGATAAAGTGATCACAGGGATCAGTGGTGGTGAATTTGGGGTGCGTGGCCATTTAACGGCATACAACATCAAGACTGGTAAAGAAATCTGGAAAGCTTACAGTGTCGGACCCGATAACGAAATGTTAGTCGATCCTAAAACCACCACCCACATGCTCAAACCTATCGGAAAAAACTCAAGTCTTAAGACATGGCAAGGTGACCAATGGAAACTCGGTGGCGGTACAACTTGGGGTTGGTATAGCTATGATCCTGACACTAACTTGATTTATTACGGCACTGGCAATCCTAGCACTTGGAATCCTTCGCAACGTCCTGGCGACAATCGCTGGTCTATGGCCATTTTTGCTCGAGATGCTGATACGGGTATAGCGAAATGGGTTTATCAAATGACCCCCCATGACGAGTGGGATTATGATGGGGTTAACGAAATGATTTTAGTCGACCAAAAAATCAAGGGAAAAATGCGTAAAACATTAGTCCATTTTGATCGCAATGGTTTTGGTTACACCTTAGATCGAGTCAGTGGCGAGTTATTAGTCGCAGAAAAATTTGATCCAAAAGTCAATTGGGCGACCCATATCGACATGAAAACAGGCCGACCACAATTAGTCAGTAAATACAGCACCGATCGTAATGGTGCAGATGTCGATACTAAAGGGATCTGTCCTGCGGCCTTAGGTTCAAAAGATCAACAGCCAGCGACTTACTCCCCACGCACTGGACTATTTTATGTACCGACCAATCATGTTTGTATGAACTATGAACCATTCGAAGTGGCTTATACTGCCGGACAACCTTATGTCGGCGCTACCTTAAGCATGTTCCCTGCCCCTGACAGCCATGGCGGCCTAGGAAATTTTATCGCTTGGGATGCTACTACCGGCACAATTAAATGGTCGATTGCCGAACCATTTTCCGTGTGGAGCGGCGCGTTGGCAACCGCTGGTGATGTCGTGTTTTATGGCACTCTAGAGGGTTATCTAAAAGCGATTGATGCTAAAACTGGCAAAGAATTATACCGCTTTAAAACCCCTTCGGGGATTATTGGTAACGTTAATACTTATGTTTATCAAGGTAAACAATATATCGCGGTACTATCTGGCATTGGCGGTTGGGCAGGTATCGGGATGGCAGCAGGTTTGGAAGGTGATACCGATGGTCTTGGTGCTGTTGGCGCTTATCGTAAATTATCTGATTATACCCAGCTCGGTGGGGTGCTCACGGTGTTTGCCCTACCAGACTAATCCTGTAATCACTTAGCCGTTACCGTTAACAGCTAGGTGATTTAATTCTATTACCATCATGACTTGGGGTGCCATCTATGAAAAACATCTTAATTTTTTTGTCGTTACTTATGTTTATTTCAACCTTGTCTTTTAGCGCCGACGCTATCGATCACGAAATTAAAGCGGTTGGTACTAAATTTTCACCCGCCTTCATTATTATCCAACCCGGAGATACTGTAACTTGGACCAATATGCCAGCCCATTTAGTTGAGAGCATAGATAGAATGAGCCCTAGTAATAGCCCTAAAATATTCAGTACTCTCGGTGAAGATTTCACCAGAACGTTCGATATAACGGGTATCCATGTTTATAAATGCACCCCGCACTGGGGGTTAAGAATGGGTGGGATTATTTTAGTCGGTGACCCTCAAGCGTTAAATAACACCATTGATCAGTATTTCAAAGAGATTAACCATGACAAATCCTTGTTGCCAGCCAAGGGGCTACTAAAGAAATTTAAAAAATTCCTGATTAAACAAAGTAGGCTCACTCATGAATAAACCAAGTTTAATCATTTTGTTCTTGATCTACTTATTCGGGACGGTTCAAGTCCAATCACATGACTATCCGACCATTGAGCGGGTCAAATTCGTGCATGAATGTATGGCTTTACATGGCGGTCAAATTTACGAAAATATGTACAGTTGTAGCTGTATGATTGACCATATTGCTAACAATATGAATTTTGATCAATACATTAAAGCTGATGCTTACCAACGGATGCGTAATATGCGTGGCGAACGCGGTGGCTTATTTCGCTCATCAAAAACAGCACGGGATATTCGAGCCCAGTTCAACCAAATTAAAAGTAATGCCCAAGGTTTATGCTTTCGTGCCATAACGAAGCCCACGGTCCAAGGGGCAAAATCAGCCATTAACTAAAGATGGATTAATCATGATTAATATTACATTTTTGTCTAGCTCTCCCATTCGGTTAATATTGCAATTAACCGCAATTCTCATTCTGACCAATACAAGTATAACAGCGCAAGCGCAGCAGCCTGATACGCTCCGAGTGTGTGCAGATCCGAATAACTTACCGTTTTCAAATAAAAAACAACAAGGCTTCGAGAACAAAATAGCCGAAGTTATTGCCAATGATTTATCACTCGAACTAGAGTATGTATGGTTCCCCCAGCGGATGGGTTTTATCCGTAATACCCTCAAAAAATGGCTAGATGATAAACAACGCTTCGCCTGTGACTTGGTGATTGGGGTGCCGAGGCAATTCGACATTTCAGATACTACTGTCCCCTACTACCGATCAAGTTATACCATGCTGTTTAAAAGAACGGGGCTTTTGGCCAACATCTACAATCAGCAAGATTTGGCACAACTAACCATCAACGAAAAAAACAAATTACGCATAGCCGCCTTTAGTCCGTCTCCCGCCGTTGATTGGTTACAGCGTTATCAGTTGTTTGAACGCACTGAGTTCTTTCGAATGATGAATGGCGATCCCAATGACTATCCCGGTAAACTAGTTCAACAACTCACGACCAATAAATTCGATATTGTATTTATTTGGGGTCCGATTAGTGGTTATTTCTCTCAACAAGCAAACGAAAAAAGCCTGGTCGTTATGGCATTAACATCTGAAGAGAACATTAAATTTGACTATGAAATATCTATGGGCCTGCGGCGACACGATAGATTATGGAAAATCCGAATAGAAGATTCGATCAAAGTGAATAAAAGAAAAATTGATGAGATTTTACGTAAATATGGTGTGCCGCTTATCAATTAAGTAAAAAAAAGCGACCCGAAGGTCGCTTTTTTGATCATCTAACTTGTTTAATCAAAGATTAAGCAGTTTTGATGATTGACTCCAATGTCCAAGACTTAGTCTTAGATAGAGGACGACATTCGCGGATAGCCACTAAATCGCCTTCTTTACATTGGTTAGTCTCGTCATGTGCATGGATCTTAGTAGAGCGAGTTAAAAACTTGCCATACATAGGATGCTTAACACGACGTTCAATTAGGACAACAATAGATTTGTCCATTTTGTCGCTAACTACGCGACCTTGAAGAGTACGGATCTTGTCACTCATAATTAACCTGCCTTCTGGTTTAGAATGGTTTTAACTCGTGCGATATCGCGACGAACATTCTTAATTAAATGAGTTTGAGCAAGCTGACCAGTGCTATTCTGCATACGTAAGTTAAATTGCTCACGTAACAGTTCTAATAGCGCTTCATTCAGCTCTTCAACCGACTTTTCTTTCAGTTCTGCTGCGTTCATTACATCACCGTCCGAGTTACAAAAGTAGTTTTCATTGGAAGCTTAGTTGCCGCAAGTTCAAACGCTGCACGCGCTAGTTCTTCCGAAACACCTTCCATTTCGTAAAGCACTCGACCAGGCTGAATCTGACAGATCCAATATTCAACATTACCTTTACCTTTACCCATTCGAACTTCTAATGGCTTAGCAGTAATTGGCTTATCAGGGAATACACGGATCCAGATTTTACCTTGACGCTTTACATGACGAGTCATTGCACGACGAGCAGCTTCGATCTGACGCGCAGTAAGACGACCACGACCAACCGCTTTAAGACCGAATTCACCGAAGCTTACTTCAGATCCTTTGGCTAGACCGCGGTTACGGCCTTTGTGCATCTTACGGAATTTCATACGTTTAGGTTGTAACATAATATGATCTCCTATTTACCGCGTGGCTTACGCTTGGCTTGCTTCTTAGGCTCTTCAACTTTAAGTGGAACACCACCTAAAACGTCGCCCTTGTAGATCCACACTTTGATACCTAAGATACCGTATTGTGTTAGACCTTCAGCTGTTGCGTAATCGATGTCAGCACGAAGAGTATGTAGAGGCACACGACCTTCACGATACCACTCAGAACGTGCGATTTCAGCACCGCCTAGACGACCACCAACTTGAACTTTGATACCCTTAGCACCTTGACGCATTGCGTTTTGTACTGCGCGCTTCATAGCACGACGGAACATAACACGACGTTCAAGTTGAGAGGCGATACCTTCAGCTACTAGTTTAGCATCTAGATCTGGCTTACGAATTTCTGCGATGTTGATCTGCGCAGCTACACCAGTAATTTTGGTGATTTGCTTACGTAGTTTTTCAACATCTTCGCCTTTCTTACCGATAACAACACCAGGACGAGCAGTGTGAATAGTCACACGAATGCTTTTCGCTGGGCGTTCGATAACAATGCGAGATATAGAGGCTTTAGCAAGTTCTTTAACTAAGAACTTACGAACCAAATGATCACCGTGTAGGTTATCTGCAAAATCTTTAGATTCCGCGTACCAAGTAGAATTCCAAGGCTTCGAGATACCTAGGCGGATGCCATTAGGATGAACTTTTTGTCCCATTGCTTGCTCCTAGTTATCTGTAACAATCACAGAAATGTGACTGCTGCGCTTAAGAATACGGTCTGCACGACCCTTAGCACGAGGACTGATACGCTTCATAGTTGGACCAGCATCTACGAAGATCGTAGCAACTTTAAGCTCATCAATGTCTGCACCTTCGTTGTGCTCGGCATTAGCCATTGCTGACTCTAGCACTTTCTTAATCAGACCAGCCGCTTTTTTAGGGCTGTAAGTTAAGATATTAAGCGCATCAGCAAC
>JABSRU010000005.1 GCA_013214965.1 Gammaproteobacteria bacterium
CTTGTTTTTCATCCTGAGGTAAATATTGATCAAGTAACGGGACTATTTTCAAGTCCTCAATGACGCCGGCGACAATACCATGATGATCTAACCGTTTGATTTTCAGATTCATAAACACCTAAAAATTGAAGTATTACTATATCAAATAGGTTGAAAGTCAGTGATAAATTATTGGCTAAATTAAATCAATTTTTTTGACTTTTCTCTGATCAATGTCTGATATAGAGCCCTAATTATGGCTAGCAATCCCTAAAGTAGTTGTAATGTAACCCCAGTTCTTGGTCGTAATATTGCCCCAATAAAGCTAATGTTGTTTGTTATTTAATCAATGACGGTATTTACTTAGTCAATCTATCGAATTTGTTTAACCTCAGTCAGAACCACAACTCCAAATCAACCAAAAACTAAACCCTGAAATGCCCCCAATAGCAGACATAGTAATTAATTCACTAATCCGAACTGAATTAGGCAATACTAAAATTAGTGTAATCAAAGCCCCTATAATTACCCCAGAACCAAGCGTTGACCAACAACTAATCATATTATAACGACGGAAGATCAAGAACGCAGGTACACCAAAGAAGAATGTTGCTAGTAAAGAAAACCAATAAATTATTAGTAACAAGCCAATAAATGTAATTAAATCTAGGCTTCCAAAAACAGCAGTATGTATGATTACTATAGATGTAGAGACCAACGGGGCTGTTATAAAACCTAAAATCGTTGTTTTATTTTTTGTCATTAAATACTCCTATCTCCGACATTCACAATCGGATATAAAACTGCTCATCTGACTACCCCAAAGAGCTTTATTACCAATATAATTAAGACCATACCCTGCTATAAGAGGCGACTGCTTCCAATTAGTACCCTCTCCAACAGTATATGCAGTTCCATTGTTGACATATCGAGCAACATAGCTAGTTTAGAGATTGGTGGTTCATAGATTTTGTTCCCAATCTAATGAAATATTATATTCATGACTTGGTCACTAACGAAAAATTAGCTCGGAGGATATCTCGTTATCTAACAAGTGAGCTTGCCAGCGGAAAGCAGAAAAGCTACTTTCCCTTAAGGGTAGGAAAATAGTTGATGAAATTGATTCGTTGAAGATAATTTCACACATCAGTAATACAACCGGCCTATTGAAGATTAATGGTGATTTGTTAGTTAAGCGGAAAGCTAAGCTTATCGAGCAATTAAAGAGCATATTGGCGGCAGTTACTTAACTAAACAAAATAAAGGGGCGATCAGTTCTTATTGTTTAAATTGAAAAGTGAGCGATTTGTTTTCTTGTTCTAGCAAATAATATTTTTATTATTAGGAATGTCGAACTCACAAAACTGGCTGAATTCGCTAAAAATAATAACTTGCGCGTTACTCGATCACTTAACTAAAACTTTAGTTCCTGAAGCAAAAAGCTGATCGACCGTGATGACAAGTGGGTTTAACTCATTAAAGTGTTGATTCCTGGTGACCCCTTCTGTTGTTATTAGAATGATTCTGACATTGTATTTGTTACCTGTCTGTTCGTTGAACACCGTTCTCTTATTGATTAGCTCTTTCTTGTAAGCCTCAGTAATGGTGAAAACTCCATCGTAATATTTACACTCTATTATCTCAATATTTCTACTTCGGTTATCATGACTGAGCAATAGGTCTATTTGAGCGCCTTGTTCCTGTTCATTTTGTCCTCTGTAAGCCCAGTAATAGTTTGATGTTGGTATACCGCTAATGCCGAGCGCTAATTTTATTTGTGGCACATGGGAGTGGCATAATTTTTCAAAAGCATATCCAGACCAAACGGCATATTCTTGTGACGATGATGAATGATTCTAATCTCTTGACTTGTTGGTGCCTGTCATCCAGCGGTTGTGGAAGTATGAAAAGAAGTCTGTTGCAACGTAAGTGTTTTTCCTACTTAGATTACCGAATTTTTGGTATTCAGTAATGAAGCCGGACGCTGTGAGTTCTTCAAGTATTTTTGTGATATGCCCGTTAGATACACCTAACTTAGCAGCAAGGCTTGATTTGGTGAGCCCGCTCCAACGGGAGGTGAGTGTCGTCATGATGTTATAGTGGTGTTGGGGGTTTCTAAATAAAGACCGATAAAGCTCAGAGTATTCATCCTTGAGTAGTGCGTGTTTTGAAAAGCATATGTCATGAATTGCTTGTTGCGGAGTCATGGATTTATCAACAGCCTTTAGGTACTTAGCAATACCGCCTAGCGCCATGTAAATATTGATAATTGCTTTATGACTATAATGATCACAACCTTGGCTATTTAAAAATCTTTTCGTGTCATAAAGATCAAACTGTTCCATCGGTAATTTTCGTATCAGCCGGCCGTGAAGCGGCCCTTTGTTTCTAATAACCTTTTTAAGCATATAAGATGCGGCAGAGCCACATACTATAAGCATGATATTTGGGCGTCGGGAACAGTAAGTATTCCAAAAAACGCCCATTTCACTTAAAAGACCAGACCTTTGCGTGTCCATCCACGGTAGCTCTCATCTATAAATATGACGAATTTTTTATCGTTATTGAATTCATCTAGATACTCTCTCAGAATACCAAAAGCATCCAACCAGTCATCGGCCTTTCGTTTTTTGAATTTTGGATTAGCTCTCGCTATTTGAACTAAAAAACTTTTTATTTGTGCTTTTCTCGTTTGCTCAAATTTTCCTGTGAATTCAATATATTTAATGCTATGTAGCTGGCAAGAATGCAAGATTGTTTCAGTTTTACCGATTCGGTGACGACCGTATAGAGCTATGAATGAAGGGTCAGGGTTAAGCATTTGCTTTTCTAAAATTTCAAGCTCTGACTCTCGTCCAATAAAGTGTGTAGTCATTCCTGCGAACCTTCCAAAGCTAATGAGTTTGCGAAATAAGTAATAAAAAATGATAGATATTTATCAATCTAAGATGCTCTGTTAAAACAATAAGGGGTGGATACGAAAAAAGTCATTGGCATTTTCTAATTTATTACTTAAATGTAGAGCGATTTTTTGTGTGATAAATAAACAGGTGATAGTGATGACGCGTGCCAGACATAGTCAGATTGACTTGGGATCAATGATTTCACGCTCTATTCAAGAGCGTATAAAACAACACAATACTTATCAGTAGCAAATCAACAAACCCATTCCTGATGTATCACTCCATAACAATAGCCATCGTTGTTGCCATTTTCAAGTGTCGATAATACCAATGCTATTCCGTTGAGTTTATCTGATTATTTAGCCTTAACAGATTGGAGTGGCCGACATATTGACCCAAACAAAACCGGTTATATCGATACTAATAAACCTAAGATACTAAAAGAGTTAGGTATTGATGAAGAAACTTGGCTCGAAGCGATAATTAACTTCAGGCGACAATATGGTAGCTTTGCTGGCAGCGACAAAATATTACGTCGTAGCGATTCATTAAGTGACTAAAAAAATTGATTGAATCTAGAAAGAGGGCTGTGAAGTGGTATAGCTTAGTAAGGCGACGTTAGTCACCCATACATTGGTATGCACCGTGGCGCTACATCGATATTTTTCCTCTAATGTTCTTGGTATTTACACTGCCACTGCCAGCTTCATTAATGGTTAAGCTGCCAACATCTTCGACATTAATGTGACCGCTACCATCTGAAATGGTGACATGGCCTGTAATGCGGTTAATATCGATGCCACCGCTGCCATCCTGAACACTGACATCACCAGAAATATCATTAACGAGCATATTACCACTGCCATCTTTTATCATGACATCACCGCCAATGTTTAAAGCTTTAATGTCGCCGCTGCCATCTTTAATATCAAGCGCTTGCGCGACATGATTGACGTGGATGCTGCCACTGTCGTCTTTGATAGACACGTTACCTGCGACATCATCTATGTTGATACTACCGCTACCATCCTTAATTTCAAGCGCGCCACCGACATGAGCTACATGAATACTACCACTGCCATCATTTATCGATACATTACCGGTTATATTATCGATACTGATATTGCCACTACCATCATTGACGTTTAATACTAAATGGCTGGGTACGCGTACCACGAGATTTAAATAGGGCGCATTATTATGACTAAACATGCTTGTATCAGTTTTTGCGGTAATAACGGCGGTATCACGATGTTTAGTTAAAGAAAGCTCATAGTCATTACCGTTTTCACTGCCAATCACCGCATCAACCGTGATGATAGAAACATTATCATCGCCGATGATTTTTAAATGGCCTCGCTCTGCGATTATTTCTAAATTTTTTAACCCATTGGCTTTCTTCAAAGTTAACTGCTGTTTCGTTTCTTTTAAGTCGTTGTCTTTATAATCATGAGCACCGACGACGAGAGCGCCACTGCTGATAAATAATAGGCTGACTGCTACTAACGATAATTTATTCATTATTCTTCTTCCATTTATTTTAATAGGTACTAGCTGTGTTTAAGCAAAAAACAGACCAACTAAATTTGTTTTTTAATTACAGTCTATTAATGAGTTTTAAAGTTTTTAATTAGTTAAATTAACCTATCAGTTGTCAGATTAACCATTGATGAAAATTAAGTAATAATCCTTATCAAACACTATATGAAATTTCAGATTTTTTTCAAGTAAGTAATAATCAATAAAATGCCTAAGCTTTATGATGTGGCCTCTTTATCATGATGGCGTAATGCAGCAACGAGCTAATTAATTGAATAAAAATGTGAAATAAATCAATTCTGCTAAGCTTTATAGTAACTATCATCGAGTCCAAATTCACTTCAACGGCACTAGGAAACCGCCAATGCAAACATCCCCTGAACTGATCAACGAAAAAGTCATTAGACGTGCCACAAAACAAGTTGATAATGAAGATTTAGTCAAAAGTAGTTTTTGGATTAGCCAAATATTTATGATTATTGCCACCGTTGCTGGCGTTTACTTAGCGGCACAAGAAGGGCTTTCTTAAGCGCTATTGTTTGATAGTATTCAGGGTAAGGAAAAGAACTATTATCTCCAGCATGCGTTGGCTGATGAAATAAGCGACAACATTACCATTCTTAATGAGTATGCAGAGTTTATCAGTGAAAATGGAGCCCCTTATGATTTAAAAGCTCATCATCCTGGGTTAGATTATTTTGTGTGGGAAAACATGAAATTTTCATCATCGTCATTGGAGACTCCAAGTTATATATTGACGGCGGCGCGCCGTTTTAATAAACAGTCGGCGAAGTTGGTTCATCAAATCGAGTCTCGTCAATACGGTCGAAAATTTGGCGCCAATTTAATCACTGAACTAACCGAAAAAACACAAAATAACGGATTAAAGCAATTGGTAGATAATTACACAAGACTACATCAAGAATTGGCAGAAGCAGGGGTCAACGTTAATACATTATAAGGATTTAATTATGAAAAAGTGCCCTTGCTGCGCGGTAGATGAATTGATTTCACAAGATTTTTACGGTCAAGATGTTGAAAGTTGTCTCAATTGTAATGGACTGTGGTTTGAGCGTGAAGAGCTCAACAAAGCGCTTTCGGCAGCTGACAATGATGACGATAATGTCAAATTAGAAAACCGCTACGGCGAGCATCTCGGTGGCTCGGATAAACATTGCCATGACTGTGATAACGGCTTAGGTAAGTATCATTTAATGCCGGGGTTTGAAATAGAAATTGACGCCTGTAGCGAGTGTCACGGAGTTTGGCTTGATAACGATGAGCTTGATAAAGTGATTCATTCACCACTTATTCGAAAGTCATTACTGGAGTTGAATAAGCCGCTGAGTAAAAAAACTTGGTTCTTTCAAATTCTTTCACAAATGCCTGTAGAATATAATCTAGAAGTAAAATCAACGCCTTGGGTTGTATATTGTTTATTGGTGCTGAATTTTTCCATTTTTGCCAGTTATTATTCCGGGTTAATGCCCGAGTTTTATGCTTATGATAATTTTGCGTTGTTTTCAGATCGTGTCACCGCTGGGTCACAATTATGGAGCCTAGTCACTCATATGTATATGCATGGTGGTCTTATGCATATTATCGGCAATATGTATTTTCTGTATGTGATTGGCGATAATTTGGAAGATGTTTTAGGCAAAGGAAGGTTTTTAGCCTTATATACGGTTTGTGGTTTTTGCGCCGCAGCTGTTCAAATTATCTCTGAACCAGGATCTTCAATACCCATGGTTGGTGCAAGTGGGGCTATCGCCGGATTGTTTGGTATGTATTTGGTGTGGTTCAGGCACGCGAGTTTATCGTTAATGATTGTTGTTTATCAAAAGAAAGTGAGCCCAATGGTATTTTTTTTAGTTTGGTTAGCCATCAATTTTATCGGGGTTTGGACCTCGCAAGCTCAAGGTGGTGGTGTTGCATATTGGGCTCACATTGGCGGTTTTTTCGCTGGCTTAGCGATTGGCCTAGCGTTAAAAAAGAGTCTCTTTGCCAGCAATCCATTGCTGGCGGTGTTAAATAGCAAAGAGCTTAAAATAACTCGTTAATTAATTTTATTTGGCTTGGCTTTTAATTCGTCGGTTGTTATCGGGGAATTTTAATATTTTAAAGATCCTATTTGTTGCGTTAATTTCGTACAGATACTTGACCTGTTATGTATTCGCAGGTCATAATAATATACGAAAATAAAGTGATTTTATTTATAAAAAAATAATACACAACAAGATTTTAAGGAAGAAATCATGAACCGTTATAACGTAATGGATGAAGCTGAGTTTGAACAAAGCTTTCCTGAGATTTACAATCAAGTATGCACAGAATTAGGCATTGGTTTTGTACCTGATATCTTTCGATGTGTTGTCAATGCAAGCCCAGAGCTAGCATTATCGTCATGGAACATGGTGCGAATTAATCTCTGCTCAGGTCTACTACCTCGAATTACTAAAGAGTTAATCTTTTCTTTTGTTGCCAGAAAAAAGAATTGCGAGTATTGCGATATGGCTCATCATGCATTAGCAATACAACATGGATGCTCAATGGATAATATTGATGGAATGCTTAATGATATTCATTCTATAAATAACCCAGCTCTTAAAGCCGTTTTAGAATTTACTAATGCCGCAGTTGATAATGATTTTTCTAAAATCGCTGATTTAGATCGTGATCTTGGTTTCTTAGGGTTTGGCCAAGATGAAATTGCTGAATTAGTGGGAATGGTTTCATGTGCATTATATATGGTTAACATTGCTGACAGTTTACAGGTGTCGACAGATCAACGATTTAAAGATGTTGTAAACACTAAAACGCCATTAAAGATAGCATGATTCGTACTGTTTATAATAACCCTGATAAAAAATTAAGCGCCGATATAATATCGCAATCAAATGCTAAAATAGTGGAGGCAGCGTTGCGTACGGCAAGCTTAGTTGATGTCAGTAAGGTCATCGAATCGGATTATCAACTTTCTAATGATTTACGGAGCCTCTACAAAACAACTCGGTTCTCTATTGATATTAACACCTGTGTTTTAATCAGGTTGGTTAATGGTCTATGGTGGGAATCGTGTGTTGTTATTAGAAACAATCGGCTTCGTGATAATATTAAGTGGCAAAAAGTTGATAAAACAATTTCAAATGTTATTGATTCGTTATTTGAAACAAAACAGGGCCTTAATAAAGAGTTGGCCGCCAGTGATCTCACGGCAGGAAGTACTGAATTAAGTGATATATTATCTCATGGTGATATTATATTTCAGCGCTTTAATACGGTGCATGGTGGCGCAGTATTTAAACCCAGAGGGAAAAATAAATACTCCCAGTATGACGAAGATTTTCTAGTTCATTTCACCTCTCTAATTTCCTTTTGTGTTAACAAAGAACTTTCTAGTAACTATCTCAGTAATATATATCTAAATATTAAAGGGATTGCCGATAAAATTGGTCAGGGTGCAACCAATGAGCAGGCGATAAGGAAAATGTTTTTTAATTATGAATTGGGTGTAAATACTAAGCTTGGTTTTCTTCGGATGCTAAAGTCATTTACCGAAACGTCCCATAAAACTGCGTTTGTAGTTGTGCTAAAAATAGATCAAGCAAACGGTGCTGTTTGCTTACTGAATGAATTTACTCATCGTCAATTTATAAAAGAATCCATTTCACGTATGGCCTCGGTAGAGGAATTGAGAAAAAATGCGACACTGTCTTATACTGATAAAAATGAATTTTCATTTATTTTAGTTCGCTCACAGGAGAGCGACGTTGTTGGTATTTTAAATGAGTTAATTAATCGGTTTAATAAAAAATTAACCGTTGATAATTTTAATATCAAGTTCGAATTACAAGCTGGATATATAACAACCGCTGACGAGAATAATGATTCACAAACTCTTTTTAATAAGGCTAGCATCGCCTGTTGCCAAGCAAAAAAAAGTCATATACAAAAAATAATTGGATATCACGAACAAATTATTCAGAGCTTGCAGTTAAATTTCGCAATAGCCAAAGGGCTACCTAAAGCTATATTGAATAACGAACTTGAACTCTGTTATCAACCGATAATAGATTTAGCAAACATGACTAAAAAACCTGAAAAATTTGAATCATTTATTCGTTGGAAACATCCTGAATATGGAATCGTTTATGATGATAAAATCATTGAGCTTGCTAATCTCAGCCAGGAAATCATTCCGCTGGGCTATTGGGTTATCGAGAGTGTTTGTCGAGAGTTGTCATATATTAATATTGATGATGATATCAGTATTAGTATTAATTTATCGAGGGGGCAGTTGAGCGACCCTAAGCTTGTGTCGACAATTATAGAAATTGCTAAAAGATATAATGTAGCGCATCCAAGGATCATGTTCGAACTGTCTGAACAATCAATAATGTTTGATATTAACTTATCGAAAGAAATTATTAGTACGCTCAAAAGTCATCATTTTAAAGTCGCTATCGATGATTTTGGTCTTGGTCAAATGTCCTTTAATTATTTGTTAGATGTTGACGTATTAAAGATGAGCAAAAATTTTATGAATAATGCTATTAAAAATAAAAAAACAGTAATTATTGGTGCATCAATCGTTAAACTTGCAAAAGATTTGAGCTTTAAAGTGGTTTGCCTGGGTATTGATAATAAGCAACAGCTTGAGATGGCTGAACGTTGGGGGACGGATCTTGTGCAGGGTGACTTTATTGGTGAGGCTAAGTATTGGAGTCACTTGTTTACTAAGTTAGCGCTTTAATTTAATTGTATCAATGTGGCTATTATCTAGGTTTTATTAAACAAAAAAAGCCCAATCAATTTTCATTGATTGGGCTTTGATTTAAGGATGTTACTAACTCTAGAAATTCTAGTTTTAGTTCATGCCGTATTTTTTAAGCTTCTTGCGTAATGTACCACGGTTGATGCCTAACAAGTTTGCTGCGCGAGTTTGGTTACCACGAGTAAACTGCATTGTAAGGTCTAGTAGTGGACGTTCCATTTCACATAAAACCATTTCGTATACTTCAGTCGGCTCTTCACCGTCTAGTTGAGCAAAAAAGTTGCTTACAGCGCGTTTTACAGAATCACGTAATAATTGTGGCTTAACAGTACCATTGGCCAGTTGAATAGGGTCAATTGATAGTGGTGTTTCAGTGGTCGTTGTAGGTGTTTGATCAAACATGTGAACTTGCTCTTCTATTTATATTTGTTGGTGAAAAAATGTGTCTAAAACGGTTAGCTGTTCGCTGGCTGTTTCAATCTTAAATAACTCTTGACGTAAATCATCACGCCGATCCTTGAGATACCAGCCAATATGCTTTCGCGCAATGCGAACCCCTAAAAAATCACCATAAAATTGGTGGAGGGCTTGCACATGACCCAGTAATGTTTCGTGAACTTCAGTATTAGATACTGGAGCTAACTTAGTTCCTGTTGTTAAGTAATGATTAATTTCTTGGAAAATCCAAGGGTTACCTTGGGCTCCTCGACCAATCATTATAGCGTCGGCACCAGTGTAATCTAACACTTCACTGGCTTTTTCCGGGCTAGTAATATCGCCATTTGCAACCACAGGAATCGAAATTGCCTGTTTAATTGCTTTAATGGTGTCGAACTCAGCAAAACCTTTATACATACAAGCTTTGGTTCTGCCGTGTACCGCCAAGGATTGAATGCCAGCATCCTGTGCTAACTGCGCAATAGCAACGCCATTACGATTATCAATATCCCAACCGGTACGAATTTTTAAGGTCACAGGAACATTAACGGCATTCACTACGCTATCCAATATTTCTTTAACTAATGTCGGATGTTGCAGCAGTGCTGAACCTGCTAATTTTTTGTTCACTTTTTTAGCGGGACAACCCATATTAATGTCGATGATTTGCGCACCTTGTTCAACATTGAACTGCGCGGCCATCGCCATCTCTTGTGGATCGGCTCCTGCTATTTGTACTGATCGAACACCTGCTTTATCAGTATGGCTCATGCGTTGTGCTGATTTACTGGTGTGCCATACTTTTGGGTTCGATGAACACATCTCCGATACAGTCATTCCAGCGCCTAGTTTAAAACATAACTCTCGAAATGGTTTGTCCGTTATGCCAGCCATTGGGGCTAAAATAAGTGGATTGGTTAATTGGTACTGACCAATCTTCATAGGGCAACTCAGCTATATCAGGGAGCCGTATCTTACGCATTTTTTTGTCATTAGGAAAGCTCATTATTTAAACAAAAAGCAATTAAATGACTTGACTGTGTAAAAATGTGACGTTGTGCAATAGGTCGGGTGGAGATATTAATAAAAAGGTGCTTATTTATTAGAAAATAAATAGAAATAATATAAAAGGTTGTTTTACTGTATTTTTGACTATAATAATGAAATCGGTGTTATCACCTTGTTTTATAAACCAAGAGTCATCAATTTATGCAAAGAGATGAAACGTTAAAATTGGATATAGTAGACAAAGCGAAACTGGTCACTTTAATAGGTAAAGGCATTACTGAGGCTGAACAAGAATTAGTTAGCTTGTATTGGCACGGTATTTTTTTCTTACTCAATAAACGCACCGGTGATAGCGCGTTGGCCGCTGATTTAACTCAAGACACTTTTATTGTGGTGATTAAGCACGCTCGGCAGGGCACAATTAAAAATCCTCAGGCCATTGGCTGTTATATTCGCCGAGTTGGTATTAATTTGATGATTGCGCATTTTCGAAAGCAACAACGTCATCACACCGACAATGATGATCAAATTGATATTCACATTCCCTCCCAACTTCCACCTTTTAGTCAAGCATTACACGCCGAACAGTTAGTTGAGTTAATGCAAACCCAGCTTAATTTAATGACGGTGCAACGAGATAAAGACATTCTGTATCAGTTCTATGTATTACAACTCGACAAACTCGATATCTGCGCTGCGCTTGATTTAAGTCCTAATCATTTTGATCGTGTGGTTTTTCGGGCTAGAGCACGTTTAAAACAACAGATAATAAACAGCATTAACGACGATGACTGCCAAGAGCGCGGCACTATATTGCTGCAATTAGCCTTAGTCACGATGCTATCCCCGCTAGTCAGTTCGGTGACGCCAACAAAAATACCTCAATGGGTGGGAGAAATCCCATCCTTGTCTCACTGTAATGATATATCTGCTGCTAAGTTCTGTGTTATCAAGAGCCGGGGTGCAACATCATGAATGAAAATTTTGAAAATAATGATTTTATGGATCAAAAATATATTGAAGATCATCAAATCGTTGTTCGCTATAGCCGAGGACAATTAACGCCTGAGGAAAGTATCGCTTTTGAGATTTATTTACTGGACAAACCTGAACTTATTGAGCAATTAGAGCTTGAACGATTACTGATTAAACATTTACCTCAGGTTGATTTTAGTCAGCAACAAAAAAAATCAGCTGTTAGCTGGCGGCCGTCATCCATTGCGATATTACAACCGATAACTCGCTGGTTAAGTGCGCCAATAGGGGCTAGCGTAACGACTGCTGCGGTGTGTGTGATGTTGTTTAGTGGCTTTTGGCAATTATCAGCGCCAGCGCAATGGGCCGGACAAATATCGGCTAAGGTCGATATGATTTTTGTCGCGCCAATGCGTAGTAGTGACCGTCGAAACAATAATGCGGTGGCGACGTTAGCCCAATCGAAAAAGAGTGAGTTGACGATGCTGGTGATCCAGCCAAGCAATGTCGTCGCAACAAGTTTTGATGTTCGCATTGTTAGCCAACAAAGTGGTGCAATCATTGTTAAACAGACTAAGGTTCAAACTCAAGGAATGGGCGATGTCGTTCTTTCTGTCCCCAGTACTTTGTTAACCGCCGGATTGTGGGATATTGAACTGACTCCAACCAACAGTAATCAAGAAAAAGAAGTGTTGGTGTTAGAGGTAATAGCCATAAAACAATAAAGGGGAAGATGATGACTGAATTGACAGATCAACAGATTGAAGATTTAACTAGAAGAATGACAAAGGTTAGTCCTCATTATAAAAGCAATTTAGATGCCGGTTTAACGTATTTGGGCCAATTAATCTCTCATGATATTGTACCCGCGACGACTAAAGACTCAGCGTCACGTCATGTCACACCAGCGCTTAATCTTGATAGCTTTTATGGTGACATTTCACTTGATAACTTAAAGCATAATCCTGGTAGTAGCCCTTACCTTGATGATCATTGTCATGGTTATTTTTATCTTGATGATTGTACTAATTGTGATTTTAAACGCGTTGACAAAAATGGTAAACATATTGCGATAATTCCTGAACAGCGTAACGATCAGCATATTATGATCGCCCAATTACAGGTGTTTTGGCTGAATTTTCATAACTATCTATTAAAAAATGAGCTAGTTACCGATGCATTACAAGCCAGAAAAGTAGTGACCTTGGTGTTTCAATTAATCGTGATTGAAGAGTTTTTACGTGAACTGTTGACTCGCGATGTGTTCGAGTATTGTTTCAGGCAAAATCATCAATATGATTTAACTGAAATGTCTGAGTCTATTCCTGATTTTTTTTCCTATGCGAGTTTTCGATTTGGTCATAGCATGCCTCGTACATTTTATGAGCTTAAAATGATTCCAAAAGATGCAGAACATAACTTTATTCCTTCTCATGTGTTTAAACCGGTTCCATTAATGGATTTATTTTCTAGTGGTAAAAAAATCTGTATAGAAAAAAAGATTGATTGGTCAATGTTTTTCACCTCGGGTCATGATGATATTTTTTGCCAAAAATCATTTGCAATTAATACGCATATTACTGGAATAGGTATTAAAGAAGACATTAACATCGCTGAGCATGTTGTGAGTGGTAATTTGAAAGTTGCTCGTGCGGTGAAATTACCAACAGGAATTGAAATGGCCACTAAAATACTGGAAAAACTACCCAGCTGCTCACATCATCATATCCAGTTAATCACCGATCAAGATTTCGCATCAACAGAATTAGGTCAAGTAGGAATAGGAATAAAAGAATTACCATTATGGCCATACATATTGTTAGAAGCTGAATTACAAAGTAAGAATAGAACGACCGGTCACGGTGGTCGGCACTTGGCGGGGTTAGGTAGTATTTTAAATGCGAGTGTTTTAAAGCGTTCAATGATGGCGGCTCAATTCTCGGTGTTTAAGCAGGGGCAATATGATTTTGATGACGTGATTGAGCGCTTAGGGAAATTTGGTGAAAAATATCAAGATGTTGATAACAGTGCCAAACAATTAACCATGATGACATTAATCACTATGATGAAATCAGGAGAAAATGATGCACACTAAATTTTCATGTATTAAGGATTGGGCATCGGTGCCATCAGATCCAGAACGTCGGGTAACCCAGTCGTGGAATCCGTTAATTGATCCCGAAGTGTTAATTTATTCGCCGTATCCTGAAGGTGACTATCTAGTGGCATCCTATGTGATGGAACCGACCGATGCGAAGCCTTACATCAAGCAAATATTGACAGGTGGCGATTGGGAACCATTAATGCGTTATGTTGCTGGCCAGTTAAAATTAAAACTTGAATCCGAATGTCGATGCTTGGTGGTGTGTCACTGTCCTTGTCCTTGTCCTTGTCAATCGAGTTGCCATTGTAGTGCCTCCCAAAAAACGTATTATTTGATTGATGAAAATTTTAATCAAAACGGTGATGGTAATTCTCCCCTGATTTTTGGCAAGGTTAATAATTGGGAAATAAAATCTTGGCGCGTTGATGTTAATCGAGAAAGCCAAGAGTTTGTTGATAGCCTAACGTGGGTTAATACGAATAAGGATAAAAATATAAAGTCGGAAGATACCACGCACAGTTGGCGGCTCTATGATGAGCGTTAACCTATTGAATGCCTAATTATAAACTTTGGTGTGCATATTCATTAGTCTTACTGCTATTTAGTGTTGGCGTACATGCACAACAGCAATTAATATTGCGAGATGTTCACTTAAAACCTCAACAAGTGAGGGTGTTTCTGACCGCAGGGCAGGGCATGAATGCTGACTTAAGCTTAAGCCAACAGGGACGTTTGTGGTTAGTTCAGGGGGATGCTCGCGTTTCTAGTGTACGTGAATTTACGGTACTGGGTCCTTTTAAAACGCCAACGGATATTCAAATAGCATTAACGAAAGACTATACCCATCGCAATCTATTTCAATTAAAGCTGACTGAAATTACGAAGCTTAATCCTACAAAAATTGCTGACTACCGCCTTTTATTTCTTGCTTCACAGTTATGGTACAAAAATAGTCAAGAGCCTCGTCAACAAGCGATTAAACTATTGCAACAGCGACTCGAATTAACGAGTAAGCAATCGCCATTGACTGATGAAATCGCTTTATCATTAGCGCATATGACGAGAGGCATTAAGGATGAAATTGCTTGGGGTTATCTAAATAAGGCCGCTATAGAGACCTTGGTATTAAAAGATGAATTGGCACTACTACAATCTTCGATAACCGCTCAGCTCGACAATCACACTTTGATCGCAAAGCAATGTCAATATCTTGATTATTTAAGCTCGGCTCGCCCTAACACGTTATATCATCGCTTTGAGTCAATTAAGGCTAACGTTAAATTAGCCATTTCGCTCATTGAATATACGCGTCATTCGTTATCACTCAATGATAGTAAACGTCTAGAAGAGATGGCCGAATGTCATCAGGTGTTGCCAGGAATAAATAAAGAAACAGTAACCTCAAGCGCGAAAAAATTGTTAGATAGTGCGCAATTAGCAGTGGCGCTGTCGCCAGAATTACGGTTAGAGACTAATGTTTTTGGCGGTTACTGGCATTATTATAATGTAACTAATGAACATGTTGCCGCAGAAAAAGTCGCACGCTTGGCAATTAGTGAACAACATCAGGTTGTTGATCTATCATTGTTGCGAGATCAATATAGCCGTCTGGCCACTTCATTGATTAGGCAGGGTGATTTGTTATCCGCTTTATATTACTTACGATTAAAATTAAATTTAGTAAATAGCGCGATGTCTGGAGAGGAGCAGTCAGCAATCTATTTTAATTTAGCCTATAACTATCGGCTGCTAGGGGAAAAAGCGTTGGCTCGGCGCTATTTTAAGCGGGCGTTGGCTATCGATGAACTCACTGAAGGAATTGTTGATTGGCAGCTTGATAAACATTGCACCAGCTCCGGGATAAATACCGCGATGGTGATTTCACAATTAGGCATCTTAGATCGACTCGATAATAACTTAGCTAGAGCTTACAAAATGCACTTATGTGCACGGAATGTTTTTAGTCACACAGATCAATATTATGAAATAGTGGCGATGCTGGAAACCGCGAAAGATGAGTTGTCACTTGGGTTAATTGTCGAATCTAAAGTGTCGGCTCAACAAGTGTTAGCCGATCCACGCGTGATGCAACCTCAGCGATTAGATGCGCTATTAGTGTTATTAGAATTAGCGATTATCGATCGTGATAATGAAAGCGTCGAGCAACTGACCGAGGAAATGTCGCGACGGTTGGGTTATCAAAACATTTATCAATCATCAAACCTTGAGCAAGCTATTAGTAATTATCCCGTACGACAAATTCAATTTTTTGAGTTATTGGTGCGCTATTATAGTGACAATGTATATCGTGCGGATATGATCCGTATCTTTGGCGATAAAGCGTTATCATTAATAGCAACTATCAACGCTAATATTGAAAATACTCAAGCGTGGTCTGCCGCTCAATATTCATTGTTGAGTCAATATATTGATGCGCTGTTTCAAAAGGGTGCCATTAGTCATCGGGCTCATTATCCTAAAATATTTGAAATTCTAGAACGTTATTATTCGATTGATCTCACGAGAGAACGTTTGAAGTATGTGACTAACATGACGACGCCAGAATCTGCTGATAAATTACAGCGATTATGGGCTGCTCGGTTAGATGCACAGCGAGCCGTTATTTCTGCTTCTTCGGAGAACAGAGATTTAGCGCGAAGCTTAGCGGATGCTGCCAATGATCAATATCGTGCTTTCCTAATGGTTAAATCAGAGCGCGAAATCAAGCCAGTTATTAATCAATCGATTAAAGATATTCAGCGAAAAATGCCAGTTGGTGATATTTTTATTCGGTATTTTATTGATCGTCGCGGGAGTTTTTCGTTAGTTATCACTAAAACACATTGGTCAATTAACCCCTTAGCAGACCAAGCTCAGATCCGGAAATCGACACAGGCATTCATGGCTCAGTTAGATCGCCGAAATTACCGCCAGCATATTATTGATAGTGATTTATCAAGCATCTTACCGCTTAAGTTACTGCGCTCAGGTCAATATCGTCGTTTGATCTTCGTCGCCGACGACACCCTGCATAAAGTGCCTTTTTCTGCACTAAATATTGGAACTGCCAATAATCATCAATACCAACCGCTGATAAATAACGTCGAATTAATTAGAGCTTATTCCGCCCAGAATTATTATCTCCCATTACAACACCAGTCGCTGTCCCGGATCAAAAAAACGGCTGTGGTTAAAGATCTTGTGATGTTTGCCGATCCTATCTTTAAAAGCGCAGTTTCAAATACAGCAGGACAAGGGCGAGATATGAAATTTAAACAATGGCTTAATCAACTTCCTCGGTTGCACCATACCGCGAGGGAAGCGGCGACAATTAGCAAATTATTTTCAATCAATTCGGTGATTACCGCATTAGAGCATCAAGCCACTAACCAATTTCTAATGTCAGATATTGCCCGTCGTGCCAAAATTTTACATATTGCGACCCATGGTTATTTCAATCCGAAAACCCCCGATATTGTTGGTTTAGTCACCGCGGCGCAAGCTGATGATAATGGTCAATCCAGTGGTTTTTTAAGCTTAGAGGAGTTACTGAGTAAGCCTTTTTATAATGATTTGGTGGTAATAAGTGGTTGTGAAACGATGTTGGGACAATATTATAAAGGGTCGGGTAATCGCAGCATTATTCGTGGCTTATTATCGCAAGGGGCGACATCGGTGATTGGGACATTGTGGCAGGTAGCCGATCGACCTACGGCGCAATTTATGACGTTATTTTATCGTCATCTGAAACAAACACGGGGTAATATTGCTAAAGCACTACAACTGACTAAACAGCAGTTTGCCCAATATGGACGTTATCGTCATCCTAAATATTGGGCAGGGTTTGTCTTAACCTCATCCCATACCCCGCTAGTGCAGGGTATGGATTAAGCACTATTTTAAAGTACGGTTGCTAAGGACTATTTCTAAGTACTATATTTAAGTACTACTGTTTAGTGCCATTGACTAATACTTTGGCATTAATACTCTCTTCTTGACCTGTTGGGGTGTTGACCTTAACCATAAATTTGAAATCAGCATGGATAATTGGGTAAAGTTGCATGATATATTTATTACCCTCATCATCAGTTTCAATGAAATTTAACAGCCCATTAGCATCAACCTGCCAGGTAATTGTTGAGGTGAAGCTATTATCGCAACAAACCGAGGTACCAGTGCCATCTTGATTAAAGACAATGGTGTATTTTTGACTGTTTTTGATGTCTATATCATCAAATATCCAAGTGCCGACGACAGCTTCTTTAGTAAAAGGCATGCCATGGATCAAGGTGACCTGCTGCGTGTTACCGTCTTGATCTTTTAGGGTTACATTAAAGGCTTTATTCGGGTTGTCATTAAGTGCTGAGTTTTGCCATAGCGATGACCATTGACTTAAGTCATCTTCAAAGATGGTATTGAGCCGTGCTTTAATGTAGTAGCTATCATTTAACTTAGGATCGTCAGTGCCTGTAATGACAGAATATTCGAGCACACTGGTGACACCATTCGCGCTAGCCAAAGGTAACCAAAAACGACTGCGAGTGTGGCGACGATTGCTGCCATATAACTTAACCCAGCCATCGACTAACTCCCAGTTTGAGTGTGGACCAAAATTAGCGATACAATCTTGGGTGTTATCAGTACATATATCGCGATAGTTTTTATCGGTAGCGGTGATGCGGGTCATCGTGCCGTCGGTCTTGAACCAATAACCATTAATATTGTTTGGTAATACCTTGCCATTTCTGTCAAAAGAGGATGCCAGCCAGCTAAGATTGCCAGGGGTTAAGTATGTTGGTAATTTGGTGACCAACGATGCATTAAATGTATCACTGCTACTACTCTGCTTGGCAATAGGTTTAACGAAGCGATGGACTAGTTGATCATCTTGATAATATTCAACAATGGTGGTGTAAAAAAATCCGTTATCTTGCACCGGAATATAACGGTAGCGATTTTTATCTTGGTTTAACTCAATCACGCCATCAACTAACGACCAGCTGATATTTTCAGTGGCGAATTTTGTCGTGGTGCTGCCGTCATTATGTAATTGCACTAAATCATGAAAGTTCGCTTGATATTGCTCACCATTAAGAAAATAATCGGCTACTGAATAGTAGATTGGCAATGCCCATGTACCAACTGCATCGGCTTGGGTTAGCGCAATGGTTTTTAATCCGGCGTTAAACAACACTGAGTTTGGTTGGTTGGTGGTTATTGTGGTTATTGCAGCGGCACCAGTCCAACCTTGAGCGCTCAGCCAGTTTGAATCGATTGAATAGGTCGCGGTTCTACTGGCGATAACTTGACCGACATTATTGGCACTAGAGACTAGTTGAAAAGCGAGGCTGCTAGTTTTTACTTGCATGGTAAACGTTGCAGAAGGGATTTTTTTAGCTTGATGTTGCTCAATTAAAAAATCAATCAGAGATTTCTCAAAGCCTACTTCATTAACGAGATAATCATCATTGTAGATATTTTCACGGATATCCATGGTATGCGCTGTGAGCGCTAGCGTTAAGCTGTTATCTCTTAGTTGCCAAGTTAATTTGCTTGATTGATTTATCTCTAAAAATTGCTGACTATAAAAGCCCGTACCATCGGCATTTAAGCTTAAGCTATCACCGCTATATAAAGGCTGTCCTAGTTGGACTAATGGCGTGATGATACTACGGCCAACAATCATCGAATTGACGATGCCAGGCATCACTTTGGGATCTTTTAAGGTCGCTGCGACGGCTTGAGCAAAGTCCGCTTTATATTTGTCGCTTTGCTGGCCATTACTGTCAATGGCACCATTTTGGGTTAAATAGGTGATCACTATATTGACGGTCGACTTGGTTTTGTTGTTTAACAAGGTCAAGGTCGTTTGTCCTGCCTCAAGGGTATAATCGCTATGATCAACAATCAGTTTAATAAATGCCGCTAAATCGAGTAATTTATCACTACTTATCGCCATTTCTGTATCAGCTTGTTGTTGATTAGTGGCTGGTGCTACCCCGTTATTTATTTCAACGCTAAGCAAATGTTTCGCCGTACTGAGGTGCGTGACATTGAGTCGTTGATTGGTGTCACTTTTTATTTCACCATCGCTGGCTGACAAATAGAGAGCGTCGATGGTACTGACACTACTGACTAATTCTGCATGGGCTTGGTTATCTTTACCTTTGGCATTAATGACGACCATTTCTTTGGTGGCTATTTGCTTTTCGGTTAAAGAGAGCGGTAAACGGTAACTGCCGTCGGCGTCGGCGGTGGTGGTAAATTTTCTCCTGCAATCGCTACTGTGATACTCGCGTTAGCAATAGGCGCATCGGTGATGACTCCCTCGAGAATTAACTGTTTTTTAATCGGAGCAGTAGGCTCTGGAGCTGGTGGCGTGGTCGACTCTGAAGACGAACCACCACAAGCGGTTAAATAAACGCTAAATAAGCCGAGGGCGAAAAGTCGCAGTTGGTTGCTGGATTTATGCTGATAATTACACATGTTATATTCCTTCATTATTATAGAGCACACTTGATGTTGCTCAGTGATCAATGAAGGTAGTGATGTCAGGGTTTTGATTCTCTCACTTTAATGCAAAAAAAATGACCCGAAGGTCATTTTTAAAGCTGAAGATAAAGATTAACGTTTAATGCCGTTTAATCTAATCCATTCATCTTGCTCGGTTGCCGGTGCCATGTCGAACCATTGACTGTAAACGTTTAGTAATCGGTCCGCTTGCGAGGGGAGTAGCCCCGATAAGGCTAATGGTCCGCCAGTCTTTACTAACCCTTGCATCAATGGTGCAAGTTCTTCTAGAGGTCCGGCTAAGATATTGGCGACTAACACATCGCCGAGAATATCGTCGGGTTGATCCTGTGGCAAATACAGCTCAATTAAGCCCTCAACACCATTACGTCTGGCATTCTCTTTACTGGCAATAATTGCTTGGGGATCAATATCGATACCGACAACGCGCTTGGCACCCAGTTTTAAGGCGGCAATAGCTAAAATGCCAGAACCACAACCAAAATCAACCACAGTTTTATCGGTTAAATCGAGGCCATCTAACCATGTTAAGCATAGTGCTGTGGTTGGGTGGGTGCCGGTACCAAACGCTAAGCCAGGATCAAGCATCACGTTAACGGCCGTTGGGTCTGGCACATCGCGCCAGCTTGGACAAATCCACAGTCGCTTACCAAATTTCATTGGGTGAAATTGATCCATCCATTCACGCACCCAGTCTTTGTCTTCGAGTGGTTCAATTTTGTGTGCAAAATCGGCACCTAACTCTGGCTGCGCCTTTAAAAAATTAAGCACTACCGTCATGTCTTGTTCGCCTTCGTAAAGAGCAACAATATCCGTTTCGCCCCACAGGCGAGTTTCACCGGGTAGGGGTTCAAACACTGGGTTGTCTTTTGCGTCTAAGAAAGTAACGGATAAGGCGCCGCTGTCGCTAAGAATATCACCGAGATGTTCGGCGGTATCGGCAGTAGCATTTAATTTAAGTTGGATCCAAGGCATGAGCGATCTTTTAGGTTGGCTATTATTGTGGGAGATTATACCGTAAAGCCACTATTTTAGGCATAAAAAAACCAGCACAACGGCTGGTTTTAAACATTGAGGGTTATTTGACTAACTCATGCCAAGTTTTTTCTCAAGGTAGTGTATGTTAGCGCCACCATTTTGGAAGTTTTCGTCTTCCATGATGCTTTGTTGTAAAGGAGTATTGGTTTTTATCCCTTCAACCACTAATTCACTTAAGGCATTACGCATTCTAGCAATCGCGATACCACGGTTTTCACCGTAAGTAATTAGCTTGCCAATCATTGAATCATAATGAGGCGGTACTTTGTAGCCAGCATAAATATGAGAATCCCAACGAATACCTAAACCACCAGGAGCATGGAAGCGCTTAATTTCACCCGGGGAAGGGATGAAAGAAACAGGATCTTCAGCATTTATACGACACTCAATCGCATGGCCACGAATTTTGACTTCATCTTGAGTGATCGACAATGGCTGACCCGCGGCAATACGCAATTGCTCTTTGATTAAATCAACGCCGGTAATCATCTCGGTAACACAATGCTCAACTTGAATACGGGTGTTCATTTCAATGAAGTAGAACTCGCCGTTTTCATAGAGAAACTCGAAGGTACCAGCGCCACGATAGCCGATATCAATACAAGCTTTAGCACAACGCTCACCAATGAAGCGACGAATCTCTTCAGTAATGCCCGGTGCTGGAGCTTCTTCAACTACTTTCTGGTGACGACGTTGCATCGAACAGTCACGCTCACCTAAGTGAATAGCATGACCTTGACCATCGGCTAATACTTGAACCTCGATATGACGAGGATTCTCAAGAAATTTTTCCATGTATAGCGCATCGTTGTTAAAACAAGCTTTTGCTTCTGCTTTAGTTATCGCAATAATTTCGACCAGTTCGCCTTCGTTACGCACTACGCGCATACCACGACCACCGCCGCCGCCAGAGGCTTTGACGATAACAGGATAACCGATTCGCTTAGCGATTTTTTTATTGAGATCATGATCCGGTCCAAGTAGACCATCAGAGCCCGGTACGGTTGGTACACCGGCTTTTTTCATCGATTCAATCGCTGATACTTTATCGCCCATTAAGCGAATAACATCAGGTGTTGGACCTATAAAAATAAAGCCTGATTGTTCAATTTGTTCGGCAAAGTCAGCGTTTTCCGCTAAGAAGCCATAACCTGGGTGAATAGCAACAGCACCTGATACTTCAGCAGCACTGATAATCGCTGGAATATTGAGGTAGCTGTCGGTGGCTGATGGTGGACCAATACAAATGGTTTCATCGGCTAGTAATACATGTTTTAAATCGCGATCTGCAGTTGAATGAATCGCAACTGTTTTAATACCCATTTCTTTACAAGCACGTAAAATACGTAGGGCAATTTCGCCTCGATTGGCGATAACAACTTTATCTAACATAATGGTTGCCCTTATTCGATGATAACTAGAACCTGATCAAACTCAACGGCCGCACCGTCATCAACTTCAATCGCGACAACAGTACCCGCTTTATCAGATTCGATTTGATTCATCATTTTCATCGCTTCAACGATACAAAGTGTGTCACCGATTTTTACTTTGCTGCCAACTTCAACAAATGGCTTAGCATCTGGTGATGAAGCGCGATAGAAAGAACCAACCATCGGTGATTTAACTTGATGACCGGCAACAACAGCTGGTGTTGTGTCAGCAACAGGAGCAGCTACAGCAGCAACTGGAGCGGCCATAGCAACAGGAGCGGCTACGGCAACGGCGGCAATAGGAGCTGCACGGCTGATGCGTACTGATTCTTCACCTTCTGAAATTTCTAATTCAGTGATGCCAGATTCTTCTACTAATTCAATTAATTTTTTTATCTTACGAATATCCATATGAATTCTCTTTTTAATCAGTTTGGGGCTGTGACAATTGTGTCACAGCCGAATGTAAGGCGTATTCATAGCCCGCTGCGCCTAAGCCACATATCACACCGACGGCAATGTCGGAGAAATATGAATGGTGGCGAAACGATTCACGGCGATGAACATTAGATAAATGAACTTCTATAAAAGGAATATTTACTGACAAGATAGCATCTCTAAGCGCCACACTGGTATGCGTAAAAGCAGCAGGATTTATAATAATAAAATCCGCATCACATTGGTGAATAGCATCGATCAGTTCAAATTCTGCATTCGACTGAATATGGGATAGCGAAACCCCATGTTCTGTCGCTTTATTGGTTAAGTTGTCGACTATCTGAGCTAAAGTCTGCTGACCATAGTGTCCAGGTTCGCGTTTACCTAGCATATTTAAATTTGGACCGTTTATCAATAGTATGTGCTTATTTTTACGCATCTTGCCGATATCCTCTGAGTATATCTGTTAACGTGTTTTTTTGTTAAAATTTCAGTCTAACTGGCTTGGGAATTGCTAGCAAGCATCAGATATTACTTTATCACAGCACATTATATACAAATACTAACATTTAGCAGCCATATACTGGTCTTATCACCTAAGTTGTCTCGATTAAGGCTAGCACAAACAAATGAATCAGCGCTTAAGAAACCATATTCATAAAGGTGAAGTAGCCAGTAAAACCACTGGCAATCAAAATTAAGACATTAACTAAACGAAACGTTTTCCGAAGAGAGGGCTTAGCTTGGCTTTTGACACTGGCCAAAATCCCTAGAGCAGAAACCATCATCATACCTTCGGCTAAGGTAAAGCTGATGGCATAGGCGACAGCGGCATCGCCTCCAAGTTGGTATGTTAGGGCTAGGTTGATCAGTATTGTGACGATAATGGCGGCGATACTAGGAAGAAGGCATAAAGCTAACCAGGCTTTATTGACTAATGGTGAGGTCATAGGAAATAGGCTCTGTTAATTTTTTCTATAGCTAAACATAGTTTTTAGTCATGAACCTTGATTTTAGATAGCTTTGGTAAAAATTAATAATGTTGTTTAGGAAACGAAACGATAAATTTAGCTCCTAACATACTTGATTCTTCAATGGTTAATGTACCCTGATAACTCGCGACAATATCAACCACCACAGCCATCCCAATGCCTTGACCTTGTTCTTGAGTGTCGAGACGAGCCCCGCGTTTAATAATTTCACCGCGTTCTTGTTCGTCAATACCGATACCGTTATCTTCAACAATCAACTCGATATATCCGCTAGGTTCATTGACGGTTATTTTGACCTCACCGGCACCATATTTATAGGCGTTATCCATTAAATTGCCGATCAACTCCATGAGATCACCCTGATCCCCTTGGAAAAAACTGGTTTGTTTAATCCTCACTTCACACATCACTGCTTTAGCGTGATAAACCTTATCTAATGCATTTTTTATTTGCATCGTGTGTTCAAGGATATTAACTCGGGTGATGCCGGTGACTTGTTGTGAGACCACAGCTCGCTGGAGCTGATAGCGGACAATTTGATCCATCCGTTGAGTTTGTTGTTTGGTTATCTCGACTAAGTCGCTGCTATTGTCGTTGGCTGCATTACTGAGCACCGCTAAGGGAGTTTTTAATGAGTGGGCCAGATCGCCCAAGCGTTGGTGATAGCGTTCGCGTTGTTTGCGTTCACTATCAATTAAGCGATTGAGATTGCCGGTTAAGCGACTTAATTCATTTGGGTAATCGCTACTTAAGGCGTCGATATAGCCATCTTCAATTTTCTTTAGTTCACCAGCAAGATGTTGCAGGGGCTTTAATCCTCGACTTAATAAAACATGTTGAGCAGCCAGCAATGCTAATGCTACGCCGCCGAACCACAACCATAAGGTTGTTCTAAAACTATGGCGGGAGGCTTTGTAGGGCGCATTATCTTCCATTACTACAAAGGTATATCGATAATCTTTACCACCACTTTCTTCTACGGTGCCATAGGTTGCGACAAACAACTCGATGCCGAGGTGGCTATTGTCAACTCGAAAGGCACGATGGCCAGGTTTTTGAGGATAAGCGGTGACGGCTGAGATATCTAGTGCTGATTTTGAACGCCATAGCTCAACACCGGCTCGATTTAATACATAGCCATATAACCCTGAGCTGACTTGATTAAAACGCGGTTCTTGTTGATATTCAGGAATGACTAAATTTTTGTCTTTTTGCTCTGAGCTAGAGATTAACCCTAAAATATGAAGTTGGAGTTTCTCTTCGGTGGATGAACGAACTGCACTACTATAAGCTGAATCAAGTACCGCGGCAGTGATACTAAAAAATACTAATGACAACAAGCTCGCGATGATTAGAATGCGAGCTCGTAGTGAATATTGATTCAACGTTAATTCTCAGTGATGCTGTTTAACTATTGGCTAACGCAGGACTAATGCGATAACCACGACCACGTAAGGTTTCAATTGGTTCAAGGGTGCCATCTGGGTCAAGCTTTTTACGGAGGCGCCTGATGAATACTTCGATGACGTTTGAATCTCGATCGTAATCTTGATCGTAAATGTGTTCGGTTAAAATCGTTTTAGAGACCACTTGATGAGGATGGGTGAGTAGATATTCAATGACCTTATATTCGTAGGCCGTTAACTCGACATCTTTATCATCCACTGACACCGATTGTGCATTGAGATCTAGTGTAATAGGGCCAAAGGTTTGCGTCGCAGAGGCCATGCCAACACTACGGCGTAATAGCGCTTTAATTCGAGCGCTTAATTCGTCCATTTCAAAGGGCTTGGTCAAATAGTCGTCGGCACCGGAGTCTAGGCCAAGAACTTTCTCTTGCCATTGATCACGGGCGGTTAAAATAATAATGGGAAAATTTTTGTCTTGCTCTCTCAGCTGTTTAATAACCTCAATACCATCGATTTTAGGGAGTCCTAAATCGATAATTGCTAAATCATATGGAAATTCAGTTCCTTGAAATAAGCCATCTTCGCCATCGGTTGCACTATCAACCGCATAACCTTGTTTGGTTAAGCTTTTGTTAAGTTGTTCCAGTAGTTGTGGTTCATCTTCAATGATTAAAATTCTCATTTTTGTCCTTTGAGGTTATGGAGCACGATCCGAAATTTCACCATTTTTACTATTAATATAGACAGTTTTTATTCTACCATTATCGAGTAATAATTTAATTTTAAAATGTTTTATTCCGGCTTTATTAATTGTTTTTATCGCAAGAACTTTAGCATGGTACTTTGACTTTGCAGCTTGAGATGCCTCTCGTTCATTCACGGCTGCAAATGCAATCGTTGGAAATAAGATTAAACTAACAAAAATAGTTAGAATAAATTTTTGAAATGCCATATTTCTCTCAGTACTCAAATTTAATTAAAGACTTTATAAAGATCAATATATCTTTATTCTCATTCCTAGAGTATGTACATTGAATCAGTAAATGATTCTATTCCTTTAAAGTTAGGTTACAGTATATATTGCAATCAACAAAGGTTATTTAATTCTAAATCAAAGTTTTGATACTCTAAAGTTAAATCCGGTAACTCACTGCAAAAAACGGGTTCGTGATTATACTTGCTATTGAATGTAACGCTATTATATCGATTGCTTTCTGAACTTTTGCTGAACTTAATGTCAGAAAAAAGTACTGGACTTTAGCACAGATCTAATGAAATTGTCGACCTCTTCAATCGTATTATACGGTGCGAACGCTGCGCGAACCGTGCCCGGTAAGCTTAGATGCTCCATTAATGGCATTGCACAGTGATGGCCTGCACGCACTGCAATATTTTGTTGATCAAGCAGAGTCGCAATATCCGATGGATGTTCTGACGCAAAAATAAAACTAATAATGCTTAATTTATTACTAATATCGCCAATAATTGACAACCCTTCAATTTTTAACAATTCCTTGCGGGCATATTGCATTAATTGATATTCATAATCAGCTAGGGCATGACGGTCGAATTGATTGAGAAATCGAATCGCGGCAGCTAGGCCAAGCACCCCACTAATATTTGGAGTGCCGGGCTCAAACTTAAAGGGGAGTTGATTGAAAGTCGTACCACTAAAACTAACGCGTTTTATCATTTCGCCACCGCCTTGCCAAGGTGGCATCGCCTCTAGGATCTCTTGCTTACCATAAAGAACGCCGATACCGGTTGGACCATAAAGCTTGTGCCCTGAAAAAGCATAAAAATCACAATCAAGTTCAATCACATTAACTTCCAAATGTGCAATAGCTTGTGCACCATCAATCACGGTAATGGCACCGACTTGTTTGGCCATCGCAATGATTTTTTCGATCGGGTTAATGATCCCTGTGACATTAGAAGCATGAGCTATGGCGACTATTTTGGTATTTTGATCAATGATGGTTGTTGCTTGGCTTAAATCAAATTCAATACTTGGTGTTAAGGAAATCACTCTTAATTCTGCACCAGTTTGTTGTGCTAATAGTTGCCATGGCACAATGTTGGCGTGATGCTCACTCATTGAAACAACAATATTTTCACCGGGTTTTAACTGATTGCGACCGTAGCTTTGGGCAATTAAATTAATCGCTTCGGTGGTGCCCTTAGTAAAGATAATCTCTTTACTGCTACGGGCATGAATAAACTTAGTGACCGTACTACGAGCGAGTTCAAACTGTGCCGTTGCCCGTGCACTTAATTGATGAGCTGCGCGATGGACATTTGCGTTATTTTTAGTATAAAACTCACTAATTGCATCGATAACTTGCTGCGGCTTTTGAGTGGTCGCAGCACTGTCGAGGTAGATCTGTTGACTCTGTTCGATCAATGGGAAATGACGACGAAAATCTTGAACCTTCAACATCCTCATGTTTCCTTTTAACTTAGTAGTGGCTTTAAAAATCGTGCTGTGTGTGAGGTCGGATGTTGAGCGACATCTTCAGGTGTGCCTGCACACAATATTTCACCGCCACCAGAGCCACCTTCAGGGCCTAAATCAATGATCCAATCGGCGGTTTTAATGACATCGAGATTGTGCTCGATCACTACGATCGTGTTGCCATGATCGCGTAAACGGTGCAACACATCCAACAACATTTGAATATCTTTAAAGTGTAGTCCGGTGGTAGGTTCATCAAGAATATATAAGGTTTGTCCGGTATCACGTTTTGATAATTCTTTTGCCAATTTAACTCGCTGTGCTTCACCGCCCGACAAGGTAACTGCCGACTGACCCAGTTTAATGTAGGAGAGTCCGACATCCATTAGGGTTTGCAGTTTGCGCGAAATGGCGGGAACTGGTTTGAAAAATTCATTAGCGTCTTCAACGGTCATGTTTAGTACTTGATGAATGTTTTTGCCTTTATAGAGCACTTCGAGGGTTTCTCGGTTGTAGCGTTTAGAACTACAAACATCACAAGGGACATACACGTCTGGTAAAAAATGCATTTCAACTTTGGTAACACCATCACCTTGACAGGATTCACAACGACCGCCTTTAACATTAAAGCTAAAGCGACCTGGTTTATAACCCCGGGAGCGAGATTCTTGGGTGGCGGCAAATAGCTCTCGAATCGGGGTAAAAATGCCGGTGTAAGTTGCTGGATTCGAGCGTGGGGTGCGACCAATCGGGCTTTGATCAATATCGACCACTTTGTCGCAATTATCGATCCCTTCTATTCTGTCGTAAGGTGCTGGCTCATCATTAACTGCATTATTTAGTGCTAAGTGAGCAATGCGATAGAAAGTATCATTAATTAAGGTTGATTTTCCTGATCCGGAAACTCCGGTAACACAAGTGAGTAAGCCATTAGGGATCGCCAAATCAACCGATTTTAGATTATTACCTGTCGCCCCAAACAGCTTAATCCATTTTTCGTTGGGTTTGGTACGCTGACTTGGATATTCAATTTGCTTAGCGCCGGATAAATACTGACCAGTTAAAGAATTCGGATTATCGATAATATCTTGATAGCTACCTTCTGCAATAATTTCACCACCATGAACCCCTGCACCCGGACCAATATCAATAATGTAATCGGCACTGCGAATCGCATCTTCATCGTGCTCTACTACAATTACGGTATTACCTAAATCACGTAAATGATTAAGGGTTTTGAGTAAGCGCTCATTATCACGTTGATGAAGACCAATCGATGGTTCATCGAGGACATACATCACGCCAACAAGTCCGGCGCCAATTTGACTCGCGAGTCTAATACGTTGCGCTTCACCGCCCGATAACGTATCAGCACCACGAGATAGGCTTAAATAATTCAATCCGACATTGACTAAGAAACCAAGACGATTGTGAATTTCATTGAGAATTTTTTCTGCGATTTGGGCTTTTTGACCAGTAAACTTTAATTTATCAAAAAATTCAAAACACTCACCAATGGAATATTCGGTGATTTCAGGTAAATTAATTTTTCCCAAAAAGACATGACGTGCCTCAAGGCGCAAACGACTGCCATGACAGCTCGGGCAGGATTGCTGATTAAGATATTTTGCTAACTCTTCACGGACTGAGTTTGATTCAGTTTCATGATAGCGTCGATCCATATTATTAATAATCCCCTCAAACGGGTGATTACGAATCACGACATCACCACGGTCATTCATGTATTTAAATTCGAGGGATTTATTGCCACTGCCATAAAGTACGATGTCTTTATGGGCCTGTGTGAGCGAGGCATAAGGTGCTTCTAAATCAAAGCCATAATGCTGACTTAATGCCGTTAACATTTGAAAGTAATAGAAGTTGCGACGATCCCAGCCACGAATAGCGCCGCCGGCTAAGCTAATTTCATCGTTGGCAATGAGGCGTTGTGGATCAAAAAACTGTTTGATCCCCAAGCCATCACAGCTGCTACAAGCTCCCGCTGGATTATTGAAAGAAAATAAACGCGGCTCTAATTCGGCCATTGAGTAGCCACAATGGGTACACGCGAAGTTGGCGGAGAACAGAATAGGGTCTAATGTGTCATCTTGATCCATTGCGACAATACTCGCCACGCCACCGGATAAATCCAGTGCAGTTTCAAAAGACTCAGCCAGCCGTTGCTGTAAATCATCACGGACTTTAAAGCGATCAACAACCACTTCTATATTATGCTTCTTTTGCAGTTCTAGTTTCGGTGGATCGCTTAAATCACACACTTCGCCATCGATTCTGGCACGAATGAATCCTTGAGCAGCGAGGTTATCTAATAATTTGGCGTGTTCACCTTTGCGTTGCTGTACCACTGGTGCTAGTAGCATTAGCTTGCTGCCTTGTGGCAGGGACAATACTTTGTCAACCATTTGGCTGACAGTTTGTGCGGCTAGTGGTGTGTCATGTGTTGGACAACGCGGCTCCCCGACACGGGCGAACAATAACCGGAGGTAATCATGTATTTCGGTAATTGTGCCGACCGTTGAACGGGGGTTATGAGATGTTGATTTTTGCTCAATGGAAATAGCGGGGCTTAATCCTTCAATGGAATCAACATCTGGTTTTTCCATTAATGACAAAAATTGACGGGCATAGGCAGATAACGATTCAACATAACGGCGCTGCCCTTCGGCATATAACGTGTCAAACGCGAGTGATGATTTTCCTGAGCCCGAAAGCCCTGTTATCACTATCAGTTTGTCCCGTGGAATCGTTAAATTGATATTTTTTAAATTGTGAGTTCTGGCCCCACGTATCTCAATATTATTTACCCGCACACTATTTCCCTATTACAACCAATGACCGAACAGGCGATTATCGCATAAATTATTGACTTTATCTGTCTAAATCAACCTGTGATAGTTAATATATCTTTTGATTAAAATCATAACTTATTCAATGGAGGCTTTGGGATCAAAATCGGCTCATGTTATAATCCGCATTTTATTATTGAGAGCCATTATCATCTTATGAGCATTTCCGGTGGTTTAAATTCGATCGAAAAGCGCGCAGCCCTATCGCTGGCGTTGGTTTTTGGGCTAAGAATGCTTGGCCTTTTTATGATTATGCCTGTCTTTGCTATTTATGGTCAGCAACTCGACGGTTACTCACCAATGTGGGTTGGATTGGCGATTGGTGCCTATGGCCTATCGCAAGCAATCTTACAAATTCCGATGGGAATGTTGTCGGATAAGTATGGCCGAAAACCCGTTATTTTAGTGGGGTTAGTGATATTTTGTATCGGTAGTTTAGTGGCGGGAATGTCAGAATCTGTCTACGGGGTGACATTAGGACGTGCTATTCAGGGAATGGGCGCGATTGCTAGTACCGTGTTAGCACTGGCAGCTGATGTCACACGTGATGAACATCGACCAAAAGTCATGGCAACTATTGGCATGTGTATTGGCCTATCTTTTGCTATTTCTATTATTGTTGGTCCTATTTTAGTCGCTTATATTGGCCTGTCCGGATTGTTTAACTTAACGGCAGTGTTAGCTATTTTAGGTATGCTGGTGATTATGTTTATTGCGCCTAATGCGGTGAGTAAAGCGCCTAAAGGTGATACCAGAGCAGCGCCGGAGCTTATTAAAGATTTGCTTAAAGACGGTCAATTATTACGACTCGATGTTGGTATATTTGTACTGCATTTAGTGATTACCTCAGTTTTTGTGGTGCTACCGGTGATGTTGATTAAAAATGACTTTGCGACCCCAGAGCATTGGCAGCTATATTTCCCAACGCTGTTAATTTCATTTTTGTTAATGGTGCCATTAATTATTATTGGCGCTAAAAAAGAGCGGATGAAATCGATTTATCGCTTTTCTTTATTATTGTTAGCAACATCCTTAGTGATGATGTATTTACTACAAGATTCCTTAATTGGACTTTTTGTGGCGGTTATTGTGTTTTTTACTGCGTTTAATTATTTAGAAGCATCGCTGCCTTCATTAATCGCTAAATTTTCGCCAGCGGGTAAAAAAGGCACCGCAATGGGAATTTATTCTTCGAGTCAGTTTTTCGGCGCTTTTTGGGGCGGAATGTTAGGGGGCGTTTGTTACCAGTGGCTCGGACTTGAAGGGGTGTTTTTATCGGCAACGACTCTCGTTTTATTATGGTGGTTTTACACCAAAGGAATGGTCGACCCTAAAGTATCAAAAACCTTTACTCTAGATGCTAATGCTCAAGATAAACAAAGTGCCGAAATAATGGCTCAACAGTTGATGTCACTGCCTGGCGTCAATGAAGCAATTGTCATTTTTGATGACAAAGCCGCATATTTAAAAGTAGATGCTAAGTTATTTAATGTAACTAGTGCACGGGCTGTGTTACTCTCTACGGCCAGTTAAAAAAACAGATTAATTTTAGGAGAAATGCATGGCCAGCAGAGGCGTGAATAAAGTAATCATAGTGGGTAACTTAGGACAAGATCCTGAAGTTCGCTACATGCCTAGTGGCGGTGCTGTTGCTAACATTACTGTTGCAACGAGTGAATCATGGAAAGATAAGCAAACCGGTGAAAACAGAGAAAAAACAGAATGGCACCGTATTGCCATTTTTGGCAAGTTAGCTGAAGTTGCTGGTGAGTACTTACGTAAAGGTTCTCAAGTTTATATTGAAGGTGCCTTGCAAACGCGCAAATGGAAAGATCAAAGTGGTCAAGACCGTTTTACGACTGAAGTTGTCGTGCAAGGTTTTAATGGTGTGATGCAAATGCTTGGCGGACGTCAAGGTGGTGGTCAAGGTCAGACTCAGGGTCAGAGCCAAGGTGGTTACCAGCAGCAACAGGGCGGTTACCAACAACAAGCATCACAACAGCAAGGCGGTTACCAAAACGCACCTGCCGCAGCAGCACCACAACAACAGTCAGCCCCTCAACAAGGCGGTTTTAGTGGTCAACAGCAAGGTAACTTTGGTGGTCAGCAATCTGGTGGTTTCCAACAGCAAGCACCACAATCAGCGCCACAGCAATCAGCCCCGCAACAGCAGCCTGCACAACAACCTGCTAAAGCCCCTGATTTAGATGATGGCTGGGACGACGACATTCCGTTTTAGCCCATAGTTAATTAATAACTGTAAAGTTCAACGTTAAATACGATCAAAACCCACTGTTATTAGTGGGTTTTTTTGTGCCTATAATCATTATGTATGTTAAATATAGACCCAGAAAATATCAAAATAACGGTCAAAATTGTATTCTCTGCTAATCAAAAAAATCAATATAACTATTAGAACGCTAAACTGGTTTCCTTTTTAAATTAAAGTAATCATAACCTGATGTAACTAAAGTGTTTTATTTGTCAGTGAACAGCTTTACACTCATTATTGGTCTACATTTAATGACTACACGGTAGTACAGCTACACTCTCAGGATATAAAAATCAAATAAATCTGGAGTCGTTATATGAACGACTTTGTCAATTCCTATGATGTTACTTGGTTGTGAGGAACATGATGAGTTTGATCCCAATCAGCAGGCATTTGGTTTGGCTGATAACTGTTATAAATTAAGTCATGGTAATAAATACCTCGGGAGTCCCTATGGTGAACATGCTATACATTTAGTGAAACAACAAGTAATGCTTACGAATATCTTTGTCACCGCAACAGATCTTGGGACATATTTAATCTATGGCGATGCCCAAAAATCTTATTTAAAAGCCGGGTGAAAAGTCACTGAGGGCGAATATAAGGGGGACATCATCTTGAGTTTCCACGTAATCTTGCATCAGAAGTGACTATGGTTAATTCATCAGAAGCGGAAATGTTACTTTCGCCTGCGGAATGGATATTATAAAAAACCGATACTACCAATGAATATAGCTTTTATAACATGGTGATAAAGCTGTGGTTAGCCTTAAATAATCAAGGTGCTATAGATATTAGTCCGAAGAAAATTTATCGACAAAATCATACGTCAATTCAGATTTTCCATATAACAGTATCCCCCATCAAATAACTTATTATAAATGGATTGAGCGTTCTTATTTAGGTGGTCTACGGATCATTACGGAATATATTAAGGCCAGTAAAGAGTCATGTGATGTTCTCAATACATTGGTGCCAAAAACTTATGATTGTAAAAGTTGTGATGAAATTCCCTTGCTGAAGCTTTTGAATTATATGAACATTACTATTATCCGCCAATCATGAGTCATGGTCGAAATTATGCAGGTAAATTACTTGATTTAGGGGGGATAAAACAAACCAGTCTAGTTGACCGTTGTGAAAACAAACGTACATCTTTCTCAGGGTATTCAATATATCGTGAAATTATCAAATGCTTGCGGAGCATCCTACCGCGTATCGTGTATTAGCATTTGGCCATGACATGAATGAGATTGCGCCATTAGCTGTACCACGTTTTGGTGATAATGCTCAGTGTGATAACTCACCAAATCCGGTCTCCAAGGTTGAATATCCATTTACCACTTATGGCAATGATTTTGTGATGGATAAGTAAGAGACCGGTAATCGTGTCTTTGATATTGATATTAATATTGATGGCATGGCTACTATCGGCTTGTTCCCTGATTTTATCGAGCAAGAATGCCGTAAAGGGTTAACCGATGATATGTTGCAAACGATGTATCGTGGTGTCGAAGGTTATGTTTGTGCTACTCAACATCGCCAAGAATAATGGTTTTATTATTAAAATATTTGACCATTCGATAGATTATTCCAATCACAATGATTGAAAAAATCAATTTATATTTTTTTTTTCACTATCCTATAATTTAAATGCTCTGTTAAGTGAGCATTTAAATTATAGTAAGGTGAGGATAATAATATGTTTAAAATACTACCTGTAGTTGCTAGTGTCGCCATTGTTTTTTCTCCAATAGCAATGAGCACGTCAGCTTTGTCACAAGAGCAACCGAAATCAATTCAATTTTGGTGGCCGCAACAACTTAATTTAGCCCCGCTGCGTCAACATAGCCAGGAGTCTAATCCGATGGGGGATGACTTTAATTATGCCGCGGCATTCAAAACCCTCGATCTGAAAGCCGTTAAGCAAGACTTGGCGCTGTTGATGAAAACGTCGCAAGATTGGTGGCCAGCAGACTATGGTCATTATGGACCTTTTTTCATTCGGATGGCTTGGCACGCGGCAGGCACCTATCGCACCATTGATGGTCGTGGAGGAGCCGGTGGTGGCCAGCAACGATTTGAGCCCCTTAACAGCTGGCCAGACAACGCAAATTTGGATAAGGCACGCCGACTATTATGGCCTATCAAACAGAAATATGGCCGTAAAATATCATGGGCAGATTTGATGATCTTAACCGGTAATGTCGCATTGGAGTCGATGGGCTTTAAAACCTTTGGTTTTGCTGGTGGCCGAGAAGATGATTGGGAACCTGATTTAATATATTGGGGGCCAGAAACAGCATTTCTTAAGGATCAACGTCACGATAAGAAAGGCAAACTGAAAGGCCCACTAGCTGCTGTTGAAATGGGATTAATTTATGTTAACCCTGAAGGGCCCCATGGTAAACCGGATCCTGTTGCCGCAGCTCATGATATCAGACGTTCATTTGGCCGAATGGCAATGAATGATGAGGAAATTGTGGCATTGATAGCGGGAGGACATACCTTTGGTAAAGCCCATGGTAAGGCGAAACCAGCAGATTGTGTTGGCAGCGAACCAGCTGCTGCTGGCGTTGAAGAGCAAGGGCTGGGTTGGAAAAATAAATGTGGTAGCGGTAACGCCGATGATACGATTACCAGTGGTTTAGAGGGCTCATGGACAGTAACACCAACTCAATGGACCACCAACTATCTCGATAATTTGTTTAACTTTAGTTGGGTTAAAACGAAAAGTCCGGCGGGTGCCACCCAATGGATCCCAAAAAATAAGGCTGCTGCATCACTAACGCCCGATGCACATGATCCTCGAAAACGTCATGCCCCTATTATGTTTACCACCGATATAGCATTAAAGGTTGATAGCTCATTTCGTGCGATTGCATTGCGTTTTCGTCAAGATCCAAAACAATATGAGCTCGCTTTTGCCAAGGCTTGGTTCAAGCTGACTCATCGTGATATGGGGCCTAGAGCGCGATATATCGGTTCAGAAGTTCCTACTGAACTATTGATTTGGCAAGATCCGATCCCCGATGTCAATCATCCTTTAATTGGTAGCCAAGAAATAAAACAGCTTAAATCAGCGATTATTGATACGGGGTTAACGATTCCACAGTTAGTCACAACCGCTTGGGCATCGGCATCTAGTTATCGTGGTACTGATATGCGTGGTGGCGCCAATGGTGCGCGTATTCGCTTGTTACCACAAAAAAACTGGGCGGTTAATAACCCTCAACAATTGGCTAAAGTGTTAGATAAACTTGAGCAGGTTCAGCAGGATTTTAATCGTGAATCAACGGGCGGTAAGCAAGTTTCATTAGCTGATATTATCGTGTTGGGGGGTGATACTGCGATTGAACGTGCGGCCAAGAAAGCGGGCTTTACTATTGAAGTGCCTTTCACCCCAGGGCGGATGGATGCTTCGCAAGCGCAAACTGATCAAAAGTCTTTTGCGGTGCTTGAACCAACCGCCGATGCATTTAGAAATTATTTTTCCAGCAATAACTACCGTTCTCCAGCTGAAATGTTGATTGATAAAGCTAACTTACTGACCTTAACGGTCCCTGAAATGACGGTATTACTCGGTGGATTACGGGTGTTAAATACTAATGTTGCTTCGCAGCAGCACGGCGTATTTACGGTTAGGCCAGGTACTTTGAGTAATGATTTCTTTGTGAATTTATTGGATATGTCGACTAAATGGAGCAAGTTAGCAGGCGATGAAGCTATTTATCAAGGGCGCGACCGTAAAACAGGCGTAAAAAAATGGACCGCAACACCAGTCGATTTGGTGTTTGGTTCAAACTCTGAGTTACGTTCAATCTCGGAAGTTTATGCTGCCAATGACAGTCAGGAAAAGTTTATTAAAGACTTTGTTAAGGTATGGCATAAAGTGATGACATTAGATCGTTTTGATTTAAAGTAGCCTCTTAATTTTTTACCCCTTAAAGCCAAGCCTCCATTATGGAGGCTTTTTCCGTAATAAAACCCAATAATATGCAATAGAGCTAATTTACAGAAAAAGGGACTTTACAACCGCTGTGGCGCTGGTATGGTGCGCGATTGAATTTTTATCACTGTATCTTTGTAAGGAAAATATCTGTGTCACAACCTCTTCAATTTGCTAATCCTGGTCCGCTTGGGCTGATGGGATTTGGTATGACCACCGTGTTACTTAATATTCATAATGCTGGCTTCTTCACTTTAGGTGCAATGATCCTCGCGATGGGATTATGCTATGGCGGCATCGCTCAAGTGATTGCTGGAATTTTAGAATTTAAAAAGGGCAATACCTTTGGCTTAACCGCTTTTACTTCTTATGGTTTTTTCTGGATTAGCTTAATCGTATTGATTATGTTGCCTAAGTTGGGATTAGCAACGGCACCTGAGCCATCAGCAATGGGTTGTTATCTTTTAATGTGGGGTGTCTTCACGGCATTTATGTTTATTGGTACGTTAAAAAGTAACTTTGTACTGCAATTTATCTTTGCCAGTTTAACGCTATTATTTGTTTTATTGGCAACTCATCACTTTACTGGTTCGGCATTAATCGGAAAAATCGCTGGTTTTGAAGGAATAATTTGTGGTTTAAGCGCTATTTATTTAGCGATGGCTGAAGTCATTAATGAGCAGCATGGCCGTACTGTACTGCCAATTGGTGACTAAATTATCGTTTACGATAAATCAAATACCTTAGAAAACATCTGATTCAGCAAATTAACCTTATTAACTTCTCTTGGTGTCTTTTTAAACACCAACGATAGATTAAATTGATAAGTGAGAGTGCTGGGTTGGATTATTCTAATCTCTCCTTGGTTCAATTCTGATTGGATAAAACTCTGCGCCATATAACCAATATATTTTCCAGACAGGATCATTGCTTTACGTGTATCAAATTGATAAGACTTTGCTGCTAGGTTAAGTTTTTTTAGTTGCTCTTTTCCTGCCAAATCAATATCAATACCAGGGTGGATAGCTGGAGTAGTCGCCAATTCATCATCACTAATATCGTTGTCTACTCGATCAAAAAATGGATGTTGATGGCTACAGCATAAATAAATGGGTTCGCTAAATAAGGGAGTATAACGTAATCCTTCAATTTGTTGATAGCCAGGGAAAATGCCAATGTGAGCTTTGTCTTTTAATAGGGCTTGCTCAATATTAGAAATGGCATCACTGTCGAACACGATATGGAGATTGGGAGAACTATCATGAATTTGAGAGATGACCTCTGCCATTTTTTTTTGCCGAGCACTGTCTAATTGTTCGGCGCACAAAATCACTAACTCGCCACTGAGTTCTTTACCTAATGTCCCCACCAGTAATGAGAAATCATCGAGAGAATCAAATAAATTAATCACCGCACGATAAACGGCTTGACCATCTTCGGTGAGTGAAAATCCGCCTCGACCGCGCAAACAAAGAGTTAATTTCATCCGCGATTCAAGATTAGACATATGAATACTAATGGTTGAACGTGTGACGCCTAGCGATTTTTCTGCCGCTGCAAAGCCTCCATGTTCAACCACGGCCACGAAAATCCGTAATAACCTTAAATCATATTCAGCGATTGGCTTTGGAATAATTGATGTTGTTTTCAATGTTTTATAAACCTCAAACTTAACGTTGAATGTTTTGTATTTAACCGCAATCTGTTTTGTTATTCAATAGTGATCATGATTTTTGTTGGAGCATAAAATGCGTGAATTAAAAGATAGTCAATTATTAAAGTGTTTTTCTTATATTAATGGTAGTTGGCACAGCAGCGAAACTAACTTTATTGTTACTAATCCTGCCAATGGTGAAGTGATTGCTAAGGTCAGTAACGCTGGGGTTGTCGAAACAGAGCTAGCGGTTCAAGCGGCGAGCAATGCATTAAAGATGTGGTCGAGTAAATCGGCCAATGAACGAGCGGCGTTAATGCGTAAGTGGTTCGACTTAATGATGGCGAATCAAGATGATTTAGCGCGTATTTTAACTCTAGAGCAGGGGAAACCTTTAGCAGAAGCCAAAGGTGAAATTGCTTATGGTGCTGCCTTTATCGATTGGTTCGCCGAAGAGGGGAAGCGGGTTTACGGTGATGTGATCCCATCAGGCTCAGGTGACAAACGGATTATCGTGATTAAGCAGCCTGTGGGTGTGGTTGCTTCCATTACCCCTTGGAATTTCCCCAATGCAATGATCGCGCGTAAAGCTGCGGCGGCTTTAGCAGCGGGTTGTACTTTTGTGGTACGCCCTGCAACGCAAACGCCATTGTCAGCATTGGCGATGGCTGAATTGGCCGAACGTGCAGGGATCCCCGCTGGTGTTTTTAATGTCGTGGTGGGAGAAGATGCTCGTGGCATGGGTAAAGTGTTAACCCAACATCCTGATGTCGCTAAATTTACCTTTACTGGCTCAACCGCCGTGGGTAAATCGCTGATTGAACAATGCGCCAGTACGGTTAAAAAAGTGTCGATGGAACTCGGTGGTAATGCACCCTTTATTGTGTTTGATGATGCCGATATTGATGCTGCCGTTCAGGGGGCTATTGCATCTAAATACCGTAATGCTGGTCAAACTTGTGTTTGTACGAACCGTATTTTTGTTCAAGATGCAGTCTTGGCTCAGTTTACTGAAAAATTTATCCAAGCGGTATCAGAGTTAACCATTGGCAATGGCTTAGATGATGTCAACGTTGGACCGATGATTACAAGTGCTGCTGTCGCTGGGGTTGAGCAATTGGTTAATGACTCTATTGCTGTTGGTGCCACCGTTGTACTCGGTGGTGAACGTGATCAACAGGGCGATAATTACTATTTACCGACCATTTTAACCAATGTTACTAATGATATGCCGATTGCGGCTAATGAAATTTTTGGTCCCGTGACGCCAATCATTGCATTTTCCGATGAAGAGCAAGTGATTGCCATGGCTAATGATACCGAATATGGACTGGCATCTTATTTTTATGCTCGGGATATTGGTCGAATTTGGCGCGTCGCAGAAGGACTCGCTTTCGGCATGGTCGGGGTTAATGAAGGAATTATCTCCAACGCCGCCGCACCTTTTGGCGGTGTAAAACAGTCAGGTAGTGGTCGTGAAGGCTCAAAATATGGTCTCGATGATTATCTCGAAATTAAATATATCTGTATTGGTGGTTTAAACCAGTAATTAAGGTGAACAAAATGACAAACGAAAATTTACAACAGAGAAAAACTAAAGTAATCGCCCGTGGTCAAGGCAATATGTACCCAGTGTATGTTGAGCGAGCATTAAATGCTGAGCTGTGGGATGTTGAAGGTAACCGCTATATCGATTTTGGCGCGGGTATTGCTGTTTGCAATACTGGTCATAGTCACCCTCAAGTGGTGGCAGCTGCTAAAGCGCAACTGGATAAATTTAGTCACACTTGCGTGATGGTAAATCCTTATGAAGTTGCAGTTGAATTAGCTGAAAAATTAACGACATTAGCACCGGGGAATTCACCTAAAAAAGCGATTTTTGTCTCGACTGGCGCTGAAGCCGTTGAGAATTGTATTAAGATTGCTCGTGCTCATACAGGTCGTCGTGGGGTGATTGCTTTTAATGGCGCATTTCATGGCCGTACTAACTTAACCATGGCATTAACGGGTAAAATTACCCCTTACAAAAATCTGTTCGGGCCTTTTCCTGGCGATATATTCCATGCTCCATTCCCAATCGAGTTGCATGATATCTCGGTTCAACAATCGTTAAAGGCACTGGACAATCTATTTAAAGTCGATATCGCCCCGAGTGATGTCGCCGCCATTATTGTTGAACCAGTGCAAGGCGAGGGCGGTTTTTACGCGGCGCCCACTGAGTTTTTACAGGCACTTAGAACGCTATGCGATCAACACGGAATTGTATTAATTGCCGATGAGATTCAAACGGGCTTTGGTCGTACTGGCAAAATGTTTTGCTTTGAACACTCTGGGGTTGAAGCAGACTTGATGACCATGGCGAAAGGAATTGCAGGTGGTTTCCCGATTGCGGCTGTCGTGGGTAAAAGTGAAATTATGGATGCACCATTACCCGGTGGCTTAGGTGGTACTTACGGCGGTTCTCCCGTTGCCTGTGCCGCGGCGCTTGCCGTGCTAGATATTATTGAGCAAGAAAATTTAATCATGCGTTCAGCGCAAATTGGTGCTATTTTTAATGAGCGCTTAACGGCACTGCAAGCTAAGTATCCACAGCTTATTTCGCAAGTGCGAAACCAAGGATCTATGATTGCGATTGAGTTAATGTCTGATGGTGATATTGAACAACCAAATACGGAATTAACCCAAGCGATTATTGCCAATGCCGCTAAACATGGCTTAATATTATTAGCCTGTGGTTTCTATGGCAATGTGATCCGCTTTTTGCCGGCACTAACAATTAGCGATGAAATTATTAATGAAGGACTGACGCAGTTCGAAAGCTTATTTAGCACCGTCGCCAAATAACGGCTCTGTTGCGCTATACTTTTGGGATGAAAAAAAATCATCCATGGTATAGTGCAAATGTCTCCTCTTCCCGGTTAATGCCGCAAGTCTTCTGTTGTTTAAGCTTATTTATCATTGTTATTATGGTCTTTGTACTTTGGCTAAATCAGGTTCAATGGGGCTTTATTTTGTGGAACTCGGGCTTAGTGATTAGTGTACTGGCTTATATGTTTTTACGTCACCTTCCCATTGTCACCATCAATAAAATAAGCTTTGAAGAGTCCGGCAGTATTATTATTGGCTATGGTGAGCAATTTCACAAAGGGACGATCAATCAAACCAGCTTAGTATGTGATTGGTGGTGTTGGTTGGAGGTGACGGTGTACGGGGCGAGTCAACCGATCAATCAATTGGTCTGGCGAGATATGATTGATCAGCGCTCATATCGTCGCCTCGCGCGAATAGTGCGAATAAGGCGACGACTCATTTAGGCGTTATTTTAACGACGGGGTTAAAATAGAGGGTTTACTATCTGGTAATGTTTCGGGGTAATCAAGATTATAATGCAAACCAATGCTTTCCTTACGGGACATTGCACAGGCGATAATTAATTCGGCTACTTGGACTAAATTTCTAAGTTCTAATAAATTATTAGAGACTCGGAAATTTTTATAATAATCGTGAATCTCTTGCTGGAGCAATTGAACCCGATGTTGTGCCCGTTGTAAACGTTTGTCTGTGCGAACGATACCGACATAATCCCACATGAATAACCGAAGTTCATGCCAGTTGTGCTGTATTACTACCTCTTCATCGGAGTCGGTAACCATCGATTCATCCCAAGGCGTGATCTCAACATTCTCGGGAAGTTCATCGATCCGTTGCGCAAGATGTTTCGCCGCCGCTTGAGCAAACACCAAACACTCGAGTAACGAATTACTGGCCATCCGATTGGCGCCATGCAAACCGGTGTAAGCAACTTCGCCGATGGCATAAAGCCCAGCTATGTCAGTTGCACCATTTTGATCGGTCATCACGCCACCGCAAGTGTAATGAGCTGCGGGCACAACCGGCATTGGTTCCTTCGTGATATCAATCCCAAACTCTAAACAATGCCGATAAATAGTCGGGAAATGTTTGATAATAAACTCATCGGTTTTATGACTAATATCGAGATAAAGGCAATCGACCCCTAATCGTTTCATTTCATAATCGATTGCTCGAGCGACGATGTCTCTTGGCGCTAATTCGCCACGGTGATCAAATTCATCCATAAATCGCGAACCATCAGGGCGCTGCAAATAAGCACCTTCGCCACGCAGGGCCTCTGATAGTAAAAAGTTATTTGATTGCGGATGATATAAGCTGGTGGGATGAAATTGATTAAACTCTAAATTAGCCACACGACAACCTGCGCGCCATGCCATGGCGATACCATCGCCACTAGCAACATCAGGATTGCTGGTATATTGATAAACTTTACTGGCCCCACCGGTCGCTAAAGCAACATTTTTAGCTTTAATCGTTTCAACTTTCTCTGCTTCCCGGTTCCAAACATAGGCACCGATAGCATGAGGTTTATCTTGATATTCGGTGGTAATGATATCAACCGCATTATAGCGCTCTAAAATGGTGATGTTCGGGTGCTTTAGGACTTGGGCTTGTAGGGTCGTTTGAACTTCTTTCCCTGTGGCATCAGCCGCATGAAGAATTCGCCGATGACTATGGCCGCCTTCTTGGGTCAAATGATATCGTTGCTCGCCCTTGCTTGACAATTCCTGATCAAAATCTGCACCACACTTGATCAGCCATTCGAGGGATGATTTAGCATTGCGAGCGGTCATTTCAACCACTGAACGATCACATAAGTTTGCGCCAGCAATCAAGGTGTCGGCAACATGAGATTCAATGCTGTCTTTTTTGTCAAAAACGGCCGCGATACCGCCTTGGGCATAAAATGTTGAACCGTCGTTGAGTAATGCTTTACTCAGAACGATAATTTTTGAATGGTTAGCCGATTGTAACGCCAGTGTTAATCCTGCTGCGCCGCTACCAATTATTAGTAAGTCACAGGTATGTTCAATAACTTGTTTCATTTTGATCGTTGCTTGAGTTAGCTTGGTGTACTATGGTGGCTAAAATATACTATATTTGTGGTCCAAAAACAGTTATTGCGACAAATTTTGTAACAAATAGTAAAATTAATAGAACTTTTTTGAAAAGAGTCAGTCTATTATTGTGCGTTTACTTCGAGCAATCGGTAAAAGAGCCAATCAATTGGAGATAATGCTTGAATGAGCGAACAAAAAACTGATCAACAACTTGTAGAGTTGGTCCAGCAGGGGAATAAAGCTGCATTTGATTTATTGGTCAGAAAGTACCAACAAAAAGTGATAAATTTGGTAAGTCGCTTTGTTAAGAACCAAGGTGATGTTGAAGACGTTGCCCAGGAAGCTTTCATTAAAGCTTATCGCGCCCTACCTAATTTTCGTGGGGAGAGTGCTTTTTATACTTGGTTATATCGAATAGCCGTGAATACGGCAAAGAACTATTTAGTGGCGAAAAAGCGTCGACCTTCGAGCTCTGATATTGACGTCGCAGATGCGGAATATTTTGAGCAAGGGGAGCTGTTACGTGAGAATGCGTCACCTGAACGGTTGTTATTGTCAGAAGAATTGAAAAAAGTGGTGTTTAAGACACTTGAGCAGTTACCTGAGGATTTACGTACCGCTATTACGTTACGTGAATTGGAAGGACTAAGTTATGAAGATATTGCAGATGTGATGGAGTGCCCCGTTGGGACTGTTCGTTCACGTATTTTTCGAGCACGAGAAGCGCTCGATAAGCAAATTGAACCACTAATGCAAAGGTAGGATAACTTTTATGGTTTGTGAAAATAAGCAACAAATTTCTGAGTTTATAGATGGTGAAGCTTTGTCAGATGAGATGCTGATCGAACTCGCTAGTAATGAGCAATTAAAAGATGATTTCGAACATTATCAATTGATTGGAGATATACTTCGTGATGAATTACCCCCTGCCCTTAATTTAAGTTTCGCTGCTAAAGTGGCTGCTGTTATTGAACTAGAACCGACTGTTTTAGTCCCGAGAACAGCTAAAAATACTGTGGTAATCAGTGAGAAAAAACCAGCAAAGGTTATTCCACTATTTAGTCGCCTTGGTCAATATGGCATTGCAGCAAGTATTGCCGCGGCGATGGTTATTGGGGTTCAGCAGTTGAACATTGAAGATTCTGCTAATAAACAACCACAAGTGCTACAGACATACCCGATGGGTGGTTTTATTTCGCCGGTTAGTTTACAAACGAACGCGAGTCTTGAATCTAAGCAGCGAGCAGAACAAAAGCAACGTTTACAACAACGTCGCCAAGTGAATGCTTATCTTCAGGATCATATTTTACAGCAGCGTTTAAAATCTCAAATGATTTCAACCACAGAACAAAAACAGTAACCGAGGTATGGATTGGTGAGAAAATATTGGTTAGCTTTGGTGTTATTAACTGTGACTGGCAGTGCCTTGGCTGAAACGACCCCGATACAATGGTTAGAGAAAATGAACGCTGCTTATCATCAGAGTAATTTTTCACTCTCTATTATTCATTTGCAGCGTAATCATATCCAATCATTTTCCTTTGAACATGGCATTGTTGGTGAAGATAAGGTGGTTTATATTAATTCCTTAACTGGGCCCGTGAGTCACAGTTATCGAATTAACAATCAAGTGACTTATATCGATCCTGAAATTAAGCCCTATCGCGTTGAATCTGCTACTATAGTAATAGCTTCGCCAGCCTTTTTTGTTGATAAAGAAGCGGCGGTTATCGCTAATTATCAACTGACCTTAGGTGGTCAAGGGCGTGTTGCTGGTCGGGCGGTGCAGTTACTGCGTTTAACGGCTAAGGATGAGCATCGTTTTAATTATTTATTATGGCTTGATGTCGAAACGTCGCTATTGTTACGTTACGACTCTTACGATCTTAACAATAACTTGATTGAACAAATGCAAGCTATAACGTTTGAATTACGGGATCAACCCGATGAAAAATTGGTTAAGCTAGTTAATTCTGATCTTAAAAATGTCGTTAAAGCTCCTCAGGTCAGTACCTCTACCCGCTGGCAGTTTAACTGGCTACCCAGTAATTTTTCAGTGGCAGCAAGCGACAGTCATCGTTTGTTTACCACCACTCAACCCGTTGATTATATTTTGTTAACCGATGGCGTGTCTGAAATATCGGTTTATGTTGCTCGCGCTGATGATGTCGCTTTTCCAGAACGTTTGATTACACCCGGTGGTATTGCTGTTGCTCGTCACCGTGAGTCGGGCATCGATTTTACCGTGGTTGGAAAAATCCCATTGGAAACAGCAATTAAAATATCTCATTCAATGGTTTTAAAACAAACCAATTAGGTCATATATGCTCAAGCAACCCGCCTTAGTCACCAAGGTGATGAATGGAAAAGTCGAAGTGGAAGTCGCTATCGAATCAAGCTGTAGTGGCTGTAATGCCGCTGACACTTGTGGTGTCGGCACGGTGGCGAAAGCATTTAGTGGCCAAACTCAGCATTTAATCGTAAATACCGACCGTATCGTTGCTGTCGGTCAGTGGATAACGATAGCCACTCAAGAAAGTAATTTATTGAATTTAGCTGCAATCACCTATCTATTACCGTTATTTGGTTTACTAGTGACGGGTCTAATTGCGCAGCAGATCTTTACCAGTGAAGGTCCTGCTATTATCGCGAGTCTTATTGGTGGTTATGGCTTACATTTGATAGCCAAGCACTTGATCAAACTCCGAGAAAAAAAACTACCCACCATTTCTATTGTTTAGGCTTAGCAAAATTGTTTTAGGGCTGTCGTTTTCCGGCGTTGTTCAATATCAATAATGGTATTTTTGCGCTTACGTCTGGCCTGCATAAATGATGAGTGATGTTGATGTAACTGCTCTAAGGCATTTTGGTACTGATCGGTAGTTACTGTGCCTGACTTTTCACCATCAATATCATAACGATTAGCATCGGCCCGTAGCATTAATAAATATTTTGTTGATTTTACATGATATCGAATAGCGCTATTGAGGTTTTTTGAAGAAATAAAATCGCTTGCTAATGTAGCTCGAATAGCATGGTAAATATTGACCGACAGTGGACAGTCCCACTTCGTGTTTATCCCACTATTTTTTAACTTTTTCATCAGCTTAATCAGCCAGCGATGGGCATCGTTGGCTTTTCTCGTTGGTTTTGGCTTAGAGTAATGAACCTCTTTGGTTTTTTTATCGGTGTTTTTTACTAATTTTAAGGTTTTTAGCGTAGTCATTTTTTACCTCGTTATAGGTCGGGATAACGATTAATCAAGAGATAGATATAAATATATCATTGAAGAAAACCAAACGCTAATGATAATGATTATTGATTTGGATCAAGTTTGGGTTAGGTATGTCGATGTAAATGCTCTATCGAGTGGATTAGTTGACTGGTTTGTATTATTTTTGTTTTAGATTTGAGCGGTTGTAAAATCTTTCAATCTTGAGTTGGCCTCGATACATTGTATCGAGGTTTTTTTATTAAGCCCTCCCATCTATTATCATTTCGGACATTGAATTTTCAGTGATGTTTTATCTTAGCTTGTGATAAACATTGGGTAATTAGCCCATTTTTTGCTGATATCAGCGCCAGTGCTTTCTTTTTTATCTGCTCAAAATAGAGTATCATCTACCCAAAATAAGAACCGTATTGTGATTTACCATTATTAGGTACATTGGAAGCTTGTGCTTAACCCTGTACATTTCTTTGAAATTTCAATCTTATAAGTGAAAAAACTTTAAAAATGAAGAATATACGTAATTTTTCGATTATTGCTCATATCGATCACGGCAAATCTACTTTATCAGATCGCTTAATTCAATTTTGCGGTGGCTTATCAGATCGTGAAATGGATTCACAGGTTCTAGACTCAATGGACATTGAGCGTGAACGCGGGATCACCATTAAATCTCAAAGCGTCAGCTTAGATTACAAAGCAATTAATGGTGAAACCTATCAGCTCAATTTTATCGATACTCCTGGGCATGTTGATTTCACCTATGAGGTGTCACGTTCATTAGCGGCTTGTGAAGGCGCCTTGTTAGTTGTTGACGCTGCACAAGGCGTTGAAGCTCAAACCTTAGCAAACTGTTATACCGCGCTTGAGCTGGATCTTGAAGTTGTGCCGGTGCTAAACAAAATTGATTTGCCGTCGGCCGATCCTGAATCTGCCTCGGAAGAAATTGAAGACTTAGTTGGTATTGAAGCAATCGAGGCGGTGCGTTGTTCAGCAAAAACAGGCTTAGGCATTCAAGATGTTTTAGAAGAAATTGTAAAAAAAATGCCACCACCTGAGGGGGATGTTGATGGTCCGCTTCAGGCGCTAATCATTGACTCATGGTTTGATAATTATCAAGGTGTGGTGTCATTAGTGCGGGTTAAACATGGCAGTATTAAAGTTGGTGATAAAATGAAAGTAATGTCAACGGGTGAAATTCACCAGGTTGATAAAATTGGTATTTTTACGCCTAAGCAAACTGAAACAGGTACCCTAAAAGCCGGCGAAGTTGGTTACATTATTGCCGGGATCAAAGAGATCCACGGTGCGCCAGTGGGTGATACATTAACCTTGTCACGTAATTCAGCATCTGAGCCATTACCTGGTTTCAAAAAAGCGACACCACAGGTTTATGCGGGGCTATTTCCAATTAGTTCTGATGATTATGAAAACTTCCGTGATGCGCTGAATAAATTAAGCCTAAATGATGCATCATTGCAATTTGAGCCTGAGTCATCAAGCGCGTTAGGCTTTGGTTTCCGTATTGGTTTCCTTGGCATGTTGCACATGGAGATTATTCAAGAGCGTTTGGAACGTGAATATAATCTTGATCTAATTACGACAGCCCCGACCGTAAATTATAAAGTGATCACGACGAATGGTGAAACGGTTGATGTGGATAACCCATCTGATTTACCACCAATACAAAATATTGAAGAAATACTTGAGCCGATGGTTGAAGCGAACATCTTAGTTCCGCAAGAATACTTAGGCGCGGTTATTACTCTATGTATTCAGAAACGTGGTGTGCAAACCAATTTGGTTTATCACGGTAAGCAAGTGGCTGTTACTTATGAGCTGCCAATGGCCGAAGTGGTATTAGATTTCTTTGATCGTCTAAAGTCGACCTCTCGTGGTTATGCATCACTTGATTATAACTTTAAGTGTTTTAAAACTGCGGACATGGTACGCGTTGATATGTTGATTAATGGCGAGCGAGTGGATGCATTAGCGATGATTACTCACCGTGAAAACGCGCAACGTCGTGGCCGTGCCGTGGTTGATAAAATGAAAGAACTTATACCTCGTCAAATGTTTGATATTGCCGTGCAGTCTGCAATTGGTGGTCAAATTATAGCCCGTACCAACATCAAAGCACTACGAAAAGATGTCACTGCAAAATGTTATGGTGGCGATATCAGCCGTAAGAAAAAACTGTTACAGAAGCAGAAAGCGGGTAAAAAGCGCATGAAGTCAGTCGGTAATGTTGAATTACCACAAGAAGCATTCCTAGCGGTATTAAAAGTCGGAGATTAATTAATGGCAGCCTATTTCGAATTATTTTTAGTATTAGCAACCGTCGTTACTGGCCTCGTTTGGTTAGTGGATCGATTGGTGTTTTTACCACAACGCAAAGCAGCGGTTGCTGGTTTACCTGAAAATATAGACCAAGAAGCTAAAGATAAAGTATTGCTTGAATCTGTGTTGGTTGAAAATTGCCGCGGTATCTTCCCGGTGATTGGCTTTGTGCTAGTGTTACGTTCGTTTATTTATGAACCGTTTCAAATTCCGTCTGGCTCAATGATGCCAACGTTATTAGTCGGCGACTTTATCTTGGTTGAAAAGTTTGCCTATGGGATTAAATTACCGGTGTTGCGAAATACCGTGATTGAAACAGGTAAACCTGAACGTGGCGATGCCGTGGTATTTAAATATCCACCACAGCCGAATGTCGACTATATTAAACGAGTTATCGGTTTACCGGGTGATACCGTGCTTTATCGCAATAAAAAACTGTATATTAAACAGGCTTGTGTTGAAGCGACTAATCATTGCGGAAAATTTGAAGAAGTATCGTTAGATATTGTTGACCAAGGTAAGTTTTTCCAAGAGGGGACTTACCCACTAACACAAGCGAATGAAGACTTGTTAGGGGTTAACCATCAGATCTTGTTTAATCCGGCATTTGCAGGAAGACCAAGTCAGTATTTCCGACAAGATAATACCCGTCAAGCCGAATGGATTGTACCGCAAGGGCAATACTTCGTGATGGGTGATAATCGCGATAACAGTTTAGATAGTCGTTATTGGGGCTTTGTCCCAGAACAAAATATGGTTGGTAAAGCAGTCTTTATATGGACTAGCTTTGACTTTTCTCGCGCAAGTGAAGATTGGTTACCGAGTTGGGTGCCAAAAACAGTACGTACAGAACGCATAGGTAAAATTGGTCAGTAAATGAATCAAATAGCAATGGAAAAGCTAGAACGTATAATTGGTTACAGTTTTAGCAACCGTGAGTTTTTAATCCAAGCCTTAACTCATCGTAGTATGGGTGGTGCTCACAATGAACGTTTAGAGTTTTTAGGTGACTCTTTGTTAGGAATGTTTATCGCAGAGGCATTATATAAGCAGTTTCCTAAGGTTTCAGAAGGTGATCTTAGTCGGATGCGCGCGACATTAGTACGTGGGCAGACATTGGCCGAAATTGCCATTGAGTTTTGTTTAGGCGATCATTTGCGTTTAGGCCCTGGCGAGTTGAAAAGTGGCGGTTTTCGTCGTGAATCGATCTTAGCCGATGCCGTTGAAGCGATTATTGCCGCGGTTTATCTTGACCAAGGCATGGACGCTTGTAAAAAGTTGGTGATCGCTTGGTATCAAACACGCTTAACGAATATTGAGCCAGGTAATAGCCAAAAAGATCCGAAGACTCAGCTACAAGAATGGCTACAGGGGCGTCGCTTAGCGCTGCCACTGTATCAAGTGATTGAAGTAACCGGTCAGGCACATAATCAAAAGTTTACCATGTCTTGTCAAGTCGAAGGGATCGACCAACAACTTATTGGTAGCGGTACCTCTCGTCGTAAGGCAGAGCAAGATGCAGCGTATAAAGCGCTGGAGATAATTAATGCAACAAAATGATCCACAAACCCATTGCGGTTTTATCGCCATAATCGGCCGTCCTAATGTTGGCAAATCGACTTTGCTTAATAAGATATTAGGGCAAAAAATTAGTATAACTTCTCGTAAGCCACAAACCACTCGTCATCGTATGATGGGGATTGATACCGAGGGTGATTATCAAGCCATTTATGTTGATACTCCGGGTCTGCACAGCGAAGAGAAACGGGCAATTAACCGTTTAATGAACCGTGCGGCTGCTAGTGCGATTGGTAACGTTGAAATGGTGTTCTTTCTCGTTGAAGGTACGCAGTGGACTGGCGACGATGAAATGATCCTTAATAAATTACGTAAAAGCTGTCAAGACACGCCGGTAATTTGTGTGGTTAATAAAGAAGACAACGTTCAAATTCGCAGTGAATTGTTACCACACCTGAAATGGTTGTCTAGCCAATATGAATTTGAGCAAATTATTCCTATTTCAGCGAAGAATGGCGATGGCGTTGATACGTTAAAAGCATTGGCTCGTGGTGCACTGCGACCCGGTCAACATCACTTCCCAGAAGAGTATATTACCGATCGTTCACAACGTTTTATGGCCTCTGAAATTATCCGTGAAAAGTTGATGCGTTTTACCGGCGATGAAATACCTTATTCCGTGACGGTTGAAATTGAAACTTTTACCATGCAGCCTAATGGCGTGTTTAACGTTAGCGCTTTAATCATGGTTGAACGTGAAGGTCAAAAACGAATGATCATCGGTAAAAAAGGTGAAAAACTCAAGCAAATTGGTCGCGAAGCCCGCAAAGATATGGAAGAAATGTTCGATAATAAAGTGTTTCTTCAACTATGGGTCAAAGTTAAATCAGGTTGGGCCGATGACGAACGCGCACTCCATAGCTTAGGTTATGGTGATTTTTAGTCGAATCATGTGACGATGAATTACCGCATTAATACATCGTCACACGCGGCATCACCTCTGAGTGCCGCTTATTTAATTCACTCACGTCCCTTTGGTGAAACTGGCTTAATTGTCGAGTTAATCACCGAAACTCACGGTCGGGTTGCTGCGGTGGCCAATGGCGTTAAACGCAAAAAAAGTCTAACCAAAAGTATTTATCAACCTTTTCGACCCATTCTCGTGTCGTGGCGTGGTCATGGCGACTTAAAAACCATTGTCCGGGTTGAATCGCCGACGTTAGCGTTACCCTTGAGTCGACATTTCTTATTTAGTGGTTTGTATTTAAATGAATTGATATTACGGTTATTGGTTAAAGAAGTGCCGCAACCTCAAGTATACAGTGCCTATCATGCGACATTAATCGCGTTATCCCGACAGCAAGACATTGAGCCATCGTTACGTTTATTTGAACTATCGTTGATGCAGGATCTTGGCCATGGTTTCCCACTTGATTTTGATAATACCGGGTCGCGCATCGAACCGGATTGGCAGTATCGCTTTCACCCTGAGGTTGGTTTAATGCCAAAAATTGGGGCTAAATATAACGGTCACCACCTTTTGGCTATTGCAAAGCATGATTTTTGTGACAAGATAACCCGCAAACAGGCTAAAGCCCTCACTCGTGAAATGCTAGCGCCATTATTGGGGTCTAAACCCTTATATAGCAGAGCGCTATTTACACGAACAAAAACTATTTCAGAATGATTTTATAAGGATTTTCATGAACCCAATTTATTTAGGCGTTAATATCGATCATATAGCTACCTTACGCCAAGCTCGTGGCACCAAGTATCCTGATCCGGTTCATGCTGCTGCTGTGGCTGAATTAGCGGGGGCTGACGGTATTACTATTCATTTGCGTGAAGACCGTCGTCATATTCAAGATCGTGATGTTTATACGCTAGCAAACACCTTACAAACACGAATGAATCTTGAAATAGCCGTTACTCAAGAAATGATTTCGATTGCTTGCCATGTTAAACCTGAATATGTTTGCCTAGTCCCTGAAAAACGTGAAGAGCTAACCACTGAAGGTGGTTTAGATGTTGCTGGTCAATTAGACACCATGCTTGAAGCGATAGCCGAATTAAAGGGCGCAGGGATTAAAGTGTCATTGTTTATTGATGCCGACAAAGAGCAGATTGATGCCGCTGTGACTGTGGGTGCACCTTATATCGAATTGCATACGGGCTGTTACGCTGATGCCGAAAATCCGACTATTCAACAACGTGAGCTTGAACGGATTCAAGACATGGCAAAATATGCGCACAGTAAAGGGTTAGTGGTTAATGCGGGTCATGGTTTGCATTATCACAATGTTGAAGCTATTGCCGCTATCCCTGAAATATATGAGTTAAATATTGGTCATTCGATTATTGCTCGTGCCGCTATTTACGGGTTAGATCAGGCGGTTCGTGATATTCGGCAAAAAATGGTTCAGGCCCGTGCGATGGCGAATCCTGGTTAATTCATCTCGGAATTAGTGGTTTTCAACCAACCATAAACCGTGGTGATTAGTCGTTGACTATGATCTGCGCTAAATAGCTCAGTTTGGCGATAGGCGGCTTGCTTATTTTTAATACTGAGCTTCTTTCTTAATGCCATTTTTACGTTCAAATTATCTTGTAAGCGATAAATGTCTAATACTGATAGTGGCAGTTGGCTTATTTGTTCAGATAGATCTAAATAGGTTGCTGGAAATGCTGTTTTATCTTTTTCTATTTTTATCACTGATAATAAGGGTAAAGCATCGAGTAAAATAACAGCTTCAGGTTGTTCTATTAATTGATCGAGCATAAATCTGGTTAGATAACTGACTTGACGCCCTTGAGCAATAATAATAATTTTGAATTCATTATCAGCATCTTGACAGAATTTTATTGCACTTTTTAGCCGAGTTAACAGTTGTTGATGATAACTAGCATCGGACAGATTTAGATTAGGTGGCATGAGCGATAGCGTGTCCCAACCAACATCATTAAGACCGATTCGCAGTTGTTCGATCCCTTGCTCGTTGGTGGGTAAATTGCCGATGTCAGGTAACATAATGGCAACCCCTAGTTTAGTCGCGGCTAAATACTCCCGCTTCAATGCTAAAAATTTGCCATCGTTATAGGGGATCCAAGTGACTTCTGTTTTAATCACACCATTGGCGAGGGCAAAATTGTGTTCCAGCGCGCTGACTTTTTCGGGGATAGTTTGAAGTGTTGCACTACTTAAGGCATTAACATATAAAGTTAAAAATAACATGGTGATTTTGCTAGTTAATTTCATATGTCTCCCTCCCTTTTATGTCACTATGCCATAGTCAGTGCTTTTTTCAAAATGGGCAGTCAGCGACAAACTTTATTGCTTGCTCTGTTCCTGGATGAATAATTTCAAGCTGGTGAGCGTGTAACTGTAGTCGATCCGCCATGGTGACCGCTAATGGTTTACCATAAAATCGGTCGCCAAGAATTGGGTGGTCTATTTGTTGCATGTGTACCCGTAGTTGATGGGACCGGCCGGTAATTGGCGTTAACTCAATTAGGGAAGATGTTTTATCCGAGGACAGCACTTGCCAGTGTGTTAACGATGGCTTGCCATCGGTGTAGCAAACTTTTTGTAAAGGGCGGTTAGGCCAATCACAAATCAGCGGTAAATCAACACTGCCGCAGGGCTCGCAAGGACAACCTAAGACTCGGGCTAAATAAGTCTTACTGGTGGTTCGTTGTTGGAATTGCCGTGAAATATGACTTTGGGCTGCTTTGGTCAAGGCAAATAACATAATGCCAGAAGTGTCCATATCAAGACGATGAACGACGACAGCTGTTGGTAAAACGCTCATTAAACGTAAGGTCGCGCTATCTCGATGATGTAATTCACGACCTGGTACCGACAGTAACCCGCTGGGTTTGTTGATCACAACAATATCGTTGTCTTGATACATAATATCGAGCCATGGCGTGGTTGGCGGATTATAAACAAAAGCCAAGAGAAAACCTATAAAGCAGTTAAATAAAGGCTTATTGTAACATTAAAGTTTTCAATTAATCAGACGATACCAAGAAGAGAAGCTAACTAATGAGTCACTATGAATAAATTAATGATAAAAGTCTTGTTCGCTACCTTAGTGCTTACCGCGATGGTGCCGAATCTACGTGCCGCCGATGAAGATCGGGTTATTCAGCTTTATTCGCAACCTGAACTGTTAGCGCTAATTGCTAAGAATAAACACTTACAACGGGTCAAAGCAGATGATTGCCAATTAGTGGAAGATATTAAAGCCCGTGCTGAAATCGTTAAGCTACCCAGTTATCAATTTCTGTATGGTGATATGTTAGCTTATGGTGTTTGTGTCGAGCGCGATGCTCAATATGGCATTTATATGATGGAGCAAAGCGCCCATCAAGGCTTAGTCGAAGCGATTGAGCAAATTGGCCGTTATTATCATATTGGTCGCTTTTTTCAGCAAGACACCCAACGGGCATTACGTTATATCAATGAAGCTGCCGGACTAGGTAACATTGATGCTCAAATCCGCTTAGTCGATATTTTAGCCCAAGAACAGGGCAGCCCGGTTGACTATGAAGAAGCTTATCATTGGTTACATAATTCAATTATTAGCGACAATAGCAAGCGAAAAAAAGCGACCCGTTTACTGGCTAAGCTCGCCAAGTTAATGCCACAACGCGTAATCGAACGCGCTAAACGACCATTGTTGAAGTGAATATTCAGATTGCTTTTCTTATTCCTCGATTCATTTTTAGGCGGTGGCGCAGAAGCCTGTTATACTGTCGGCAATTTTTATTAACAACGCGAAAACATGTCTAACAAATTTAGCCAAAAACAAGATCCATTCCTTGCTCGCGAGCAGCAAAACTATGACAACCCTATTGCCAGTCGTGAGCTTATATTAGAGCTATTAAAAGATTCGGATGCGCCACTGAAACGTGAGCAGATTGCCGAAGCGTTTGATATTACTGATCCCGATTCGCTAGAAGGGTTACGTCGTCGCTTGCGAGCGATGGAACGTGATGGTCAAGCGGTTTATATTCGTAATGGCAGTTATGGTCTCCCTGAGCGAATGGATTTGATGCGTGGTCGAATTTTAGGCCACCGTGATGGTTTTGGTTTTTTCCGTCCTGAAGAGGGTGGTAAAGATTTGTTTATTGACCAAAAGCAAATGCATGCTGTGTTACACGGCGATATCGTATTAGCGCAAACTGGCGGTAATGATCGACGTGGTAAACGTGATGCGCGGATTGTGCGCGTTGTTGAACACGGAAAAACAGATTTTGTTGGACGTTTCTTTGTCGATGGTGACATTAATTTTGTGGTGCCCGATGAATCACGAATCGCGCAAGACATTATCATTACCGAAGGTGGCGTTAATGGCGCACGTAATGGTCAAGTAGTTATTGTTCGAGTGACACGTCGTCCGAGTCGTCATCAAAGCCCGCTCGGTGAAATCATCGAAGTCATGGGTGATGAAATGGATCCTGGGATGGAAATCGAGATGGCCTTGCGCAATCATGATTTACCTCATCAATTTTCCGATAAATTGCAGGCTGAAATTGCTGACTTAACACCACAAGTACCAGAAAGTGCCAAAGAAGGCCGGATTGATCTGCGTGGTTTGCCGCTGGTCACTATTGATGGCGCCGATGCCCGTGATTTTGATGATGCGGTTTATTGTAAGCGCAAGAAAAGCGGTGGCTGGCGTTTATGGGTCGCGATCGCTGATGTTAGTAGTTATGTTAAAATTGGTACAGCATTAGATGATGAAGCCTTAGAACGTGGTAATTCAGTTTATTTCCCTGACAACGTTATCCCGATGCTGCCAGAAGTACTATCTAATGGTTTGTGTTCATTAAACCCTAATGTTGATCGTTTATGTATGGTTTGTGAAATGACCATCAGCGAAAAAGGTAATTTATCGGGTTATAAATTTTATCCAGCATTAATGAATTCTCATGCTCGCTTTACCTACAATAAAGTGGCTGCGATTCTTGATGGTGATAAAGAGTTACGCCAGGAATACTCAGCGCAAGTTAGAGATCTGGAAGAATTACATAAGTTATATACTGCGTTAAATGCCCGTCGTCTCGAACGTGGTGCGATTGCATTTGAAACCACTGAAACTCAGTTTGTATTTAATGAGCAACGAAAAATTGAAAACATTGTGCCATTAGTGCGTAACGATGCTCATAAAATGATTGAAGAATGCATGATTCTAGCCAATGTATCGTCGGCTCGTTTCGTTGAGAAGAATGAAGGGGTTGCATTATTCCGTGTTCATGACTCTCCGGGCGATGAAAAACTAATTAACTTCCGTGCTTTCCTTGGTGAACTTGGTTTATCGTTAAGTGGTGGTGACAAACCAACCCCAAGTGACTACAGTGAATTACTGAATAAAATCAGTGGTCGTGATGATGCTGAGTTAATTCAAATTATGTTATTGCGTTCGATGAAGCAAGCCGTATATGCGCCGGATAATGAAGGTCACTTTGGACTGGCGCTCGATCATTATAGTCATTTTACTTCTCCAATTCGTCGCTATCCTGATTTGATTTTACATCGTACGATTAAATCGTTATTGGTCAAGAAAAAGCAATTAAGCGCTAGTGAAGGCAAAAAAATTGGTGCCTACCCTTATTTAGCCGAACAAGTGGCGAACTTAGGTGAACATTGTTCAATGACCGAACGCCGCGCTGATGATGCGACCCGTGATGTTGCTGATTGGTTAAAATGTGAATATATGCTGGAACATGTCGGCGATAGCTTTAAGGGCACCATCAGTACCGTCACAAGCTTTGGTTGCTTTGTACGTTTAGACGACGTCAATATTGAAGGCTTATTACATATTAGTGCGCTGCCTGGTGATTACTATCACTTTGATGCGGCTAAAGCGCGTTTAGTCGCTGAGCATTCTAATAATACTTATCATATGGGCGATCGAATTGAAGTTAAAGTTGCTTCCGTTAATCTTGATGATAAAAAAATCGATTTAACGTTAATAGAGTTTGCTGGTAACAAAAAACGTTTGCGTGGCAACAACAAACGCTCAAGTGGCAAGCCTAATGAAAAAAAATCTGCTGGCTATAAAAGCGGTCACCAGCCAACAGATAAGCCTGCAGGAAAAAGAAATCCAAACGGGCGTAAAAGCGATGGCTCAAAAACGAGCAAACCAAAGTCTCGTTCAGGCAGAAATTCACGTCATAAAGATAAAAAAGAGCAAGGTAGTAATAAATAAATGAGTAAACATGATCTTCTGTTTGGGTTACATAGCGTTGAAGCTGTTTTAACCAATGAACCTGAACGTATTTTAGAAATATTCGCCCTTAAAGGTCGTGATGACCAACGGATGAGCAAAGTGATTAGTATGGCTCGTCGCAATGGTATCAGTGTTGCTTTCGTCGGTAAAAAAACCTTAGACGATAAAGCTGAAGGCGAATCACATCAGGGGATTATTGCTAATGCCCGTGCGGCAAAAGTTAAAAATGAAGCCGATTTAGATGACATCATTGCTAACAATGACCAACCGTTTTTATTGATTTTGGACGGTGTGACTGATCCGCATAACTTAGGTGCTTGTATTCGTAGTGCTGATGCTGCCGGTGTCCACGCTGTGATTGTTCCTAAGGACAAATCTGCCTCATTAACCCCAGTGGTTCGTAAGGTTGCCTGTGGCGCCGCTGAAACAATGCCATTGATTCAAGTGACTAACTTGGCGCGTACGATGCGTGAAATTCAACAGCAAGGTGTTTGGATTATTGGTACCGCTGGTGAAGCTAGTGTGCCATTATTTGAGACTAAACTTGAAGGGTCTGTTGCCTTGGTTATGGGCGCTGAAGGTAAAGGGATGCGCCGTTTAACACGTGAACATTGTGATGAACTCGTGTCGCTGCCAATGGCTGGTAGTGTTTCAAGCTTAAATGTATCTGTCACAACGGGTATTTGTTTGTTTGAAGTCGTTCGTCAGCGTGGCAGCAAGAAGTAGTTTTAAGTCGAAAATTGCACGTAAAATGTGATAGTGGTCGTTGATTTTAGAATTGACGGCCATTTTTGTTTTTTATCGTTGCTCTTATTTGATTCCTGCTATATAATTTCGCCTCCAAATTCGGCTTATCATTAGTTCCTTGCCCTATGACTGGTTTCGCCGAGCCACGTTGGGGGTAACAACCGTAAGGAATAATAAATGCGTCATTACGAAATCGTATTTATGGTTCACCCTGATCAGAGTGAACAAGTACCTGCAATGATTGAGCGTTACACTGCTTCAATCAAAGATTCTGGTGGTTTAATCCACCGTCTAGAAGACTGGGGTCGTCGTCAATTGGCATACCCAATCGAAAAGCTTCATAAAGCTCACTACGTTCTTATGAATGTTGAAGCTGGCCAAGAAGTAATGGACGAGTTAGAACATAACTTCCGTTACAACGATGCTGTATTACGTAGCCTAGTGCTTCGTACTAAAGGCGCTATCACTGAAGCTTCTGACATTGCTAAAGCAAAAGAAGAACGTCGCGATTCAAAGCGTCGTGAAGCACCAGTTAGCGAAGAAGCTAAAAAAGAACAACCAGCTGCAGAGTAATCTGTAAAGGCAATTTGAATATTGATGACTGAAAATTCAACGGTAATAAGTGGCACATTGTGCTCTAGCCCGCGACATAAAGTCAGTCCAGCCGGTATTCCACATACATATATTGTAATGGATCACCGTTCACAGCAAGTTGAAGCAGGCCTCCCTCGTGGAATATACTGCCGAATGACTATCGTGTTAAGCGGGAAAGATAATCAGTTAATTGCTAAAAAGTTGGTTAAGAGCAGTAATATCAAGGCAAGTGGTTATCTTGTCTGGCATAAGGGCCGAAATGGTTCGCCAAAAATTGTATTACACGCTCATTCGATTGAATTGATGAATTAGGAGAAATCTCCATGGCACGTTTTTTTAGACGTCGTAAATTCTGCCGTTTTACAGCAGAAAATGTAGTAGAAATTGATTACAAAGATATCGCTACTTTGAAAAATTATATCACTGAAAGTGGTAAAATTGTTCCTAGTCGTATTACTGGTACTCGCGCAAAATATCAGCGTCAGCTTGGCCGTGCTATCAAGCGCGCTCGTTACCTGGCTTTACTTCCATACACAGACTTACATCAGTAAGCCGGTTATTGAATTTTTAGGAGATAGGTAATGCAAGTTATTTTACTTGATAAAATTGCTAAGCTTGGTGGTTTAGGCGACAAGGTTTCTGTGAAATCTGGTTACGCTCGTAACTTCCTTATGCCACAAGGCAAAGCTGTTTTTGCAAACAAAGAAAACATCGCTAAGTTCGAAGAACGTCGTGCTGAACTAGAAGCTAAATTAGCTACAGTTCTTGCTGAAGCTCAAGCCCGTGCTGAAAAAGTTGCAGCGTTATCAAACGTTGTTATTTCTTCAGTTGCTGGTGACGAAGGTAAGCTATTCGGTTCTATCGGTACTCGCGACATCGCTGATGCAGTTTCTGCAGCTGGCGTTGAAATCGTGAAGAGCGAAGTACGTCTTTCTGAAGGCGCACTACGTCACACTGGCGAAACTGAAGTTGTACTTCATCTACATGCTGAAGTAAACGCAACTGTTACTATCGAAATCGTTGCTGAATAATATTTAGCACATTGATAGTCATAAAAGACCACTTGAGCAATCAAGTGGTCTTTTTTTATTTTATATTGTTAAACTAGAGATAATACTCTAAATATTGTATATTATTATTTGGTTAAGATTGTTAATTGATATAGATTTTAATAGTGCTTATAAAAAAGTAGTGCTTATGGAAAAGCGACATGAAAAATAAACTGTTCCTTTTATTTTCCTCACCAAGTAATGAGTTCGAGACCCGCTTGTTTATTGCAAGGTATGAGCGTTATTTCACTCAAAGTAAGAGAAACTCGCCCTTACTGTTGTTAGCCTCTGTGGTTTTAACGGTTTATCAAATATATTTAGACAGTTCTTTAGTTATTATTTTAGCGTGGCAATTTATGTTAATTGTCATTACCGGCATTATTTATTACATCGATTATTTACAAACTCATTCCCCCGTTATAGAAAAATATTATCAAATTTTAAAAACTCGAATTAAGTATCGACTATTTTTTGGTTTGTTAGTTGCCGCTATGTTTGGCGGGAGTAGTTTTATCTTATCCAGTGATGTTCCGCTCGATCATGCGCAACTGTATTATATTTATTTAATTTGCCTTTTTGCTGTGATCTTGATTAGTAATATTAATTTCCCTGAGTACTACATGGCTTATGGCATGATTGTTATGTCGTTGCTTTACGCTCATGCGTTAACTCGGCTAGCGGATCATAGTGAAGGATTCATGGTTATTGCCTCATTCATGTATCCCGTTGGGGCAACTATGATGACAATGAAAGCGATTGAAATGTCGAAAATGGCCATCAATGAAGTTGCATTAGGTTTGATTCTAAAGAAGCAAATGCATGAAATGCTGGAGTTGCAACAAGTCATTAAGCATCAGTCTGATCATGATGAACTTACTGGCTTAGCAAATAGACGAAAATTTGAAGAAACAGCCTTGGAGTTTGAACGGAACTCGAAGGCATTAAATAGTCAATTTGGCGTGATATATATTGACTTAGATAAGTTCAAACCGATCAATGATACCTACGGCCATGCTTATGGGGATTTAGTGTTACAAGAAATGGCTAATCGTTTAAGTGGTTGCTCTAGAGCGAGTGATTTAGTGTGCAGAATGGGTGGTGATGAGTTTTGTATTTTGCTTAAAAATGTCCTCGATCAGAATGAACTGACAAACATTGCTACTTCCCTTGAGGAGCGGTTAATTGAACCCTTTATGATTAATGATATTAAATTTTCGGTTGGCGCCAGCTTTGGTGTCGCGACATTCCCATTGGATGGTAACAATATCGATGAATTAGTCTCAGTAGCTGATCATCAAATGTATTTGAAAAAACATCAAAAGCACACGTCGGATACGGTATAATTTTTATCTCAGACATTAATCCCGCTAGAACCATTGCACATCTTGTTTAAAATGCTGTAGCCCAGTAGAGGGTGTATTAAGTAACAGTCTAATATGATTGGCATATATATTAACCACAATGATATACTCGATTCAGATTATCAGAGCTGCGCAGTAAATAATTTTAACTGGCTTTGATATCATTTAAATAGTGAGTACATTGACGTGCTTATTTTTTTATTAATATTAGGGATCAAAATGTTAAATGACATTATCGTAATCTTACAACAATCATTACAAATAGAAGATGTTAGCGATTGGGATGAATCAACACCATTAATTGGCGCGATAGCTGAATTTGACTCGATGGCCGTTGTGACGGTGATTACATTATTGGAAGAGAATTATGGTTTCATGGTCAATGATGATGAAATTAGTGCCGAAGTTTTTGAAACGATTGGTAGTTTAACGACGTTTGTTGAACAAAAAGTATAGTGCGGCCTCATTTATACTTTCTAGGCACTAGCCATGGCGATTTACTTATTACTGAATTTTCCCCTGACAGTCTTAATGATCGTTTACTAAATCTTATTGTTGTTCCACCATTTTGCGAAGAAATGAATAAAAGTCGTAAAATGATCGCGGATTTTTCCCGTTTAGCGGCAAAAAACAACATTACTGTTAGTGTGATTGATTTATTTGGTACCGGTGATAGTGCTGGAGAGTTAGCTGAGGCAACTTGGGAAATTTGGCAAGATAATCTGGTTGCGATGGTTAATCAGTTAAAGGATTCAATGCCAGAGATTCCGATTGCTATGTTAGGGATCAGAACTGGCGCGCTATTAGCTCTCGATTGCTGCATTACTAATAAAATGTCGCTGCCCAACAGCCTAATGATGTGGCAACCTGTGTTGAATGGTCAACAGTTTATCAATCAATTTATGCGATTGCGCTTGGCCGCAGAAATGATGTCCGCAAGCACTAAAGTCACGATGGCTGATTTAATGACCGAACTAGAACAAACATCTTTGATCGAAATTGCGGGTTATACCGTGAATAAGTCTTTAGTTGATGCATTGATTAGCCTTAATTATCAGAAACTGGAACAGTTGCCTCCCAGATTAAAGCTATCTTGGTTCGAAGTTGGCTTGGCTCCTAAAACAAATTTGCTACCTATTAGTCAAAAATTAATTGAGCGCTGGCAACAGGCACATTCGGTGCACAGTGAATTTATTTCGGGTGATGTTTTTTGGCAAACTCAAGAGATAACCACTGCCGAGATTTTGTCTCAACGTAGTGTCGAACGATTGTTAGGAAGTCTCAATGAATGAAAAACCAATTGTATTTGAAAGTAATAACAAATATTTAACCGGGATTGTTCATCATGCATTAGGCCCTAATGCTGGTAGTAATAAAGGTGTTATTATTGTCGTTGGTGGACCACAGACTCGGGTCGGAAGTCATCGTCAATTTGTATTATTAGCAAGGTTATTAGCAAGTAACGGTGTTAATGTATTACGTTTCGACTACACTGGTATAGGAGATAGCGAAGGAGCGCTAACAGATTTTTTGTCGGCGGCTCAAGACTTTGATGCGGCGATAACTGAGCTCTCTCGGCAATGCCCTAAGGTTGATGATGTAACGTTGTGGGGGCTATGTGATGGTGCTTCTGCAATCTTACTCTATCTTAGTCAGCATCAATCGCCATTAATTAAGCGTATTGTCATTGCTAATCCTTGGGTCGAACAGCAGCAATCAAAAGCTAAAACAGTGTTAAAACATTATTATTTACAGCGTTTTTTATCACCAATCATGTGGCGAAAAATATTAACGGGTAAATTTGATTTTTTAGGTGCTGTGAGTGGAGTGTTTAGTGCCCTTAAGTTGATGTTGCCGAGCACTGGTGAATCTCAAATGAATACGAATACCAATATAACGTCAACCATGACATGGCCGACATTCACGAATCAAAACTATGTGATGTATATGAAACAAGGTTTGGTTAACTTCTCCGGCAGCGGAGGCCTGGTTCTAAGTGGTCAAGATTTGGTGGCTAAAGAATTTTTATTACTCGTCGATAGTGATGACGAGTGGCAACAGTTATTATCGAAAAAAATAGATAGCAGATTAGATATTGCGCTATCAAATCATACATTTTCCAGTGCTGCATGGCGCGGCACTGTTGAAAAGTTTACTCTGGATACAATATTTACTAGCAAGGATAAATGATAATGAGCATTAAACGTTTTAATCTAGCAATTATAGCCACGGCGATGGTCATTGCAGGCTGTAGTGGTGATAAAACTAGCCAAGAATATTATGAGTTAGCGCAAACCCATCAGACTAGTGGCGATTACAATGCTGCTGTTATTGAATACAAAAATGCAATTCGTCAAGATCCTAAGGACAGTAAAATTAGATTAGCACTAGGTAAATTGTACTTAGAGCAAGAGCTGTTTGCCGAAGCTAAAAAGGAATTAACCAGGGCCAATAAAGACTCTCGATTAACGCTAGACACAATGATGCCACTAGCGACGACATTCTTTAAATTAAATGAACATCAAGAGCTACTAGATCTTCCTTTATTAACGGTAGATTTACCTGAGCAAGATTTAGTGATTGCTCATGTCCTTCGTGGTCAAGCGCTACTGACCCAAGGTAAGCAGGAACAAGCCTTAGCCGAATTTACTTTAGCTAATGAACTTAATGAGCATGCCGTTTACTCGAAGCTAGGCCAAGCAATGAGTGCCTCGGCCAAAACCGATTACGACGCTGCACTTAAATTGGTTAAAGGGATTTTAGATGAGCAACCAGAGATGTTAGAAGCATTATCTCTTTATGCTGGTTTACTCAATACCAAAGGTGATTTCGAACAGGCTATTGTTGTTTATGATCAGTATATTGTTTTACGAGGCGGCAAAGTAGGTAATGTACACTTACTCTTGATTGATAGCTTAATTAGTAACAAAAATTTTGAACGTGCTAAAGTTGAGCTAGCTAAGTTATTGGCGATAAATTCACAACATGGCACAGTTAATTCGTTATTGGCTAAAATTCATTATCAAGAAAATAACCCTAAATTAGCCCTTGATTACGCGACGACTGCTTTAGTCTCTTCTCCTGACGACTATATAGCAAATTTAGTGGCTGGTATGTCGGCATTTAGATTAGGTGACAATGACTTGTCTCATCGCTATCTTTCTCGTATCTCTAAATATCTGACTCACGCACTTGGGCCACAAGTGATGCAAATCATCAATCAGATAAAACTCGGTGAAATAGAAAATGCCCGACAGGGATTTAAAAAACTTCCTCCAGCTGATGCGAAAAATGTCAAATTGTATGAGATGGCGGCGAATCAATTTTCAATTGCTCAAGATTTTAAAACCAGTTTACATTTGTTAAATGAGATTCAACCTTTCTTACCTGATGATAAGAACATTTCACTTAAGATTGGCGTTCTAAAAGTTAAGCTTAACGATGAAAATGGCTTAAATGATTTAGTTGCAGCACTTTATGAACCGGAACTGGTTGATAAGGTCATTCAGCCTTTGATTAAAGGACTTGTTTTTACTAAACGTTTTGATGAAATCGCTAGAATATCCAAGAAACTGAGAGAAACATTTCCGAAAAAATCCCACGGCTGGGATATTCCAGCAATGATTGCGTTGTTTCAAAAAGATTATGATGCTGCTGAAACATTATATCTAGAGGATTTAAAACAGTTCCCTGAAAACAATCAAGCGTTACTAAATCTGGCTAAATTACGTTACATGAAGAAAGACTTCGAAAGTGCGATGTCTTATATTGAAAAAATATTGATTATACAGCCTGATAATTACAGGGCAATTAACTATAAAGCGCAGTTAATTTATAAAAAAACTGAAGATGCCGAGCAATATAAATCAATATTTAAAGATGCTTTTAAGCTTTACCCAGAATCTGAACCGCTATTGTTAAAGATGTCTACTGTTTATATCAATGAGAGAACCCCTGATAAATCACTAGCATTACTCGAGTCAATTAAAGATCGTAAACAACTAAGTGACCAATATTGGCGTCACTACGGTGACTTATTGATGTCTTTAGGTAAATCTGAACAAGCGTTAGCTATTTATCATGATTGGTCCCTGCGTCAATTGAATTCCCCGGTTCCTTTGCTTAAACAAGTATTAATGAACGAAAAGTTAAGACGTTACAAAGATGGCCTGAGATTAATTGAGCAGATAAAAAATAAATTTGGCAAGCTTAGTAATTTGGAAGGCTTAAAAGTGAGCTTAATGATGCTCGACCAACAAATGGGTACGGCCCGCCGTTTGTTCGATCAACTAAAGCGAACAACCCCAGATAGTACTTATATGCTAGGGCTTGAAGGTGAGTTGTTGTTCAGAGAGCATAAATATGCGAAGAGTCTTACTTTCTTGTCAAAAGCCTATGAGGCATCGCCAATTTCTCGTTATGTATTATTACTGGCTAAATCCCATGTGATACTGAAAGATAACTCGCAAGCTATCGTGGCGTTAAAGGGACATTTAAAAACTGAACCTCTGAATTTGCCGGTTAAAACGATGCTAGCTGAACTCTTAGTTAAACAATCTCCTAGCGAATCCATTGCACAATATCAGGAGTTGTTGGAAAAAGCGCCGAACAATCCGGTTTATTTAAATAACCTTGCTTGGATATTGTCAGAGAGTGGTGAGAATGAAGCGGCACTAAAACACATTGAACATGCAGCAACCATTGTGCCTGAAAACGCTCAATTACTTGATACTCATGCGGTTATTCTTAAACGGATGAAACGTTATCAAGAAGCATTAACTAAGTTTGATCTGGCGATAGCCTTAACACCTGACAACACTGAAATTTTGTTAAATAAAGCGGAGTTATTAATCTTAATGGATAATAAACCACAAGCAAAATCATTGTTGAAAAAGGTTCGACTTGACTTGAAGCCGCAGTTTAAAGAGCGTTATCAAGCCGTCACTAAAATGATGTAGACATTTTAAGCGCAAAAAAGCCCGCCAAGTTGTGAAGTGACTATGGCGGGCTTTTTATTTTTTATTAAAAGATTATAGCAATATCTCAGCAACGCTTGGGTGACCTAAAAATTGTTGAGGGCTTGCACAAGCGCCGTAAGCACCCGATTGGTAAACCACGACTAAATCACCTACCTCTAATGATGGTAATGTTACTTTGTTGGCGACAATATCAAGTGGTGTACATAATGGACCAACAATAATTACATTTTCATCACTGGTTTGGCTCATCTTATTAGCCACTGCTACTGGATAATTTTTTCGGATGATTTGACCGAAGTTCCCTGAGTTAGACAAGTGATGATGCAAGCCGCCATTGGTGACAATATATTTCTGACCGCGCGACATCTTAATGTCGATCACTTCACATATATAAACCCCGGCCGGTCCGACTAAGTAACGACCAAATTCCATCATTATTTTAGTTTGGCCAAATTGCGATTGGTACTCTTTCAACAAGCGGCTTAAATTGTCAGAAATTTCGCTAAGTTCTAAATGTTGCTCACCGGGAAAGTAGGGGATCCCGAAACCACCACCAATGTTAATGCTACGAGCCGTTGACTGTGCTTGCTCAAGAATAGTGCTAGCAAGCTCAAAGGTTTGGTTATGAGCCTCAATGAGAGCTTCTGGCTTGAGGTTTTGTGAGCCACTAAAAATATGTAGTCCGATAAAACTATTACTGCTGCTGTTTATTCTGATGACTAAATCGGCGACTAACTCACTATCGATACCGAAAGGCTTGGCGCCACCGGTCATCTGCATGCCAGACGATTTAAGTTCAAATGCAGGGTTTACGCGTAATGCAATATTGGCAGTGATGGCAAGTTGCTGACTAATCTGTTCAATTCTCGTGAGTTCAGATTCCGATTCGACATTAATGGTTACGCCAGCGCAAATAGCACTGGTGAGTTCGACATTCGTTTTACCTGGTCCTGCAAAGCTGATTTCATCGGTTGGCATGCCGGTTTGAATTGCTAATAACATTTCACCTTTAGAGGCAACATCAAAACCGTCCACTAGTGAACACATGTGGTTGATTACAGGTAAGTAAGGATTAGCCTTAATCGCGTAATGCAACTCAATACCTGTCGGTAGGATCTGGCGTAAATTCGCCATCGTGTCATTGATGACTGACTTATCATAGGCATAAAATGGGGTTTGCCCAACAATATTAGCGATAACCGTCATTGGTAAACCATTGATGGTCAGTTCATTATCAATGGTTTCAAACTGTTCCATGGTTGCATGGATTGGGACTGGCTTAGATTTAGTCTTGGACATTAACTTTGTTCCTGAAATAACGGGTTATATTGTTTCACTAATGTTGGACGATCAATCTTACCATTAGCATTATGCGGCATTTGGCTTAATGGGATGTACTGTAAAGGCTGCATATAATTAGCCAGCTCTTTTCGACAATGAGCAACTACCTTTTTTTGGTAATCATCACCTGCTTGGGCCGCCTGATATATTACGACGATAGCTTGACCTAATTCTGGATGAGGCACGCCAATAACCGCGGCTTCAACAATACTATCAAGCATATATAGCACTTCCTCAACTTCACTTGGGCTGACGCGGTAACCTGAAGATTTTATCATGTCATCTTGGCGACCAACAAAATAAAGAAACCCTTCACTGTCTCGTCTTACCCAGTCACCTGAGAATACGGCTATATCATTGAGGCACAACTCAGGTAATTGCTGACTTAATACTTTATAGCGTTCAGCAGTCTTCTCTGGTGCATTCCAATAACCTAAACCGACTAATGGCCCACGGTGAACTAATTCACCAGGTTCATCATCTTGCGCTATTTTTCCTTCTTTAGTGATCACTAATAATTGGGCATTTGGAATAGCTTTACCGATGGAGTCAGGGTGACTGTCTATAAATTTAGGATCGAGATAACTCGAACGAAAAGCTTCAGTAAGCCCATACATCAGATAAGGAGCCGCTTGCACGAATATATCACGCAATTTATTTAAAACAGCTAGCGGCATCGCGCCACCTGAGTTGGTAAAGTAACGTAATGACTGGCGGGCCTCATCGGGCCAATTTAATTTGACCAATTGTGCCCATAAAGGGGGGACGGCGGCCAATCCGGTGATCTGATGCTGACTAATTGCTTTAATCACATCATTAGGCAATAAATAATCCATCAGGACACATTGCGCACCGACACTAAAGGCGGTGGTTAATTGGCTTAAACCATAATCAAAGCTTAAGGGTAATAATGCTAGTATTTTATCATCGCTGGTATTATTTAAGTAGCTAGCGACACTGTTAGCGCCACAAATAATATTGCGATGAGATAACACAACGCCTTTAGCCGGACCGGTACTACCCGAAGTGTAAAGAATGGCAGCGATATCGCTATCGGTACGATCGACCGAAATTGCTAGTTCATCAGTGGGTAATACGGACCAAAGATGAATATTTTTGGTGATGTTAACCAGTTGCTTTTCGTTAAAATCAATCACGATGATATGAATAAGTTGATCGCTTTGCTCGATAATATCTTGTAGCTGCTTTGCCCTAGCACTGTTTGTTATTAAGACTTTAACATTGCAATCATTGAGAATATGTTTGACTTGTTGTGGTTTAAGCACTGGATTAATCGGTACAAATACTGCGGTAGCAGCACTGGTAGCAAAAAGCGCCGTTACTGCTTCAATGCTTTTGGGTAAAAAAGTGGCTACTCGATCAAATCGATTAAGATCTAATTGTTGAAGATTAGCGGCTACTCTATTTACTTCTGAAGCAAGGTGCTGATATGTTAACTGTTGCTGCTTATGCACAAGGGCGATATTATGTGGTAAAGACTGCGCAGTATTCGTGATTAATTGGTGAAAAAAAGTGCTCATCCTGAGTGGGTCTCTTTTAAATTTTTCATTAAGTTTATAGCAAATAATAGCTGTCTTTGTCGATATTACCATTATTTATATGAGGAGGATTACAATGACGTTAAATAAGTTGTTTTTAAAAGGGAATGTTTATTTTGTTATGTTGGCGTTTATGTTGTCATCACAAGTATTCGCTCATAATAGTTTAGTAAAAACGGTGGTTAAAATAAAACCTGCTATTGTCGGTGTTGGCACCTATAATCCGACAAGTGCACCGCAACTAAGATTATTAGGGACAGGATTTGCGATTCTTGATGGCCATTACATTGTCACCAATGATCATGTGGTCCCTAAAGAACTTAATGAACAGCGCCGTGAGAAGTTAGTGGTATTTATTGGCACGGGTAACTCGCCAAAACACCGTGAAGCTAAGGTGGTTGCATACTCAAGAGAACATGATTTAGCGATTTTAAAGATTGGTGGTAAAGCCTTACCAACATTTAAGTTAGGTAAAAATAAAATGGTGCCAGAAGGCGCTGACATCGCTTTTACCGGCTTTCCTATCGGGGCTATTCTGGGGTTATATCCAGTGACTCATCGTGGCATTATTGCTAGCCATACCCCGATTGTTATCCCAGCGGCAACGGCAAAAAACCTGACATTATCGAACCTTAAACGCTTAAAAAATCCTTACCTTGTTTACCAATTGGATGCTACAGCTTACCCAGGGAATAGTGGCAGCCCGATGTACGATCCTAATAATGGAGTGGTGTCAGGAGTGATTAATCGGGTTTTTATAAAAGAAACTAAAGAAAGCGTACTGGAAAAACCCAGTGGGATCAGTTACGCCATTCCAGTTAAATATTTACATCAGTTAATTAATCGACTGCCCAAGAAATAGTCTTTTTATTTTGGCGTTGTAAATAGTCATTGGCTTGCGAAAAACATCGTGAGCCTAAAAATGCAGGTGCTGTTTTCATGGTTTTATAGGCGCCTAATGGGCTAGGGTGGGAAGTCTTTATCACGCAATGACGTTCAATATCGATCTTACTACAGCTTTTATGAGCAAAAGCGCCCCAGGCTAAAAATACGGTTGCTTGGCATTGCTGATTGATATGCTCGAGTACCGCCAAGGTAAACGTTTGCCAGCCCTTTTTTAAATGGCTGCCCGGGTTCCCAGATTCAACCGTTAGTGAGGCATTGAGTAAAAATATCCCTTCTTCATTAGCCCAACGACTTAAGTTACCATGGTTGCCTGTCTTTATGGCTAGGTCTGACTCTATCTCTTTAAATATATTCTTTAAACTTGGTGGTATTTTCATATTAGGCGGCACGCTAAATGATAACCCCATTGCTTGACCTTCGTTAAAATAAGGGTCTTGTCCGATGATGGTTAGTTTAATTTTATCGATAGGTAGCTCAAATACTCGAAACCATTGTGGTGTAGGTGGGTAAATAGTTATGCCTTGCTGCTCTTGTTGACTCAATAGTTGAAATAATTGCTGCATATAAGGCTGTGTAAATTGGTTCGATAAAAAATTGTGCCAGCTTTTATCTGTGGTAGAGGGGATTGAAAACATAACAGGTTAGCCTAATAAATAAAGCGAACATTGTACCGTTTATCAAAAGATAAAGCGCCTAAAGGCGCTTTATCCAAAGCTAGAAATCTAAATCTAACTCATTAACTGTATATTCGTGACCATCATCCATGTTGGTTAATTCACGCGCCAATCGTTGACGGTCTTGAATTAACTCTATTTGACGCCACTTTTGTTTTTTACTGCCTTTAGGGCGGCCCCGTTTAGCGGGTTGTTGATCGTAATTTGCTGCAAACTCTAACCTATCCATGGCTTTACTCCTAGTTCGTAATTGCTTAATAAATAACACAGCCGTTCAGGGAGAATCAAACTTTAGTTTGCATAATTAACAAAAATACAACTTTAGTATTACTATTTGTGCGATATCTCCCACAATTCTAGTAACTTATGCTCTAGTTTATCTTGATCGATCGCAAAATTACGGATCCCTTCAGCCAGTTTATGAACGGCCATTGGATCTTGATTAAACTGCCAACGAAATTGTGACTCAGTGAGTGCTATTGGTTGCGGTAACACTGGATGTTCTGGTAATAATTTTCTAACAATTTTACCCGTAGAGTTAGTGAGTTCTTCCAATAAGTTAGGGCTAATGGTTAATTTGTCACAACCCGCCAATTCAATGATTTCGCCTATGTTTCTAAAGCTTGCGCCCATAACAACCGTACTATAGGCATGTTGTTTATAGTAGTTGTAAATTTCAGTCACTGAAATGACACCTGGATCTTCATTCGGTGCATATTCTGTGATCCCTGTATTGGCTTTGTGCCAATCAAGAATTCGACCGACAAATGGTGAAATCAAGAAAACATTAGCTTCGGCGCAGGCTTTGGCCTGAGCAAAACTAAACAATAGCGTTAAATTACATTTAATCCCTTCTAACTCTAGTTCTTTGGCAGCACATATGCCTTCCCAAGTAGATGCTAGTTTAATTAGAATTCGACTCTTATCGATGCCTGCATCTTTATAAAGTGCAATCAATTGATGAGCTTTAGCAATTGAAGCGTCTTTATCAAAAGATAACCGTGCATCAACTTCTGTTGAGATACGACCTGGAATCGAGGTTAAAATTTCACGACCGATAGCGACTGCAAGGTAATCAGAGGCAAATGAAAGCTGTTGTTTTTGTGTACCTTGCTGTTTTTTTGCCGCGAGAATAGCATCGGTCACTAATTGATTATATTGAGGTAATTCAGCTGCTTTTAAGATTAACGAGGGATTTGTCGTCGCATCTTCTGGTTGATGAAGTTTTATTGCTTCGATATCGCCAGTGTCGGCAACTACTGAAGTCATTACTCTTAATTGTTCTAATTTATTCATGGTTACTCCTTTGGTTTATGTATATTTATGCTAATACATATAGCATGTTATAAATGATAACCCTAGCCCAGATAACCAAAAGTAATAGCTAGAATGACGATTGATCTAATTTTGTGAGTTAAAGCGTTATAACCATCACAAAAGTCGAGCTGCTAATGGCGCAAACTATTAGTTGCTCAGAGAAAACGAATCCGTACAATGAGCATAATCATATATTTGGGAATAGGTACTTTTATGTTGGCCGTTATTTCACCCGCAAAAAAATTAGATTTCGAAACACCAGCTCACGCAATTGATGCGGGGCAATGCCAGTTACTTGAACAAGCTGAACGACTGATCAAGCGTTGTCAGGAACTAACCCCAAGCGACATCGCGTCATTAATGAAGTTAAGTGATAAGTTAGCAGGGCTGAATGCTGCGCGATTTGGTCAATGGCAAACCCCATTTACCAAAGATAATGCTAAGCAAGCTATTTTTGCTTTTCAGGGTGATGTCTATGTAGGTTTAGGGGCGCAAGAGTTATCTGATGACGATTTGAATTTTGCTCAAGATCATCTGCGAATTTTGTCCGGGCTTTATGGCGTATTAAGACCGCTCGATTTAATGCAGGCTTATCGGTTAGAAATGGGTACTAAACTTGATAATGAACGGGGCACTAATCTCTATCAATTTTGGGGGAGTTTGGTGACCGATAACCTTAATCAAGCCTTGAGCGATAATAAGAGTGAATTTTTGATTAATCTTGCGTCGACTGAATATTTTAAAGCGGTAAAAATCAAGGATATTAATGCGGCGATCATTACGCCAGTGTTTAAAGATTATAAGAATGGTCAATATAAAATCATTAGCTTCTATGCTAAAAAAGCCCGCGGGATGATGGTGCGCTATATGATTGATAAGCGAGTTTCAACCCCCGAACAATTGAAAAGCTTTGATTATGCTGGTTACCAATTTGACGCCTTATTATCTAGCGATAAAGAGTTTGTATATACTAGAAAAATCTAAGTAGAAATATTGGTGAATAGACAGTAAAAATAGAAGGCGATGTGCTTCTTTATCTTTGGTTTTTTAAAGTGAAATACACTATAGTCTTGAACATAGGGGGCTTACTGCAGGGAATATAGGAATAAAAATAAAAATGAAAATTAATATTGTTATATTGGCCGTTATGTTGATTTGCTCTTTTAACGGGGCAGCAACGGAAATTAAATTACTACCAATCACTTATAGCGCACAGGTGAGTAGTTATTTAGTGGCGGAGTTTGTTGAAGATAGTAATCCTAGTCGTCCCTTAGTTATCGCTAATGTAGTATCACCTAAAACAGCCGAACAAGTCTTAGCAAAATATTATTGGTTGTTAAAGAATACTAAGTTTGATGAAGCAGCAAAACAATATGCTGTTGATGATGCTAGTCAATCGAATTTTATTAAGGCTATAAAATCAAAAAGCATAGATTTAGCAGGGTTTTCTAACCTTGCCGAAGTTCGTATTGATCACATTCAGCGATGGAATTCATTTGTCTATTATTGGCTGACTTTTAAGAGTAATAAGGGACAAAAATTATCTCTTCGGCAAGAACTTAACTGCACCATTGAATGTAAACTTGTTTTTAATAGAATATTTTATACTGATGATGTTATTGATTTATTAGAGCTCAATTATTTTTCCTATAGAACGTTAGCTGGCAAAAAATACAGAGCTATGAATGCCGATGAACTAAACGGATTTTCTAAGATCACTATCCAACATCCAAAATCTTCCGGTGATGCAGATAGAAGTTACCCACTGTCATTTTATCTTAATATTGATAAAACATATAAAGACAAAGTTGTGAATAGAAAGAGTGATTGTAAATCAACTTATCAAGATCGAATTGAGTTGTCAGTTTGCCTGTTTATCAATAAATTTGACTCAATTAATGTGTTAGAATCCGAAAAACTTTCAACCTTTATCGATAAAATAAGAGGGGGAGAAAGTAATGGTCCCGTAACCCTTAATAGTTTTTCTGACAATAAAATAAAAAAAGAATTCTACCAAAATAAGTCATTTGTTCATTGGGTAAACAATTGGTCATCGGTCAAACTGGTTGGCAGCATCGAAAATGACGTTACCTATTTTTTGTTTTTTAAACCTATGTTTACTGATGGTCGCGAAGACCCTATACAAATTGTTACTTTTGATAAAATAAGTGATCCAAATTTTTCGACTGTTATTTTTGGTGCTAACTATGAAGATACATACGATTATTTTCAAAATAGTCTGTTTATGACTGAGTTATCTTCGGTGCTGAATAAATAATGAAAAAATTGAAACACGCTGGCGCGTTTACGTATTGTTATTCGGGTCTGTTGATCTTTGTCGCTCGTTTATTTTACGTTTCGTAAGGCTGTATTTTATACGTTGAAGTATGGTGAGCTATGTCGCCGCAAGCTGACCATACCAGTGAAAAGATACAAGTTAGGGTCACTACTTGCTTGGCAGCGCTAATAATTCCCCGTCATATTGCGCGGCTAAATAAGCAACGACAGCCCAGGCGGCAACATTTTGTTGTAACTGGGCTGGATCGATTTTGTCTAAGGTATCATTGGCGGTGTGATGATAATCGAAATAGTCAGTACCATTTTGATGTAAGCTAAATACAGGCACGCCTTTGACGGGTAAAATTGATACATCGGGACCGCCACCGGCTTTATTATTGCCTTGGTTAATACTTAATGGGTGTAACACTTTACTAATGCTAGCGGCTAAATCTAAATTATCTGGATGAAGCTGAGTGCTAAATTGCCAAATGTTGCGGGCGCCGAAATCAGACTCTCCGGCTAATTTTATTTTATGCAGTACCTTAGCATTGGCATCACGATATTCCTTGGCGCCAATTAAACCGCCTTCTTCGTTAGCAAATAGCACAACACGGATGGTACGTTTTGGTTTTAGTGCTTTAATTGCGTGAGCAGCAGCCATCGTAATACCAACACCTGCGCCATCATCTAATGCACCAGTGCCTTCATCCCATGAATCGAGGTGGGCACCAATTAAAATATACTCATCGGGTAATTCACTACCAGTAATTTCACCAATCACGTTATAAGATGTTTTAGGCGCTAACATTTCACTACCAAGCTTGAAGGTAATAGTGATTGGTTTACCACGTTTGTTCATTGCGACGAGCATATGGGCATCGGAGGTTGATAAGGCTGCTGCTGGGATAGTTTTTTGACCATCTTTATGACGCATACCACCGGTGTGTGGCATTCTTGATTTGTCGGTACCTACCGAGCGGATTAATAAGCCAACCGCTCCTTTATTTGCTGCAGTTGATGCGCCAATAGCACGACCGGCGACGACTAAACCGTATTCTTTACCTTCACGATGACGATGCATCCGAGCATCAATATAAACAATTTTCCCGGCCACAGTAGCATCGTCGGCCGCTTGTAATGCTTTGACAGAATCAAAAAACACGACCTCTGCAGTGATACCGTCTTTAGGGGTAGCAATGCTACCGCCTAGTGCGGTAATGGCTAAGGGTTGAGGAAAAGGTGCTGTGACACTGGCACTAGCATTACCGCGCTGCCAATGCTTAACCGTGACCGGTTGCTTATATACTTTATCAAAACCCAGTTGATTAAATTTATGTTCGGCCCAAGCGACAGCACGGGCATCGGCACTAGAACCAGCGATTCGAGGACCTACCTCAACAGTTAATGATTCAACAATGTCATAGCCTAAGTGACCACGAATAGCGGTATCACGTAATTGACTGGCTTGAGCCAAGGACTGCTGACTGGTCGCTGCAATACTAGGCATAGCAAAAGTGCTAGCGAGGAGCAGCGGAAATAATAATGATTTCATTGGTGTTCTTATTATTGAAAATAAAGGAGGAGATTATGATACAACGAAAAGAGGAGCGAGGGGAGGTGACAAATGTAACAAATTTAGACATAAAAAAACCGGCCGAAGCCGGTTTTTCCATTTAAGCATTAAGCTTCAATTACATTGCGTTGATTTGTGCACTGTAACGAGACTTATGACGAGCAGCTTTATTTTTGTGGATCAGGCCTTTAGTGGCGAAACGATCTAAAATAGGCTGTACTTCAGTGAATGCTTTAGTTGCAGCATCTTTGTCACCAGCAGCGATAGCTGCAAGTACTTTTTTCATAGCTGTGCGCATCATTGAGCGACGGCTAGCGTTATGCTTACGGTTTTTTTCTGACGTGATAGCACGTTTCTTAGCAGACTTAATATTAGCCAAGGTGAACTCCTAGAACTGTTCGATTTGCGATACTTTATAAAGGTCGGGGATTATGCCCGTTTTATAACCCAATATCAATCGCATTGTTAAAAGAAAGACATAACTTTGTCAAATTTTACCAAAATAGGCAAAATTTAGTCACCGCTTTGTTGTGATAAAAGTGGCGAGCATTTAGATTGACCGTTATGATAACGGGCGAATTCTATCAATATTTATTCGGCAGTCCTAGCACTAATTCACGATTATTATCAGATAACGGTAAAATTGTTGGCTTGTTATCGTTTTGGGCACAATTTTTAGGCCGAATGTAACTAATTTGGAACCATCCTTTGAGTAAAAAATTATTAACCTCGGGACTGATTGTTAGTGTCATGACTTTAGTGTCTCGAGTATTGGGGCTGGTGCGAGATGTTATCCTAGCTGGCTTACTAGGTGCAAGCGCCCACGCTGATGTTTATTTACTGGCAGTCAAAATCCCTAACTTTATGCGTCGGTTATTTGCGGAAGGGGCATTTGCTCAAGCCTTTGTTCCTGTACTCAGTGAATACCAAAATAAAGACGATCCTAATAAAATGCGGGAACTGATTGCTTATGCGTCGGGCACATTGGGTACTATTGTTACGGTGGTAGCTATTGCTGGTGTTATCGGGTCGCCAATTTTAGTCGCGATTTTTGGCTCTGGCTGGTTTGTAATGGGCTTAAATGGTGATAATGAAGCGTGGCAAAAATTTGAACTTGCGACCATTATGCTTAAAATTACCTTTCCCTATTTATGGTTTGTGACCTTAATCGCGTTAAGTGGTTCGATCTTAAACGCGATGGGGCGATTTGCTGTCTCTTCATTTACGCCAGTTTTCCTGAATGTTGCGATCATTGCCACGGCTATTTACATTGCCCCACAGTTTGATGAGCCCGCAATCGGTTTGGCTTGTGGCTGGTTTATCGGTGGTTTAGCCCAATTGTTATTTCAAATCCCTTTTTTACACCGTGCTAAGGTGCTGGTTAAGCCAAAATGGGGCTGGAATGATCCAGGGGTGGTCAAAATACGCACGCTAATGATTCCCGCATTATTTGGGGTGTCGGTTAGTCAAATTAATCTATTAATTGATACGGTTATTGCAACATCATTAATTACAGGCTCGGTCAGTTGGTTGTTTTATTCCGATCGCTTATTGGAGTTTCCACTGGGGTTATTTGGAATCGCCATTGCAACGGTTATTTTACCCAGTTTGTCACGTCATCATAATCGCGACTCGGCCAAAGATTTTCGTCAAACCATGGATTGGGCGGTGCGGATGATTCTAATGATGGGATTACCAGCGGCGATGGGATTGATGATTTTAGCGCAGCCCTTAGTAACCGTGCTGTTTATGAATGGTGAATTTAGCAGCCGCGATGTCATGATGGCCAGTTATAGCTTAATGGCCTACAGCATTGGTTTATTAAGTTTTATGATGATTAAGGTCTTAGCTCCTGGCTTTTATGCCCGCCAAGATACTAAAACACCGGTCAAAATTGGCATCAGAGCAATGGTCGCAAACATGGGGTTTAACGCCATTTTTGCCATTAGCCTCGGCTATGAATATGGCTTTATTGGGCTGGCGTTTGCAACATCTTGTTCAGCAACTTGTAATGCATTTTGGTTATATCGAAAGTTAAAGGCTGATGATATTTATCAATTTAGTGCGACAACGCTGCAATTTATGTTAAAAACGTTAGTGGCGACCAGCGTGATGTTAGCGTTGGTGTATTACTTCAATCCCAGCGCTGAAACCTGGTTTGAGTTTGATAAAATGACTCAAATTTGGACTTTAATTCAACTTATTGCCGTCGCGTTAATCAGCTACTTTAGCGTGTTAGTTATCACAGGCTTTAGAATTAAGCATTTATTACGGGCATAAAGGGATAAAATCAGCTGATAACTGCTGTTATATGGGATATAATTTGCCAGTTTTGGGGTCCAAGGGAACAATCTAGTTGATGAAATTAATTCGTGGCATACATAATATAACACCAGCGCATCGTGGCTGTGTGTTAACCATTGGCAACTTCGATGGTGTTCATTTAGGACATCGTGAGGTTCTTAATGGGTTGAAAAACAAAGCAAAAGAATTAGATTTAGCCAGCACAGTGATGACCTTTGAACCGCTACCACAAGAGCTATTTAATGGTGATAAAGCGCCAGCTCGGTTATCTCGCTTGCGGGAGAAATTACGTTTATTGAGTGAACTCGGGATAGAACGCTTATTATGCGTCCGTTTCGATCAAAAATTTTCGGCGATGTCCGCCCCTGACTTTATTGAGCAATTATTGGTTAACAAGCTCGGGGTTAAATTTTTGGTGGTCGGTGATGATTTCCGGTTTGGTCACGGTCGCCATGGCGATTATGAGATGTTGGTTAAAGCTGGTCGACAGTTTGGCTTTGAAGTGGTGAGTACCCAAAGTTTAAAAATGGCCAACTCAAGAGTCAGCAGTACCCTGATTCGAGAAAAACTAGCACAGGGGGATATTGAACAAGCGCAACAAATGCTTGGTCACCCTTATATTATCAGTGGCCGTGTGCGTCACGGTGAGAAAAAAGGCCGTACTATTGGCTTTCCGACCGCTAATATTGCATTAGCCCGCAAAGTTTCACCATTACATGGTGTCTATGCGGTGAAAGTCATGCTAAATGGCATTAATTATTCAGGGGTTGCCAATATTGGGCAACGACCGACAGTGAATGGCACTCGAATGCAATTGGAAATTCATTTGTTTGATTTTCAAGATGATATCTATGGTGAGACCATCGATACGCAAGTGCTTTACAAAATTCGTGATGAATTTAAATTTGATTCTTTCGATCAGCTTAAACAGCAGATTGCAAAGGATGTAGTTGACGCTAAAGCTTTTTTTAGTGTTGAAAAATAATATTTTTAGGTGTGATTATTAATGAGTGATGACAAGAAAATCGATGATAATAAAGTCGAATACAAAAAAACGCTAAACTTGCCAAAAACTTCATTTTCAATGAAGGCGAATTTAGCTAATCGTGAACCAATGATGCTAAAAGCATGGGATAAGGCTGGTTTATACACCAAAATCCGTGCCGCGCGTCAAGGCCGAAAGAGCTTCATATTACATGATGGCCCTCCGTACGCTAATGGCGATATTCATATTGGCCACTCGGTTAACAAAATCCTTAAAGATATTATCATCAAGTCAAAAACCATTGCTGGTTTCGATGCGCCATATATTCCAGGTTGGGACTGTCATGGTTTACCAATTGAACTCCAAGTTGAGAAAAAACACGGTAAGCCTGGTCACAAAATCTCGGCTAGTGAATTCCGAAAAAAATGTCGTGCTTATGCTCAGCGTCAAGTAGACGGTCAACGTAAAGACTTTATTCGCTTAGGTGTGTTTGGTGACTGGTTTAATCCTTACCAAACCATGGATTTCAACTTTGAAGCCAACATCGTGCGTTCAATGGGTAAAATCATTGCTAATGGTCACTTGCAACAAGGCGCTAAGCCAGTGCATTGGTGTTTAGATTGTGGTTCATCGTTAGCTGAAGCTGAAGTTGAATACGAAGATAAGCGCTCGCCAGCGGTTGATGTTCGTTTTACTGCGGTTAATGAAGCCGAAATTCTTGATAAAATGGCCATCGATCCTGCGCATGCCGGTAACGGTACTATTTCGACCGTTATCTGGACCACCACACCTTGGACCTTACCAGCTAACCGCGCATTATCAATGCACGAAAAAGTTGAATATGTATTAGTACAATGTCTAAAAGAGGGCGTTGAAGAACGTTTAATTTTGGCTCATGACTTAATGAACAGCGCGATGGAGCGTTATGGCGTTGAAAAATTTAATGTATTAGGTCAGTGTGATGGCCGTGCTTTAGAATTAGTGCGCTTTAACCACCCATTTTATGATTTCGATGTTCCGGTTATTTTAGGTGAGCATGTTACGACTGACTCAGGTACTGGTGTTGTTCATACCGCACCTGGTCACGGTCAAGAAGATTACGTGGTTGGTCAAAAATATAACATTGAAGTGGCAAACCCAGTAGGCGCTAATGGTGTTTATCTAGACGATACGCCATTGCTTGCGGGCAAACATATCTTTAAAGCGAACGACGAAATTGTTGAGATGCTGAAAGAACGCGGTGCATTAGTGCATCATCACGCCTTAATGCACAGCTATCCGCATTGTTGGCGTCACAAAACGCCAATCATTTTCCGTGCAACCCCACAGTGGTTCATTAGCATGGATAAGAATGGCTTACGTGATAAAGCCATGGGCGAAATCCAAAAAACTCAGTGGATCCCAGATTGGGGCCAGCAGCGTATTGAAAATATGGTCACCAGCCGTCCAGATTGGTGTGTGTCACGCCAGCGTACTTGGGGCGTGCCATTAACCGTATTCATTAACAAAGACACCAACGAATTACACCCTAATACTGCAGAGTTATTAGAGCAAGTGGCCAAGCTAATCGAAAAAGAAGGCATTCAAGGCTGGTTCGATCTTGAGCCAAGTGAATTCTTACCGGAAGGTGGCGATACTTACGTTAAAGTAACCGATACGTTAGACGTGTGGTTTGACTCAGGCGTGACTCACGCTTGTGTGGTTGATGCTCGTGAAGAGCTAACTGGGCCCGCTGATCTTTACCTTGAAGGTTCAGATCAACACCGAGGTTGGTTCCAATCATCATTGATGACTTCTGTTGCGATGAATGGTGTTGCACCATACCGTCAAGTATTGACCCATGGTTTTACTGTTGATGGCCAAGGCAAGAAAATGTCGAAGTCAGTTGGTAACGTGATGTCACCACAGCAAGTGGTTAATCGTTTAGGTGCTGACATTTTACGCTTATGGGTTGCTTCGGCGAACTATACTGCTGAAATGTCGGTATCAGATGAAATTCTAGATCGTAGTGCCGATTCATATCGCCGTATTCGTAACACCACGCGTTTCTTATTATCAAACCTAAATGGTTTTAATCCTGAAACAGATTTAGTCGCCAGTGAAGATATGGTCGCGCTAGATCGTTGGGTGATTGGTCGTGCTTATGAGGTGCAACAAGAAATTATTGAAGCTTATGAGCAGTATCAGTTCCATGTTGTAGTTCAGAAGCTCATGCATTTTTGTTCGATTGAACTAGGTAGTTTCTACCTTGATATTATCAAGGATCGTCAGTACACCGCTAAAGCCGACGGTTTACCACGTCGTAGTTGTCAAACTGCGATGTACCACATTGCTCAAGCAATGGTGCGTTGGATGGCGCCTATCTTAAGCTTTACCGCAGATGAAGTGTGGAAACTATTACCAGGAAATACTGAAGAGTTCGTATTTATTAGTGAATGGTATGAAGGCTTAACGGCATCAGATAGCAACGAAGACCTAAATCCTGAGTTTTGGCAGCAATTACAAGATATCCGTAATGCTGTCAACAAAACTATGGAACAGGCTCGTCGTGATGAAGTGATTGGCGGTAGCTTACAAGCTAAAGTCACCATCTTTGCTCCACAAGCGATTATCGATAGCTTAACCAAGGTTGAGTCTGAATTACGATTCATTCTGATCACTTCTGATGTAGCACTCGTAGCTGGTGAAGCGGTTGAGCAAGCGATTTCTACCGACATCGAAGGACTAAGCGTGTTGGTTGAAGCGTCTAATGGCGAAAAATGTGAGCGTTGTTGGCATCATCGTGAAGATGTCGGTACACAGGCGGTTCACCCGACCTTATGTACTCGATGTGTCACCAATATAGATGGTGATGGCGAAGTACGTCACTATGCTTAAATCAGTAGATTCGTTGCCGGCTAAGCCGGCAACCATCGCACAGAGCGGCTTGGTGTGGTTATGGTTATCGGTGATTTCATTAATCGCCGATCAACTGACTAAAACTTGGATTATTGCCAATTTTAAATTGCATGAGTCCGTGGCTGTGATGCCAATGTTTAACTTAGTCTATGCCCGCAATGAAGGCGCCGCTTTTAGCTTTTTAAGTGACGCTGGTGGTTGGCAGCGTTGGTTCTTTACCGCGATTGCTTTATCTATTAGTGGCTTATTAATCTATTGGCTACGTGGATTACACCGCAGTGCCAAGTTGCTATCCATTGCTTATGCGCTGGTATTATCCGGGGCATTAGGCAATTTGATTGACCGATTAATGTATGGCTATGTGGTCGACTTTTTAGATTTTTATTATCAAAACTCCCATTGGCCAGCGTTTAATATTGCTGATATGGCGATTTGTGGTGGTGCAATGCTTATTATATATGACGCCATTACTTCAAAAGAACAGGAAACGAAATAGTGAGTGAAGTTGAAAATCCAGTAGTTGTGACCACCACCAGTGAAATTGTTTTTCATGTCACGATGAAGTTATCCGATGGCTCCGCTGCCGATAGTACTAAGGTTAATAACAAACCTGCTAAACTAACGATTGGTGATGGTAGTTTATCGCCAGCGTTTGAAGCACAATTACTTGGCATGACAAAAGGCGAATCAACAGAGTTTACCTTACCTCCTGAAGATGCATTTGGTCCGGTTAATCCCGATAGTATCTATCACTTTGAGCGAAGCCGTTTTGAAGCAGATACCTTAGAGGTTGGTGCTATCATTATGTTCGAACAACAAAATGGTGCTGAAATGCCAGGTGTTATTCGTGAAATCGTTGGTGATTCTGTCACTATTGATTTTAATCACCCGCTCGCTGGGCAAGTGATTACATTTAACATTGATATTATAGATATTACTTAGGTTATCGCTGATGAAAGTCAAAATTGTAAGAGCTAATCCCCGAGGATTTTGTGCCGGTGTTGATCGTGCGATTACTATCGTCGAACGGGCGTTAGATTTGTTTGGTAAGCCGATTTATGTCCGTCATGAAGTAGTTCACAACAAATATGTAGTGGACGGCTTACGTGAACGTGGTGCGGTGTTTGTTGAAGAGCTTGATCAGGTGCCAGACAATAGTACGGTGATCTTTAGTGCCCACGGGGTATCTCAAGCGGTACGCCAAGAAGCAAAGCGTCGCGATTTACGCGTGTTTGATGCCACTTGTCCATTAGTGACTAAAGTACATATGGAAGTGGCACGTTCGAGTAAACGTACCACCGAATGTATTTTGATTGGTCATAAAGGTCACCCAGAAGTCATTGGTACGATGGGGCAATACTCTAACAAAGATGGCGCGATGTATTTGGTTGAAACGGTGCAAGATGTTGAGGAACTGATTGTTGCTGATCCATCTAAATTACACTATGTCACGCAAACGACCTTATCAGTAGATGACACTAAATCGATTATTGATGCCTTACGGCGTAAATTCCCTGAAATTGAAGGGCCCCGTAAAGATGATATTTGTTATGCCACGCAAAATCGCCAAGATGCGGTCAAAGATATTTCGGCTAAGGTGGAGTTATTATTGGTGGTTGGTTCTAAAAATAGTTCCAATTCCAACAGATTACGTGAACTCGCTGAAAAACACGACACAATAGCTTACTTAATCGATAACGATCGTGACATTGATCCAACGTGGCTTCAAGGGATTAATTCCGTTGGTGTAACTGCAGGTGCCTCGGCGCCGGAAATATTGGTACAGCAGGTAATCGACAAGTTGGTTGAACTGACTGATGGCAACATCATCGAAAATCCTGGTATCGAAGAAGATACGGTGTTTGCGGTACCGATAGAATTACGTTAGTCCTAAATTTTCGATGCTAAAGAGCCTCCAATTTTATTGGGGGCTTTTTTGTATATATAAAATATGCGACTAGACTTCATGTAATTATTTGGGGGAAGTGTATGAAGTATCAAGGAAGCTGTCATTGTCGTTTGGTCCAGTTTGAATTTGAAAGTGAAAAAATAACATCGGCACTGCAATGTAATTGTTCTATCTGTATTAGGAAAAATGCAATTATGTCGAGGTTTTACATTGAACCTGCTGATTTTAAAATTACTAAAGGGCAAAAAACATTATCTATTTATCATTGGGGCGACGAGGTTGTTAACCATTTTTTTTGTAAAAACTGTGGGATTTATCCTTTTCATGATACAACAGATTACCCTGGAAAATATCGAATCAATCTTGGTTGTGTCGAAGATCTAGATTGTAAAGGTCTCGATATTTTGCAGTTTGATGGCAAGCATGAACTGTGATGGTTGAATTTGATTACTTGGAGTGTGAAAGATAAATGAGTTTAGCTAATAATTTTAGAATGATGTCACATTACAATCAACGCATGAATGATCAATTATTAAATTGTTGTTATAAACTATCGGTAGCAGACCTCAATAAGGAAACACATTCATTTTTCTCAAATGTCATTAGTTATTGGAATCATATTATTTTTGGTGATTTGATCATGCTAAAGCGTTTAGGATTAAATGATATTGGAGGGCTTTCTTTTGCGACATTTGCTAATTTTCCTGAGCCGAAATCAGCCAATGATATCTACCATACCACTATGAGTGAACTGCTATTATTAAGGCAACAACTTGATGAAGTCATCGTTCAGTGTTTTGCCGATCTCAATGATCGCGATTGTTTGGCATTGATCAGCTATAAAACCACAGAAGGTGTCGCAATAACAAAGTCTGTTGCTGATTTTTGTCAGCATTTGTTTAATCATCAAACTCATCATCGTGGCCAATTAACGTGTATATTAAGTCAACTTGGTGTTGACTATGGTTGTATGGATTTACCGATAATAGTGCCTGAGGGCAGTGGTAATTAGAGTAAAACGAGGGATAAAAATATATGTCGTTGTTAATTGCAATGATCTCATTCTCATTGGCTATGTCCATTTCACCAGGGCCGGTCAATATGGTTATTGTGTCTTCGGGTGCTAGCTATGGCGTGCGTCGTACTTTTTCCTTTGTTACTGGTGCCACCATCGGTTTTACCTTGTTGTTATTATTTATTGGTTTAGGCTTTTATAAAATCATTAACCTATATCCATTTTTCTTAAAATATCTCGCGATAGCTGGTTCGATGTTTATTATTTATATGGGGTATTTAATTGCCTCATCAACGCCTGAACTAAACATTGAAAAACAGCAGCAACCAACGTTTATCCAAGGTTTTTTATTGCAATGGTTAAACCCTAAAGCATGGATTGCCAGTGTTGCTGGGGTCTCGTTATTTTCGGTACCAGATAGCCATCAAGCCTTTTTAACCTTCTCATTCGTCTATTTTGTCGTGTGTTACTTATCACTGTTTACTTGGTCGGTACTTGGCGATAAAGTCACCGTCGTGCTTAATAGTGAGTTTCGATTACGGCTTTTTAATCGCTTGATGGGTGGCTTATTAGTGATCACCGCAATTTTTCTGCTCTATAGCCAATTTAACTAACAGTTGAATTAGTCTCTAAGCTAGACCAAAGGCGGTCAATGATATGTTGAGAATAGTAAAATCTCGTCCAAACGTTACCCAGAAAAGAAACAAAAAAATGCGCATCAGCTTTTAACTGACACGCATTACCAATTGTTGGAGATTTTTTTACGTGAAAATCTTTATAAGACAGGTAAAGTAATGTTACCTGTCACAACTTCACCAGATATAGTCTGATAAGCATACTCAAAGGTAATGCTATTTTCTGAACTAACCGTATTATCATATAAATAAATATAAGTATTGCGAGGCATAATAATGCTATCAGTAATAGCAAATCCTCTAAGGATATTACTGTTTGTATTATCGTATTCTATCGTTTCATTGTCTGCAGTTTTAACGATATGACTTGGAGTTAGATTTTGTAATTGGCTATTTTCAATGATGTTATAAGTATTTACATCATTACGAGGTATGCCATTTTCAGTAATCACAACAGACTTTAATGTTAGATTAGTCAACATTGACAACGCTGATTCAGGTATAGATATATGTATCCTACTTTTCTGATGAGTGCGAGTTGATAACTCCCCAGCGGTATTTTGGGGAGTAATTATTTGTCCGTTCGTATAATAATTATTATTATCAAGCTGAATACTCTGAATATCAAATATGTCGGTAACGGTCTTTTTGATCGTGAAAACATTAGAGTTGTCGTTATTAATGTTCACCAATAATTTGGTCTTACCATCGATCAGTTCATTCATGATGTACTGATACTCGAAACCTGTCACTAGAGGCTGCTTAGGTATAACGGTAACAAGAGTATTGTTGAGTGACAAAGTGTCGATAGTAGCAACATTGAGATCTCTTTTTGAAAATAACGTAGTGCCAGGCAATATCAAGTCATTATCGTCATCATCCCCTTTAACTATAAAAAGAACATTTTTCTTAATCAGCGAAACGCTATTTTTTGTTAACTGGATCGGTTGAGAATAAAATGCTTTATAGGTAGTGTTATCGGTAGATAATTTAGTTGATTGGGAAACTATTGCGATTTCTATCGCTGAATTAGTTATTAACTCCGGTTGAATAACAATGTCTAAAACTTCAACATCATCAGGAACATAATAGAGATTACTCGTGTGATAATTACTGTTAGTGTAGTAAGAAGTCCGGATTTCCAATCGTTGTTCATTAACGCGAGAAATAGAAATCCTTTCACTATTATAGCGTTGATCATTAATCGTTATTGCTGGTAATAACACATTGATAGCGCTATTGAATTTTACGTTTCCAACATACTGTTGAGTTTTTTCATCAAAGGTAAACGTTAATTTACCATTAATATCGTCATTTATTGCAACAACTACTTTATTTAAACTGTTTAGCTCACGATCAAGTACTGATATGCGTAACTCGATTGATTGATATGCTTTTTCTTGTTCTTGCTTAACTAAATAGTAAGTACTAATATCGCTAATTTTACTGATATTGATTAATATACCTTGGTAATAAGTTACTCCTTCTGGAATATAATCTATTTTGCCATCGTTGTTTAAATCTAAAGATGAGTAAATATTCGAAGATAAACTTTTTGGTAGCATAATCTCATATTGTTCCGTGACTTTATTATACACCGACCTATGGTAATACTCTTCAATATCACTAATCGCACCGACACGATTGCTTTTCACAACATGCGAAAATGAATACATTTTAATGCCTAGAATTTTATCATTACTCTCTGATTCCAGTATGGTAAAACTAGCTAATTGACCTTTTTCAACTTTAAGTAAGCCCATATCCTGAAAAACAACACCGGTCGTACCATCGCGGGTCGTGCCATAGTAGGTTCTGCTTAGGAATGAATTATCGGTACTTTTAATTAATACTGTATAGTCTGATTTAAAAGGTAATTTAGTTAGTTCAAAAGAGCCGTCTGTTGCTGTAGTTACTGCCTCAGACCAAGTGTTACCAATTTTTACCGTGATAGTCGCATTTTTTTCTACTGCTTCTGTCGTGATATTGGTTACTGTACCAATCAAGCTAATTGATGCTTGCTTAGCTTCATTTTGTTGCTTTAATATTTCATTTTGTTGTTGAAGTGTACTAACGACCTCAGCGTTATTATTATTATCTTTAACTTTAAGACAACCGCTAAGAGAGGTTATTGCGATAGCAATGGCCAGATATTTTTTGTAGCAATACATTTATATTCCTTTATTTTTTACATCGATAAGCTAGGGTGGCAGCCTAATTTTTAGTTGGTATCATGTCAATTAATTTTGTTGGTATTACCAGGTTTTTTTTAAAGTATGTCATCACTATTCATTAATAGCCGTTGCAGAGTAGTATTTCAGTTCCCACTGAAATACCTAGGTTATGTTGATCTTAGGTATCATCGTCTCTGTAGTTTTTTCTCAATAGCCCATTAAAATAATAAACCATTTATTATTTATCTAAGCTAGACCAATTGACACTTGCTGTTGTCGGGGGTTTCGCGGTATAAAGATGTAACACATAGATAACATTCTAAATAATTCAAAGTTAATGAAACAACAAAAATTCAAACGGATCGTCGTTAAGTTAGGCACCAGTGTTCTTACTTCAGGTGGTAATGCGCTCGATCGCGCTCACATGGTTGAATTAGTACGTCAAATGGCGGTATTACATCAACAGGGCTGTGAGATTGTATTGTGTACCTCTGGCGCGATTGCGGCGGGGCGCGAACGTTTAGGCTTTCCAGCATTGTCCGACAATATGTCAACCAAACAAATGCTAGCAGCCGTTGGTCAAAGCCAATTAATTCAAACCTGGGAAAACCTCTTTAATATTTACGGGCTGCATGTCGGTCAAATGTTATTAACCCGGGCCGACCTAGACGATCGGGAGCGTTATCTCAATGCTCGCGATATGCTTGACACGCTGTTGAAACACAAAATAATCCCGATTATTAATGAAAATGATGCGGTTGCGACCACCGAAATTAAAGTGGGGGATAATGATAATTTATCGGCATTGATGGTGGGATTGGCTGACGCCGATTTGTTGATGTTATTAACTGATCAAGCAGGATTGTATGATGCGAATCCGCGCACTAATCCTCAGGCTAAGTTAATCGCTCAAGTAGATGTTATCGACGATAAATTACGGGCGATGGCTGGCGATAGCGGCACCACTTTAGGCACTGGCGGCATGGCGACTAAGATTCAGGCCGCTGAAATAGCAAGGCGCAGTGGTGCTGTCGTGGTGATTGCCGCGGGTCATAGTGATAATGTGATTTTGAATATTGCGGCAGGAAAAGCTATCGGCACTTATTTTTCAGCAAACGAAAATCCCTTAGAAAGTCGTAAGCGTTGGTTATTAGCTGGCCCTGGCCCAGTGGGGACATTAACCATTGATGATGGCGCCGCCAATGCGGTGATTAAGCAAGGCAGTAGTTTGTTACCTAAGGGAATTAGTGCAATAAGTGGGCAGTTTAATCGCGGTGATATGGTGACGTTGGTTGATCACCACGGGAGTAAAATTGGTAAAGGATTAACTCGTTATAGCAGTGATGACTTAGATAAAATTAAAGGGTTACATTCAAATAATATCGAACCCACCTTGGGTTATGGTTATGGCAAGGTCGTGGTACATCGTAATAATTTAGTGGTTTTATAATTGGGCAATAAAATGGATATGAATAAGTTAGGCGAACAAGCATTAGCAGCAAGTTATCAATTATCTCAAGCATCGACGGCACAAAAAAATCAACTATTGTCAGCGCTAGCTGCTGGATTAATCAGTCAGCAGTCGCACATTATAGCCGCCAATCAACAAGATATTTTACAAGCGCAGCAAGCAGGATTGTCAGAAGCATTAATTGATCGGCTATTGCTTAATAGTGAACGCTTACAAGCGATGAGCGATGATGTGTTACAGCTATGTCAGCTTGACGATCCCATTGGTGAAGAAACCGAATCTAAATTACTCGAAAACGGACTACGGCTGTCAAAACGTCGAGTGCCGATTGGCGTTATCGGCGTTATTTATGAAGCACGTCCTAATGTCACTATTGATATCGCGGCTTTGGCGTTAAAAACCGGTAATGCGGCCATTTTACGGGGCGGAAAAGAAACACTAAACAGTAATTTAGCGCTATTAAAAGTGATTCAGCAAGCGTTAGCGAGCACTGGGTTACCCGATGCTTCGATTCAATATATTGATAATCCAGATCGTAGTTTAGTGACTCAGTTATTAAAAATGGATCGTTATGTCGACATGATTATTCCACGTGGTGGCGCTGGATTACATCGTTTGTGTGTTGAGCAAGCCACTATCCCTGTGATCACTGGTGGCATTGGAATTTGTCATTTATTTGTTGAAGCGTCGGCTGATTTAGCCAAATCAGTAGCGGTAATTAATAACGCCAAAGTTCAAAGAACATCGGTGTGCAATGCGTTAGATACGGTATTAGTACAACAGGATGTTGCTGCACAATTTTTACCAATGCTGGCATTGGAATTAAACAAATCATCGGTCTTATTTAAGGCTTGCCCTAAAGCGTTGTCCTTACTGCAAGATGAGGCTATTGCTGTTGATGCCGCTGGTGCTGATGATTTTGATCAGGAATGGTTGTCGTTGACCCTCTCGGTACGCGTTGTTAATAGTTTTGAGCAAGCTATTGGTCACATTCGTCAACATAGCTCGCAGCATTCAGATGGTATTTTGACTGAATCACTCGCGCGGGCCAACGAGTTTGTCAATCAAGTAAACTCGGCGGCAGTTTATGTTAATGCCAGTACCCGTTTTACCGACGGCAGCCAATTTGGTTTAGGGGCTGAGGTGGCGGTTAGTACTCAAAAATTGCATGCCCGCGGCCCAATGGGCTTAGTTGAACTCACGACTTATAAATGGATTGGGCAAGGGGACTACTTGATCCGCGGTTAAGCTTGTTCGGAGTCATCACGAACAACGCCAAAATGCAGATGATTGAACTCATCTGCGCTCACTGGTCTTCCGAGATGAAACCCTTGGGCTATATCGCATTTTAAATCGCTTAATTTTGCTAATTGCTCTGGAGTTTCAACACCCTCTGTAATGACCGTTAGCTTTAGGCCGTGCCCCATTAAAATTGCCGCAGAGACGAGTTCCAGATCGGCGGTAATATCGGTCATATTATGGGTGAAACTGCGATCTATTTTTAGGGTATTAAAAGGGTATTTACGTAAATAGCTTAATGAAGAGTAACCGGTACCGAAATCGTCCATTGCGACGCTAAAACCAGCATCACTAAATTGCTGTAAAGTTTGCTCAACATTGCTATCACCACTAATTAAGACACCTTCAGTGATTTCTAATTCAATAGCTTCAGGGGGTAAATCATATTGCTCAAGCAGTTTTTTAATATCATCTACTAAATGCGGATCTCGACATTGTCGCGGTGAAACGTTAATAGCGATATAAAACTTCGAATTAAACTCTCGACGCCATTGTGCTATTTGTGCAATGGATTTTTTGATTGAGAACATCCCAATATCAATAATCAATCCGGTTTGTTCTGCGACATGAATAAACTCTTGTGGTTCCACCTGACCCAACTTTGGGTTATACCAACGTAATAGAGCTTCGGCAGCAATCACCTTCATGCTTGGCAATTCAACAAAAGGTTGGAAGTTGAGATAAAGTTCATCATTGGTTAACGCTAAGCGTAATTGTTGCTCAATGAATACACGTCGAGTAATCTCTTTGTTCATTTGTTGGGTGAAAAAGGTCAAGGTATTACGACCAGAATTTTTCGAATGATACATTGCGCAATCTGCTTGTTGCAGTATTTCATCGGCGGTTAAAGCATCGTCGGGGTAGGTAGCGATACCAATACTGACGGTTGAAATAAACTCACGATCATTGAGCACAAAAGGTTCTCTAAATTGATCTAATATTTTATTAGCAACTAGACTAACGGCAGAAAAGTCCGGTGATAAATGGATCAAAATGATAAACTCATCCCCTCCTAAGCGCCCTACAATATCACTTTCACGGACCGTTGATTTTAGTCGTTGAGCGGCCTCGATTAATAGCTGATCGCCTTGTTGGTGGCCTAAGGTGTCATTAACTTTTTTGAAGTCATCAAAATCAAGAAAGATCACCGCGATTTTTTCTTGGTAACGTTTTGCTTGAATTAACATAAAATCAAGTTTTTCTAAGGCTAAAAATCGATTAGCTAAGCCAGTTAAACTATCGAAATGGGCCTGATATAAAATCTTTTGTTCTTGTTCTTTTTGTTGGGTGATATCATTTTTAACCACAAGATAGTGATTAATATTATGGTTACTGTCGGTAATCGGTGAGACATGAACCTGCTCCCAACAGATTTGACCATCTAGCTTTACTCTTTCCATTTCTCCTTGCCACGATTTTCCTGAAGCAACATCTTTGACCAAATTATCATAGATATAATCTGGAATTTTATCGGAACGCAAACGACTAATCGGTTGTCCGGTGATCTCCTTGGTACATAAGCCAGATGAACGTTCAAAGGTCGAATTCACGTATTCAACAATCCCGTGCTTATCGGTAATAATAACTGACATAGGACTTTGTTCTAGCGCCTTACTTAATGTGTCAGCATGATCTTCGGCGAACTTTTGAGCGCGTAAATCAATGTCAACGCAATATATTTCAGGCTGGTCATCAATGCCTTTGATCATGATGAGACTCGAGTAAATACTGACTGGATTACCATGGGCATCAATGAGCGGTGGATTGAACTCAGAGTTTATTTCATTTTTATCAAACCATTGAGTCATGGTCTCAATAATATAGGAGTGATGAGATGAGGGGATAATCAGTTCTTCAATTTTTCGGCCCAGCGCTTGGCGAGCGGTATAACCATATAATAGGGTACTAGCTTGGTTCCAAAAAATAACTTCTCTTTTCCTATTATACCCTTGTACTGCAACATGTGACATATTCTCGAAAATATGACGAAAACGTGTTTCGCTGTGTTTGAGTATTTTATTGTTGTTATGGCGCTGTGTAATGTCACGGCTAATACCCACCAGTCCTTCTACTTTGTTTAATTGATCACAAAATGGCATTTTAAAGGTATCGAATAATACTTCTAGTCCATCAGGGTAAGTAGCCCATTCTTCATTTTTCGACCCTTGAGGTGTTGATAACGCAAGCTTATCCTGTTGTCTAAATAATTTAGCTAAATCATATTCAAAAAAATCATAGTCGGTTTTATTGAGTAACTGTTGCTCTGAAAAACCAATAAATTTTTCAAAGGCTTTATTACATCCTAAATAATTACCTTGGGGATCTTTATAAAAGATAAGGTCTGGAATGCTGTCAATTAAACTTTTAAGTAGGGCGCGTTCGCGAGCCAGTAATCTTTTATTTTCAACTAACTCTAAGAAATAATCACGTTTAGCTTGTTGGCGATTAAGCAGCGTGCCAAGTGCCAGAGTACTTAATGGCATAAATAGAACAATAATGGGATAAATCATCTCAAATAATGGACTATTGGTGCTGATTGGTTGTAACAACAAGCTGATATAAGTAACAATATGAATGATAAAACCAATAAAAAACAAATGAATGAAACGCACTGTCGATTGGTTTTTATTAAGAAAAGTTCGGCATGACAATCCGATAACCGTACTGGATATGATCATAAATATACTAGGAATTAGGTCACTGCTATGTTGATAAATGCAATTGAGCAATAGGATAACAATGGCAATTAAAGTGACATTTCGGCCAAAATAAATGGCGCACAAGCAAATTAATACCATCCTCGTATCAACTGTTATACCGGAGTTTGATTGCCAACTTATTGATGTAATTGCTATGCCAAGTAGGCTGACGAGTAACGCGGTAGCAAGATCATGATGTAGTTTGTTTTGTATTTGGTGGATGTTAAAACAATCGTAAATAACTCCGAGCGCTAACAGTAAAATAGCGTTATTTAAGAGACCTATATAACTTTCCATGTTTTTTAACCTGCATTAATTATCCATTGCATAACATTAGTTTGACAGGGATAGCAGGGAATTTAAAGCCTTTAAACTCAAGTAAGCCACTTTAAATGGCTTACTTGATCTAGGCGAGGTTAAACGCGATCTATTCGCGCACCCAATGCGGGTTTACCATGACGTTTTGGTGACGCTTTGGTTATTTTTTTCTTGCGTTCTGGCGACTGTTTTTCATTGGTCAATTTAGGTTTATCACTCGTAAACTTTGATTTTTCCTTAGTAAACTTAGGTTTTTCACTGCTAAAAGTCGCTTTATCCTTACGAATATCCGGTTGTTTAGGGTGCTTGGTCGCGAAACGTTTGTTGCCATGACGGCTCGAATCACGGACACGCTTAGTCGCTGCCACTCGTTCCTCTTCATATTCACTCGGTACTAAACAATGGCTCTTGGTGCCAATCAGATATTTGTGGCCCATTCGGGTTAGTGCCTGACGAATCAATGCCCAGTTAGCAGGATCATGATAGCGCAGTAGCGCTTTGTGTAAGCGGCGCTGTCTTTCACCTTTAGCGACAAAAAGTTCTTCACCTTTCTTTTTGTATTTGACCCGTTTTAGAGGATTGGTTTCAGAGTGATACATCGCGGTAGCATTACACATTGGTGACGGGTAGAAATTCTGAACCTGATCACATTCAAACTCATTATTCTTAAGCCATAGCGCTAAATTAAGCATGTCCTCATCGGTACTGCCTGGGTGTGCAGAGATGAAATATGGGATCATATATTGCTTTTTACCCGCTTCGGCACTGAATTTATAGAACATATCTTTAAATTCATCATAAGTACCCATGCCAGGCTTCATCATCAGATCGAGCGTGCCTTTTTGCGTATGCTCAGGGGCTATTTTTAAATAACCACCAACGTGATGGGTCACTAATTCTTTAACGTATTCCGGCGACTGAACCGCTAAATCATAACGTACCCCAGAGGCAATAAGAATTTTCTTAATTCCTGGTACTTGCCGAGCTTCACGGTATAAATCTATCGTATGTTGATGATCAGTGTTTAATTTGCTACAAATCTTAGGGAATACACACGAGGGGTGACGACAGTTTATTTCTGCTTTTGGATCAGAGCAGCCCAAGCGATACATATTGGCTGTTGGCCCACCTAAATCTGAAATTGTTCCGGTAAAACCGGGCACTTTGTCTCGAATATCTGCTATTTCTTTTAAAATAGACCCTTTCGAGCGATTTTGAATAATTCGACCTTCATGTTCAGTAATTGAACAGAACGAACAACCGCCAAAACAACCACGCATGATATTAACCGATGTCTTAATCATTTCATAAGCGGGAATTTTAGCCTTGCCATAACTCGGATGTGGCACTCGGGCATAGGGTAAACCAAACACAAAATCCATTTCAGGTGTGGTTAAAGGAATAGGTGGTGTATTGACCCATAAATCGCGGTCACCGTGTTTTTGAATTAACGCACGCGCTGAATATGGGTTGGTTTCTAAATGCATAATTCGAGCGGCATGGGCGTAGAGAACTTTGTCACCTTTGAGCTTTTCAAATGATGGTAATCGCACGGCGGTGGTTTTACTGTCGTGACGCGACGGTCGTACCGTGACAACTTGTGCTGAAGCCGCGGCCTTTGTCGCCACTTGGTCAGTATCATTCTTACAACTGGTGTCTGTTTGGTACGGGTTCTGCATTCTCGGCACCATCGCTTTATTTGGCTTTTCGATTCGTGTGGAATCTACTTCACGATAGCCCGCTGGTATTTCTTTGATGATCACCGCAGTACCTGCAATGTCATTGATGTCTTCAATCGGTTCGCCCTTGGCGACACGATAGGCAAATTCGATGAGTGCACGTTCTGCATTACCATAAAGCAGAATGTCAGCTTTGGCATCAAACAGTACCGAACGACGAATTTTATCTGACCAATAATCATAATGAGACAAACGGCGTAAACTTGCTTCAATGCCGCCAATAATAATGGGCGTTTCTTTGTAGGCTTCACGACAACGCTGCGAATAGATAAGTACAGCACGATCGGGGCGTTTTCCACCGGCGTTATCGGGGGTATAGGCATCATCATGGCGTAATTTACGGTCGGCGGTATAACGATTAATCATCGAATCCATGTTGCCAGCGGTAATACCAAAAAACAAATTGGGTTCACCTAATGCCATAAATGCGTCTTTATTATCCCAAGCCGGTTGAGGAATAATACCCACACGATAGCCTTGCGCTTCAAGCACTCGCCCGATCACGGCCATACCAAAACTGGGGTGATCGACATAAGCGTCACCAGACACAATAATAATGTCACAACTATCCCAACCTAGCGTATCCATTTCTTGACGAGTAGTGGGTAAAAACGGTGCAGTTCCAAAACACTCGGCCCAGTAAATTGGATATTCATTAATGGGTTTAGCGGTAGGTTTTATCATCGATTGCTCTTTATTATGCTGGGGCGGCGATTATAGCGAAGCGACTAGTTGATAGCTAGGTAATGTCTGCCGATGATAGCAATAATGTGAGCCCTATTGTATTAAAAATAACCAATAGAGATCTTGCTCATAATTGTGATTCTTAATGCAAATAATAACTATTGTTAATATTGATTTAATTGTGGTTAGCTGGGATAATTTAAGCTTAATAATTATGTGGTTGTAGTAGATATGCTAATGGTTAAAAAATATCGGTGGCTAGGCAGGATTTTAGTGGTGACAGGTGCACTCATGATGTTGACTGCTTGTGGTAAAGACACTAATGATGCACAAATTCCTGTGGTTGGTAATATTGAATTTCCCAGCTATGTTGAAAAGCGTTATCGTAGCGAAAAATTAGGGTGTGTTGATTTAAACCTTAATGGAGTTTGTGATAGTGGCGAAGACTTTGAGACTAACTTAACAAACAACAATAACCCCACCACCACTAGCCCCGTGGTTAAAAACTATGATGATTTGCTGTTAACGGCGGTTGCAAATAGTAAAATCATTACGCCTTTTACCACCTTAATTAACAATGAAGTGATGTTTAACCCATTGGTTAATGGTGATGTAACGTTAGCAAAAGCTTATTTAACCTCCAAATTTAATTTTAATTTTTCGCAACTAGATCTTATCGATGGTCCAGAAAAAGAAGCCAATGAAATTATTGATTCATTGCTCAAGTCGAATAAGTTACTTAGTAATAATCCCTATTTAAATATTGCGGCGGCGGTTGATTTAATGGTGTATGCCGGTAATTTTGTGGTTGAGCCATTGCAAGTACATGTTGATAAATTAAAGCATCCTCAATTAATTGTTCGCGATAGTTTTACGTTGAACTCGACTGGCCGGGTAAAAGTCAGTAAATTTGATTTGCACCCGATCACTGGCCGCATGATCATTATTGCCGATGACAATACACGTTTGGCGTTAAACGCTAATACGGGTGCTTACTCAGTGATTAAAACCGATAGTATTCCCGCTCAAACGTCTGTGACAACAGCTCATTATATCGCACAAAAACCACAACGGGATGACGATGATCATGACAAAGATGATCACGATAAAGATGATCACGATAAAGATGACGATGATAAAGATGACGATGATCATGATTACAGCTGGTACGAGGCATATTTAAAATGGCTAGAGGGGAAACAAGGCACTAAATTTGATGATGTCTCGATAGTTAAACAAAGCATTGCGACTAACAAGTTTTATTTGTTATCTGCTAGTGTTGGAAATCGTTCAACTGATACCTGTGAAGCAACAGGTAGCCAAGGCTTGTTTCTGATGGCGATGACTCAAAAAGTTGCTGACGTTAGCGTGACTAAAGTCTCAGCACAACGAGTTAGCACAATTTCTAATTTTGTTAAAGCTGACGCGTTCAGTGCGGCAACGAATACCGATGTTGATATTTTCACCCCGAAGCCTGATACCACAACCGGCACCACACTTCCTGATCCTATTCCCGATATCGATAACAGTGAAGCCTCTTGTTATAGTAAAGCCTTCAAATCAATGGCGATCACCGATGATTCAACGGTAATCGCCGTGGTGGCTAGAGGGCTTAGTAATGAAAGTATTCATCGATTGTCAGGTGATACATTAAGTGAACAACTAAGCCCTGGTTATGTATTACCAAGCGGAATTAATCTTGGCGATGTCGCTATTTCTAACGATGGTCAATATATTGCTTTTACTGATTTGAGTAGCGGCGCTATTTCACTCGTTAACTTTAATACCATGAAGTTAGTGGCCAAATACAATGCTTCTAGCTATCAGTTAACTAAATTACATTTTATATCTGATCATCAATTAGTCGCGATTGGGCAAGGAAGTAACGATGCTGGTAGTGATAATCAAGTATTGTTGATTGACTATGACATGAGTCGCTTAACATTGTCACAAACCGTTGCATTAACGCATAAAGTGAACAAATTAACAGTCAATAAAAATTCGCTGTTAGTGGCCGTTGCCAATGGGCAAGATATTAGCCTGTTAAAGATAGAAAATAATAAATTAGTGCTTCAAACAACTTATCTCGACGCCAGCACTGATATTAATCAAATAGGTCTCCTGTCAGATAAAGTGATATTTAGCGCCAACGCGGTGATTCATTACATTTCGTTAGAGGGGATATTTGGCTCAGAGTTAAGAGCAGCTCAACGCTATTTAACCAAAGGGCTCATCACGAGAGCTCGCCAAATAAATAACAACGCTAGTTTAGTGTTGCCACGTACATTTACCTCGTTGGGGTTAAACAGCGTTAACATTGAATGGCGCACTAACAATCCAGAGCAGCTTGATGTCATAACTGGGCGTTTAACTCGTTATATCACAACCGATTTAACGGTCACTGCGACGATTAGCGGATTATTTAGAGGGGAAATACACCGCGTCGAAAAGTCATATCAAATAAACTAGTTAATTATCATTCCTGTAACCATTTTTGTGGTTACAGGTGTTTAGGAGTAATAAAGTTACTCGATTCAATCGTGATTATTTCGTGTGTTAAAATTACTCTATGATAGAACCTGACTCACTTTGGGGCACATAGCGCCATAGAAATAGTTGTGCCACTGTTGGTTTTTGGATTAGGTTTTGTATGGTGAATCTCAAATCAAGCTTACCTGACCCCATTTATTTAATTTATTAGTTAATTTTAATATGTATACTTAGTGTGATATTGTTAATTTCATAGAAAAAACAATATGATGAACAGGGATATGTTTTATTGCTTACCCTCCATCGGGAACTTTAGGAAGAAGAGAGCATTAAATAATTATGGCTATTGAGTTTAATGAAATTAATGACCCTAAATCGTGGGAAGCATATTTTAAATCTTTATTAAAATATCGCTATGGTCAAGAGAATGTATTTGATATTCCTGACCAAAATGAAGGTGACTGGGGGGTTGAGTGTTATACAGCTTGCGGTAAAGTTTTCCAATGCTATTTTCCCGAAAAAAACCATTCAGTATCGAAATTATATGAGAATCAAAGAAAAAAAGTTAACGACGATCTTAAAAAACTGACAGTGACGAACGCTAAAATATGGCAAGAAATATTTAGTAATCAAGGGATTAAAATAAAGACATGGGTGTTGGCAACCCCGCGATATAACAACAAGCTATTAGCTCAATATATTGCTAAGAAAACCAAACAAACTAGAGAACTTGGGTTAAGTTTTATTGATGATGACTTTAGAGTCTCAGTGCAAACTGCTGATGACTACCCAGTTGAACAACATAATCTAGCAAATTGTTTTACTCAGCTAAAAATTGATGTAGATGAAATATCCGATGAATATTTAGCAGAATGGATAGGTGAAAAAGTTGGATTTTTAGCCGATTTACACCCTAAACTGATGATACTTGCCGATGGGGATGAAAAAGAAATACATAATCAAAAATTGGCAATCTCCAATTTTTACTTAACTTACCAAAATATGCTTGATGTCTTGGAACGGGATTTCCCCCAAATTCATCTGACAATCATTGATTGCGTTAACGCGCGTAAACAAAAATTAAAACAACGTATCTCACTTTTCGGAAAAGGTAAGGCTCCTTCAACTATCCTGGAAGATAATATACAGCAGTTAGAAAATGATTTAGCACAGGTAATGCCTAATTTTTTCGGCGGTACGCGCTCTGATATGTGTATAGGTGTTATAGCCAGCTGGTTAATTGAATGCCCACTGAGGTTTTAAATGGATTTAAAGCAACTTGTTACTAAAAAATCGTTTTATATTAGCGAAAGAAAAGAATTCATATCTTGTGATTTAAGACCTACTTGGCGTATTTCTCTTTTAGTGTTAATTCTGAGGTTAGTAGGCAGGGGAAATAAGGCAACACGAAATAAAGTTCACATTGCTAATTGGGCACTAAAAAACAACGAGCATATTGACAGTTATTTGCAGTATACCGTGCAGAAGAAAGGCAAGCGTCCGTTTATAAATTTAGACCCCTCTATGGATAAAGCGATTGATTATGCTCTTTACTCAAAACTAGTTTCGGTGGATAACAATAGAATTAAATTAACGGCTGAAGGCATTAAGATAGCTAACAGCTTAATTAAACTTGAGGTTTTTGAGGTTGAGAAATCAATTCTTTTACAATTAAAGCCTGCATTATCTGAAGATAAAGTTACTAAAGCACTTGAAGGGAAGTAAAAATGTCATTGAGCTTAAAACGCCTGCTTGTAAAAATTAAAACAATGGGAGGAGGCCCATTTGGATTAGATATTACATTTGATCAGGGACTAGTGGTTATCCGCTTAGATAATACACATGGTAAGTCAACTTGCTTAAATTCTATTGCATATGCGCTGGGTATGGAGAAAGGTATAGGGGCTACAAGTCGCTTCCCATTTACCCCCGTGATGAATAAAGCATTAGTTTTTGAAGGTGAAAGCTACACTGTTGTTAGTTCAGAAGTTTTTTTGCAAATATCAAACGGAACAGAGATGTTTAGCTTGCAGAGAGATATTTTTGACGTACACGGTGATACTAATATCATAAAGGTTCAACAAGGAAGTATTGATGATTTTGTACCAGAGCTCAGTGAAAAATATTACATCAACAAACAGAATGATACTAGCAGTGAGCGTGGTTTCTATGCATGGCTATGTAAATTTATAGGTTGGAATCTACCTACAGTGCCTAAAACTGATGGCGGTGAAAGTTTGCTATATCCAGCGACTATTTTTCCTCTATTATTTGTTGAACAAAAAAGGGGGTGGACTGGAATTCAATCTACATTACCCTACTATTTTAAGATCAAAGACGTAAGAAAGCGTGCGATTGAATTTATCATGGATCTAGGTGTGCATGATCTTTTAGTAAGAAAACAAAAGTTAAAAATTAAGCACAGTAATCTGCTTAATTATTGGCAACAATGGCACATGCAACTAAGTAATAAGGCAAAATTGGTTCGTGGTGAAGTTGTAGGTCTTAAAAAGCATCCTCATAAAGAGTTTTCTCAAATTGCCATCGAAATTGGGATAACACATGATAAGCGTCAAATTTTGCTAGACGACTTACTAACTGCCAAAAGAAATAGCCTCAAAACAGTGAAAGATCGACGAGTACAGGAAAGTAATACTGGATTTGATGTTCAACGTGTTAAGGCGTTGATTATGAAGAAAGAGCTTTCACAACAAGTCACCCAAGATAACTTTGACGAAGCCAGCCAAAGGCTTCAACTATTAGCTAGTAACCTTACTTCTGTTGATATTCGTTTAAAGTCACTCAATGACAACAAGCGTAAATATGAGGATCTTAAGAAAGTTAACGAATTAGGTTTATTAGACGGGCTTAATGTAGTGGAAGGTAGTTGTCCTGCATGTGAGCAACCTGTAGCTGATGCACTTTTACCAAATATCGTTGAACACGATGTTATGTCAGCAGAAGAAAGTTTAGGATATTTAAAAAATCAAATTAAAACATTTTCATTTATTCTGGATAATTCCAGACAGGAATTTGAACATCAGCAGCAATTTGTTAACACGACTAGAGATGATTTATTTGAGATTAAAGCTGAAATACGACGATTAAAAGAGAGTATTACAGATGTTAGTAAAACTAATTTAGAAGAATTTATACGTGAAGAAGTTAAGCTTGAAGAGTCTATTAAGTTATTAGAAGAAGTTCGCGTATTTAGAGAACGAGTAAAAGATGAAGTGAGTAAGCTTCATCGTGAAATAACTATCACAGAAACTTCTATTAATAAAATACCTAAAGATGGGTTAACTAAATTAGACAAGAGTAAATTATTTAAGTTAAAACAAATCTTGATTGATCATGAAAAGGAATATGGGTTCAGCAGCTTTTCGCCAAACGATTTGAATATATCTTTTGACTCTTATCTACCCACACTTGAAAATTATGATTTGGGCTTTGATACCTCTGCTAGTGATGGCATTAGAATTATTTGGGGCTATTTATTGGGGATGTTAGAGCTATCTCGCGATTATGAAATGAATCACCCTGGCTTGTTAATTTTCGATGAACCTCGTCAGCAAGATGCTGATCCTGTTAGTTTCAGTTCTTTACTCAAAAAAGCGGCAGGTACTAAGCAACATAATCAGCAGGTGATTTTAGCTACATCTGAAAAAACAACGTCATTAAGTGTGGCAACACAAGGTTTAGACTTTAAGCTTATTGATTTGACCGAAAGTGGCGAAAAAATAATGAGGCCACTGCCATAATTATTATATTCCATTTTTATTGCCCTAAAAAACAGCATAATCTGTTTTTTTCGGTTCGTAGCGAATAATATTGGCTGTTGATTGCTAACATAACTGCAATGAGCATTAACGCCCACGCATTTAGGAAGTAATTTATCACTAAAAATGCGATGCCGCGCATGTTAATTTGGCTCTCTTAGATTGAATTAACATCGCATCATACAGGGTGGTGTCATTAGAAGATGTACGATGAACTTAGAAAATTGCAACGTTAGAAGAAACTAGTTCTATCTCGTATATGGACTCCACGTATTTTACAACTAATAATTTCACATAAAACAGAATAAGATGCGGTCGTATATACGGCTTTTTATTGAGAGAGCTACCCTCTAGCCAATGATGTTTGCGCACCTATTATCCTCTTCGCTTTTGCAGCCTTTTATGGCTTGCGAGATAGACAGGTTTTAATAGGTTGGTCTTACCGTTTATGCTGAATCATTACTGTAAAATTCTTTTGTTTTTTCGTATGTTAGACTTTAATTAGTAATTGTTTTTCATATTCACTGTCATACCTTAACATTGCCCAGGCTGTCCTAACTGTTTTGTTAGCCAACGCTATACATGTTCGTTTGATACCAACTCGTTGTAATAACTGGATCAGCCATTCCTGCTTAACTGTTTTGGGCTCTTCTGGTAAATTAGTTACTATGGATATCGCCCCTTGATATAAAGCGGCTCTTAATTCTTTGATCCCACCTTTTTTATCAATCCCCATCATAAATACTTTGCCACCCGAGCTGTGTTGTTTCGGTGTTAACCCGACAAACGCTGATGCTTCTCTGCCATTTTTAAACTGTTTGCCATTACCTAGCGATGAATAAAGCATACCAGCACAAACTTCAGCAACACCTTCTAATGCCATCAGTGATTTACAAGGTTCCAATTGGCGAACTAACGCATTTTTTGTCTTTTCTTGTTTCTTGAACTCTTCTTTTAAACTCTGATAATGTGCCCATAAATGATGCAACGATGATAATAAGTTTGCAGGAAGGGGATGCTGCTCATCTAGCGTCTCCATCACTACTTTTCGCAGGCCTGCAGCTCCTTTTGCACTGACGATGCCATACTCATATAACATGGCCCTGATGTGGTTACCTAGTGATGTTATATTCCTTGAAAGGTACACTCTGCTTGTTTCTAGTGACTGAAGGGTCTGCTGTTCTTCATTTTTTGGTTTGCTGTACTTTAAACCGATTTGCATCGCTGCATTTGCTATGGCGATTGCATCATTAGCATCTGTTTTTTGACCTTGAAGAAATGCTTTTACTTTCTTTGGACTAATAATACGAACATCGTGATCGAATTGTTCTGCAAATCGGCCCCAGTAATGGCTGCTACCACAGCCTTCAATACCAACGACAGCAGGCTGAGATTTGGCTAATATTTCTTTTAGTTTTTGACGACTGGCGACCTTATTACTTATTAATTCACCGTCTTTACTAATCACACAAACTTGAAAGACGTTTTTAGCTAAATCAATGCCGATAATATTAGACTTTAACATGGTAGATCTCCTCGATAGTTGACCTATTCAGACTATCCTGCTGTGGGAGTGGAGTCCATACATCGCTATCGCGCAATAGTGAGTTATAACATTCAATGTTGGTTGTGCTCGTTTATTTACTTTTGAGATATATTTACTCATGCGAAAAATGTTTTAATAATAATGAGGAAACGTTTGAATTAGCATTTTTTGCACTATTTCCCTTATTATCGTGAAAGTTTGGTCGTTCCTATTGCTTAGTGAATAACAGTATTGTGACCAATTGTAATATAGCAATTAAGTTGTTAGTCTTCTTTATTAAATTTAAAATGACGTAAAACAGCAGAATATTATCGCGCTGTTTTGCAATGTAATAAGCTGTTAGATGAATATGGACAACTTTAAAATCTGGGATTATGGCTCGATGGCATGGACCGAAATAGGTTTAGATGAAAGCGAGTATCCGAAATATGCTGACGAAATAAAAGAGACCCATTCTGAATGGAAGCAAGTAAACAAAATCTTAACCTTAGATGTTTGTGGCTCATTTGCTTTCGAATCTGGTATTTTCCTATTGGTCTTTTTATTACCTTTCTTACTTGGCTTTTTTGTCCATGAGGGATTTTTTGGTTTATTTGCCATTTTAATTTTTTTCATAACCCCAATGCCAGATTGGGGTTATGATGATGATTACTTAAAAGAACGCATGCACAAATGGGAATCGAGACCGAGATTGGTACATTTTCTTAATCCCATTAGAATTATTGGTTTCCCAGCAGCATTATTATTAACTATAAATATGCGTAGCCGTTTAAAACATGAATTTACTAAATATAAAATCACCTAACAAAGCAATGCACCGGACCTCCGGTATTTGCCACTTTGTTTACGGTGAATCTGCAAAAAAAACCGCCAAACCCTCCGGCAAGTGATTGAGGCGTTAGCACTCATGGGAGATATCGGGTAATGCCAATTTACACTATTATATCTGAGGTTGCTGATGATATGCATGCTACTCAGCACGAAGTAAATAGGCCGTGTAATGCTATTTGTGATCATATTGCTTCAAGAGGGTTAGATCCTCTATTCGAATTTAGCGATGATCAAGTCACACAATTGCAGCGCTTCTTTGGTAAGCTGAGAACGTCAAATTATTGGATATGCCAGGCTTATCCAATACATGGCTCTGGAGTTCAAATATCGAATTTCCAGATTTCCCTCAACCCATTCGGCCTATGTGGTTAAAACTGATGCCAGTGCTAACAAGTGACTATGGTTAAACTATCCCCATTTTCCATACAAAACCTAATCTCCAAACCAACATTGGCACAATAAATTCTATCTCGCTTTGTGCCCCGTTGCGCCTTAGAAAATAAAATCCCGACATCCAATAAGTTTCACGGAAAACAGCGTAAACGACTAGGGATTATTGAGCCAGTGTTTGGCAATATCACGGTGAACAAAGGCATGAATAAATTCACTTTGCGAGGAAAAGGCCACAAATCTAGCCTAAAGCCATCAATTGTGCGTTCAGCATACACTAGCTCACCACAAAGTCCTTTGTCACCGATCGTTCAGTTAATGATTGAAAATATGAACAATCTCAACTATTGTCTTCATATGTTAAAAATTTAGGCTGAGAACCATTAATTCTACAGCCATGTTATCGCTCTAAGTAAAGTGATATCTGATTTACTTGAAGAAGGTGCTGACGAGAAGATGCTTCGTGAGTCCGTAAACATCGAATTTGAGAAAAATTTGAAGCAGAAAAGGCTTGGCCTCAAGTTACTGACCTTGATCGTTTAGATAGTGTATTTCAAACTCTAAAGAATATTGGCGTCCTCTGCTTACATAATGCAGGTTATACAATGTCCGATGGGCACGAAGATTCTTATGAAGCATTAAGTGCATATCCTAAAGGTTAATTTTTCGGTTATTGCTTCTACCATGGTCAAGGTTTGGAGCGAGCTGTTTTTGGTGGTGGGTTAATATTCCGAATTTCGACTGGAAAAATCGTGCAAGGCGCAGATAATCTGACAGCAGCTGATATAGGGGAAATATATGAGTATTGGAAAAATATCGATTAAAGCCTTAATTTTTGGGGTTTTCACGCTTATTTTAGTCGGTGAACTTAATGCGAAAGAAAGCGCAGGAACTGCTTTAGAGGAATCTAACCTAAAGAAGGCTCTGTATTGTATGGATATCCTCGAAAATAGACCTGATCTTGAGCCTTCGCATCGGATAGATATTTTGCGTAATGAATGCTATAGCGAAAATTTTATTGAGCACACACCGAACATAGGGGATGGGCGAGATGCGTTATTAAGCTTGTTTGCAAGCCGATATAAGAAGTACCCTGAACTTTCAATGTCTATTAAGCGAACAGCTTCCGAAGGTGATCTTGTTTGGCTCCATCTTCACGTCAAACACACCCCTGACTCCCTTGGTGGTGCCGGTATCCATATATTTCGAATGAAAGAGGGGAAGCTTGTTGAGCATTGGGGAGTTGGGCAGCCTGTTCCAAAGGAATCTAAAAATAATAATACAATGTTTTAGGCTCGTTTATGCTGTTTTGCATATAACAAGTGACTCTGATATTAATTGTCACGATTACCCATACAAAATCTAATCCAACAAATATTTCTTTCTTATATCCCATTGCGCCATAGGAAAGAAAAGATCGAAATATTCCTATAGCGAAGTTCACTAACTTATTAATGCTCACAGATTTTGGATATCAATCTTGGCTCATCTATAATGACTGACAGAGTTCGCTGCTAAGCTTATTATTACATTTAAAGATAATTTTTAATCGTAATGAATTACTTTGTGTGATTGCTTTTTTGTATAGCTCAATAGCCTTTTGGGGATGATCTTGAGTATGCATTTCTGCTAAGTTTATACTTCCCCAAACATGTCCATGGTGAGATGACTTTTTAAAATATTCTAATGCCATTTCGTTTGATTGTATAACATCAACACCTTTTAGATAAAATCGGCCTAAGGTATTCATTGCCATAGCATCACCATTTTCTGCAGCTTTTTGATACCACTCTAAAGCTTGGTTTATATCTTTATCGACGCCATAGCCATAGTTATACAAATAACCCAAATTGTACTGTGCCCTTGGTAATCCCTTATCTGCTGCAGCCTTATAATATGTATAAGCAATGTTATGATCTTGCTCAACACCTAAGCCTAAATCGAAAATGTAGCCAATATTCGCAATGCAGTCTAAGTTCCCCCTGAGGGCACAAAGATTAAACCATAACAGTGCTATATTGTAATCTTTATACACGGCTTTACCTTCCATGTTAAACCAGCCCACTTTAAATTGGGCCGGTTGATACCATCGTATTGCTGCTTCTTGATAGTTGATAAATGCTTTAGTGAGATCCTTTGTGCCGAAATGGCCAAACTGATAAGCGACGCCTAATTTGAAGTAAGCTCCTGGTACTCCCTGCTCGGCGGCTTGTTCTAACCAATGCTTAGCTAGATTCATGTCTTGTTGTTTTGTATAGTGCATCGCTAAAATATACTGTGATAGTGCATGACCTTTTTTCGATAATAGCTCTAACCGTTCTGTGAATTGTTGTTTATTGATTTTTTTATCACTATAAGATTTTTGTACTAAAAAATATTTAGCATCAGTATTTCCTTGGCTTGCTGATTTCTCCATCGCTTTGACTGCTGATCCGGTATCTACATCAGCGAGATAACCCGAATAAAAATAATTTGCTAATTTGTACCAAGCTTTACCGGGTTCTAATCTTGGGCTGATAGTCTTCATTAGCTCATTGCTTAATTCTTTATCGGGTTCAACATCTATTCCTTGATGGTATAAATAGGCTAATAGAATATGTGCGTCGATCAAGTCTAACTCAGCCGCTTGAATTAAAAATTCGCTACAGCTGTGTTTATTGAGACTTGCTAGTTCACTCGATTTTAATAAGCAAAGTTTAGCCAATTCATAATTTGCTTTTGCGCTACCAACAGCAATGGCAGAGAGATAAAAATTAGCGGCTTTGTTGTATTCTTTTGCTGCAATGGCAGCTGCGGCTTCAGCCATGTTAGCGGTATAAGTCGATTGAGTTAGCGTTTTCAACACCAGAGAATAAAGTTGATCGTCTAAGCCAAGAAAAGGAAACTGGACACCTGACAATGCGTGGTAAAGTCGCATATTATCAAAATAAAAAGTGCGTTGAATGTTGGTTTCTTGCTCGTTGGCGACAATAACGTAATAGAGAGCGTGTCTGTTGGCTCTAAATTCACTATATTGATCGACAATTGTATAACCCGACAACTCGATAATATCCTCTGCATCACCTGCCGTAGGCACTTCATAAGCTGAATAAAAACTTTCGCCACTTTTACTCGATAAAACGCCATTTAATAAGAAACTAACAATATTATTATGATTGTTAGCAAGTGCAGGTAAGCCTTGTGATTCATAACATTCAGCCGCGGTTAAATGAGGGTTTATTGACCATACATTTAAACCAGTCAGAGCCTGCCAATCAATATCAGTACAGATTAATGTACCAGCTTCAAGTGCATTTATATTTTGCTGATATTGTTCAAATTGAATGCCGGTATTATGCGCTTGGCTTGATTGTAAATAGGTGTTCCAAAACTTCAAGTAACTGACTGAGTCTGGGTCTTGTGTGATTTGTTCGATTAACTGGTTTAATTCCATATCTGGAGTGGGTTGATGAGTCGTTGTTTTACAACCTGAAAGCAGTAATATTATTAAGATTAAACGCCAGACCATCATATTAACTTCCTTTTTTCATGAGTTTGTTAATCAAATTCTTAACTCTGGTTTTGTTCTGTTTGAAATTGGATTTATTGTTTAAATTTTTATTGGTCCAAAACCTAAATGAAAGTAGTCTTTTTGCTGCTAAGTTCATTCCTAAATATGCTTGGATCATACTTGGCTCAATGTGTTCTATATTGGTTTTATAGTTATATTTAATACCAATAGATTTTTTTTGTTTAGTTGTGGCAATTTTAAAATCAAAGAATTCATTATTAAGATTTTTTTCTTGTAAATTTTGATGCCAAAGTAGATGAGTGTTTTCTGAAAAATTGATGGTTATATTATGATTGACAGCGACCGGGTGTAGCATTTGGAAAGGAGCCTTTCGATCGACCACTTTCGGTGATTCAAGATATTCAGATAAAGAAAAAGCATAGATTTCGTACTCGTTTCTTCCAGCCGATTGCGTGGCTGCCATTGTTGAGTTGAATTGAAAATGAAGAGATACCTTATTGTCTAATACATTGTCTTCGAATGTGACTAATTGTTGTTGTGTCGTTGCTCGATAATACCGAGAGTAAAGCTCTTGATAATCTTTGGTTACTATTTTAGGGCCGTAATTCTTGAAATAAGAGCGTATTTGATCTGCTCTCCAACCACTAAACGTCATCTTACTCGTGATAGTTAAATAATTTTTTTTGTTATCTATATCAAAAATCTCAGAGAAATCTATTGTGGCATTAAGAGATTGAGCACCGTCGACTTCTGCTATTTTTGTTAATTTGTTTTCACTGTTTTTTAAAATTAAACCATACTCATACTCTGGTAATGTCATGTTATTCAAACTGCCTGCTTGATCCGTTATAGTCGCATCAACCCAGTAGCGTTTATTGTTGAGTTCAAAGACCGTAATCACATGATTAAATGCTGCAGGGGAGGGAAGAAGCTTCAGCAAACGTCTCTTTTTATAGCTCGAAACAAGAACCGGATACGCTTTAATCCCTAGAGTACGTAGCATCGAAACTAATAACACCGATTTATCTTTGCAGTCACCATAGCGACGTTTAATTGTCTCAGTAGGGAAACTCGGTTTGTGTGAGTTTTCACCTAATTCTATCCCGAAATAACGTATATCATCTTGTACATAATTGATAATACGTTCGACTGTTTGTTTGATGCTGGAATTATCTTGGGTTAAATCTTGGACAAGCGCATTGATCTTGTTTGTTGGCATATATTTATCTTGATAAAGAGGAAGTGCCCAATCGACGACCCCGGCCCAAGTTTTATATTCGGAGTATTCAATGAAATCGTAAGGCGTAAACCAAGTTGGCGCGCTGTCGTCGGGCGTAATTGCTGGCGCATCATTTAAGTTAATATTGTACTCATATTGATTACCTTGTTGAATGGTCTTTAATTGTTCAATTCTTGAACTGTTAAAGTAAATCGGTGTTCCTGAGGTCAGTAATCTAAAGTTCATCAATTGTACTGGTGCGTGCCAACTTAACATTGAGCCGCCAAAAGATTTATCACCCATGACGGGATTTTCACCAATAATACTATAACTATAGCTTAATATATCTCCCACCCTCAAATCTTCAATAATGAATAAAGCAGACCATGACTCGCTATATAATTTACTATTTAATTCTTGTTCTTGTTGAAATAATTTGAATTTATTACGTTGCAATTTGTGGATTACTTTTCCTGCTCGCTCTATTTCGATGGTATGAAAAATGAGACGTTGAAAAGCCGGTAAATAATTTACTTGTATTTCTGATATTTCAGATATGCCTTGAGCATTATTGATTTTGGCAGATAGCTCATAAAAGTTAACGAGTTCGGGTTTGTTTAAATTCACTTGATGGCTTGAGTAAAAGTGAGAAGTAGGTAAAGGACTATCAGGTATGTCAGTTTTGATTGGCTGTTTTTTTACCCAAGCCGGATAGGTATCAACGTTAAAGTGAGTCGGTAATTCCCCTGCGTGGATGCCTGCCATGAATAGAATTAAAAACCCCAAAATAATACACCGATTCATAATATACACTTCCTATGCAATTAAAAATGAACTAATAAGCTAAGGATAGTACTTTATTTCTTAGAGTTTCCTATCTTTTGTATTAAAAATGACAATAACGTTGGTTGATATAATCAACCTTCGGTAAATATAGACAATTGGAGATGTATCACCCCGAGTTCAGTAAGGTTCTATATTTCTCAATAAAGTATTATTACGATCGCAATATCTGTTATTTTAAATTTGAGTATCCAATATTTTTTTCATTGAAAGATGATTGATTATGAGTGACAGGTCTCATTTTTAAGTAGCAGATAATCGCTGTCGGATGATAATGATGTTTTATTCGTCGATATAAAATGTATTGAGTGTTGTAAGGGGACAAACTATTATTGTCTATATTAAGTTTGATATGGTCAATTTTATGATGAAACGGATTATTCTTATAATTTTATACAGTGTTAGTAGCATAGCCTCGGCCAGTCAAATCGATTTTGTGATCCCTGGTGCCGTTGGTGGTGGCTGGGATTTAACGGCTCGGAAAATAGGAGAAACATTACACGATAATGGCGTTATTACTCCACCACGTTATGTCAATTTTTCCGGTGCAGGAGGAGGGCGGGCACTGATGGAATTTTTGAAAAATCCTCAATATGGAAAAAACAGTTTAATGATTCAGTCTCTGCCATTAATATTGAGAAACATTAACGGTATAGTGCCCTATGGCTTTCGTGAATTAAGTCCCGTATGTGTTGTTATGGCAGAATATCAAGTCATTGTTGTTCCTGTTGGATCTCCCATTAAATCGTTGTCGGACTTACTCAGTCTCATAAAACAAGATTACGCAAAAAATAGGATATTAGGGGGCTCATCGAAGGGCAGTCTTGACCATCTTACAATATCTTTAATTATTAAGGCGGCTGATATTAATCAGGTTAGATATATCGCCAGTAATGGTGGGGCTCATGCATTAAAACGTTTATATCAAGATGATGCAGTTGCTTTGGTTACCGGATATGGTGAGGTAGTAGATGAAGTTAAGGCTAAACAATTAAGAGTTATTGCTATCACCGCAGATAAGCAAATACCAGGTACGAATATACCAACGGCAAAAGAGCTTGGCTACGATGTTGTTTTATTTAATTGGCGCGGTTTGTTTGCTAAACCATCAATCGCTCCTAACGTACTACAGCAGTATATCTCGATGTTAAAAGCGATGACAAAAACCCAGCGTTGGCATACTGTTCGTCAAAAACTTGGTTGGGATGACCTGCTTATTTGTGGTCAAGCTATGCAACAATTTTTAATTGAGCAAGAGTCTCTAGCTAAAGAGCGATTAACGTCGATTGAGTAACTCGTCTTAATAAGGCGAGTCTTCCCCGGGGGGCCGAGTTTTGAATATCCGCAGCATCCACATGTATTGGCTGATATCTTTGCTGATCATATCTTCAACCAATTTATTTAAAAATAATGCCTCAGCTTCTTTTGAGCAACCGGCGGTGCAATCGAGTGGCTCTTCAATGGTTAAATTGAATTTATGAGCGGTTCTGTCGTAAGCAATATAGAGTGGCACAATCACGCCATTGGTTGCTTTGGCGATGCGAGACAATACGGGTAACGCTGCTTTGGTGGTATCAAAGAATGGTGCCAGTTCAGATTTTTCTGGGCCATGATCCTCATCAGGTAAATAGAACAAGCTTTTACCTTCTTTGGCGCCTTTTATCATCACGCGAAGGCCTCCTTCGCGAACATAAACACGATCACAAAAACGAGAACGTTGTTTCATCGACATCCAGTTATACATTGGGTTTTTATGGCGATTTGCCATAGTAACCAATGGCACGCCTCTCGCAAGTAGTGATACGCCATTAAATTCTAAACCCCAAAAATGTGGCGCAATAAAAATGGCGATTTTTCCTTGATCGATAATATTTTGATAACGCTCCCAACCATGAACTTCAGCACGGTTACGAATATATGCTTTGGAGCGAAAAACTAATTCCCCTTGAGCCAATAAACAGATCATCGCAATCTCAATATTTTGACGAATTAAGTCATCACGTTGCGCTTGATCTAAATGATGAAAGCATAGCTTAAGGTTAGCATTAACAATTCGTACTGGTTTTTTTGCAAATTTGAAGACCAAGGCCGCTAGTTTAACCGCAAACCAGTCTCTAATACGCGGTGGTACGAAGGCGAAAAATGACACTAGCCCAATAATAAACCAAGTACTCCAATATTTAGGATGCAGCCATGCCCATTCAAAAGGTTGTCTGAAAATATACTTATCTAAACTGCTCATTAATATTGCTTATCTCTTTAGTTGATGAAGGTAGTATAAACATGTTTTTTATTTGTTGTACTATTTTGCCATTTTCTTTTTGACCCGATTAGTTGGCATGGCAACGCTGGGATCCTCTGGCCAATAATGCCGTGGATAGCGACCTTTCATATCTTTTTTGACCAATTGATAGCTGCCGTGCCAAAAATTAGCTAAATCTTGAGTTAATTGCAGCGGTCGCATCGCCGGTGATAATAGTTCGACCAGTAAAATGAATTTTCCTTGGTTAATGCTAGGGTTAATCATGATGCCGAACATCTCTTGAATGCGAACCGACAATTTCACGTGATTAGTATCACTATAATCTAATCGGACATTGGTGCCGGTCGCAACGCGATAATGGCTAGGGAATTGTTGGTTAAGCTGTTGTTGCTGCTTGTAATCTAAACGTGATAATAATGCATCACTGATGTTGATTTGTTTCAGTGCGCTAAGTTTTTTTGCGTCATTGAAGTAGGGTTGTAACCATTGTGACAACTGCGCTAACAGCGCGCTTTCGCTGTAATCTGGCCAGTGTTGATTATCTTGTTGATGGGCAAAGTTAAGTCGATTTAATAATTGGCTGTCAGCTTTGGTGAGTCCTAAGTAACTTAAGCCTTTGGCTTGAACTCCAGCGATTAAAGCTTGTTCAAATTGTATGCGGTCAATCAGAGTTAAGGGCTGTTGTTTAACGACAATACGGCCAATTTTTGTTTGTTGTAGTGCCAATACCTTATCTGCTTTGTCATCCCATTTCATCAGTTGTTGCTCACTAAAATGCTCAGGGCTAAGAGATTCTAGTTGTTTAAGATTAAGACTTGCAGCTAAAAATATTCGTCCTTCATTACCACTGCTACCAAAACTCATTAAGTCAGCAATCACGATATATGGCTCACTTAATTCACTGTTATCGTTCATTGAAGCGCCGTAACCATTGGCCAATAAATATTTTTCACCATCAACGGTGGCATGGCGACGTTGTGCGATGCGATCGGGAAAAGCTTGTGCCAATAACAAGCCACATTGTTCGCTACTGAGATCGGAGAGTTCCAGAGGCTTAACCGCCAGTTTTTTTAAATATTTCTTGGCTTGGGTTAATGCTTGTTGTTGATTAAAACTACGATTACCGCCCTGAATTAGAGAACTAATATGGCTGGCGATATCAATGCGGTTTAATAACACGCCACCTTGTTCTAATACCGCAGCAAGATAACAACTCAATGGCGCTAAATGCTGGTTTTGGGCCCATAGCATCATGTGAGCAATCCGTGGTTCGGTGCCAAATTGATAGAGTTGCTCGCCATAGGTAGTGAGTTTAAAGTGTTGATCGATAGCCTTAAATTCGATCAATAATTGCCGAGCTTGATCAAGGTTATGCACCGGTGGTGGATTAAGCCATTGCAGTTGTGTGGGATCGCTCACTCCCCATTTTGCCAAGTCTAACGCGAGTGATAGCAAATCACTTTGCAGGATCTGCGGTACATCATATTTTGCCAAGCGGCTATGCTGCTCTTGTGGCCACAATCGCCAGCAATGGCCCGCTTGAACACGACCTGCTCGACCAGCACGTTGCTCAGCCGAGGCTTGCGAAATTTGTTCTTTGTTCAGTTTTGTCACGCCATTATTGCGATTAAACACCGCCCGATTGACCAAACCAGAATCAATCACCAAGCTTATCCCTTCAATGGTAATGGAGGTTTCGGCAATATTAGTCGCTAACACCACTTTGCGCTTATCGCTGGTGGTCGGGGCAATTGCTTGATCTTGTTGCTGTTGGCCCAACTGACCATATAACGGCAAAACGTCGACATTAGCGGGGAGATGACTTAACGCCGCCGCAACTTTGTTTATTTCGCTAGCGCCGGGTAAAAAAACCAGAATATTACCGGAGTAAAGCTCAAGGGCTTGTTCAATTAACCGGGTTATTTGTGGTGGTAAGGGCAGCTTTAATTGACGAGGCTTATAGTGTAATTCAACCGGATAACAGCGACCTTGCGCTTCAATAATATTCGCCTGTGGCATCAGTTGTTGCAATTGTGCGCCATTAAGCGTGGCTGACATTACCAATAAAGATAAATCATCACGCAGGGCATCTTGTATTTCTAAACATAATGCCAAGCTGAGATCTGCATGAATACTGCGTTCGTGATATTCATCAAAAATAACTAAGTCAACGTCCGATAACTCCGGATCTTGTTGCAGCATTCGGGTTAAAATACCCTCGGTAATGATTTCTAAACGGGTATTATTGCTAACTTTATGATCACCTTTGACCCGGTAACCGACCGTTTGTCCGACACTTTCCCCCAGTTGCTGCGCAATAAAGCGCGCAATATTACGGGTCGCTAAACGGCGAGGCTCTAACATGATAATTTTTTTGCCACTAAACTTAGCATGCTGTAATAATTGCAGCGGTAAGTAAGTGGATTTACCCGCGCCAGGAGGGGCTTGTAAAATGACTTGCGAGTGCGATGTTAGCGCCTGTTCAATTTGTGGTAAAACTTGGGATATTGGTGGGATTTTCAAAAAACGACCTGTTAACAGTAAATGCTGCTAACGATAATAACTGCTTAGATTAACGATGTCTAAGTTAAAACGGTCAACCGTCTTCATAATTAAAAATGATTATTATTTTACTTTAAATCTCGTCAATTCAGAAACAAAAATTTTCAATGGTCACTGAGTTAGAGGTTAGTGATAGTATAGTCTGCCCACGTTTAGGGCTAGTTTAACGGTGCAGCCGGCGACGGCTAAACACCAAAGTGGTCATGGTGCTATAGCTCAAATGCAATTGAGCTATAGCACCAAGTTTTAACGGATTTTTACTACTGTAAAATCACTCGAGCATTAATTGGCTGAACCGGACGATTGGTATTACCGTGCATCATTTTTCTAAACTGCTTAATTTGACTCGGGGAAGCTTCTATAGGGTCTTTTAACACAAACCAACGAACACCTTCAGAACAAGGGGGCGTTGTTAATGAGCCGTTAAAACGGAAGTAATCTTTAGTGGAAGGCATGAGTACCGAGCTTTTTAAGACACTTTCAAGACTTGCAGTTGCGCCTGCTTCATTTGGCATTTTACGCCAAATCTTTTCCAAATCTTGATTAATATTACCTTGTTTAAACATCACGCCAATGACCGCTAAACGACCTTCGCTATCGGCATGGACAAAGTGCGCTTCCATCGGGAACGATTGACCATTAATGGTGTTTTCACTCGGGGCGTGGAAGTGAAACTGTAACAGCTTAAATTGTCCCGAATCATTACTGAAGGTATTATTACCATCGATATTGACTTGAATCGTGTGACCATTATTTAATACATTTGCTCTACTGGCTGAATAGTCAATTCCAAGTGGTGGCAATTGTGATTCTATGGCGCCAGAAATGTCGATGGGTGATTGATTAACCCCTGTACTACAAGTGGTGAACTTGGGTGATAACTCTCCCCAATTCTCTGTTCCATGCTTGCCTGAATATTCCCAATTTGTACCAGCTCCTGCTAAAGCCGTTGCTGATAATGTTGATAAAAACAATGCTGCAACTGTGTATTTCATTAGAGTACTTCCTATAATTAGACCATGACATATTATGTCTCAAATTTTAATGTGTCAAATTATATTCATTAAAATGACACCTGAGCGTAACCTAATTGTCATCTCTATTTTTTATGATGAGGTTATTTGATGGCTAAAGGCTAATATTAAATGCAATTTATTAAGCAGCAGGAAGTGTTTCTAGAAAAAGAATTGAGTTGGCTTTCTTTTAATCATCGCGTGCTACAAGAAGCGCAGGATCTGCAAGTTCCCTTATTAGAACGATTTAGATTCTTAGGCATTTATTCAAGTAATATGGATGAATTTTATCGGGTTCGAGTTGCTAATGTTAGGCGTAAGGTATTAATGTCTAAAAATAAAAAAGAGAAGAAACTCGCGTTGTCTTTGTTTGATGAAATCCAACATAAAGTCATTATTCTGCAAGCTGAATTTGACGATGCTTACGCCAATTTACTCGTAGAACTGAGTGATAATAATATTCACTTAATTAATGAAACTCAACTTTCGCCGTTTCATGGTCAATGGTTAAATCAATATTATCGAGATAAGTTAAGACGGCATATTTTCCCCTTAGTGATAAACGAACAGATTAAATTGTCTGACCATCTTAATGATGAAAATACTTATTTAATGGTCTCAATGCGCTCAGCCCTAAAGTGCCAATATGCGTTAATTGAAGTGCCTAGTAATAATGTCCCAAGATTTGTCCAGCTCCCCGATGAAAAGGGCAATAACAACAAATATGTCATCTTACTTGATAATATTATTCGTCATTGTTTGATTGAAATTTTTACCGGTTTTTTTGAGTTTGATCATATCAATGCTTATTCAATGAAAATGACCCGCGATGCCGAACTCGAATTAACCAATGAGATTAACCTGAGTCTGTACGAGCAAATGTCTAGTGGTCTGCGCAAAAGGCTTAATGCTGAGCCGGTGCGATTGGTTTATGATAAAAAAATGCCATCGGATATGTTAGATATTCTGAAGAATAACCTCGGGATCTCCAGTGACAAAGGCTTAATTGCCGGTGGTCGTTACCATAGTTTTAAAGATTTTATTGAATTCCCAACCATTGGCGATAAGTCATTAGAATTTAATAAATTACCAGCATTTGAACAGAGTTATTTTTCCGAAGTGAATAATGCGTTTCAAACAATTATGCAGCGAGATATCTTACTCTATTATCCATATCATAAATTTTCCCATTTCACTGAGTTGCTACGCCAAGCAGCCTATGATCCTAAAGTGACCAAAATACAAATTTGTTTGTATCGGGTGGCTAAGAAATCTCGGGTGATCTCGGCATTGATTGAAGCGGTCAAGAATGGCAAAGAAGTCGAAGTGAATATTGAGTTACGTGCTCGTTTCGACGAGCAAGCCAATATGGTGTGGGCTGATACTTTGTCGAATGCCGGGGCACGGGTTAGTTTTGGTATCCCAAATTTAAAAGTTCATGCAAAAATCTGTTTAATCAATCGGCAGGAAGGGGGACGAACAATCCGTTATGCGCATATTGGCACCGGTAATTTTAATGAGAAAAATGCCAAAATTTACACAGACTTTAGCTTGTTTACTTGTCACCGTGAGTTAACTAACGAAATTCATCAGGTGTTTGAGTTTATTAAATATCCTTATTTAAAGTTTCATTTTAATCATTTAATGGTTTCGCCAATTAATGGTCGTCAAATGATTAATGAGTTAATCGATCATGAGATTACTGCGGCTTTAGATGGAAAAACAGCGGCTATCACTCTTAAGGTGAACAACTTAGTCGATCACCAGCTGATCGAAAAGCTTTACCAAGCGAATAATGCAGGAGTGACAATCAAGCTAATTGTCCGTGGTATTTGTGGCTTGGTGACAGGGATTGTAAACCAAAGCGAAAATATTAATGCCATTAGTATTGTTGACCGATTTTTAGAGCATCCTCGGGTCGCGATTTTTCATAACCACGATGATCCTAAGGTGTATTTATCCTCTGCGGATTGGATGACTCGTAATTTGGAGCAACGGGTTGAAGTCGGGTGTCCTATTTATTGCCCGCAAGTTAAAAAAACGGTGCTCGACTTAATCGATATTCAGCTCAATGATAATACCAAGGCGCGCATACTCGATACATATCAAACCAATGGCTATCAAGAGAATAGTCGTCCCGAAACGGTGCGCTCGCAAATTGATATTTACCATTATTTAAAGCAACAACAACTTGCACAATTAGCCGTTACATTGACCGAGGCTAAGCACATAGTCAGTCATGGAGTAGAGACAGTATGAGTAATCCGAAGCATTTAGTCGCTATTGATATTGGTTCCAACAGCTTTCACTTGATTATTGCCCGAGAACAAGCGGGTTGCATTCAAGTTGTCCATAGTCAAAAGCAACAAATTAATATGGCATTGGGCTTAAATGATCAAAATAGCTTATCTAAAGAGGTGATGCAGCGAGGAGTCGATTGTTTAGCGGAGTTTAGTTTAACTTTTTCGCGACTACCCTCAAGTTCGGTTCGCATTGTGGCGACGCAAACACTACGCAAAGCCACTAATCGCGAAGAGTTCATTAAGGCGGCCTTTAAGGTACTTCCTTATCCTATTGAGATTATTAGTGGTAAAAGTGAGGCCGAGCTGATTTATCAGGGTGTTGCTCACACACAACCTATTCGTGGTCGCACCCTGATTATTGATATTGGTGGTGCTAGTACTGAACTGGTGATTGGCCAAGGGTTTAAGCCTCGAATAGCCCAAAGTTTAGAGCTGGGTTCTAGTCAGTTTTATCAGCAATTTTTTAGTGATGGCGTCATTAGCAAAGAGCAAATGATCAGTGCTCAGGCATTGGCTGAAATTATGCTGCAACCCATTGCCGATCGCTATCGTGAGTTTGGTTGGAAAACAGTGCTAGGGACATCGAGCTCGATTAAATCGATTTCGCTCGCCATGAGCGAGTTATATGGTGATAACAAAATCACTAATAAGCGTCTGAAAAGATTAAGTAAACAACTGGTGATGTGGGGGCATTATGAGCTTGTGCCATTGCAATCCATTGATAATCGACGGTTGCCATTAATGGCGGGAGCCGTAGCGATTCTGCTGGCTTGTTTCAATATGCTAAGCATCAAACAAATGAGCCATAGTACCGGGGCTTTACGTGAAGGGGTATTGTATGGCTTAAGTGATTCCCGTCAAGATATTGATATTAGACAGCGCACAGTCAACAGTTTGGCTAAATTACATTTGACGGATTCTGCATTTAGTCAACGAGTGATGCTACAGCTGCAACAGTTTAATGAGCAATTACAACGCCATCAACAAGGGCTTAATGAACAGGAACTGAGGTTGTTAAGGTGGGGCGCGCAATTGCATGAAATTGGCATCTCCATTAATCATAAACAACGGCAACATCATGGTCGTTACATTATAGAACACAGTGAAATGCCTGGATTTAGCGAGCAAGAACAGGAGGTTATGATGTTTTTGATCGGTAATCACAGAGGGAAAATAGCCAAAGCGATTGATTTTGAAGAAACCAACCTTTTAAAGCTGACTCAGTTACTCCGACTGGCTATTATCTTTACCCAGGGGCGGCTTAATATCTTACCGCGACAAATCCTAATGCAATATCTCGGCGATGATTTAAGCCTTGGTCTTAATACGCCAGTGTTACAATCATTGGAGCTGATGGAGTTGATCGAAAAAGAGATTAAACAAATGGCTAAGTTTGGTTTGACACTACAGGTAGACTCTTTAGCTGTTGCTGTTTAACCATTGTAATAGTTCTTTTTGACGTAAACCGCCATTGATAAATGCTTGTTGCTTACCATTTTTTAGTAGCACACAAGAAGGAACACCCCGCACTCGATACCGTTTAGCTAACGCCGGATTTTTAGGCACGTAGACACTGGCGAAACGGTATTTCCCTCGGCTTAACTTTGCTACTTTTTCAACAATCGGCATGAAAGTTTTACAACTGCTGCAATTGGCGCCCCAAAAATAGATCATCAGCGGTAGTTTACTTTTAGTGATGGCATTGATGTTATGAGGCTGGAGGTTAATCACACAACCATCAGTCATCTCCTTACCACAGTGGTTACACTGATTTTCTTGATTTAAATGGTGAAGCTCAAGTTGGCTGACTTTGTTGCAATGACGGCAATCAATACTAAAACGGCTCATATTTTCTCTAAACAGGTATAAGTGCTTTTTTAAGGATTGAGATAATACCGAAGCCACACTTAAAAATCCACATGACATTTGTCATATCAATTGGTGACAATAGGCTCTTATTTTAGTCTGTTTAATCCCTAATAATGATTTAACACTTACTTTAGGGGCTAAGCCAATGACTAACGCAATTGTAGTTGATTCATTATCGTTTAATTATACCGCGCATAAGAATGTGCTCGAACAATTATCACTGACCGTAAAAGCGGCGCAAACCACTTGTTTGTTAGGGAGTAATGGCGCTGGTAAAACCACGCTGATTAATCTGATGTTAGGACGGTTAAAGCAGCAAGAGGGCACGATTAGTTTTTTTTGTTCAAGCCAAGGTATTGAATTAATCAAAGAGCGGATTGGTGTGATGATGCAAGACAGTTCGGCGCCAGAGCGAGCTAAGGTGATAGAGTTATTAACTTTATTTCGTAGTTACTATCCCCAGCCTCTTGAACTTGAAGCGTTAATTGATCAGTTACAGCTTGACGATATTTTACAACAACGTTTTGGGCAGCTCTCGGGCGGTCAAAAACAACTGGTATTATTGGCACTGGCTATTTGTGGCAACCCAGACATTTTATTTTTAGATGAACCCAGTGTCGGAATGGATGTACAGGCGCGGCGTACTTTATGGCAGGTCATTGGTCAATATCAAGCGTTAGGTAAAACGATAATTTTAACCACCCACTACCTTGAAGAAGCCGATGCCTTGGCGGATCGGATTGTGGTATTACAAGATGGTGCTATTGCCGCAGATGGAACGCCAAGTGAACTTAAAGCGGCATTTTCTCATAAAATAATTAAAGCAAAAACCACTAAAAGTAGCTTATGGCTTAATCAACTGCCCGATGTTCAACAGGTGTTAGAAGTTGGCAATTATATGGAAGTGATGAGTTGCAATGTCGCTAGTACTTTAAAATCTTGGTTAGCCCAAGACTCATCATTAGACGATATATCGGTCAATAGCAGCGATTTGGAACAGGCATTTTTACAAGTAACCCAACCAGCGACCCTGGAGCAAGCATCATGAATATCATTATTTCAACGGCGTCATTTAAACAAGAGTTTGTATTAGATTTTAAGATGGCGTGCCGGGAGCTCAGTTTTATACTGCCAACCCTATTATTTCCGGTGTTGTTTTATGTGTTTTTTGGCCTGCTATTTAATGATTTAGGCGGAGCCGGGGGCGGACAATCGGCAACATATTTATTAGTATCATATGGGGTATTTGGGGTGATGAGTCCGGCATTATTTGGCTTTGGTGCCAGTGTTGCCGCCGAACGAGATAAAGGTTGGCTGGCAATTAAGCAAGTAGCTCCGGTGCCTGCTTCACAGTTCATTTTAGCCAAATTATTAAACTCTCTATTGTTTTCATTGATTATTATGGTGGTGCTATTTATGTTAGCGACGGTTTTTGGCGGAGTCGTATTAACCTTGATCCAATGGCTGTCACTGGCAGCGCTATTATTGATGGGCTCATTACCTTTTTGCGCCTTGGGGTTAGCGGTTGGTTTTTGGGTTAAAGGCAATGCTGCGGTCGCTATTTTAAATGTGATATTTTTACCCAGTGCATTTTTGTCAGGGCTAGCAATTCCGGTCTTCATGTTTCCTGCCTGGTTGCAGCAATTAGCTTACCTGTTGCCGCCATTTCATTTGTCCCAAATTGGCTTAAAGATTATTGAGATGGATCTTGGTCAGTCGTTGCTTGGGCATGTTGTGATGTTAGTTATTTTTTCAACTATCTTTGTTGGCTGCGCTGTCAAAGGCTATCAACGTATGCAGTCTCATTAGGAGCATTATGATGAATATAAAATTGATTGTTGGATTAACGTTTGTTGCACTGATTGCTTTTTTTGCTTGGTTGCCAACGCCTGAGGTCAAAACCGCTCAACTCACCATTATTGCCAATGCCGAGGTATTTGATGGCCAGCAATGGCTGATTGATACCGATGTCGTTTTTGATAAAGGCATGATCATTGCGGTTGGCAAGCAGCTGTCACAAAAATACACTAGCGCTACCGTGGTTGATGGTAGAGACAAGTTTTTAATTCCTGGCTTAATTGATGCCCACACTCATGCTTGGGGCGACGCACTGGCTCAAGCGGTTCAATTTGGCGTGACCACTGAAATGGATATGTTTACCAAACATGCCTTTGCCAGTATTGAGCGAGAAAAACGCCAACAACATGATCAAGACATCCAGCAGGCAGACTTGTTTTCTGCGGGCACTCTAGTAACTTCCCCCCATGGTCACGGCACAGAGTATGGCATCGACATTGAGACTATCACCAGTGCCAAACAAGCGGATAGTTTTGTTGCTGCGAGAATAAAAGAAGGATCTGATTACATTAAAATTGTTTATGATAAAGCGCCTAAGGGACAATCGTCAATTGATTATCCCACCCTGGAAGCGGTGATTAAGGCTGCTCATCAACAGGGCAAATTAGCCGTGGTTCATATTGCTGATGACGACTCGGCGCTTGATGCTGTTCATGCCGGGGCTGATGGCTTAGTCCATGCTTTCTTTGGCGTAGATTCTGGGATTGAGAACTTGGGATTAGCGATGGCAAAGCAGCAACAGTTTATCATCCCGACCTTATCGGTATTAGAGTCAATGTTAGCCGCTAATAACCCTGCGCGTTTTTCACAAGCCGTCAATAATGTCAACATGCTAGCAAAAGCAAGTGTACTGATATTAGCAGGAACCGATGCCCCTAATCCTGGTACTCGCCATGGTGCTTCATTACACAATGAACTTAAATTATTGGTTAAAGCAGGCTTAACATCTACTCAGGCATTAAAAGCCGCCACATCGAATGTTGCACAAGCTTTTAAGCTACCACGTCGTGGCTATATAAAATTAGCAATGAAAGCTGATCTGGTATTACTCAATCAAGACCCACGACTTGATATTGGCCACACCAGCGATATCGCTATTATTTATAAGAATGGCTTTGTTATTACAACGTCATCAGCCAACAAACTGAAAAAACAACTTAGTCAGGCGACGTTGCTTGGTGATTTTAATCATGGCATAAATTCATCATTGGGCACCACTTGGCTCGCGACGACCGATCAGCGGTTTAAGGGAAATTCCACGGTTGATTTTAAAGTCGTTGATAAGCACATTAGCATCAGTGGCACCGTCGGTAATCAATTTAGCTATCCATGGGCGGGAATATATTTATCATTAGATCATCGAAAGAATGCCTCGGTCGATATATCATTATTGAGCACGATTAACTTGCGAGTTAAAGGTAACAAAGGTCGTTTTAAATTGATGTTATTTACACTACAGCAACCGATGAGACCGATTGAGATCGCTTTTAAGGTCACCGATCAATGGACGGACATTACATTACCCTTGCAAAATATTGATCATCGTCTATTACTAGAAGTGACTGGTGTTGCCATCGTTGCCGCTAAACCATTGCAACAATTCCAACTGGCCGTTGATGATGTGTGGATAAAATAACCACTGGTATCGTGTTAGTCATCAATATAAAGTGAATCAATATTGATGATAAAATATAAGGTTACTATGAAATTACGAACCATTTTTTTCTTTTTAATATTATGCTTTTGTTCTAAAGTTTCTTTCGCCAAAGAAATTAATATCATATTGTTTTCTCCCAACAATAATGATCAAGATTATTGGGGAATAGTTCATCAGTTTGCACGCGCCAGTGCTAAAGATTTAGGAATTAATTTAATTATTAAATATAACGATACTATCCATCGTAAAAGTTATATCGAGAACATGGATAAAGTGCTAGGGGCAGAAAATGTAAGTGCCTTTCTGGCTGTTTCTTTTATGGGGGAAGCGCAATCTGTTTTGAGCTTATCATCTAAATATAATATTCCAGTCATCATGTTTGATAATACATTCTCTTTACTGGAAAAATCGAAAATTGGTCAGCCCAGAGTTAAATATAAAAACTATATTGGTCATATTAGCCCAAACGATTATCAGCTAGGCTATTTATTAGCTGATTATTTAATTAAACAAGCTAAAGAAAATAAGACTAATAAAACAATTGAATTAATTGGTATTTCAGGTTCGAGAATAAGCCCAGAATCCTATGAAAGAAATAAAAGTTTAGAGATGGCCGCTAATAATCAACAAGCTAAATTATTACAGACGGTATTTGCTTCTTGGAATGGCGCTAGTGCCTATAAAAAATCGTTGACCTTAATTAAACGTCACCCTAATGTTGATGTTATTTGGGCCGCCAGCGACTTAATGGCCTTGGCGGCTAAAAAAGCGATTAACGAATCAGGAAAAAATATTATTACCGGTGGTATCGACTGGACACCTCAAGCAATAACAGCGATTAAAAATGGTCAGTTAACGGCTTCAGTAGGTGGTAATTTTACCAGTGCAGGCTATGCTTTAGTACTGTTATTCGATTATTTAAATGGTCATGATTTTTTGGAAAAAATAGCGTTAGTTTATCAGGTTGAAGGCGGTGTTATTCATCAAGGAAACGTTGACAAATATTATAAATTAATCACCGAACAAGATTGGCACTCGATTGATTTTAAGAAATATTCACGGGTGTTTAACCCTAATAATGAACACTATGATTTCTCATTTAACCGGCTCGTCGAATAAAGACTCTGTAATGAAACTATTAACTCAGATTCACCACCGCCTGATCCCACAAACGCTAAATTTAGGCTATGTCCCTTACTTATCGTTAATTTATCTTTGGATATTTTTTACGGGTCTCTATTTTTATCCACCTCAAGGACTGCAAATTGCAGCCGTGTTAGTGGGTGTTGTTACTTTTCTTGTTTGCTATTTTAGAGTTTATTGGTCTAGTCATTCACAATTATCTTTTTATATTATGGCCATCGTCTTGATTGGTGTTGCTATGGCCGAAATAAATTGGGGGGCTAGTGTTTTTTTTGTTTATGCGGCGGTTTTTTGTGGGGTTTATGACACCAAAAAATCAGCCTATCGTGCGTTATCATTGGTGGTACTGTTTATTATTGCTTATTCATGGTTAACGGCTAAGCCACCAAATTTTTATCTGCCATCGGTATTATTTTCCTGTGTGATTGGGTTAATGATGAGTCATCAAAAAGAGGCTGAGCGAAAAAACCAAGCGTTAAAAATATCACAACAACAAATCCAAACGCTGGCCGCCAGTGCTGAACGGGAAAGGATCAGTCGAGATTTACATGATTTACTCGGTCATAGCCTGTCGGTTATTACGCTAAAGTCAGCACTGGCCAGTAAAATGATTGATAAAAACAAACCGCTTGAACAAATTAATCAAGAAATTAAAGCGGTGGAGCAATTGTCTCGCGAAACATTGGCTTTAGTACGGGGTGCGGTCAATGGCTATAATCATGCGACCATTGCAACCGAATTATTGCAGGCCAAAGTAGCCACCGATGCCGCCGATATTGAACTCGTTACTGCAATAGAATCGTTAAGTTTAGCGCAAGAGACTGAGTCGCAACTAGCGTTAATTATTCGTGAGGCGGTGACTAATGTCGTGCGCCATGCAGAAACTGCTAAAGTGTGGGTTGAACTGAAACAACACAATCAGTTGATTACGTTATCAATTAGCGATCAAGGGACCACTGCTCAGTTTAATACCAATGCCGGGGTTGAAAATATGCGCGCTAGAATAGCAAAACTACAGGGGCATTTAGTGATTCAAACACAACCGCACACGCAGTTATTATTCACAATGCCAAACAACGAGCAATCAGGAGCAATGGTTTGATAAAAATATTAATCGCTGAAGACCAATCAATGGTGTTGGGCGCTTTGTCAGCATTACTTAATTTAGAAGATGATTTAGAGGTTATCGCTAGTGCGACCAATGGCCAGCAAGCATTAATATTAGCCCAGCAACAATCATTTGATATTGTGTTAACCGATATTGAAATGCCACTGATGACCGGCATTGAGTTAGCGCAAGAGCTACAGCGAATTCAACATAGCGCTAAGGTGATTATCTTAACCACTTTTTCCCGTAGCGGTTATTTACGACGGGCGATGGATGCTGGCGTAAAGGGCTATTTATTAAAAGATGCGCCGGCAGATTCATTAGCGCAGGCGGTGCGAAATATTCATCAAGGAAAAATAATCGTAGCGCCGGAACTAGTGAGCCAAGCGTGGCAAGTGAATGACCCGTTAACTGATAAGGAACGCAAGGTTTTACGCTTTGCTCTCGAAGGGAAAACCACCGAACAGATCAGCGAATTGGTACATTTATCCAGTGGAACCGTACGAAATTACCTGTCGGAAGCGGCTGCTAAATTGGGCGCTAACAACCGTATTGAAGCCGCTAGGATTGCTAAACAGCAGGGTTGGTTATAAGCGGTTAAATATTGACAATATCAATATTTATCATCAGACTATAATTTTTTTCTAAGCTTAATTTAACACGGAGGTTAAAATGACATTAAAACGAAGGCTGCTATTGAGTTATCTAAGCATAGGTCTTATTCCAGCTTTACTTATTGGGTTACTATCGCTTTATAACTCGAGCCAAGCACTCGAACAACAAGCCTATAATCAACTAAACTCTATTCGTGCGATTAAACAAACTCAAATTGAAAGTTACTTTAAAGAACTCAAAGCTGACTTGCACATTTTATCTCAGACGTTATCAAACATAGCCGATGGCAATGTAACAGAAAACATCGTGAATAAACTTGATTATCATCACCACTTATTTGAAGGGTATATTAAGAATAAAGGTTTTTATGATTTATTTTTGATCGATCTTCAAGGCGATGTTTTTTATTCGGTTACTAAAGAAGCCGATTACCAAACAAACCTTATTAATGGTCAATTTAAAAACTCAGGGTTAGGTAAGTTGTATCAACGAGTGTTGCAAGATCAGTCTTATCACCTCGAAGATTTTAGCCCTTACGCCCCGAGTAATGGTGATGCCGCCGGCTTTGTCGCTGTACCACTGATGCAAGATGGTCAGTTGGCTATGGTTATTGTATTACAGCTATCCATTGAAAAAATTGGCGCGATTATGCAACAGCGAGAAGGTATGGGTAAAACCGGTGAAAGCTATTTAGTGGGTAGCGACTTAATAATGCGCTCAGACTCATTTCTTGATCCAACTAATCATTCTGTCAAAGCGAGTTTTGCAGGGACGGTTGAAAAGAATGGCGTAAATACTGAAGGTGTTGTAGCAGCGTTCAAAGGGGTGACTGACACGCGTATTATTATTGATTATAACAATAACCCGGTGTTGTCATCGTTTGCTCCCTTAGCAATTGAGGGATTAAATTGGGCTATTTTAACTGAAATTGATGAGTCCGAAGCAATGGCGTCAATCAATAGTTTACAGTGGTTAATCATGGTGCTGTTAATATTAACCGCTGTTGTCACCGGATTTGTTACGGTGTTTATCACCCGCTTAATTATTATTCCTCTTGGCGGTGAGCCTGACAAAATGCGAGAGATATCAAATAAAATCTCTGCCGGAGATTTAACCGTCACTTTTGATAATTCTAGTGTTACCGGGGTTTACGGCGCAATGCGAGATATGTCGATGACGTTAAATGATATCATTGGTCGAATATCTGAACATGCGCTCGAGTTGTCAAATGTTTCAGGTCGCACTAGCTCAACCAGTGAACAGACGAAAAATAGTTTACAGAAACAGCAAGTTAATATTGAACAGGTATCCGGAGCGATGAATGAGATGTCGAGCATTATTAATGAAGTTGCTGATAATGCACGTAACGTCGCCGACTCAACGGCCAATGTATCTAAAGTTTCAAAAGTGGCTAGTCAACAGGTGAGTCATACAATTTCAGTGATTAATACTTTATCAAACGAAATATCAATTTCAACGGAAGTGATTAGAGATGTTGAAGAGCATTCACAAAATATCAGTAAGGTATTAGAAGTCATTCGAGGCATTGCTGATCAAACTAATCTACTGGCCTTAAACGCAGCTATTGAAGCTGCTCGTGCTGGTGAGCAAGGGCGTGGATTTGCTGTCGTGGCTGATGAGGTAAGACAGCTTGCTCAAAAAACTCAGCAATCGACTCAAGACATTGAAACCATGATTGATAAATTGCAATCGGGTACTAAACAAGCAGTTACAACGATGTTAGCAAGTTCTGAATATGCGATCGAAACAGTTGATTCAGGGCAAAAAACTGCTGATGCTATTACAAAAACTGAGTTTGATCTAAATTCTATTATTGGCAATGTCCAACAAATTGCCACCGCATCGACAGAATTAAGTCGTACTGCCGAGCATATTAATAAGTCTCTCCATGAGGTGAATAATGCAGCGGTTGTTAATACGAGTGGGGCGATGGAAATATCATTAACCAGCGGACATCTAAAGGATGTCTCACAACACTTAAGTGAAATTACGAGTCGATTTAAACTAGCTCCTAAATATTGATTTCAGATTGAAATAAAGTGAGAAAAAAGCACAGCTGTTTTGGCTGTGCTTTTTTTTCCCTTCAAACTTGACTAATATCGACTTAGCAACTTTACTTTGACCTTATAGCTGGGACCTTGAACATAGCCTGCGAGGCACGTGGTAACAATGACCCCAGTCAAGGGGCTCATGATGACGATAAGTACCATCCCAAATGAAGTTACATTCTCTAAATCAGAACAATTAATCTCAATCACTGATTTACAAGGTGTCATTACTTATGTCAATGATGATTTTTGTCGGATTGCTGGTTTTTCTCGCGAAGAATTGATCGGTCAGCATCACAATATTATACGCCATCCCGATATGCCAGCGGCGGCCTTTGCTGATTTATGGCAAAAGCTAAAGGCGGGCAAGGCTTGGCGAGGAATGGTTAAAAACCGCTGTAAGAAAGGTGATTTCTACTGGGTTGATGCTTACGTAACTCCCTTGTTTGAAAATGATAAATTAATTGGTTATCAATCTGTTAGAGTTTCTCCTTTAGCTCAGGATATTAAGCAGGCTCAAGCTATTTATCAACAACTCAATAGTGGCAAATCAATAACACCTTTGCGTTATAATGCGTTTTTTAAAAAATCACTAGCGACAATGTCGATCATTATTGCTCTATTCGCTCTTTACTCTTTGACCGCATCAATTGTTGCTATCTTGATTATATTGACTCTATTAGTTGCCTTAATTGTTATTTTTAATGAAGAGCTACTGGTCATGCCCCGTTTTATTAAAAAAATAGCGCAAGACTGTGATAGTCCTTCTCGACTTGTTTTTAGCGGTTATGGTTTATCAGCGATGTCTGCATATCCAGCGCAGCTAGCGGATGCAAAAAATCGAACCGTGCTCGGGCGTAGTCGTGATTTAAGTGATAATTTAGTCAAACTTGCCCAAGATTTAGAATTTTCCGCACAACAAGCCTTAAATGGTTTGACCGAAGAAAGCTCGCAATTAAGTGAAGTAGCCGTCGCAATATCAGAAATGAGCACCACTATCGCTGATATTAGTTATCATGCGGTCGAATCCCATCAGGAGGTTGGCCAGGTACATCACAAATGCTTGTCTGGAATTGAGGTTCTAGAAAAATCACAAACTAAAATTTTAAATTTAGCAACCGAGGTCGAAAATGCTGCTAATAATTCATCAACATTGATTCATGAAACTGATCAAATAACCACGTTAATGCAAGAAATTCAAGGGATTGCTGATCAAACTAATTTGTTAGCACTTAATGCGGCGATTGAAGCGGCTCGTGCGGGGGAACAGGGGCGAGGGTTTGCGGTAGTCGCCGATGAAGTGAGAACCTTAGCGGTACGGACGCAAAAGGCGACGCAGCAAATACAACACTCGGTGAATAATTTGCAAATCACTTTATCTAATTGGAGCGCGATGATGCTGGGTTGTCGTGACAATGCAGAGTCTTGCGCTCAAGATACCATCAATGCCAAAACCATCATGGATCAAATTGCCGAATTAATGACGCATTTAACGAGCTTAACCACTCAAATTGCCAGTAGTACGGAAGAGCAAAGCGCAGTGGCAAACAAAATCAGCACCAGTATTGAACGGGTACGAGACATTTCACATAACAATGAACAAATCAGTCAACAAGTCGACCGCTACGCCCATGAGGTACATGACAGTTGCGATAAAATTTTCGGATTAAGTGAAACGTTTAAATAAAGAATTAAACAATTTTTTATTTAGGATCATATCCACTAGTCAATAAAATAGACTCAGGATCATCTAGATACAACAATGTTTGGAGTGCCTGATTTTTGTTGTCTGACTTTTCATAATATGCTTTTGCTATTCTTTTACCTAGCCAGTAACCTAAGTCGTTTGGTCTATCGTCTTTACCAGAGCCATACATCCAAGGTTTAAATTCGTGTCCAAGCATAACGGCTTTAAATTCAGCCCAAATAAGCGCTTCATTTTTTAACCCATAATAGTGACGATCATTTTCTGAGTTAGTTATTTTTCCCAATATAAGGTTAGCAATAAAATCAGCAACACCTTCAATTAATGCTTGGTGTAATAAAGTGATTTCCCCGACCTGTTCATTAAAAGCTCTAAATTGATAAACATGGACAATTTCATGGGCAATCATTCCAAGGATAACTTCCTTTGCTTGAGTTTGCGTATTTGCAAAACGGCACATAACCTCTAAGCTAATGGCTAAGCCTTCAGTGCTGGCTGTACCGCCACTGTTATTCGCTCCAAATAAAATATATGTTGGTGCCGATTTTGTTTGTTTTAGTAATACTTGAGTTTTCTTGAGCAGTTGTTGTGTTTCATTAGCGATATTTTGAGCGGCGGGAAAACATATATCTATCCCTTTTTGATATGCTTTAGGGTTTTTTGATATCGCTAAGGCAAGATTCTTGGCATTTTTAATGCGATAGGGAGTGAATATATCAATCCCTTTGGTACCCAATGCTAAATATTTTTGTTCAATCTGTTTTTCATTAGGCTTCGATGTTATCGAAAGCAGGCTGACGAAATGTTCTGCGTCCTCTAAATATATGTCATTAGCGGCCGCATGGTTAAACAGGTCTATTGAACAAAGTACTGTTATTACAAATAAAAGATTTAATTTCATGGTCAAATCCCCAATATTATTGTCGTTTATTTCTCTATTGTTTCTAAAAATAATAGACTACAACTCTCAATTATTCACTGTCTTGTACTGTTGATTTTAAAAGACAAGCATCAAGCGATTACAGAATTAAAAATTTACTCTGCTTTAAATCGACCATCTCTAAGAAAATTTAACAGATGTTTAATCACATTGGAGCTCATTAACATGGTGGGGTGAGTGGTGGGTAAAATAATGAAATCACTCATGCCAGCGACTTTTGCTGATTCAATCGTCACTTTGCCATCGTCTGGTCCAGGCAATATTAATGATAAGAACGGATTGATGCTTTTTGAGCCGGCAATAATACCGAGTTCAAAATTAACCGCGCCGAGTTGATGGGGTACGTCATTGTTGCCGTTGGTGCCAAGGGTTAGTCCAGCTGGACCGGTGAGTTGTTGGAATATTTTTAAATGGCGATATTTGTCAATCACTTCACTGCCGTTGTTCGGTGGCCCTAACATCACCACGCGACCTAATAATGGTTCGTGATGGTGTTTGAAATATTGACGGACTAAGATCCCGCCTAACGAATGGGTGACAAAATGGATAATGGTTGCGCCACGGGCATGACACTGTGCTAATCCATCGCCGACTGCAATTTCTGCAAGTTCACTAATAGAATGATCCATTGATGGGTAATTTATATTGATGACTTCATAATTGGCCTTTTTAAGCTGATGGCTAATCAATAACATCGACTTTTCACTGCGGCCTAAACCATGGAGTAAAACAACAAACTCTTTAATCATTTATATATCCTAGTAGGGGTAATAATTTCAGCCAATGGCACATCCCAAGCAGCAATGGGTAATTGGGTCACTAATTGACAATCGTGAGCGAGCCCCATGGCATAAGGTTTGTGATCAATGGTATTAGCTAGTGTCCGATCATAATAACCACCGCCCATGCCCATGCGATTACCTGCGACATCAAACGCGACTAATGGGGTAAAAATGATATCGAGCTTAGCCACCGGACATACTTTGGTGACATCAAGTTTCGGTTCACTAATACCATATTTATTATTCACCATGATTGATTGCGAATGATAGTGTAAAAATAATAAATGACCGGGATTAAAAGGGTGCAGCACGGGTAAATAAACGGATTTTCCCTGTTGCCATAGTTCTTTGATTAAGGGGAGTGGATTTAGTTCGCCATCGTGAGCAAGATAAAGTGCAATATGTTGTGCCGATTGTAATTTAGCATGACTTAAACATTGCTCAATGAGCTGCAAAGAAGCTTGTTGCTGTTGAACTGTGCTTAGCTGATTTCGAAGTTCGCGGGTGTGTTGTCTGAGCTGCTGTCGTGTTAGTTGCTTCATCGCTGACTTAGGTTAAAAAGTTTGTTTAACCGTATACTAGAATGAAGAAGTTGAAAAGTAATAAATTCCCAAGGTGCCGCTGTGAACATTTGGTCCTCGAACCATACGGTTCAAGGCGGGAGACAATTATTACCGCAGGCTTCCCGGTACATGCCGGGCTTGCACAATAGCAAAGGAATTGACTCCCTGGGTGTGTATATTGGCTCGGGAACTCAGAACACTGACGCACACCACAGGAATTAGATTTCAGTATATTCCACTTGTTGGCACTTGTTAATGGTTAAATGATTATTAATTACTCGAACGCGCTATTTTAGCTGTTAACTGCTGGTTTTGTAGGCGAATAAATTAACTTCTTTGCAGCCTATACAGCTGCTAGAATAGCTAAAAATAGTTTTAGGATTTAAGCAATGACACAAGTAACTTGGCAGCAGTTAACCAACAGTTTAAAAATGGCCGAATTGGGCGCAACCGCGAGCGAAACCCACGGTATTATCTGTGGTTTAATTTGTGGTGGTATCAATTTGACCGATGGTAGTTGGTACGGTGCTTTTAATGATTTAATGAACGATGGCATCGCATTGCCCATCGATTTGAAAAAAGACTTACAGCAATTATTTAAAACCACTCGCAATCAATTTTTAGCCCAAGATTATCAAGTGCAACTATTGCTAGCAGACGATGATCAATATCTTAATGAGCGAGCTCAGTCGTTGACTCAGTGGAGCGAAAGTTTTCTTGCTGGTTTTGCCATTGGTAATGAATCGGGTAAGACCTTATCAAAAGATGTTAAAGAAGCACTGACTGATTTAAGCCAAATAGCTAAGCTAGACACCGAGATTGAAGACAATGATGAGTCTGAAACATCGCTAGAAGAAATTCTTGAGTATGTGCGTATTAGCGCGATGTTCTGTTTTGGCGAGCTTGGTCATAAAGTTGAAGCCACCGAAAATTCGGAGAAATTACACTAATGATAACTGAACAATTTTTTAACGGCCGCCGCATGAGTTTGTTTGAAAAAATGAGCGACAACAGTGCAGCCGTTATTTTCGCCGCCAGTGAAAAAACCCGCAGCTTAGACACCGAATATCACTTTCGTCAAAACAGCTATTTTTATTATTTAACCGGTTTTAATGAACCAGAATCAGCGCTGTTACTGCTTAAATCAGGCCAAGATACTCAAACTATTTTATTCACCCGTGACAAAGATAAGTTACAAGAAATTTGGCATGGTCGCCGTTTAGGTCAAGCGCAAGCCTTGAAAAATTTCGACATTGATCAAGCGTTATCGATCAATGAACTCACACAGCAATTACCTGAACTCGTTAATGGTAGTGACAGTCTGTATTTTTGCCAGGGTGAAACACCCGAAGGTGATCAGGCTGTGACACAATTAATGGCGTCATTGCGGGCTGGAGTTAAAAAAAATTGGCGCACGCCTACGGTACAAATTGAGTTACGGTCGATCCTCGACGAAATGCGTTTGTTTAAGAAGAGTGAAGAAGTCGCCGTGATGCGCCGTGCTAGTGTAATTTCAGCCAATGCCCACACTCGAGCGATGCAGTTTATTGCCCCGGATCAGTTTGAATATCAGCTTGAAGCCGAAATAATGCATGAATTCGCCAGCAATGGTGCGCGCTTTGCTGCTTATAACACCATTGTCGGTGGCGGTCATAATGCCTGTATTTTACATTACACTGAAAATGAATCGGTACTCAATGACGGTGATTTAGTGTTAATTGATGCTGGTTGTGAATTTAATGGTTATGCCGCTGACATTACCCGAACTTTCCCGGTTAATGGCAAATTTAGTGTCGAACAAAAGGCAATTTATAATTTAGTATTAAAAGCACAGTTAGCGGCAATTAATATGATTAAACCCAGTGCTCAGATCAAAGAAGCAAACGACGAAGTGCTTAAAATATTCACCCAAGGTTTGTTAGATCTTGGTATTATTAGCGGTGACTTTGATGAGGCATTAGAGCAACAAGCGGTTAAAGAGTTTTATATGCACGGTTTAGGCCATTGGATTGGGATTGATGTTCATGATGTTGGCGATTACCGCAGCGCCGATCGCAGTCGTATTCTTGCGCCGGGCATGACATTAACCATAGAACCTGGGTTGTATATTAGCGAAGACGCCGATGTTGATCCTAAGTGGCGTGGCATTGGTGTGCGTATTGAAGACGATTTGTTAGTGACTGTTGACGGTAACGAAGTGCTGACTAAAGATGTTGTCAAAACCGTGGCAGAGATCGAAGCGTTAATGGCACAAGCACAAGCATAAGTATAAAAAAGGAAATTTAGGTGGTTCAAGATTTTGATTTAATCATCAATGGCGGCGGCATGGCTGGCGCAACCTTGGCATGGGGATTAAAACACCTGCTGGGGCGCGATAGCCAATTTAAAATTGCCATTATTGAAGCATCGGTCGATGATAATGGCCATGCTGGCTTTGATGCGCGAGTGATTGCACTGTCCTATGGCTCGCGTGAATTACTCGAACAATTAGGACTGTGGCAAGATTATCAGAAAATTGTCACCCCAATCACCTATATTTCAGTGACCGACCGTGGTCATTTGGGCCAAGCCTGTATTGATCCTAAAGATTATCAACTGTCGGCGTTAGGTTATGTGGTAGAGCTGGCACAAAGCGGTCAGCTGTTACACCGAAAATTAGCGCAAGCGTCAGGTTGTCAAGTGACGTGGTTTCGTCCCGATGCGATTGAGCAACTTCAGCAACACCAAGGTCATGTCAGCGTTAATTTAAAAAGTGGCGCTGCTTTGTCGGCAAAATTGCTGGTGGCTGCCGATGGTGGCTTTTCGACGGTGCGGCGACTGTTGAACATTGACGCTCAACAAACCGATTTTAATCAATCGGCCATTATTGCCAATATCACGACTTCGCAACCGCATTTAGGTAAAGCCTATGAGCGTTTTACCGATCAAGGACCATTAGCGCTATTGCCAATGAGCCAAGGGCGTAGTTCGTTGGTCTGGTCGATGCATACTGATCAAGTCGCCGCGATAATGGCGTTACCCGAATCGCAGTTTTTGATTCAATTGCAACAAGCCTTTGGTTATCGCTTGGGAATTTTTGAACGTACTGGCGCGCGAGTTAGTTATCCGCTAATCATGAGTGTTAGCGAGCAAATAACCCATCACCGCACCGTGTTTATAGGTAACGCTGCGCAAGCTCTGCATCCTATTGCAGGGCAAGGCTTTAATTTGGGCTTGCGCGATGTCGCACAACTGATTAGCCAATTGACTGAAGCAGTTGGTAATGATGGTGATATTGGTCAATTTAACGTGCTCGATAATTATCGCCAATCGCGGGATCAAGATCGTCATCACAGCGTGTTAGCAACCAGTGGTTTAGTCTCACTTTTTTCTAATAACCTGTGGCCAATGGTGATGGGGCGTAACATTGGTTTACAACTAAGCCAGTGCATTGATTTAATTAAACGTCCGGTCGCACATCAAATGCTAGGATGGCGAGCATCAGCTCCGATGTTACCCGTTAGCTCTGTAGGAAATCATTCATGAATATTCAATCATTCGATCTGGCGATTATTGGTGGTGGTATGGTCGGATTGGCGCTGGCCTGTGCCTTAGCCGATAGCGATCTCAATGTCGCCATTATCGAAGGGCGAACGCCCAATTTAACCCCCAATGATCAACATGACATTCGGGTGAGTGCCTTAAGCCAGGCCAGTAAAAATTTGTTAACCCGACTCGATGTGTGGTCGAGCATAGCGGCGGGGCGTTGTCAGCCTTATCAAGCCATGGATGTGTGGGACAGCGACAGCTTTGGTAAAATATCTTTCGATGCCGCCGAGTTGCGCAGTGATTCCTTGGGCACAATCGTCGAAAACTCGGCGATTCAAGCGGCGCTATGGCAACGAGCTCAACAAATTTCAAACATTACAATCTTTGACCCATACCATTGTAAAAGTATTGCCTTTGGCGACAAAGAAGCGTGGCTAACCCTGCAAAGTACCGATCCTGACAATCAGGAACAACCGTCATTAACCGCTAAATTGGTGGTGGGTGCCGATGGTGCCAACTCTTGGCTGCGTAATAAAGCCGATATTCCTCTCACCAGTTGGGATTATGGTCATCATGCATTAGTGGCAACCATTGAAACCGATTTAAACCATGAGCAAACAGCGCGGCAGGTGTTCTTGCCTGAGGGGCCGTTAGCCTTTTTACCACTGGCGGGTAATCATGGCGAAAAGAATCTGTCATCAATCGTGTGGTCGCTCTCACCTGAGTTAGCACAAGAGCTGTCGCAATGTGATGAAATAGAATTTAACCGCCGCCTAACCACCGCCTTTGATAATCGCTTAGGTTATTGTCAGTTAAAATCAGCCCGTGGGGTGTTCCCGCTAAAAATGCGTTATGCACGCTCCTTTGCCAAACAACGGATTGCTTTAATTGGTGATGCCGCCCACACCATTCATCCATTGGCTGGCTTAGGAGTGAATTTAGGGTTTCTCGATGCTGCGGCCTTAGCACAAACGGTGCTCGCTAATCATCAGCAAGGTAAAGATCTTGGCGAGTTAGCCAACTTACGCAGCTATGAGCGCTGGCGTAAAGCCGATGCTATGCAAATGATTGCGACCATGGAAGGGCTTAAGCGACTATTCGCGGGGAATAATCCTGTGAAAAAACTCGCCCGCGACATTGGTTTAGTGGCCGTGGACAATATTGGGCCGATTAAACAAGTTTTTATTCGTCATGCCATGGGACTAACCGATAACTTACCGCAGCTGTCACAACCTATCATTGCTGATTGATCGAGATCACTATCTTGGTGTTTCATTAGTTTTTCTAATGTGACACCGGGTTTCACATTAGAAATATTTTTGGAATATGGATCGCAAAAAAGCTATAATCCGCCATCAAAAAAATCCATAGCTCGATTTTGTATACAATAATTGCTATGGCCTGTACCCTATATTTAGAGGATTTCTAATGTCTCAACAAACTGTATTATTTGATAAGCACATTGAAGCTGGCGCCAAAATGGTTGATTTTCACGGTTGGGAAATGCCAATTAATTATGGCTCTCAAATTGAAGAACATCACGCCGTTCGTCAAGATGCCGGGATGTTTGATGTTTCACACATGACCGTAGTTGACATTAAAGGCAGTCAAGCTAAAGAATTTCTTCAAAAATTACTCGCTAATGACGTGGCTAAGTTAACCGTTGAAGGCAAAGCAATGTACGGCGGCATGCTGAATGAGCAAGGCGGCGTGATTGATGATTTAATTACCTATTTCATTAGTGACGATTATTATCGTTTGGTGGTTAACTCAGCGACTCGCGTTAAAGACATGGCGTGGATCAACAAGCAAGTGACCGATTTTGATGTTGTCGTTACTGAATTACCTGAATTATCAATGATTGCGGTGCAGGGCCCTAACGCTAAAGCAAAAGCAGCGAAAGTATTCAATGCTGAGCAAAATGCCTTAGTCGACGGCATGAAGCCCTTTTTCTCGGTTGAGTCTGGCGACTTCTTTATTGCGACTACGGGTTACACCGGTGAAAGCGGCTATGAAATTATTGTTCATCAAGATAAGGTCGTTGCACTATGGCAGCAACTATTAGACGTTGATGTTCGTCCTTGTGGCTTAGGCGCTCGTGATACCTTGCGTTTAGAAGCTGGCATGAACCTATACGGCCTAGATATGGACGAAGAAGTGTCACCGTTAGCGGCTAATATGGCATGGACCATTGCTTGGGAACCACAAGAACGTAATTTTAATGGTCGTGAAGCATTAGTCGCTCAAAAAGCCGCTGGCACATTACATAAGCAAGTTGGCTTAGTGATGGAAGCGAAAGGCGTGTTACGTGCTGGTCAAAAAGTGTCATTTAAAGATAGCGAAGGGGTGGATCAAGAGGGTATTATTACTTCTGGGACATTTTCTCCAACATTGGGCTATAGTGTTGCTATTGCGCGAGTTCCTCGTTCGATTGGTGATAGTGCCCAAGTTGAGATGCGTAAGAAATTTGCTGATGTAAAAGTCGTCAAGCCTGGCTTTGTACGTAATGGCAAGCAAACTTTTTAAAAATTAAACAAAAAAAATAGATAAAGGATAATCCAATGAGCAATATTCCTGCTGAATTAAAATATGCAAGTTCTCACGAATGGGTACGCGACGAAGGCAATGGTATTTTCACTATTGGTATTACTGAGCACGCTCAAGGCCTATTAGGTGACATGGTATTTGTTGATTTACCTGATGTTGGCGACACATTTGACGCCGGTGACGATATTGCAGTTGCTGAATCAGTAAAAGCTGCTTCAGATATTTACGCACCCATTACCGGTGAAGTAGTAGAAGTAAACGAAGACTTAGAAGATGCACCAGAGTTAGTTAACTCGAATGCATTCAACGACGGTTGGATGTTTAAAATCAAAGCGGATGACGTGTCAGAGTTAGAAAACTTGCTTGACGCTGAAGGCTACAAAGCAACAATCGACGAAGACTAATCGTCGACTGTCATAAAGGCTCCTTTTTAGGAGCCTTATTTTTTTGTTACAGTGCTAGGCTTAGCGCTGGATTAATTTTTGGAAGACAGCTCCCATGACCCGTTTACCTACGTTAACTGAATTAGAAAATAAGAACGAGTTTATCGCTCGTCATATCGGCCCTAATGCTCAGCAACAACAAGAGATGCTAAAGCTAATTGGTGCTGATTCACTAGAAGACATGACCCAAAAAATCGTTCCAGAATCGATTTTACTTAAGCAAGGACTTAATATTGGTTCAGGTCGTACTGAAGTTGAAGCACTGGCTTATCTGCGCACGCTAGCGGATAAAAACCAAGTATTAAACACATACATTGGTATGGGTTATAGCAATACATTAGTGCCTAACGTTATTTTACGTAATGTGTTAGAAAATCCAGGTTGGTACACGGCTTACACGCCATATCAACCAGAGATTGCCCAAGGTCGTCTTGAAGCTATTCTTAATTTCCAACAGCTAACCATGGATCTAACTGGTTTAGAGCTAGCGAGTGGGTCATTACTTGACGAAGCCACCGCTGGTGCTGAAGCGATGGGTTTAGCGAAACGTGTTTCAAAAAACAAAAAATCAGATTTATTCTTTGTCAGCGATGGCATTCATCCTCAAACACTCGATGTGATTAAAACGCGCGCCGCGGCATTTGGTTATGAAGTTATCGTTGGTCCAGCAAGCGACGCCCTAAACCACGATGTGTTTGGTGCGATGCTTAGTTACCCTGCGTCAAACGGTCAAGTAGACAACATTGAGCAATTGATTAGCGACTTACAAGCGAAAAAAGCCGTTGTTGCCGTCGCTGCAGATTTCATGGCATTAACGATGTTGAAATCACCGGGTGAAATGGGCGCTGATGTAGTCTTTGGTAATAGCCAACGCTTTGGTGTACCAATGGGTTTTGGTGGTCCACATGCTGCATTTTTTGCAACGCGTGACAAGCACAAGCGTTCGATCCCTGGCCGCATTATCGGCGTGTCAAAAGATACTCGTGGTAAGCCAGCATTACGCATGGCGATGCAAACTCGTGAGCAACATATTCGCCGTGAAAAAGCTAACTCTAATATTTGTACAGCTCAGGTATTATTGGCCAACATGGCATCATTCTATGCGGTGTATCACGGTCCTAAAGGACTGAAGAACATTGCTACACGGATTAACCGCTTAACCACTATTTTGGCGAATGGCTTAACTGCTAAAGGTGCTGAACTGGCGAACAGTGCATGGTTTGATACCATCACTTTAAACGTTGGCGAAGATAAAGCGACTTTATTAGCGAACGGCGTTGCAGCGGGACTAAACTTCCGTCGTGACCTAGTCGGTCAAATCGGTATTAGCTTAGATGAAACCACAACCCGTGAAGACGTTGCACAATTGTTTGACGTTATCTTAGGGGCAGGGCACGGTCTTGACGTTGCAACATTAGATAGCGCGATTAGCGGTAACTCATTTGCTGACGAATTGGTGCGTACGTCTGAGTACTTAACCCATGAGGTGTTTAACAAGTACCATTCTGAAACTGAAATGATGCGCTACATCCGTCGCCTTGAAGGCAAAGATTTAGCCCTTAATCATTCAATGATTTCATTAGGTTCTTGTACCATGAAGCTTAATGCTGTGGCTGAAATGCTGCCGGTAAGCTGGAATGAATTCGCCAACATGCACCCATTCTGCCCGCAAGATCAGGCAGCGGGTTATATTGAGATGATTGAAGAATTATCAGCATGGTTAGTTAACATCACTGGTTATGATGCGATTTGTATGCAGCCTAACTCTGGTGCGCAAGGTGAATACGCTGGTTTGTTAGCGATTCAAAAGTACCATGAGTCACGCGGCGATTCTCATCGTAACATTTGTTTAATTCCTGCATCTGCTCACGGTACTAACCCGGCATCAGCTCAAATGGCCGGTCAAAAAGTGGTAGTAACCGCTTGTGACAGTGAAGGCAACGTCGACATGGACGATCTTCGCGCTAAAGCCGCTGAATTAGCAGATAACCTTTCTTGTATCATGATCACGTATCCGTCGACTCACGGTGTATATGAAGAAACTATTGGTGAAATTTGCGAGATTATTCATAGCCACGGCGGTCAGGTTTACCTTGATGGTGCCAACATGAACGCTCAAGTTGGTTTAACGTCTCCTGGCTTTATCGGTGCTGATGTTTCACACCTTAACTTGCACAAAACCTTCGCTATTCCACATGGCGGCGGCGGCCCAGGTATGGGACCAATCGGCGTTAAAGCACACTTGGCCCCGTTTGTTGCTAACCACAGTGTGGTTGAACTTAACGGTCCTGATGCTGGCAATGGCGCAGTATCTGCAGCGCCATACGGCAGTGCAAGCATTTTACCTATCACATGGATGTACACCACCATGTTGGGTAACGAAGGCTTACGTCAATCAACCCAAGTCGCTATTCTAAATGCTAACTATCTAAAGGCTCGTTTAAGCGAACATTTTCCAATCTTGTTCTCTGGCCGTGGTGGTTATGTGGCTCACGAATGTATTGTTGACTTACGTCCACTGAAAGAAGCGTCTGGTATTACCGAAATGGATATCGCTAAGCGCCTAAATGACTATGGTTTCCATGCACCAACCATGTCATTCCCAGTAGCGGGCACGTTGATGATCGAACCAACGGAATCTGAGTCTAAAGTAGAAATTGACCGTCTAGCCGATGCCCTAATCGCTATTCGTGCCGAAATCGCTAAAGTAGAATCAGGCGAATGGAACGTTACTGACAACCCATTAGCCAACGCGCCACACACCATGGACGACATCATGGATCCAACATGGAACCGTGCCTACGACCGTGAAACAGCGGTATTCCCAACGACAGAAGTACGTGCCAACAAGTTCTGGCCTACGGTAAACCGCATCGACGATGTTTACGGTGACCGTAACTTACATTGTTCATGTGTTCCGATTGATCAATATATTGATTAAGATAGGTTTTTGTGTCACAAAAAGAGCAGCTAGCAATAGCTGCTCTTTTTTATTGGCTATTTAAAGGTCGCTTAATGGACTGCGAACGCCATTGGCACCAGTATGGAGAACGTGGGTATAAATTTGTGTGGTACGGACATCTGAATGTCCTAACTGCTCCTGTACTGTGCGAATATCCGCGCCACGTTGCAACAAATGGGTAGCGAACGAATGGCGCAAAGTATGACAAGTCACTTGTTTGTTTATTTTACAGCGTTGGGCTGTGTTCTTAACGGCCTTTTGTAAACTGGTTTCATTGATGTGATGCCTTCTGATTTTTTTTGATTCAGGGTCAATACTTAAACGACTAGAAGGAAATAGATAATGCCAACTAAAGCTTATGGCAGCATTGGGATACTTTCTTGCTAAAGCGTAAGGGAGCCAAACTCCTTGATAATCAGGGTTATTGATATCTAATTGATAATATACTTGTGCCTGATTAATTTGATTTTTTAATAAACTTATTAATTCTTTTGCTAAAGTAACTTGACGGTTTTTCCCACCTTTACCATGCCAAATCCTCAAAGATAAATGTTCAAAGTCAACATCTTGGATCCGTAATCTAACGACTTCCATTAATCGTAAACCGCTTCCATATAGAAGTTTACAAGGTAATGATACTGTCGTTGGAATATGATTAAGTAATAATGACGTTTCATCTAAAGTGAGTACAACGGGTAATTTTACTTTTGCTTTAGTTTTATTAAATCTTAGAGTGAGAGTTAATGGTTGCTGTAAAATATCACGATATAAAAAAACTAACGCATTTAACGCTAATGATTGGGTATTAGGAGAAACAGTTTTTTGGTTTGCAAGATATGACAGATATTGCTCAACTTCTTTATTATGACAATATTGCGGATGTTTCTTATCGTTGAAATAGATATACGATTTTATCCAGTAAACATAACTTTCAATTGTGCGTTTAGCATAGCGTTGCATCCTCATTTGTTCAACAATTGATAATAAAAAAGGTGAATTCATAATAACCTCTCGTAATACTGTTTTTTTATACAGTATATAGGGTTTCCGCATTTTTACCAGAAATACGGAATGGTTCCGCCTTTCTACAATACTTTTATACTTAATTAAATATAAAAACGTTGAATACTGAAGAGGATAGTACTATTGTTTGTTTTTTAATAAATTTTTTAGGCAAAATATTTCTACCAGAAATACGGAATGTTACGGCCTAATAGAGCTGTTGAACTAAACCGCTTCGCGGAGATTAATTCCCCTCAACCTTTCTCGAAATTTCAGGCACACTTAACTTGCAAC
>JABSRU010000077.1 GCA_013214965.1 Gammaproteobacteria bacterium
TCGCTTAAAGCCTCTAATGTTACCTTTTGGACGGCTTGGATCGATGGTGAACTTGCTGGTTGTGGGGCGTTAAAACGCCTTGATGATATGCATGGTGAACTAAAATCAATGCGTACGGCGCGTCAATTTTTGAGACAGGGTGTTGCTGCTCAGTTATTAGTTCATATTCTTGAATTCGCTAAGGCGCAGTCTTATCACAAAATTAGTTTAGAGACGGGCACAGCAGATGCTTTTGTTGCTGCTCACAATTTGTATCAACGTTATGGTTTTAAACCATGCCTGCCATTTTCTGATTATCAAGCAGACCCTTACAGTCTTTTTTTAACGAAGGTCATCAAATAATATCAGTTACTGATAAGTATGATTTAAATCATCTTAATCGCTGAGTGAGCGCGTATTGTGGTAAGGGTGATTTTACTTATTGGAGAATGAATAATGGCTTATATTAAACATGGTTTATCAATTGGTATTGAACGAGTCGAAGATGAATTTTTTCTGTCGTTAAAAGCGGTTGGGAAATTGACTCATGCTGATTATGAAATAATTACCCCGCTAATCGATGAGGCGTTAGCTTGGGTCAAAAACACATGCCAACCTCATCATAAGGTCAGGCTAAAGTCTCTATCGACGCCATTGGGTAGTAGTATTGAGTAAATATTACTACCTCAAATTGGTATTATTCTCCGCTTGGAAAAATCCCACTTAAATAATTGACACTTGTGTCAGGTTATTATTCTGCTATATTAAATCTATTGCAATGGCGTTCTGTCTAAACCAATAAGAGCAGTGATGGGAGAAATGATGATAAATAGCACCATTCGTTTTTTATTAAATAATCAAGTCGTGACCCTAGAAAATATCGATCCGAATTTAACCGTATTACAATATCTCCGTGAAATACAATTTAATACGGGCACTAAAGAAGGCTGCGCCTCGGGCGATTGTGGTGCTTGTACGGTGGTGGTTGCAGAATTAGATCGTGAAAATAATGACCAGCTCTATTATAAATCAATTAATTCGTGCATTACTTTTGTCGGTAGCTTACATGGCAAGCAGTTGATTACGGTTGAAAATTTAAAAGAAAAAACCAAGCTGCATCATGTCCAACAAACCCTTGTTGATAATCACGGCTCACAATGTGGTTTTTGTACACCGGGGTTTGTGATGTCGTCATTTGCATTACATAAACACAATAAAACACCCACACGTCCGCAGGTGCTTGAAGCATTAGGCGGTAATTTATGCCGTTGTACTGGCTATCGCTCCATTATTGAAGCGGCAATTACCACGAGTGTCGATGTTGATGACGACTCTTTTTCTCAACATTATCAAACAACACTCGCCACGCTTACTGAGCTACAAAAATTACCCGCGCCGACGTTAACAGGAAATAGTCACCATTTTATTGCCCCTAAAAACATTGATGAATTAGTGTATGAATTAGCTCAGGAGCCTAAACCAATCTTAGTGGCTGGTGGTACCGATTTAGCGTTATCAGTGACTCAAAACCTAGCGACAATCGATAAACTCGTGTATATCGGCAACGTTAAAGAATTAACCAACATCGAACAAACGGACACTGAAATAGTGATTGGCTCAGCGCTACCTTACAGTCAGTTTATTGATGTTCTGCATCATTATTATCCTGACTTAGGTGAGATGATTGAGCGAATTGGCTCCAAACAAGTACGTAACACTGGCACCTTGGGCGGAAATATTGGCAATGCATCGCCGATTGGCGATATGCCGCCAGCATTGATTGCACTTGGCGCAACCATGACATTGCATGTGAACGGGGTCGAGCGAACCATTTTAGTTGAAGACTATTTTGTCGATTACAAAAAAACAGTGCTGAAACCGTCTGAGTTTATTAAGTCAATTCAAATTCCCAAGCCGACGGCTAATCAAACATTAAAACTCTATAAAATCTCTAAACGTTTCGATGATGACATTTCAGCGGTACTGGCGGCATTTTTTATTGAGCAAGACAGCGATAAAAAAATTATAAATGTTCGCCTTGCATTTGGTGGTATGGCTGCAATTCCTAAACGAGCGTCTGCGGCAGAAGCGGTGTTGCAAGGCAATACTTTTACTAAAGAATCAGTAGTGAAAGCCAAATTAGCGTTAGCAACCGATTTTCAACCGATGTCTGATGTCCGTGCTTCGGATAAGTATCGAATGACAGTCGCTCAAAACTTGATCGAAAAGTGTTATTTAGAGCTGCAATGTCATGTGATTGAAACACGGGTGGTCAATTATGCGTAGTCTCATTAATGTCGTTAAAGGTGATGCGAAAAAAATATTCTCAAACACCGATAAAAGAGTTGTTAATGGTCAAAGCAATGTCGGTTTAGGAGGCGTTGGTCGGTCTAAAAAACATGAAAGTGCAGACAAGCATGTGGCTGGTGAAGCTATTTATGTTGACGACCGTCCCGCGTTACGGGGTGAACTACATGCTGCGGTTGGTCAATCAATCCATGCACATGCCAATATTATATCAATGGATTTATCAGCGGTTAAAGCGGCCGAGGGCGTTGTCGCCGTGGTGACGGTTGAAGATGTCCCAGGACATACCGATATTGGTCCTGTATTCCCCGGCGACCCTATATTGGCAATAGGTAAAGTCGAGTTTGTTGGGCAACCTATTTTTGCGGTGGCTGCCATCAGTTATGATCTTGCTCGTCGAGCGGTTAAATTAGCAAAAATTGAGTACCAAGTACTTGAAGCTGTGTTAACGGTGAAAGATGCCTTAGCGAAACAACATTTTGTTCGCCCGCCATTTACCATGCAGCGCGGTGATTCTAAATCGGCTATTGCTAATGCTGAACATCAGTTGTCGGGTGAAATTGTCGTTGGCGGTCAAGAACATATGTATCTTGAAGGTCAGGTGTCAACGGCTGTGCCGACGGAAGATGGCGGCATGAATATTTACACGTCGTCACAACACCCAAGTGAAGTACAAAAGCTGGTGGCTGAAGTATTAGACATTCCACTAAACAAAGTACTGGTTGATATGCGCCGCATGGGCGGTGGGTTCGGTGGTAAAGAAACTCAAGCGGCACCTTGGGCATGTATTGCAGCTTTGCTTGCTTACGAAACCAATCGTAGTGTTAAATTCAAACTAAGCCGCGTCGACGATATGGTCATGACCGGTAAGCGCCATCCTTTTGAAAATAACTATCGAGTTGGTTTTGACCGCAAAGGGCAAATCCAAGGTATTGATATTGAAGTTAATGGCAACTGTGGTTATTCACCTGACTTGTCAGATGCCATTGTCGATCGGGCAATGTTTCACTCTGATAACGCGTATTTCTTAGATCAAGCCACTATCACCGGTAATCGTTGCAAGCTTAATACGGTTTCTCATACCGCTTATCGTGGTTTTGGTGGCCCTCAAGGAATGATGACCATTGAGATGGTGATGGATGACATCGCGCGTTATTTGGGTAAAGATCCGTTAGCCATTCGTAAAATAAATTTATATGGTAAAGATGACCGTAACGAAACTCACTACCATCAAAAAGTTGAACACAATAACTTAAGCGAGCTGATCGACTCATTAGAGCAAAGCTCCGATTACCAAGCTCGCCGTCAAGAAATTAGCCAATTTAATGCGAACAATGCCGTGTTGAAAAAAGGTATTGCACTAACGCCAGTTAAATTTGGCATTTCATTTACGGTGCAGCATTTAAACCAAGCGGGTGCGCTTATTCATATTTATACCGATGGCACGATTCACTTAAGTCATGGCGGCAGTGAAATGGGGCAGGGCTTGAATACTAAAGTCGCGCAAATTGTCGCTGAGCAATTTCAGGTCAATGTTGATACGGTGGCTATTTCATCGGCTCGTACCGACAAAGTGCCTAACTCATCGCCAACTGCGGCGTCTTCAGGTACCGATTTAAATGGTAAAGCGGCAGAAGCGGCAGCCAAAACAATTAAGCAGCGTTTAATTGATTTTGCCTGTGAAAAATACCAAGTCACGCCTGAGCAAGTTAGTTTTAAAAATGGTCATATTATTGTTGGTGAGCATACTTTTAGTTTTGCTGAATTTTCTCAAATTGCTTACATGGGGCGTGTTTCTTTATCTTCTACTGGCTTTTATAAAACCCCTAAAATTCACTTCGATCGGGCATCCGGTAAAGGGCGTCCATTCTTTTATTACGCAACGGGAGCTGCTGTATCTGAAGTTATTATTGACACGCTAACGGGTGAATACAAAACGTTGCGTACCGATATATTACAAGATGTCGGTCAGTCCATTAATCCTGCCATTGATATTGGGCAAATTGAAGGGGCTTTTATTCAAGGAATGGGTTGGTTAACGACTGAAGAGCTGGTGTGGAATGAGCAAGGTCGTTTACTGTCAAATAATCCGGCTACTTATAAAATCCCTGCTATTAGTGACGCACCTAAGGATTTTCGGGTTACTTTAATGCCTGACGCGCCAAACCGTGAACACACTATTTACAATTCAAAGGCGGTGGGAGAACCCCCATTTATGCTCGGCATCTCTGTTTGGTCTGCCCTTAAAGACGCTATTTCAAGTATTTCTGATTACAAAATAAGTCCGGTACTCAATACCCCCGCAACACCTGAGCGAGTGCTCATGGCGGTTGAAGCGATAAAAGCAAACTCATAAGGCTAAAATAATATGATAATAATGAACTGGAATAGCGCCGCCTATCAACTAAGTCAGCAAGGCAAGGCTTATGTATTAGTGACATTAGTAGGCGTTTCTGGTTCAACCCCGCGCAACAGTGGCACCAAAATGGTGATTAGCAAAGATCAAATTTTTGACACCATTGGCGGTGGTCATTTAGAGCATAAAACCATTAAGCATGCCCAAAAAATGTTGGCAAGCGGTACCAATGGACAACATTTAGAACACTTTCAGTTGGGCGCTAACCTTGGTCAATGTTGTGGTGGTAATACTAGTGTGTTGTTTGAATGTTTTGCCGCTGTTGGGGTTAATATTATGGTGTTTGGTGCCGGTCACGTCGGTAAGGCATTGCTCCCTATTCTAGCGCAACTTCCTTGTCAAATAACGTGGGTAGATAGTCGAGAAGCACAGTTTCCTAATGGCATGAGCAGTTACCATAATGTTGAGCAAGTGATGAGTGAAACGCCTGAATCTGAAATAGCAACCATGCCACCTAACAGCTACTTTGTGGTGATGACGCACAATCATCAAATGGACTTTGATATCACACAGGCTATTTTAAAACGTGGCAATTTTAGCTATTTAGGGCTTATCGCCTCTGACACAAAATGGCGTCGCTTTCAGCAACGTTTTAAACATCGAGACATTGACCCAAAACTCGTTGAGCGAATGAATTGTCCCATTGGTCTTGATCAGGTGAGTGGTAAATTGCCGATGGAAGTTGCGGTGTCAGTGGCCGCAGAAATTATCAATATTTATCAATCAGCGCCAAAAATTGAAGACAAACAAATGTCAGCACAGGGTGTGCATTGGAAAGAACTAAAGCAACTATTGGCATCTCAATGATTAAAAACAGGAGCAGAAAAGTGTCACATTTTGCCTTACAAAGTAAAAATGTCATCGTCAGTGCTAATAACTCAGTCAGTGAAATGGTCGCGGCTTGTGTTGAAATTAAAAATGAACACATTCATGCCATTCACCCATACGGGCATACATTGTCATGTGAAGTGATTGATTATGCCGAGCAAGTTATTATGCCGGGTTTAGTTGATTCTCATGTCCACATTAATGAACCGGGTCGTACCGAGTGGGAAGGTTTTAATACGGCAACTCAAGCGGCCGCTGCTGGTGGTATTACTGCCTTAGTTGATATGCCACTAAATTGTATTCCGGTCACCACGACAAAAGCTGCTTTTCAAGAGAAGTTAGATGCAGTTGAGGATCAATTATGGGTAGATTGTGGCTTTTGGGGCGGGGTTATTCCGCAAAATATTGATGACTTAGATGAGTTACTCAATGCTGGCGTGTTAGGGGTTAAGTCTTTTTTAATTGACTCTGGCATTGAAGAGTTCCCGAATGTTGAAGCGAAAGATATTCGCGCCGCAATGCCTATTTTAGCCAAACATGATGTGCCATATCTCATTCATGCTGAACTTGATTGTGGCAACTTTAATGATGTTGAAATTACCAACAAATATAACAGTTTTTTAGCATCTCGCCCTAAAAAATGGGAAAACGATGCAGTTTCTTTAATGGTTGATATGGCGCGTGAGTCAAAAGAAAAGGGCGATAATTGCAAAGTTCATATCGTCCATTTATCGTCTGATGAAGCGCTAGAGACGATTGCTCAAGCTAAAAGAGAAGGGTTACGCTTTAGTGCCGAAACATGTCCGCATTATTTAACCATCGCCTCTGAAAATATTCCAGATGGTAAAACCTTATTCAAATGTTGCCCGCCAATTCGTGACAACAAAAACCGCGAACATTTATGGCAAGCGATTAAAGATGGTCGATTAGACTTTATTGTGTCGGATCATTCACCATGTACACCAGACTTAAAGTATATTGATACCGGCGATATCGAAAAAGCGTGGGGCGGTATCTCAGCCCTACAATTTGGTATTTCCTTGATTTGGACCGAAGCGAAAAAACGTGGCTTTAGCTTAGTGGATATCGCGCGTTTAATGTCGACTGAAACGGCAAAGTTTGCGGGCTTAGATAGCGTCAAAGGTGCAATTAAAGTCGGTAATCATGCTGACATTTTAGTGTTTGATCCTGATATTAAATTCATCATCACCAATGAGATGATTAAACATCGCCATAAAATAACACCCTATGTCGGGCGCACGGTTAGCGGTCAAGTGCAGCATACCTTTGTACGTGGTCACCATGTTTATCAACAAGATCAATTGCTCAATACGCCAGTAGGAAAACCGTTACTCAAAGGTCAGCTTTAGCGATTAACCAGCATTACAACGAGGAAAAACCAGCCATGATGTTAGATATAGACACTCAGCAACAAAACAAATTGAGCGCAGTAGCTCTTGAGTTAGAACAAACATTAAAAACGCGCTATGTCGATTTAGCCAGCGAGCGGGTGGGTGGTGAAACCCTTTGTTGTAGTGATGATTTTTTTGCTGAGATGGAAAATCTAATCAAACCCGGTCGTGGCATTTTTATTGACGGCAAGTTCACCGACCGTGGTAAATGGATGGATGGCTGGGAATCTCGTCGCAGCTATGGGCGTGACAACGGTCGTGACTTTGATTGGTGCGTTATTCGTCTTGGGATTAAAGGTGTTATTCGTGGTTTTGATATTGATACTAACTATTTTCGTGGTAATGCGCCGGAGACTGTCTCTGTCGAGGCGTGCATGAGCGAGGTCGAACCTAATGCCGATACCCTTTGGGAAACCGTATTAGCACAAACACCAGTTGATGCCCATCGCCAAAATATTTTCGAAATTAGCAACGATAAGTCATATACCCATATACGGTTAAACATGTTTCCCGATGGTGGAATTGCTCGACTCCGAGTTTATGGTGAAGCAGACGTAAATTGGGCACAGTTTGTTGATGGCGAGTTAATTGACTTAGCTTACATAAAAAATGGCGGCAAAGCGTTGTTGGTCAGCGACATGTTTTTTAGTGACAAAAACAACTTAATTATGCCCGGTCGTGGTAAAGATATGGGAGACGGTTGGGAAACTAAGCGTCGTCGTGATCCTGGTCCTGATTGGTCAATCGTTAAATTAGCCAGTGAAGGTAGCATTGAAAAAGTGATTATTGATACCTGTCATTTTAAAGGAAATTTCCCCGACACTTTTACCTTGGAAGGGTTGATATCGAGCAGTGATGACTTTAGCAACGGTCAGCAAGAGCAACATTGGCAACCGATTATTGAGCGCACAAAGTTATACGCTAACCGTGAACATTTATTTATTAACGAATTGGTGGTGAACAACAAACAAAGCTTTACTCATGTCCGTTTAAGTATTTTTCCCGATGGTGGAATATCTCGAATGCGGGTGTTTGGCCAAGTGATTAGCAAGGGTAAAAACACATGAGTTTAGAGACTTTAAACACCGCCACAATTGAGCAAGCAACTGACAGTTTTATTCAGTGCTGTACATCAAGTGCTTGGGTTAACGCGATGGTTGCTGCACGTCCTTATGCCGATGAACACGGTTTAGTCAAACAGGCGGATTTAGCGTGGCAAGATTTGCAACAAGCTGATTACCTTGAAGCATTCGACGGGCATCCACAAATCGGCAATGTCGAGACCTTGCGTGCTAAATACGCTAACACCAAGGCGTTAGCCAGCGGCGAACAAAGCGCTGTTAATGAAGCCAGTGAACAAGTATTACTGGATTTAGCCAAAGGTAATGCCGATTACCTCAATAAATTTGGCTTTATTTTTATTGTGTGTGCGACCGGTAAAAGCGCGATACAGATGTTAGCACTGCTACAAGCGCGTTTGCCAAATGACCGAGCGACAGAGCTGAGCAACGCAGCAGCAGAGCAACGTAAAATTTTTCACCTTAGATTAGAGAAATTACTATGAGCCAAATAACGACGCATGTTTTAGATACAACCCGTGGCAAGCCAGCAACAAGCTTGCCCATTACGTTATTTTCGCAAACCAACGATGGTTGGCAAACGTTGGCATCTGGCGTGACCAATATCGATGGTCGAATTGCCGGTTTGTTAGCGGATGATCTTGTGCTGGCTGCCGGAATCTATCGAATGCATTTTGCCACTAAGTCTTATTTTGATGCGAACAATGAGCAAGGTTTTTATCCATACGTTGATATTGTTTTTGAATTGGACGGTAGCAATAGCCATGTCCATATTCCTTTGTTGTTAACGGCGTTTGGTTATTCAACTTATCGCGGTAGTTGACCAACGGCAAGTGCGTTTTAAACTCGATATCGCTACATATTACGTAAACTCGCTGTGAATACGTCCATGTAAGCTCAATTTTTCATCCATGAAAAATAAGGTTTACTCCACATGCACCGATATCTCTGGCCTAACCGAGTGTTTTATTAAACGCTCTTGCAGTATAGCTAACACGGAGGAGGACCAAATAATGATTAAGCAACTGGAATTACGAGCAGCAAGGCCGTTAACGAGCGAAGCATTTTCTGCTTTTGGTGATGTGATTGAAACGAGTGCGAGTACCAATAATTTTGCGATTAATGGCGGTATCACCCAACGTTATCATGACTTAGCAAAGATCGACGTCAGTGATCAGCAAGGTCATGCAATCATCAGTATTTTTCGATCCAATCCTTTACCACAACCTATCGCGATTAAGATGATGGAACGTCATCCTTATGGTAGCCAAGCATTTATCCCAATGGGAGATAATCCCTATTTAATTGTGGTTGCTCCCGCTGGCGAGTTTGATGCAAATAGTATTGAAGTTTTTATCGCGAATTCAAATCAAGGTATTAATTATCATAAAGGCACTTGGCATCACTTTTGTTTGGCGTTGGACGGTGAAAGTGACTTTTTGGTGGTTGATCGGGGCGGTGAAGGTGATAACTGTGATGTGCTTGAGTTAGATGGTTCATTGGTCATTGCGTCAAGCTAATTATCTGCAGCTAAACAAAAGTAGGGGAGAGAGACATGTTCAAAGTATATCGTGGGGAGTTGTTACATTTTTTGGCCGATCCTGCCAAAGTTCCGCTAGAAGACAGCTACCAACACATTGAAGATGGGTTGTTAATTATTAAAGACGGTTTGATCGAGCAAATAGGAGAGGCGAGTGAATTATTACCGACCCTCGCTGAGAATGTCGAAATTATTCATTATGAGCAAGGTTTAATGATGCCAGGGTTTATTGATACTCACGTGCATTATCCTCAAACAGAAATGATTGCGTCTTATGGTGAACAGCTACTTGAATGGTTAGAAAACTACACTTTCCCCTTTGAGCGGCAGTTTTCAGATTTAGAGCACGGCAAAAAAGTGGCTGAGTTCTTTTTAAGTCAACTCCTCGACGCGGGCACCACAACGGCTTTAGTGTTTGGCACCGTACATAAAGAGTCGGTTGAGGCTTTTTTTAGCGTGGCTCAACAGAAAAAACTTCGGATGATTTGTGGCAAGGTCTTAATGGATCAAAACTGTCCTGATTATTTATCAGACACGGCACAAAGTGGTTATGATGACAGCAAAGTACTCATTGAGAAGTGGCATAACACCGACCGCTTACAATATGCGATCACTCCACGCTTTGCACCAACCTGTTCAACTGAGCAGCTTAATAAAGCGGGTCAATTACTTCGCGAAAATCCAAGTGTGTACTTACATACTCATTTAAGTGAAAACAAAGCTGAAATTGCTTGGGTGAAAGAGCTTTTTCCTGACAGTGATGGCTATTTAGATGTTTACGATAAAAGCCAGTTATTGGGACGCCGTAGTGTCTTTGCTCACGGAGTACACCTCCATGATAGTGAATGTAAACGTTTAGGTGAAACAAACTCAGCGATTGCTTTTTGTCCGAGTTCTAACCTGTTTTTAGGCAGCGGTTTATTTAACTTACAGCAGGCTCAAGCGCACGATATTAATGTCGGATTTGGATCTGATATCGGTGCTGGCACAACATTTTCTATGCTCAGTACCATCAATGAAGGGTATAAAACTCAACAGTTACGTGGTGACAAACTTAGCCCATTTCAATCGTTTTATTTGGCCACGTTAGGGGGAGCCATTGCATTAGATCTTGAGGGCACGATCGGTAATTTTGTGAAAGGTGCAGAAGCTGACTTTATTGTACTTGATTATCATGCGACGCCACTGATGGACAGACGGATGCAGCATTGCACCAATTTATCTGAAAAACTATTTATTTTAAGTATGTTAGGCGATGAACGCCATGTAAAAGCAACCCATATTTTGGGTCAAAAAATATAAGACGATAGTCAATAAAAATAGGAAAGCTTATGGATCCGTATATTAATGAATGGCTTAATTTAATCATTCGTTTTGCACATTTAGTGACTGGTATTGCTTGGATTGGTGCATCATTTTACTTTGTTTGGTTAGACAATCATTTAGAAACCCCGCCGCAATGGAAAAAAGACAAGGGTATAGGGGGGGATTTATGGGCTATTCACGGGGGTGGTTTTTACGAAGTAGCCAAATACAAATTGGCGCCCGAGAAAATGCCAACCACATTACATTGGTTTAAATGGGAAGCTTATACCACGTGGATCACTGGTTTTTTATTATTGTCGTTGATGTTTTATGTCGGGGCCGAAACTTATTTAATCGATAAACGTGTGGCTGATATCACTCAACTTCAAGCTATTTTGTTAGGACTAGGCTCCATTATGGTTGGTGTTGGCAGTTATGAGATATTAGTGCGAACAAAGCTGAAAAATCACGGGTTAATTCTAGGTATTATCTTACTGATAATTGGCACGGCGTTATCCTATGGCTTAACACAAATTTTTAGTGCGCGTGGTGCTTTCATGCACATGGGCGCAATCATTGGTACGGTGATGGCTGGTAACGTGTTCTTTGGGATCATGCCGTCGCAACGTGCTTTAGTCAAAGCGGTTGAAGAAGGAAAAACCCCTGACGCTAAATTTGGGTTAAATGCAAAATTACGATCAACGCACAATACTTATATTACGTTGCCTGTATTGTTTATTATGATTTCAAATCATTATCCGATCACGTTTAATCATAGCGCGAATTGGTTAGTGCTCATGGTGATTGTGTTGATTACTGCTGCTATTCGTCAGTATTTTGTGTTACGCCATTTTGGTAAACAAAAACCGCTGATCCTGGTTGGTGCTGTTGTCGCAACAATCATTTTAGCCTATGCCATTGCGCCGCAAAAAGTTGAGCTAACAGCAGAGCAAAAACAACATAAGGTCACGCCGCAGCAAGTGCAAACAATTATCGAGCAGCGTTGTAAAGCTTGTCATTCAGATAACAACACCGATGATATTTTTACCTCTGCGCAAGCGGGTGTTATTTTTAGTGATATTGACTCCATTAAACAATGGGCGCCACGTATTCAAGCCCGTGTTATCGGCTCTAAAGATATGCCATTCATGAACAAAACGAACATGACGGATGATGAACGTAATACGTTAGCGGTTTGGTTGGGGCAAAACGCGATCAAAAAGTAACAGTGATAGCTTTCTTGGTTGAAAATAATTGAATTTTATTATCTAATGAACGAAAAATTAGTGACGGCGTGCAATGTACTTATTTATTGCTGGTCTTGCTTGATCGTGTTCAGATAAGTAATTCAATTTCAACAGGGGTTTTTGTGACCAAAGCTAATATGTCAGAAGGCAATATTCGACAAAAGAATAAGGCGATAATTTTTAGTGCAGCCAAAAAAGAATTTGTAACCTATGGCTTTAAAGGCGCTTCAATTAAACGCATTGCCGAACGTGCGGGCATTGCTCGTGCCAATATACATTACTACTTTAAAGACAAAACCGATTTGTATCAGCAGTTACTCAGCAATATCATTGAAGTGTGGAATACTGATTACGACACTTTGAGTGCCGACCAAGCACCTAAAGAGGCTATTAGTACATATATTCGCGCTAAAGTGATGCACTCAAAGAATGATCCTGACTCATCGCGAATATTTGCCAGTGAGTTAATTCATGGCGCGCCAATATTACACGACTATCTCAATACCGATTTTAAAACTTGGTTACAAAGTCAGGTAGCGATTATTGAAAGCTGGGTTGAAAAAGGTCAAATGGATAAAGTGAATCCACACCATTTATTATTTTTGATTTGGAGTTCTACTCAACACTACGCAGACTTTAATGCGCAAGTGGTTGCCGCTCTTGATAAAGAAGCAATGAGCGATGATGATTTCGAAGAGGTTGTTGCTTCTTTAACACAAATCATCATCAAAGGCTGCGGTATTAAATAACCTCAATACTTATCTATTATGCGCTCTTTGTTGTAAGAAATTGAGCGCATCAAGTCTCGTTTCAAAGACATTTTCTGATGGGATTTTATCAAGTAATTTTAACTTATTAAAACTAATACGCACTCGCTCGCACACACACGATAATAATATCTCTCGGCCCTGATTTTGAGAGCCAACGATAATCTCTTCAATAGCTATGGTGCTGGTAATGCCGACAAAATGTGCATCGGTTAAATCTATCAAGAGGGTTTTACTCTGATCCGATTTTGAGACGCTTTGCTTTAATCCCCGCGCAACGCCAAAACCAATCGGCCCAGAAATATTGAGCAATTGCACTTTATCATCCATCGATGCTAATAACTGCTGTTCGAGTGCTGGGAGATCACTGTGATTATCACTGGAATATAAGTTTATATTATCTAATTGAATTTCTGATAAACGGCGAATCGTGACCAAATTAGCAATAAACACCCCAATCAACACAGCGGTTACTAAATCGAACGCTACTGACATCATCATGGTTGAGACCATTAAACCAGCACT
>JABSRU010000078.1 GCA_013214965.1 Gammaproteobacteria bacterium
GAAAGTGGTAAAAAAATGTGGACGAAATATGCATAGAGAGCTGTGCACTCTCTATACGACACTAGTAGTCCGTATAAAAGAACAACAAGAATCCACAGTAAATTGAAATTTAACAACCTTAAAACAAGGACAAAATACAGTTTGTTTTGCTCCTTGGTCGATTTTTAGCAAACGGTTTTTTCTTGTTTACAAGGGCGTTAATTCCCCATTCCCCATTACCCATACAAAACCTAATCCAAAAACCAACATTGGCACAACTATTTCTAAGGCGCTATGTGCCCCATAACGAGTTAGCAACAGTTTTAAAATTTATCGTATTAAAGACAGTTGGCACAATCTGCAACGGTGTTTAGAATGATTAAGTGGTTTTTATAATAAGGATATTCTAGTGGTTAAATTAATTTGTAGTTTTGTCATCCTTTTTTCATTCGCGGTTAATGCGCAGCAGCTTGGGGATGATAGCTTTAAGCCTAAAAACACTACCAAAACATTTTCCAAAGCTGACTCGCCTATAGTGCTCTTAGATCAAGCTCATCATAATTTTCATACCATGGATGGCCGGTATCAGCCCTTTGTTAGGATATTAAGAAGTGATGGTTATTCGGTTAAAAAAAATCGAGTGTTATTCACTGCTGAAAGTTTGGCTGATGCTGATATTTTGGTGATATCTAATGCATTGGATCAAAAAAATGTTAAAAATTGGAACTTACCTAATTACTCTGCATTTTCTAGAGCAGAAATTGAGGCTGTTTATCAGTGGGTAAAGAATGGAGGATCACTTTTTTTGATCGCTGATCATATGCCATTCCCTAGGGCGGCTGAGAATTTAGCAGCGATATTTGGTTTTCAATTTAACAATGGCTATGTCGAAGATTTAAAGAATAAAGAACAGTTATTTACTGTCGACAAAGGAACCTTGCTAGCGCATGCTATTTTGAACGGTCTGCCTAGAAGCAAAGCGATTAAATCGGTAAAAGCATTTACCGGACAAGCATTTTTGTCACCACCGAATGCTCAGCCTTTGCTTGTTTTTGGCGCTTCAGCGGTTTCACTGATGCCAAATAAATCATGGGAATTTCCTGATAGTACACCAGAAATTTCAGTCAAAGGATGGCATCAAGGCGCAACCTTAGAATTTGGTCAAGGCAGAGTCGTAGTTTTTGGAGAAGCGGCGATGTTTACTGCTCAAGTAAGCGGTGCTATGAAAAGAAAAATGGGGGTTATTGCGCATGGCGCTGAACAAAACGAACGTTTTTTGCTAAATATTATGTTGTGGCTATCTAAAAGTATCTAAATAATCATCTAGCTTGAAAGCTCATTTTTATTCGTCTGCTGTAATTACCCCGTTCATATCAAGGGTAATTACACCATTAATGCTTTAAGGTTGTTCAAATAGCGGTTTAATTGGCCACAGAGGCTCAAATTCTGGTGCCGTTTTCTGCGCCTTAGCCATAAATGTCAGCATCATATCTTGGGGGCGGAACATGCCTGCTTGCCAGGTGGCCATATATTTTAGGCTATCAGCAACGCTATGATCGCGAGAGTAGTTAATCATCTCTTTACAGCCGGTAACGGCTAAGGGAGATTGTGCAGCAATTTGCTTGGCGATCTCCATAACTCCTTCTAGCATTGATTCTTGGTCTGGATAGACTTTATTGACTAAGCCTATTTCCTTCGCTTCTTGGGCATCAAATTTTCGCCCAGTATAAGCCAGCTCCCGCATAATTCCCTGTGGGATCAAATGTGGAAGACGCTGCATAGTGCCTAAATCGGCCGTCATACCTAGTTGCGTTTCTTTAATCGTAAAAAATGCATCTTGGGTGCAATAACGACTATCGCTGGCACTGATCATGTCAATAGCACCGCCAATACAGCCACCTTGAATAGCTGTTAACACCGGAATACGGGCGTTTTCTAGTACATTAAAGGCGTCTTGTAATTGCAATACCGCGCGACGTAAATTCTCCGCCATGCGTGAAGGATCACCATCCATCGGTATGGTGTTAGAGGTAGTAAATACCGCTAAATCCATGCCTGCCGAGAAATGTTTACCCGTTGAGGAAATCACGATAACCCGAGCATTACCCTGTTGGTCTACTGCGTGAACAGCGGCAGGTAACTCACGCCAAAAATCCGTATTCATCGCATTAAACTGCTCTGGACGATTTAGCACCACGTGGGCGATATGATTTTCTAGTGATACGGTGAGGGTTTGATAATTCATAACACAGCTCCTTTAGAGTAATTACTCGACATTAGTCGATATAATGTACAAAGGTTGCTGGTTGAAGTCAATGTACCCGATTCCTGAATAGTAGTATTCAATAATGTAGAAAAGCTAAACAAGTGAAAAATAAGATTCAGGGGATTTTGATCAGCTACAGATTTTATGTTGCTTCAACAGGGCAGATAACTTGGCTTGGCGAGTGTAGCCAATGGTTTTAAAGGCCAATTGACCTTGTTGATTGAAAATCAACATCATTGGGACGGGGCTTTGTGCACCAATAGCTTGCACTATTGCTTTGTTAGCGATGTAGGCGGGAAAGGTGTTTTTTTCGCGGTGGAGCTCCTGCCTTAATTTTTGTTTGCTGCCTTGCACGCCAAGCATGATGGTTTGAAGCTTCGGACAACTGGTTTGTAATTGGGTGAGTACTTTATGTTGGCGCTGACACCAGCGGCAGTCGGGCATGAAAAAAGAGGTGAGCAGGGCAGTGCCTTGATATTGACTTAAGCTTTGCACTGGAATCGAGGTATGTTGGTCGCCATTAAGGCGACGCATTTGTTGCTGGTAAATGCCTTGGGCATTGGCGATGCTCGCCAGTGCCCAAGTAGCAACAATTAGCCATTTAAAATTCATAGCGTAAACCAGCGTAAGCAGAGCGGCCACGTAATGGTCCGTTAATAAAGATAACATCGTAAGCGCCATTCTCATGGAACATCAATGGGCTGTCTAAATCCTTTGCTTGGCTGTAGTTAAAGAGGTTGGTGGCACCGATATAGATTTTTAGGCTGCTTGATAATTCTTTAATTACTTTTAAATCAACAGTGACATAGGCTTTAGCGTCGGTTAATTTAGGCTCGGTGGCATCGTTGCGATTAAAACCGGTATAACCGTAGTCGGTTAGGTCGCGGTTATCAACCCAAGTAGCCGATGCAATAACATCCCAGCCGTTATAGTCCCAATCGGAAGAAACGGTTACTCGGCGTTCGACTGGTGCAATGGCAAATGATTGTTTAAAAATGTCGTTATAGTTGTATTGTTCGGCGATCATCGATAATGACCATTCTTCCATTACTTGATAATTTAGGGCGAGATCGATGGCACTGACCGAGGCGGTTTCTTTGAGTTGGTCGAGTACCGGCGTACCTTCGGCGTTGTGGGTTAAGGTGGCTAGATGATCGACTTCGGTGTAGGCGAATGACAACGTGCTAGTGAGTTTTTCGCCATCAAAATTTAATGAATAGTTGACGCTATTTGACCGCTCTGGTCGGTTAACCGCCACAATATAACCTTTACCTGCGTCGAGAATACCGTGGTCACTTTCAAAGAAGGATAATGGCGCGCGATAGCCTTGACCAAATGACAGGCGTGAGGTGATTTGATCGTTATGCAGGTAGCGCATGTCAACGCGCGGTGAAATTAAATTTTTGTCAATTTCGGTACCGGGTTTTGAGGGATCGACAAAGTCGGCTTTAATGTGGTCGAATCGGATAGCTGCGGCTAGTTCGAAGTCTTCGTGTGGACTCCAAGTGTCTTGAATAAACAGCCCTTTGGTAATGTAGTCAAAGCTGTCGGCAATGTAATTGGCAATTTTTGAGAGCGCGCGGGAATTTGAGCGCATTTCTTCGGCGCGGAAGTCGCCACCAAAACTTAGCAAATGTTCGTCGTTAAGGAAATAGTTAAGACGCACGGTGGCGTAGAACATAGTGTCGTCGGCGCGGTAATCTACACCTTCGTAAAATGAGTCTTGAACATGATCTATATAGGCTAGGCTGGTGGTAATGTTTAAATCACCTGCTATTTCATGTAACCAACTGGCGGAAAGTTCTTCGCGGTCGGTTTTAACCCATTCAGTGGTTTCCCAAGGTTGACCGATGAAACGATTACGAACATCGTTGTCTTCGAATAATTGTGCGGATGCGCCATAAGCAACACTCGATAAGGCATCGCTAACGCTAAAAACTGTATCGCCGAGTACCGGACCGCCGAAAACTTCTGAATTACTTTGATTGTAACGTAGGCGCAGGTTGTCGCTGTAGCTCAGATCGTGAGAAAAATAGATGGTCATTGATGAGTTGGTTAGTTGTGGATTTTCACTGACGCCGTTGTTGTCGCCATCGAACTGATTGCGGTTATCGTATTGTGCCACTAAAGTGAGGTGACTATTTTCGTCGTCACTTACCTTGGTTGCCATGATGGACGCTTTACGATAGCCCAGCTCTCCGGCGGCGAGATCTATTTGTACTTCATCTTCGGTGGCGTCTTTGGTGATCATGTTGACGGTGCCGCCGATGGCTTCGGGGGCGGTTAATGATGCACCTGCACCACGAGCTATTTCGATGGATCCAATGCCGGTTGCGGCAACTGAGTCCATGCCATAAAAACCTGAGATCATGGTGTGCATTGGAATGCCATCGATAAGGACGTTGGTGTGTTCACCTTTCATGCCGTTGATCATTACGCGTTTTGCACCACACATTGAACATTCATTAGATACTCGAATACCTACTGCGTTTTTTATGGCATCTGCAAGGCTGCTGGCTTGGGAGTTTTTAATATATTCATCGGTTAACAGTTCGGTTTTGGCGATGTTGTCTTTTAAGGCGCCTGAATCGTTTAAGCGACGACGTACGCCATGCACTTCGATGTTTTCAACATCGCTTGCTACTTTATTATGGTTTTGTTGGCTGTTTTGCTCTGCCCCGCTATGGGCAACCAAAGAGAAACAACATAATAATGTCGTGCTTGTCATTTTTGTTACTGTGCTTAAATTTTTCATAACTACCTTAAATAATTAAACAATGGCCAGTGATAATAATTAATTCTCACGGATGATAATGAGTCTCACTTGCGTTTGCAAGTTTATTTTGATGATATTAAAAATAATTCGTTACTTGATCTTGCGATGGGAGCAGCTACAATTGGTTTAATTTTTTAAGTCGTTGAAATAAAATAGATGGAAAATACACTTCACCGTTTGGCAAAGGATTTAGCGAACCAGTCAATTGCCGATTTTTTTGCGCAAGACGTTAATAGATTTGATAGTTTATCGCTATCAGCGGGTGGCTTTTTGTTAGATTATTCAAAACAGTACTTAACTCAAGATGTTTTGAATAGCTTAAATGATTGGGCTGCACAGCAAGGTTTATTCAATAAAATCAATGCGATGTTTAAGGGTGATAAAATTAATCATACCGAAGGTCGTGCGGTGCTGCATACGGTATTACGTGCCCCTAGGGATGTACAACAAGCTATTTTAGGGCAGGAATTAGCCAGTGAAGTAGCGGCTACTGATCGTCGCATGGCGCAATTGGTTGAGACGCTGCATGCTGGTGAGCTTACCGGTTTTAGTGGCAAGGTATTTACTGATGTGGTTGCGGTGGGCATTGGTGGTTCTTATTATGGCCCGAAAGTGTGCCATGAGGCACTAAAGTCTTATCGCCAGCACAAATTAAATGTCCATTATTTAGCGAATGTCGATGGTACAGCGGTGGTCGGAAAATTAGAAAAACTCAATCCTGAAACAACCTTAGTGGTGGTTATTTCTAAAACCTTTGTCACGCAAGAAACTTTGCTTAATGCGACAGCACTTAAGCAGTGGTTGCTTGATAGTGGTTGTGATAATCAGCAACTTAATAAACATTTTGTTGCGGTGTCTGCCGCGCCCGAAAAGGCGATTGAATTTGGGGTCGCCCCAGATAAAGTATTGCCAATGTGGGATTGGGTTGGCGGACGATTCTCATTGTGGTCGGCGGTTGGTTTTCCGCTTGCTTGTGCCATTGGCAATGAAAATTTTGAGCTGCTGCGCGCTGGTGCCTATGAAATGGATCAACATTTTCAAACCAGTGATTTTTTGAATAATATGCCAGTGTTAATGGCGTTGATTGGTATTTGGAATTGTAGTTTTCTCAAATACAACAGTTTGGCGGTGTTGCCCTATGATCATCTATTGCGTGACTTTCCTGGTTATTTACAACAAGTAGATATGGAAAGCAGTGGTAAACGGGTCGATGTTAATGGCGAAGAGATTACGCTGGCGATTGCGCCGATTGTGTTCGGTCAAGAGGGCACCAACGGTCAGCATGCTTTTATGCAGTTGATGCACCAAAGTCATCAAGTGATCCCTACCGAGTTTATTGTCGCGCTTGAAGGGCATAGTCAGTTTATTGAACACCATAGAGTGTTAGTGGCGAATTGTTTTGCCCAAAGTGAAGCATTAATGCAGGGTAAAACCTTAGTGCAAGCCTATGATGAATGTATTGCTAATGGGTTGAGCGAGCAACAAGCTATGACGTTAGCACCGCATAAGGTCATGCCGGGTAATTCACCGAGCAGTACCTTGGTATTTGATAAGCTTAACCCTAAAATTATGGGGAGCTTGATGGCGCTTTATGAGCATAAGATTTTTGTTCAAGGGGCGATGTGGAATCTAAACTCTTTTGATCAGTGGGGTGTTGAGCTAGGCAAACAGTTGGGACAAACCGTAATGAAGGTATTTGATGGTGAGCAAGACAGTAAGCTGTCGGGATCAAGCCAAGGCTTAGTTAATTTGTTTAAGAATAAACATAATCTTTAATCTTATTTCATGGAGTGATAAATGTTAGTTCCTGTGATTATGGCGGGTGGTTCTGGGTCACGGTTGTGGCCATTATCTCGTCAGTTATTTCCAAAACAGTTTTTGCCATTAGTTGACGATGACACGATGTTGCAATCTACCTTAAAACGGTTAGATGGCTTAGCGTTGGCACAACCTATTACCATTTGTAATGAAGATCATCGTTTTATTGTCGCGGAGCAATTAAGACAGCTCGGTAAGGTGGGTTCTATTATTTTAGAGCCAATGGGTAAAAATACTGCACCAGCGGTGGCTTTGGCCGCTTTGGTTGCACGCCAGCATGGCGAAGATCCTTTGTTGTTGGTGTTAGCTGCTGATCATGTGATTGAAGATCAAGTGGCATTCCAAGCGGCAATTAATGCTTCACTAGCCAGTGCGGCAGCGGGCAAGTTAGTGACTTTTGGTATTGTGCCAACGTCACCTCACATCGGATATGGCTATATTAAGCAAGGTGCTGAGAGTGATAGCGGCGCTTTTGTGGTTGATTCGTTTGTTGAAAAACCAGACCTTGAGACCGCACAGCAATATATATCGTCGGGACAATATTTGTGGAACAGTGGAATGTTTTTGTTTAAGGCCAGTAGTTATCTCGCGGCGTTAAAGCAATTTAGACCCGATATTTTAAAAGCTTGTCAAAATTCGATGGTTAATTTGACCGCCGATTTAGATTTTGTCCGAGTTGACAGTGATGAGTTTGCCAAATGTGCTGACGAGTCAATCGATTATGCGGTGATGGAACCTTTGTGCAGCAGTGGCGATAATGTCGTGGTAATGCCTTTAAATGCTGGCTGGAATGATGTCGGTAGTTGGTCGTCGCTTTGGGAAATGGCTGATAAAGACGAACAAGGGAATGCATTGTCTGGCGATGTTATGGCTCATTATACCGATAATTGTTATGTCAGGGCACAAGATCGTTTAGTGACGACTTTAGGTGTTGATAATTTAGTGATTGTTGATACACCCGATGCGCTATTAGTGGCTCATATTGATGCGGTGCAAGATGTCAAAACCATCGTTAATCAAATTAAATCTGAGCAACGCAGTGAAGCAACCACTCATCGTGAGGTTTATCGTCCGTGGGGTAAATACGATTCGATAGATAGCGGTGATCGTCATCAGGTCAAACATATTACGGTCAATCCCGGTGCTAAATTGTCGGTGCAAATGCACCATCATCGCGCTGAGCATTGGATTGTAGTCAGCGGTACGGCGTTAGTGACCAATGGCGATCAAGAAATATTATTAACTGAAAATCAGTCAACTTATATTCCGGTTGGGGTGATCCATGCGTTGAAAAATCCTGGCAAGATCCCGCTCGAGTTAATTGAAGTGCAATCTGGTGCCTATTTAGGTGAAGATGATATTGTGCGATTTGAAGATATTTATGGTCGAGTAGAGAAGTAATGAAAGATAATTTAAGTTGTTTTAAAGCCTATGACATTCGTGGTCAGTTAGGCACTGAGTTAAATGAAGAGATTGCCTACCGAATTGGTCGGGCGTTTGGTGAGTTTTTACAGCCTAAAACCGTGGTGGTTGGTGGCGACATGCGTCTGACTTCTGCTGAGCTTAAATTAGCAGTGGCTAATGGTTTGCTCGACAGCGGCGTTGATGTCATTGATATTGGCATGACAGGTACCGAAGAGATTTATTTTGCGACCAAATTTTTAGGCGTGGATGGCGGCATTGAAGTGACCGCGAGCCATAATCCAATGGATTATAATGGCATGAAATTGGTACGTGAAGACTCTAAGCCAATTAGTGGTGATACTGGTTTAAACGATATTAAGCGGCTCGCTGAGCAAAATCAGTTTGCTGACATTACCACGCGTGGCAAGATGACTACGCTTGATAATTTAGCGCCCTATGTCGAACATTTAATGACATATATTAAACCGAAGAACATGCGACCGTTAAAGCTGGTGGTTAATGCCGGTAATGGTGCTGCGGGTCATGTCATTGATGCAATTGAGCTAAAATTTGTAGAGCTCGGGATTAAGGTCGAGTTTATTAAGGTATATCATCAAGCCGATGGTAACTTCCCTAACGGTATTCCTAATCCTTTGTTGGTGGAAAATCGCAGCGCAACGTCTGAGGCGGTTATTGCGCACGGTGCGGATATGGGCATTGCCTGGGATGGCGATTTTGATCGCTGTTTCTTGTTTGATGAACAAGGCCAATTTATTGAGGGTTACTACATTGTTGGTTTACTCGGGGAAGCATTTTTAACTAAGCATGCTGGCGCGAAGATCATTCATGATCCACGAATGACTTGGAACACCATTGATTTAGTTGAAAAGGCGGGTGGTGAGGCGGTGATCTGTAAAACAGGTCATGCGTTTATTAAAGAACGGATGCGTAGCGAGGATGCGGTGTATGGTGGCGAAATGAGTGCTCATCATTATTTCCGTGATTTTGCGTATTGTGATTCAGGGATGATCCCATGGTTGCTAGTGGCTGAAATGTTATCGGTTAAAAACGTGCCGTTATCAACTATGGTCGCCGAGCGTATTGCGATGTTCCCATCATCTGGAGAGATTAACAGTAAGTTAGCTGATCCTAAAGCAGCTATTGCGCGGGTTAAAGCCCAGTTTACCGCGGGTGCTGTCGATATTCATGATATTGACGGTGTCAGTATTGAACACGCTGATTGGCGCTTTAATTTGCGCTCGTCAAACACCGAACCGGTTGTGCGGCTCAATGTTGAATCTCGTGGTGATGTTGCCTTAATGGAACAAAAAACCGCTGAGATTTTAGCGATACTGAAAGCTTAGGCTTTTTTAGCACCATAGAATATTGAAACAACCCCAGCGCTAATAATAATACTCGCCCCGATGTACCATTGTAGGGGCGGGATTTCCTGCCACCATATTGCGCCAAACAACGCAGCAAACAAAATTGAGCTATAGCTTAATAAGCCAATATTCGCCGCCGGTGCCATCCGAAAGGCTTTGGTCATCATTAATTGTGCCGCTACTGCACCAAATCCTAATAATACCAGTAAGCCTAAGTTAGCTAAGCTGATATCTTGCCATGCGAAGGGTAATAATAATCCGCTAATTAAAAATGATAAAAAAGTGAAGTAAAACACGATACGTTGGCTCGACTCGGTGTGGGTCATTTTACTGATGGTGGTTTTTGATATCGCGATTAAGACGGCGCCGACCATGATTAGCCCAACTAATTCGTTGCTGATATTGGTATCAACATTGTCTATCTTGGCATATAAACACAGTAACACCCCGACAAAGCCAAGTAATACCGCCGATAAGGTCGCGATATTTTGCGGTTGTTTGAGCCATATTCTCGCTAATAGCGGAATAAAGAATGGTGCCAGCATTAAGACCATCGCAGCATTGGCTAGATTGGTGTTAGTGATGGCGTAGAAATAGATAAACATCGCGCTAAGCCCTGCACCTGCTCTTATAAGATGCAAATGCAATTTGGTGGTTTTAATCCCGCTTAATCTTTGTTTACTCAGCCAAGGTAACAATGGCAATAGTGCGAACATGTTGCGAAAAAACACCATTTGAATTTGTGAGACATCTTGGCTTAATACTTTGATTAATGCGCTGAGCAGGGCAAACATTAATTCAGAGCCTAAAATTAGTGCTGCGCCATATAAAATTTGAGTTTGTTTCATGCTATAGCCTAAATTCTGGATCAAAGTTAAGTGAAGTATGAGGCTAATTATCTAATATCAGTAGCTATCTCGCTACGGTAATCATAAAATATATTGATAATATTTTTGAGGCACAATTCTAATGCAGCAGTTTGATATAGTCATAGTTGGTGGTGGTATGGTTGGTGGAGCGTTAGCTTGTGCGTTAGCGCCACTGGGATTAACCATTGCGGTGGTCGAACAAAATACGCCAGCGCCTTATGATGAGCAGCAAGCGATGGATTTACGCGTTTCTGCTATTAGTGCTGCCTCAGAGCAATTACTTGAGCAAGTTGGCGCTTGGGCGCATTTAAAGCAAATGCGCAGTTGTCCTTATCGTTATTTAGAGACATGGGAAAATAACGACAGCCATTTAGTGTTTGATAGCGCTGAAATGTCGCGCGATCATCTCGGTCATATTGTTGAAAATCGTTTAATTCAGTTAGCCTTATGGCAACAAATGCTGACCTTTAGCAATGTTACTTTGTTGGAAGGTCAAACGATTGAGAAAATTGAGCGATCTGATGATGGTTATCAGTTGAGCTTAGGCGAGCAGAAGATTGGTTGTCATTTGTTGGTTGGTGCCGATGGGGCTAATTCGATGGTGCGCCAAGCTGGAAACATTGGCGTGACGGC
>JABSRU010000079.1 GCA_013214965.1 Gammaproteobacteria bacterium
CTTTGGTTTCATTCACGCGAATATAAAAAGTAATAATAATGTCGGCACGGATATTATCCTTACAGATTAAGCCCGAACGTCCTTCTCGTTCTAGCACCATGCGCTTGGTCGAGATATCCATTATTTCTTTTTTATGAATAATCGGAATAACCAGGCCGCCCGTGGTGCTTACTTCTGGCTCTTTTCCTCGCTTGTTGATGAGCAGTACCTGGCCTTGTTCGACCTTATGATAGAATTTTGACACCATCACCAATAAACCAAAAATAATGATGACACCCGCGCCAATCGCGATAAATAGTGGTTCCGTTACCATGTGTACGTCCTCTTAAAAACAAAGTTTGTCTGCACCAATGTTGGTGAAGAATATTAAATTGATTAAATTTTATTGTAGGGGGTAGGGAGCGACAATATAGCTGTGGCTCTCAGGGTTATAATCGATCACTAGGGCTTTATCCCCAATAGTAAACTGATGTTGTGCATCACAGCGAACATCAACCAGCAATTCTGCACCTGCATTGATGATCCGCGCTTGGCCAAATTCTTGATCGACTCGGGCGGTCGCAATGGTCGCGGTGGTACCGACCAATTCGTTTGATTTAACCGTTTCAACACTGTCAAACATTCCGCGTAATGGTCGAATAATCAAGACGGTGATCGGCAATGAGACAAAAAATATGATGACCGAACTCACTGCGCCAAGTGCATAATAAATCAAACCTTCAGGGAGTAATGACAGTAGGTAAAATTGGCAATAAAAGCTGATAAGCCAGCAAATAACGACAATGATGCTAATCACTAGGGTAAATGGAATGCCGGTTAAGCCAAAGGTCAGTAAAAAACCGGCGAGACCACCTATGTCACTTTCGATATCTAAGTCGAAATCAATGTCTGGGGATAAATCGAGATCAACGATACCAATCATCCCTATCAGCCAATACACCAGTACAATTCCCAGTGCAATAGAGAATAGTAAGGTGGGAAATGTCGTTGATACAGCTAACAAATTATCCATAGATCATCCTTTAATGAATTGATTGAGTTGCACTAGTTAATGTACACTGATGACATAATATGTCAAATTGCTGTTTGATTGTCTTAAGTATAAATTAATTCTGGGGACTTTGGGTGGTAAATAAAAATAAGAGTGATTATGGTTATGGGCTATTGATAATAAAGGTTATTAATATCACGAACAGTGCTGTAACAAATCTAGGTCTGCGTTTTATAATTTATTTTCCTGCACTTATCCATACCCTACTCTACTCAGTTTTACTTATTATCGTGAAAGTTTCCTCGTTTCTATTGGCTAGCAAACAACAAGTCAGTAACTAATTGTCATATAGCGACTAAATTGTTAATGTTCTTTATCAAATTTAAAACAACAGAAGATTATCGCGCAGTTTTGCAAGGTAAATAAGTTATGCCCTATGAGAATTGAAGAACGCGAAGATATTAGGGATATATTTTCTATCTTTCATGATGGATGTATAGTTGTTGCTAGCATTCAGACTAATACACTTGTGTTAGATATCGAGATACAATATCTTGCTGAGAGAGTTAAGCCAGAGTACAAAGGGTTCAAGGTTTTTCTATATGGCTTTAGAGATGTTGAGTTTTCTACATGGCCAAGCGATTTGAAATCAGCTCCTGAAAAAATTAAAGATATACAATCTATATTCAGACCAGAATTAGAAATGCTAGAAGCTAACTTGAAAGAGAATAGCATCGAGGTTGTTTGTAGCCAGCATTCAAGTGCGTATGATTACTGCGGCGGAGAATTATCATTCAAAGTTGATTTTGCGGCAGTTCAAGATGAATCAGGAAAGCTCTATACAATTGATGAGCTAGATATCCTATGTAAAGGTTACTGGGATGAATGGGCATCTAAAAATAAGTAAAGTTGCTGCAACGGACTCGTCAAACTGTCACCGCTGAGCAAGGCGTTAAGTGAATAATAGGATAAAACTAAGAATTTCAATAGGATCTAATGTTATATGCCGAAAAAGAGAAAAACACTGCCGAAGGATTTTGATAAATTAGTCAAATCAGAAGATATTTCTGCGCTTAAAAGCATCTTTGATAAATGTGAATTTAATGCTTACGGCGGATATGGAAAGCAATCCGCTCTAGGATTCAATGATTGCCCTGATAAGCTTTCAGAATGGCTTGTAGAAAATGGTGCTGATTTACACTATTTGAATACTTATGGAAATACGCCACTTCATCTGAGAGCATGTTCTTTCAAATCTAATATGGATATTCTTTTAAAGCTCGGTGCGAATGTAAACCTTCCAAACGAAAGTGGCAACACTCCTTTACATAGTGCCGCAGGCCATCAAATATCATCCAATACAGAGATTCTACTTGCAGCAGGATCTAAAGTTAATGCAAAGAATTCTGCTGGATTAACACCATTAGAGTACGGTCTACAGCACTGCAGCAATATTAATATTCTTCGTATGTGTGATATGACTGAAGTGTTTCTGAGATACGGTGTAGAGATAACACCAACTATGCAAGAATTTGTTAGTAATATTGGCGAAACATTTGAGTTTCATAGAGAAAACTTCGATAAAGATTCCTTAGGGGAATATAGTAACGCCTTAACTAATTTGTACGGTCTATATAACGTTAATCCTGTGGTTAAGAGAGTAATTCATGATGGTAAATCACTTATACAACTACTCGGAAACACATGGGAACAAAAGTTCAATTACCTTTGGGACTATCTAATTCCATCTACAGGGCCTGCACTAACAGTACAAGGCGAAGTTATCCGTATAGCTGGGCGCGTAGCTGATGAAATGCTAAGAAATGGCGGCGGTAATTGGGATAGTTCCTATAGGGAAATGTGCGATGCTTATATTAAGCATATCAGCTCCCACAACTCGTTAGAAAGAAACGCAATTTTAACTCTAAATGAGTTACTCTCTGATACTGATCATTTAATGGTTGATACAAGTCAACTTCAAAAATTTGCAGTTAAATGGGTCTCGAATAATATTAATCCAATAAAGTTAGATGCGCCTAAATATAATCGCTAAATACACTTAACGACTAAATGCGGATTCCGCATACGGCCACATTTTTTTCGGAGCAAAAAGAAGCGCTCATTTGCTCCACCGATTAGTCGGGCATTGGTGCGTCAAGCTAAGCTTGATCCATCTTGCAGGGTGTAAGCCACTGTCAGGTAAGGTTTAACCAACCACCTGTATCGAGTGTTGCGCCTTTGGCGGAGTGTACACGGCTTTAGCATCCTGCGTCGCGCTAACGATGACATCTGACTGACGAGGTTTATTCCTGTTCAGCGTAAGTGCCATCGAAGGCTATACAAAGCTGCTCGTTAGCTGTATTTCCAAAATTGTCTTGTGAGTGCTACTATAGTATCACTATTTATATGGGGAATATTATGCGAGTAGAGCTAGTCACAACATTGAAGCGCCAAGCAACGAAAATATTATCAGAACTGCACTCTTCTAAAGAGCCTGTATTAATAACCGAACATGGACAGCCATCAGCGTACCTTGTCGATGTTGATGATTTCGAATTTATGCAACAACGTATGCAAATTCTTGAGGCCCTTGTTAAAGGTGAGCAAGCAATAAGTCGTGGGGAAACCATGTCTAGTATTGAAGCTAAAGAGAAAATGAATAAATGGTTGAAATAATTTGGACGAAACCTGCTATTGAAGATCTAAACGATATAGCTGAATATATTGCTTTAAGTAACCGTCAGGCGGCTCAAAAATTGGTGGCGAACATTTTTTCTAAAGTTGAGCGTCTTGAAGATTTCCCAGAATCTGGGAAAAAACCAATTGAATTAAGTAATCTAAATTACCGAGAAATTATCGTTAACCCTTGTCGAATTTTTTACAAAATAGACAAGGACAAGGTTTATATTTTACACGTTATGAGGCAAGAACGTGACTTACGAAAATTCTTGTTGCTAGCGTAACATCCAGCTAACAAATGCGTTAGTGCGTCGCTCTAACGATTACATCCATACAAAACCTAATCCCTAAACCGCCTTACACTCCGTTGATATCCCACACCGGAGATATCAACGATAACTTTCCTACAGTTTTATCTCATCGTAACAAACTCTTCACCCGAGGTTGGGTGAATGGCTACGGTGCGATCAAAATCTGCTTTGGTGGCACCCATTTTTATGGCGACCGCAAAACCTTGGATAATCTCATCACAGTTAAAGCCAATGCAATGTAGGCCAACGACTTTTTCGTTAGCGCCAGCACAAACCAATTTCATTCGAGTTGGTTGGCGATGGGTGGTGATTGCGCTATACATTGCAGTAAATTGCGAGTTATAACATTTGACGTTGTCGCTACCAAATTGCTCAATTGCTGCTTGTTCGCTTAAACCAATAGTGCCGATTGGTGGATGACTAAATACCACGGTAGCGATATCGGTGTAATCGAGGTGAGCATCGTTTTTGTTATTAAATAAACGTTCGGCTAAATGGCGACCTGCGGCAACCGCAACCGGTGTTAATTCAACTTTACCCGTGACATCACCCAACGCATAAATGCCATCAACATTGGTGTTTTCATATTTGTCTGAACGAATATAACCACGATCATCAGTTTCAACACCAGCGGCTGCTAAGTTTAAACTCTCAGTAACCGGACGGCGACCAATGGCCCACACTAAACAATCGATGGTTAGGTTTTTGCCATTTTCTAAAGTCAGAGTTAGAGAACCATCACCATTTTTGATGACCGATTGTGGCACGCTGTTGGTGTGTAATGTTGGCCCTTCGGTTGCCATAATGTCGACCAGAGTATCACTAAGCATTGGATCGAAAGCACGAAGTGGCTTTGATTTTCTTACTAATAAATGGGTCTCACTGCCTAATGCATGCATTACACCTGCAAGTTCTACCGCAATATAGCCCGCACCAATAACCGCAACGCGTTTTGGTTGCTCGGTTAATTCGAAAAATCCGTTGGAGTCGATGCCGTATTGAGCGCCAGGAATGTCAGGAATAACCGGCGTGCCACCAACCGCAATGGTGATATGTTTGGCGCGATATTGCTTGCCATCGACTTCAACGGTATTGGCATCAATAAACTTGGCGTATCCGTTAATTACGGTGATATTGTTTTTTTCTAATACCCGATCATAAGATTGATGAATACGACCAATGTAAGCTTCGCGCTCTTTGACTAACTGTGACCAATCAAAACCTTGGCGCTCTAATTTAAAGCCGTAATCTGGCGCGTAGGTTAGTGCTTCGGCGATATGCCCTGCATACCACATCACTTTTTTCGGGACACAACCGACATTGACACAAGTGCCGCCAAGGAATTTAGCTTCGATAATGGCTGCTTTCTGGCCGTGCATGGCCGCGCGGTTCGCACTGGCTATGCCACCACTACCACCACCAATAGAGATATAGTCAAATTGTTCAATCATGGTTATTCCTTACTTAGTATTTATATATCGCTAGATAATTACATAGATAGCGCTTGAAATACATTGCATTTAACCCCATCTTTTAGGTATAAACCAAAAAAACATTCAAGGATCAACAATGACTGCTTCTGTAGACAATATTAGTTTAGCTGATAATCCATTATTTTCGATGACCGGGTTGCCACCTTTTAGTGCGATCAAGTCGTCGCATATTGAACCCGCAGTGAAAGCGGCCATTGCCTTATGTCGTGAAAATGTTGAGCAAGTACTTGCTAATGGCGGTCCTTATACTTGGAATAACCTAGTGGTTCCGCTGGATGAATCAGATGATAAATTAGGGCGTATTTGGTCGCCAGTCGGTCATCTTAATGGGGTACTTAATAGTGATGAACTTCGAGTGGCCTATGAAGCTTGCCTACCTTTATTAAGTGAATATGGCACTTGGGTTGGTCAAAACAAAGAGTTGTATTTAGCCTATCAACAAGTTGCTGATAGCGAAGAATTTAAGCAGTTGACCGAAATTCAGCAAAAGGTTATTAATGACTCGCTGCGTGATTTTAAGTTGTCGGGTATTGCATTAAACGAACAACAGCAACAGCGTTATGGCGAAATCAGTAAGCGACTGTCTGAGCTGGGTTCTAAGTTTAGTAATAATGTGTTGGATGCAACCTCGGGTTGGAGCAAGTTAATTACCGATGTTGCTGACTTGGCTGGCTTACCGCCAAGCGCTATAGAAGCCGCGCAGCACAGTGCTAAAGATAAAGAGCAAGTCGGCTATTTATTTACCCTCGATATTCCAAGTTATTTACCTGTGATCACCTATGCTGACAATGTCGAATTACGGGCTGAAGTTTATCAAGCCTTTGCCACGCGTGCGTCGGATCAAGGACCTAATGCGGGCAAATGGGATAACAGTGAAATTATTGATGAAATCGTGGCATTGCGCCATGAAATAGCGCAGTTGTTGGGGTTCGATAGCTATGCTGATAAATCATTAGCGACCAAAATGGCTGAAAACCCAAGCCAAGTCATCGAATTTTTAGAAGATTTAGCGGATAAAGCGAAGCCGCAAGCGCAACAGGATCTTGATCAGCTATTAACTTTTGCTAAAGAGCATTATCAAGCGGATAAACTTGAAGCGTGGGATTTAACTTATTATTCAGAAAAATTAAAGCAACACACTTACGCGATTTCAGATGAAGAGCTACGTCCTTATTTCCCTGAAAAACAAGCGGTATCAGGTTTGTTCGAAGTGGTTTCTCGCCTTTATGGATTGGTGATCACCGAAAAAACTGATGTTGAAACATGGCATTCAGATGCCCGTTTTTATGAAATTAGCGATCGTAATGGCCAACACCGTGGTAGTTTTTATCTTGATCTCTATGCGCGGGAGCATAAGCGTGGTGGCGCTTGGATGGACGACTGTTTAGCGCGTCGTGTCCGTGCCGACAATACTTTGCAAAATCCAGTCGCGTATTTAACCTGTAACTTTAATAAGCCCGTTGGCGGTAAACCGGCGTTATTCACCCACGATGAAGTGGTTACCTTGTTCCATGAGTTTGGTCATGGTTTACATCATATGCTAACTAAAATTGATGTGGGCGCGGTTTCTGGGATTAATGGTGTGCCTTGGGATGCGGTTGAATTGCCGAGTCAGTTTTTAGAAAACTGGTGCTGGCAAGAAGAGGCACTGGCCTTTATTTCTGGTCATTATGAAACGGGTGAGCCGCTGCCAAAAGCCATGTTAGATAAATTACTGGCAGCGCGTAATTACCACAGTGCAATGCAGATGATTCGCCAACTAGAGTTTTCATTATTCGACTTTAGATTGCATCTTGAGTTTGACCCTAAGCAGGGTGCGAAAGTGGCTGAAGTGTTAGCCGATGTTCGTCAAAAATATTCGGTGGTGATCCCGCCAGCCTTTAATCGTTTTCAGCATGGCTTTTCGCATATTTTTGCTGGTGGTTATGCCGCCGGTTATTACAGCTATAAATGGGCTGAGGTATTATCGGCCGATGCTTTTTCTAAATTTGAACAAGAAGGCATATTTAATCGCGAAACTGGGATTTCTTTCTTGGAAAACATTTTAGAAAAAGGCGGTTCACAAGAGCCGATGGTGTTATTTAAAGGCTTTATGGGGCGCGAACCTAAAGTCGATGCTTTGTTACGTCACAGTGGCATCGCGGTTTCATAAATGACTGTACGACACGAAAAATTTGCGGCGGTGTTAGCACGCGCCGCCGAGCGAAAAGGTGGTGAAGCTGCTTTGACTGAGTTGGTTGAACAGCCGTTATCTGTTGCCCAACTAAGTCAGTTAAGCGCCGATCGTGTGTTATCACAAATGACAAAATCAGTGTTTAAATCTGGTTTTGTGTGGCGGGTGGTTGAAAATAAGTGGGCTAATTTTGAAGAACATTTTTTCAATTTCGATCTAGAAAAAATATTAATGATGCCCGACGAAATGCTCGAACGTAAGGCGACCGATCCGAAAATCATTCGCAACCTTAAAAAAGTATTTACCATTCGTGCTAACGCGCAAATGATCAATAACCTTGAGCGTGAACATGGTCCGATTGCTGAGTTTATCGCTAATTGGCCAATTGATGACATTATTGGGTTGTGTGCTCTGTTAAAAAAACAGGGTACTCGACTCGGTGGTAACACCGGGCTTAATGTATTGCGCGGCTTAGGAAAGGATACTTTTCGTTTATCTAACGACGTCGAAGCTTATATGCGCAGCCGTGATATTGTCACCGGTGGCCTGCAAACAAAAACCAGTTTAAAAGCGATTCAAAACCAATTTAACTTATGGCAGCAGGAAACTGGCTTGTCTTTAACCGAGATGAGTATGATATTGGCTTATAGTTGTGGTGATAATCGAGTTGGTTTCTCACATTAATTGTCGCTAAGTACATAATTAATTAAAGTGTTGATGTTTGATAAAGCAAGCTTGAGCAGCATGGATGCACACGGCAAGAGCGTTTTAAATAAAGTACTCTGTATTGCTAGAGATATGGGTACATGTGGAGCAAACATTATTTTTCAGGGATGAAAAATCAGCCTACATGGACGTATTTACGGCGCGTTTGCGGAATATGTGCCGATATCTCGATTTTAATACGCTTGAGCAGCATGGATGCTGTTATACCTGTCAGTTTTGCTTGAACCTCAAGTTAGAACGATTAAAATAGCGTTAATTATCTAAATTAGAGTTATTTATGAGTAGTGTCCATATCGCGATTGTTGCCGACGATGAATCCTTACAAGCCCAAGTGGAGATATTAGCGGCTCGTTGGCAATTGCCATTAACCTCAAATGACGATGATTTATTTCAGTTGCAATTAACCAATGAACGGTTACAGCTGATTAAGTTAGATGAGCCTAAACTGGGTGCGGTGTTTGTCGATTTTCTTGATGGCGCGGTGGCCCATCGTCGCAAGTTTGGTGGTGGTCGCGGACAGCAAATTGCTAAGGCTGTTGGTTTAAAATCTCACGCGAACCCGACCGTACTCGATGCGACAGCTGGCCTTGGCCGTGATGCTTTTGTATTGGCTAGTTTAGGTTGTACCGTCACGATGTTTGAGCGTTCGCCAATTGTCGCTGCGTTATTAGATGATGGCTTAGCACGCGCCAAGGAAGATCCTGAAATCGGTCACTGGGTTAGCGAGCGACTTCACCTAGAGCACAATAACTCTATTGAACAATTGTCACAACTGACCGCTAGTCACGAGGTGGTTTACCTCGACCCAATGTTTCCTCATCGTAAAAAATCAGCACAAATCAAAAAAGAAATGCGAGTGTTTCAAAGCCTAGTTGGTAGTGATGACGATGCTGATAAGCTATTACCGGTTGCTCTTAACGCGGCAACCAAAAGAGTGGTGGTAAAACGCCCTGGTTATGCAGGTTTTCTTAATGAGCAACCGCCGAGTATGCAATTAACCTCAAAGGCTAATCGCTTTGATGTTTATGTTAAAGCGGCGATGAGTTAGGGAACTATCCCAATATTTTGTGCTCCTATTCTCTTTTAAGGACTTATGATGAAACAAATTTTACTAATACTTGGTGTTTTCTTGATGGCTGGTTGCTCACATTATCAATATGATGCGAAAGATCCCGATAAATATGTCGAATTCTGGTGTGACCCGGCTAATCAGGGATTACTTAATGACGTTGTCCGTCACAACAACAAATCAACAGAGCCACCTAAATACGATCAACCTGAGCATTTAACCGATATCGAAAGTAAGCAACGTTGTATTGAAAAGCATCAAGAATCAGGCGATTTCGACTACAAAAAATAGCGTGCTTTACTGAAGCGACTTCGACTTCCATCAAGCCAACATGAATAAATATTAAAGCTTACACCGTATTTAACCCAAAGGGATTACCAGTGTACAATGGTCACGGGTGTGTAATACTTGTAAGGTGTTGTTATTGCTTTTTTTGGACTGTAATACCGTGATTTGTTAATAGAATTCAGAGATTTAAATGAAGTATTTGTTAAAAATAATCGGATGTATATCGGTCTTTATTTGTTATTCGGCGCTGGCTGACGTAAATGGCGAAATGTGTGATTCATGTTATACCGTTGAAGATGCGAAAAAAGCCGCATCAAAGTATACATACCCATTAAACTGTGAAACCGACCTTGGTCCCAATGGGCAAGATTTCTTGGATGAGTATGTTCAATGTAGCTCAAAAGAGCGTAGAGTTGTAATTCTCAATAGTGTAACAAAGAAGATTTACGGCTTTCGAGTTTCACATCAAAACATTGATCCTTGGGCTGTACGAGTAATAAGTCGTCAGTTAGATTCTGAAGAAGTCTTAGTCTATAAGAACATGATAGCATTAAG
>JABSRU010000080.1 GCA_013214965.1 Gammaproteobacteria bacterium
TTAATACGTTTTCAAATCGGTAAAATGGCGTACAGCTTAGACAGCATATTGCCAATACAGTTAAGTTTTAGTCGAGCATCCGCTTATATAATCCAACAGTTATCTATCATGCCGCATCTTTCACCGGGTAAAATACCAAAGGCCGTCAATGATATGTTGAGTATGGCAAAATCTTTTCTATTGCCTGAGCGAGGCGAGCGAAGTTGCCCTAGAATCGTAAAATCTCGCCCCAAACGTTACCCCGAAAAGAAGCCAAAAAAATGCGCATCAGCTCTTAACTGACACGCATTACCCAGTAGTGGGAGCTTTTTAGTCGGTTACGCAATTAATTTTATCACTCTCTCTTGTAAATCATCAGCGGTTACGGCATCTGGAGTGACTTTCTCTCCAATTCTTAATTCCACTCTTGACCAAAATCGCCGTGGCTTAGTGGTTAATGCGAAACCACTTTTATGACTAAAGAACGAGCCCCATAACCCGGTCAGTGCCATCGGAATGACTGGAACTGGACTCGTAGCAATGATCTTTTCTATGCCCGTTTTAAACTCATTAAGTTCGCCATTACGGGTTAATTTTCCTTCAGGAAATATACAAACTAACTCACCATTATCGAGTTCTGCTTTAATTTGTTCAAAGGCCCGTTGATAAGTCTCAGGATCTTGATGCCGACTGCAAATTGGAATGGCTTTGACCCACTTAAAGATGTATTTCATCACTGGCATATTGGCAATAGTTTTGTCCATTACAAAGCGAATAGGGCGTCGACAGATCCCCGCAATAATTAATGAATCAACATAGCTTACGTGATTGCAGATCAATACCGCCGCGCCTTCTTTTGGAATATGAGGCAAGCCATGATGTTTAACACGATACATCGTATGGCTAATAATCCAAATGATAAAGCGTAATACAAATTCGGTTACCTGATAATAGATATAGCAACTAACCACGATGTTGATGAGGGCGAGCACCAGAAAATATTGGGCAATCGATAGCTCTAGCACGGTAATTAACACGATGGCAATTATCGCACTTAATACCATAAATAAGGCGTTAAGCACATTGTTAGCAGCGATGATTTGGGCGCGACATTGATCGTCACCACGGGTTTGTATGAGCGCGTTAAGTGGCACGACATAAATACCACTAAACATTGCCAGCAATGCCAAATCAATCATCAGGCGATAGTTTTCACCGTGACTAAGGAATTCTAGTGCGCTCATATTATCAACCACCAGTAATGATTGCGTAGCAAAATAGAGATCAATCCCAAAAATACTGATGCCAATGGAACCGATTGGAATAATCCCTAGCTCAATGGTATGTCCTGATAACCGTTCACAGAGGACAGAGCCCAGACCAACGCCAAATGAGAAGACTGTTAATAGTAAGGTGACTAATTGACTATTACCACCAAGCGATTGTTGAACAAAGGTTGGAAATTGGGTGAGGTAGCCAGCACCAAGAAACCAAAACCAACTAATGGCTAAGATTGATAAATAGAGTGAACGTTGCTCTTTAATGCTATTAACAGTCTTTTTGATGCTACTAAAAGCATTCCAATTAATCACTAAGGCTGGATCATTGGCTTTTGCTATCGGAATCGAGCGACTTGTTGCATACCCTAGGAGCGAAAAAATAATCACTAAACCAGCCGTGATGAGTAGCGCACCATCAAATTCGAAAACGACGCCTGCTAAAATAGTTCCTCCTAAAATAGCGACAAACGTGCCCATTTCAATCAGACCATTACCACCGACCAGTTCTTCACGGTTTAAGTGTTGTGGTAATAAAGAGAATTTTACTGGTCCAAAAAATGCGGATTGGGTACCCATCAGGAACAATACAGCCAGCAGTAAGTAGGTTAATTCGAGGGCGAGAGCGATGGCTCCAATGAGCATAATAATAATTTCTGCTATTTTTATGATCCGAATTAACTGCGATTTTTCATATTTATCAGCTAGCTGACCACCAATGGCCGAGAATAGAAAGAACGGCAAAATAAACAAGCCTGCCGCTACATTGGTTAATAATGCAGATTGTTGATGACCTTGAACCGCACTGAACGCAATAAACAGTAGCAAGATATTTTTAAACAAGTTGTCATTAAAAGCACCTAAGGCTTGCGTGACAAAGTAGGGTAAAAACCGTCGTTGTTTAAACAGTTGAAATTGATTGTTAGTTGACATAAAAGCTTTCCTTAGTTTGGTTATCAACCCAGCTTGTTAAATAGTGATTAATTAAAGATTCAATCAGAGCTTCGCTAGTAACTTGCGTTGGCATAAAAAGTTTATCTTCAATACTCATTAAACAAATGCCATGAACACTGGCCCATAGTGTGCGACTTGCTTTGATAATATCTAGCTCGATGGCTTGCGGCGCTAATTGCTTTAATAATGGTTCAACTTTACAAAACAGCCGATCTATTTTGTGTTGGTGAATCAAATTAATCTCTAGGCCTGAATCTAATTGATGCTCAAAAACCTGACGCCATTGGTAGGGATGGTCACTGGCAAATTGTAAATACTCTAACGCTAAAGAAACAATAAGTTGGCTGGCATTGTCTTTATTAGCTTTCGTTACGTCATCATTGAGCTGTTGATGTATTTGGTCAAGAGTATAGCCACTGACGGCTAACAATAATAAATTATAGTTTCGAAATAAATTGATTAAAGTGCCAGCACTATAACCGACCGATTTTGCTAGAGCCCTTAGGCTTAAATCGCGAATGGGTTGGTGTTGTAAAAACTCAATTGCGCTAGCAATGATTTTGTCACTGAGCTGTTGTGAGGTGTGATCATTACGTCTAGCCATTATTCATTCCTTATTGAACACTGTTTAAAATATAATAGTACAACATTGAACAGTGTTCAATATTAATTTGGCGTACGACCGTACTCTAAGTTGAAGTTATTTTTTAAGCGGGTTAAATTAGTTTTTGTTGTTACGTTACATTGATACAACAATAATTAAATTAGAGTAATGATACTAATTCTTTTTAATCAATGGATTGACTGGTTATTTTGTTTTGTTATTACTCATTGTTCTATATTTAAAATAACTTAACAAATAATTTACTTTTACACTCCTTGCTGGTCGGACTTGTTAGTTTGTATTGAGCGACCTAGTATGCGCTCAATATTACTGGAGACTTAGTACATGAACCATCTTAATAAAACGATTCTTTCGCTAGCGGTTGCTTTGACTTGTAGTCATGTTCAAGCAGCTGGCTTTCAATTAAATGGCCAATCGGCCACGGGGCTTGGTCGCGCTTTCGCCGGGGATGGTGTGATCGCTGATAATGCATCAGCGATGGCGCGTAATGTCGCGGCGATGTCGTTATTCACCGAGACGCAGTTGAGTCTTGGAGCCATTGTTATTGATACTGATGTCAGTTTAAAGGATGCTCAATTTACCTATTTAACGCCTAAAGGCTATAACACGGTCACTATTGCTGATGTTAACGATATTAGTGGCACTAATATCGCCCCGAATATCTTTATTGTTCACCCAATTGATCAACAGTTAACCGTTGGGTTTGGGCTATATTCAAACTTCGCCACGACCACTCAATATGATGATGCCTTCATCGCCGATTTGTTTGGTGGCACCACTAAAGTTCGTAGTGTTAATTTTGAAGCGAATGTTTCATATCGTTTAAGCGAGCAATGGAGCATTGGTGGTGGCTTAGATGTTATTTATGGTGCCGGTGAACTTTATCGCGAGTTTAAAGGCGCAGGACTTGATAGCAGCAAACCAGCATTAGATGTCGAAGGCGATGGTTTTACACTTGGTTGGCATGTTGGCGCGATGTATGAATTAAATGCCGATCATCGATTTGGTTTGAGTTACCGCTATAGCCCTACTTTAAACGTCACTGGAGACTTTGTGTTACAAGGGCAGTCTTTTGATGACGACACGTTGAGTCTACCGCTACCGTCGATGGCTGAATTTTCAGGTTTCCATCAGTTAACTAACTCGACAGCGATACATTATTCAGCTCAATTTATTCAATGGCAAAGCTTTGATGTGTTGGCCACAGAGAAAGCCGGCGTGTTCAAGACCTACCAATGGCAAAATGCTTGGCACTTTGCTTTGGGGACGACCCATCAAATTGATGATAAATGGACCATTCGTGCTGGCTATATGTATGACATGAGTGCTGTCGACAAGCGTTTATCTATTGCTATTCCAGATTCAGATCGTCAATGGTTTTCCGCTGGCTTTAGTTATCAAATAGATAGCTTTACCAAGGTTGATTTTGGACTGACTTATTTACTCGGCCAAGATGTTGAAGTGACAGAGCTGCAATATCAAGGTCAATTGAAATTGGCTGAAATTACCGGCACGACTCGGGCGAACGCGACATTGATCGGTATTGAGTATAATTTGACCTTTTAATCAGATCGAAAAAAGGCGATAAAAACTCCGCTAACTGTATTTAGCGGAGTTTTATTTTTTTCAAGCGTATTACATTACATTGCTTTTAAAATTTGCTCTACGCTCTCTTTAGCATCACCAAATAACATTTTGGTATTGTCTTTAAAGAATAAAGGATTTTGCACCCCAGCATAACCAGTGGCCATGCCACGTTTAAAGACAATGACATTTTTAGCATCCCATACTTCAAGTACTGGCATCCCGGTAATTGGACTACCAGGTTCTTTCGCCGCAGGATTAACCGTGTCATTTGCCCCAATCACTAACACAACATCGGTATCGCTAAAGTCCTCATTGATCTCATCCATTTCCATCACGATGTCATAGGGTACTTTGGCTTCTGCTAGTAATACATTCATATGACCTGGTAAGCGACCAGCCACAGGGTGAATACCAAAACGGACCTCAATTCCTTTATCTCGTAGTTTTTGGGTGATTTCATGCACTGGGTATTGTGCTTGAGCCACTGCCATGCCGTAACCAGGAGTGATAATTACTCGATTGGCAGTTAACAACATATCAGCCACTTCATCGGCTGTAGTTGTTGTATGCTCACCTTGTTCCTCGTCGCCGCTACTGGCCACAACGTCATTACCAAAACCACCGGCAATGACTGAAATGAACGATCTATTCATCGCTGTACACATAATATAACTAAGAATAGCACCGGATGAACCCACCAATGCGCCAGTGACGATCAGTAGATCGTTTGACAGCATAAAACCAGCAGCAGCAGCAGCCCAGCCAGAATAAGAGTTCAGCATTGAGACAACCACTGGCATATCGGCACCCCCAATGGATGCGACCAAGTGATAACCAAAAGCAAAGGCAATGATTGTCATCACAATCAATAAGCCAATCGATCCACCTTGTTCAACAAAGCTAACCATTAGCCACGCTGATACCACTAATGCCGCTAAATTCATCTTATGACGATGGGGTAGCATCAGTGCGGTTGAGCTGATTAAGCCGCGTAACTTGGCAAAGGCAACAATGGAACCTGTAAAGGTCACTGAGCCGATAAATACCCCTAAAAACACTTCAACCAAATGAATGTTTTTCATCGCGCCAATTAATACACCATGATCTAAATAACTGTTGTAGCCTACCAATACTGCTGCTAAGCCAACAAAGCTATGTAAGATGGCAACCAGTTCAGGCATTTCAGTCATTTCGACTTTTTGCGCTAATTTCCAACCAATACCGCCGCCAACGATCATCGCAATGATAATAAAAATTATTCCGCCAGTGGATGGACTCAGAATGGTGGCTATCAGCGCAATGCTCATACCTGCCATTCCGGCGTAACAGCCTTTTTGTGCTGTTTCTTGTTTTGCTAATCCTGCTAAACTTAAAATAAAGAGCAGGGCGGCGACAATATAAGCCGCGGACACTAAACCTTCAGACATATTATTTCCCCTTTATTTTCTAAACATTTTTAGCATACGATGAGTAACGGCAAAACCACCGACGATATTAATCGTGGCAATCAGCGTCGCAAACACTGCTAAAATTGAAACAATTACACTGTCACTACTTACTTGCAGTAAGGCGCCAACGACGATAATGCCGGAAATAGCATTGGTGACACTCATTAATGGTGTATGTAATGAATGACTGACATTCCACACCACGTAATAACCAATAACACAGGCCAGTACAAATACCGTAAAGTGCGATAAAAATTCGGCGGGTGCATAATTGGCGATAGCGCCAAAGCCTGCTAATGCCGCAATGGCTAAGCCATATTTTACTGGCTTAGCCATTTCTTTCTTTTCTGGTATTGGTGCTATTTCTTTGGGCGGTGCTTGCGCTGGTGCAGCACTGACTTGAATCGGCGGCGCAGGCCAGGTAATTTCACCAGCTTTGATGACGGTAACACCTCGCACGACATCATCTTCGAAATCGATGGTGATCTCGCCATTCTTCTCTGGGGTTAATAATTTTAATAGATTAACTAGATTGGTGCCATAAAGTTGCGATGACTGTGTTGGTAAGCGACCGGGTAAGTCGGTGAAGCCCAATACTTTAACACCATTGTCAGTGATAAATACTTCGCCCTTGACACAATATTCACAGTTACCACCATTAGCGGCAGCCAAATCGACAATCACACTACCAGGCTTCATTGAATCGACCATTTCTTTGGTGATTAACTTGGGCGCTGGGCGACCAGGAATTAACGCAGTGGTAATAATAATATCGACTTCTTTGGCTTGTTCGGCAAATAATGCCATTTCGGCGTCGATAAATTCTTTACTCATGACTTTGGCGTAGCCATCGCCTGAACCGGATTCTTCGTCAAATTCTAACTCTAAGAACTCAGCGCCCATCGAGTTGATTTGTTCTTTCACTTCGGGACGAGTATCGAATGCTCGAACGATAGCACCTAAGCTTCCGGCTGTCCCCAAGGCGGATAATCCAGCGACACCAGCACCAATAATTAGTACTTTTGCCGGTGGTACTTTACCTGCTGCAGTAATTTGCCCGGTAAAAAAACGACCAAAATGATGGGCTGCTTCGATCACGGCGCGATAACCACCAATGTTAGCCATCGAGCTTAACGCATCGAGTGATTGTGAACGAGACATTCTAGGCACACTATCCATTGCCATCACATTAATGTTGCGTGTTGCTAATTTAGCCAGCAGTTCTTCGTTCTGAGCTGGCCAAATAAAACTAATGAGTGTGGTGCCCTCGTTAAGTAACTCCACTTCATTAACTGAGCCGTTACTGCCATCGGCTGGCGCGTTAACTTTTAGAATAATATCACTGCTAAACAGCTTGGCAGGATCTAAAATAATCGAAGCGCCAGCATCAAGATAAGCCTGATCACTAAAATTGGCCGCTTTACCTGCATTAGACTCAATGGCGACATCGAACCCTAATTTGATCAATTGCTCTACAGTTTTCGGGGTTGCCGCCACCCGAGTTTCACCCTGTAGCGTTTCTATCGGTACACCAATCAACATAAACTATTCCTCAATAATTATCGAACGCATGTATTAAACATAGATGATATTAATAATATTAGCGCTAATATTGATAATTTTTTAGTCGAATGTCGAGTATTTATTTAGTTGATTGTTAAAAAAGTGTTAACAAAATGATATAAGAAGCAAAATAATGCCGACGAATAATAAAATTCATCGGCATTGGGTGTAATAAATAGCTCTGTTGTTCTTATTGGTTTACCACGGTCACAGCGTGTTGATATCAACTTTTAGGGTAGCCAGATGTTGTTCTAATTCTGTTTCAACGTGATGGCTGACACGACCCCCTAAGTGCTTGGCAAAGAAGCGCTCCATTGCGATAATATAAGCAAGTTTATTATTACGCTTTTGAAAACCATGCCCTTCATCTTCAGCCAAGATATACTCGATCGCCATTTTATTTTCGTTCATTACTTTGGCTATATTGTCAGATTCAAGTTTGGTGACTCTTGGATCATTGGCTCCTTGAACAAGTAGTAAAGGGGTTTTAATTCTCTTAACGAAATTAATCGGTGAACGCCCGTGCATATCAATTCTGTCTGCTTCAATGAGTGGATCGCCAACCGCACTATAAAACTGACCTAAATAAGGGCGGAAATGCGCTGGGAATGATTCGAGCAAGGTGATCAAACTCGAGGGTCCAACATAGGATACTGCTGCTTTATATAGATCTGGCGTATAAGTGATACCTGCCAATGCTGCATATCCACCATATGAAGCGCCCATGATTCCGACTCTATTTTTATTAGCAATACCTTGAGCAATGAGATAATTTACGCCGTCGGTAAGGTCATGTTGCATGCCACCTGTGCCCCAATTTTTGTTGCCTAAGTTTACAAAATGTTTGCCAAACCCCAGCGATGCGCGAAAATTGGGTTGCAGCACCGCATAACCACGATTCGCTAGTAGTTGTGCAATCGGATTAAAATAGTTAGAACTTAAGGTCCAATAATCTCGAGCCCAAGGGCCGCCATGGGGTAAAATGATGGTCGGTAAATTTTTACTTCGATTTTTTGGCAGGGTTAAATAGGCTTGAATCTCTACCCCATCTCTTGCCAGATAGGTAATTGACTGTCGTTTCGACAGCAAGTGAGGTTCAATAGCGGCAGGCTGTGCCAATAGCGGATGAAATTCGCCTGTCTCTGCATTATAACGATGTGCGCTTTCTACTGTGACATCGCTGGCTATGTGTACTTGCCATTGTTTCGTTTTCTCATTAATAGACTCGATGGTGATTTCAACATCATCACCAAAGTGTTTATTTATTCGGTCCCAGTGTATTGCAAAGTCATTATTTAAAGGATAGGTTCGCTGATGACCACCATAGTAAATAGTCGCAATGGGTTGGCCATTGTCATTAAACAGTACATTATTTAGGTCTGACTGGTTGTTAGGATCTTTGTGGATGGTGTAAAAAGTATGGGTGGCCAGACCGAGGCGCAGCAACTCTTGTTTATCGCGTCCTTCGATATTGGCGCGGACATATACTTGACGAGTAACATCATCAAACTCCAATAGATCAATATCCTCACCAAACTTTGTTCTAAAAACGACTTGCCATTGACCTTTATTTTGGATGTATAAGCTATTACTGTTGTCGGGGTTACTGCTAATCGCGATGACTGGTTGGCCCTTAGCATTGAATTTGAACTGGCTAAAGCCCTGCTGGTTTTTTGCTACTCTTGTCAGTTCTCCTGATGACGTATCTAAATGATAAACGTCAAGATGCTGCTCATTATCATGATTTGCCATCACCACTAATCGCATTGGATGATCTTTAACTTGCTCAAGTAATTTATATTTCACCTTAGGATTATCGGTCAACGCTTTAATGACGGTATTTTGTGATGGGCTTTGTGGGTCAAACGTTAAACGATAAATCTGGGTGTTTTCATTACCGCCGTCGTCCTTAAGGAAAAATAATTTGTTACCGGTCTTTGCCCAGCGGAAGCTAGCGATGGGGTCGCTAGCTTCCGTTATCGCGACGGCTTGATCGACTCCACTATATTGAGCCACTAAGAATATATTACGTATTCCGTCTAATTCCTTAAAGAATGCAATCCATTGACCGTCCGGTGACAAGCTAATGTTGCTAATGGCCTGCTGATCAAAAAATGCTGCTATCGGGATAAGCGACGTCGCGCTGGTTTGTTCAGATGTCTTAGGTGGTGAAAACTGGCTACAGCCGCTCAGTAGTAAACTGCTCGCAAGCAGCGCGCCCACCAAGCAGGGAAAAAATTTGTTCGCTGTCATGTTTATTTCCTTCATTGTGTATTTCAATCAAGGCAAATCATACTTGCCTCATCACTTAAAATATCATATATCATTGAGTAATTACTGTAAAACGATAATTAAAAGTTGTTTAACAGTGTTTGTTTGTTGTGTGATATACTTTTTTAATCTTAATTAAGTGTAAAATGATCATGAATATAAACACTAAAAAGCTGACGAAAATTAGCGCTATCTTTCGAATATTGGTCTTGGTTGCCACGGCAATAATGATGGGTTATTTGGTCTATGC
>JABSRU010000081.1 GCA_013214965.1 Gammaproteobacteria bacterium
AGATCACCACTTGATCAGCTCGGCCCTTGTGATAACTCAATCGACTCGCCGTAAATTCCAGTACCACGGTTTCCGGTGTCGTTGCTGGTAGCAGCACTTCGCTCCAATCAGAAATAAACTGTTGCCCAGCCGCTATTCTGGCAATCACCGATCCCGACTTCGTCGCAATAACCTGCTCACCGCTACTTTGGCGGAATCCGGCAACGGTAATAGTATTGCCATCAAGATCGAGTAATTTAATCTGGATATCAGCGGAGTCGCTATTACCATTGTTGTGTGCAGTTTCAATTTCGATGTCCAGTGCCGTCGGGTTCTCTAGAATAAACCTAACTTTACCCGCAGTGCCTCGAACAAAACCATCGGTTTCAACGCGCAGTACATAACTACTTTGAGCAACGGTCATTTGAGATGTCCGGATAATTTCTATTTTATCGGTCACCGTTGGTTTAATGACTAATGTCGCTATCACATCTTCTATCGCCGCTAGCTCTTTATAACCACCAACAACAACGGCTATCTGCTTGTGCTCAGCTGGAGATAGATTAAATGACTCAGAGCTATGTACTCGTCCTTTAATGGTTACCTCAAGTTGCGCATTATTAAAGACAACATTGTCGAGATTGGTAACATTAAAGAGTAATTTATTAATAATACCTCGTTTTAGTTGTGCCTCTGTTGCAGGCTCAATCTTAGCCAAAGGTAATTTAATATTTCGAGATAAGCTTGGCACACCGTTATTGTCTACTGCTTGGATCCGATACTGACGACTATCAACATTAAAACCAGAGTCTACAAACTCTTTTGTTGTCAGTATTTGAGGGGTCATTTTTAAACTAATTTCACCTTGTTCGAGAAAAATATCATACCCGGCAATATTATCACCTGAATGCTGCCATTTGATCACTGGTGACTCCTGATCGCGCTGAGTCAGCATTAGCTGGTTAACAGGTAGCAATGATATGTTAAGGTAAATTGTATTAGATGGTCCAGATTCATTACCGGCCTTATCTAGTGCAGTCACAACATAACCAGCCAATTGCGGATCAGGCACGGTGTCTAATGCTGCTAAGCTATATATTTTATCAAGCACAGGAATTAACCCTGCAACACTGGTAATTTCGGTGTTATTCGCCCGATAAAGTCTGAAATACATGGTGCTATCAGTTTCAGCGACTGTCCACCTAACTCCAACACCCTCAGGTAATAACTCTGCGGTCATATCTAATGGCGCTTGAGGTGCGATACTGTCTGTCGTTATCACTACTTCATCACTCAATGCACTGTAGGCTGTTTGCCCCTCGTGGCCTCGAATACTGGCAATAGCATAAATATACTGACTATCGGTAGGCGGCGTATCAACGAAACTAAGAACGTCAATGACTTCAGTGAGTAAAGTCATCTCTGTTACGGGTGCGCCATCAGCTTCTTTGGCGCGACGATATATCGCGTAGCCAACGGCATCTACAATTTTGTACCATTGTAATTTAACGCCGCCTTGTGGATAAGCACTAGCCTGTAAACCAATTGGAACACCCAACGGAGGTAAATCGCCTTGATACACTTGGATCGCTTTAGTCTGTAATTGGCTAATTATTTGATTAGATAGCATATCCTTTGCCTGATAATTCAATCGCAAGTAGGCAACATTTTGCAGCCCAGTCTCCGCGCTAAGGACAATTTCTCCTTGCCAGCTTGTTGCCGACACTTGGGTCAGGTTATCAACGGTAATCGGTTCACCTGCATCAATGTCATAAGTGACTGTCATTGTTGTCGGGTCAACTTCTTCAGCGAATTGGGCAGTGAAACTCAATGTAACGGGTAGTGCGGCATCATTTTTCACCGGACTCTCTGGTGAAATAACCAAACTCGTTACCCGTGGACCAACGGTGTCAATCTGTATTTTTTCACCAATCAGTACAGAGGTACCACGATTACCAAGCTTGTCTCTGGCAGAGAATAGCGCGTAGGCTGTTGCCGATACATAATTTTCAGGAATCGTTATTTCACCCTGATATTCGACATCGGTCACTTTGTATAAGTCAACATTTAATGGGGCGACACCTTCAGGATTCAAGCTCAAAAATGGACGTGTTAACAACGGCTCATTGACCACGACCCGGATATTTACTTTACCTACACCAAAGACTTTATTAGCAGCATCATATTGCCCTAATGGCTCATAAATAATTGAGGTAGCATGAGGTAACTCACTATCGGCAGTTGCAGATACCTGATGAGATATACTACCCAGTGTACCGAGATTATTAACAGCCAACACGCGATAGTAATATTTACCGTTTTGATCTGGCATGTCCGTATAATCTATTGCTGTTAATGGCTGGCTATTAATTTTTGTTCCAGCAGTTTCGTCAGCAAAAGGTTGCTCACTTCGGTATAAATTATAAGTAAGTGGTGTATCAGATGTTACTGATGACCAGCTAAGGTTGATCACGCCAGCTTCTTTAGATTTTGCATAAAAATTAGCTGGAGCAATCGGTAAACTTGAATCGAGCGTTACTTTAATTTCAGCTGATACAGGACTGATCCCACCTCTATTTTTGGCGGTAGCAGAGATTTTATTCAATCCTTCGGTAAGTGTGATGTATTGCTGACGCTTGCCTGTAAGATCAACCTCTCCCCACTCAGTGGCAACTCCGTTAACATTCAACTGAACTGTTTGATCAACGCTAGCAGCAACTTCTACCAAGAACTGAACAAGATTAGTCGTGATGTTACTGGCTGGTTCGGTGATGGTTGGCGCTACTGGCACAGCTATCGCGACAGAGATTGAATATTGAGCTGTTACTTCATTGTCCAGTGTATCCCATAATTTAACCGTTAATGTATGTAAACCATCGGTGATGTTGTCGATGGCCAGCGGTATTTTAAATTGAGTAGTCCCATTAGATGAACGACCGAGTAAAGTACCATCAATCAGATAATCTACTGCCGCCACACCGCTTTCGTCACTGGCAATAACAGACAGATTACCGTCTGCCATTATCGAATTATCTGATGAGTTTAGTGCAACATTATTCCAGTTAACACTTTGTATTTCAGGCCCTTGATCATCAGTCTCTGGCACTACCTCTACGCTGCTGACTATCTGCGTTTCAGCACCCGATTGATTGACAACACTGACACCAACAAAGTAAGTTTCGCCATTGATTAATCCATTGACCTGCCCCTGTAATTGCCCAGCACTAACAATTGCTCTTGGTTGCTTACCTGAAACATTAGTAAAGTGTTGAGTATCAACATATAGACGATAAGCAGAAACCAACGCTTGTGGTTGAGCACTCGCCCAACTGACATTCGCTTTGTTATTTAATGGGGTAGTCACCAAGCCAATTGGACTGTCTAACAAGGTAACGAAAGTTGTACTTATACCTTCACTTTCATTATCACTAACATCGATAGTAGTAACCTTCACCAGATATGATGTTGCTTTTGTTAAACCAATAATATCGTAGCTGGTGACATTACTTGCCAACGTAATAGGCGCTTGAGCGTTAATATAAAGCTTATATCCCCCTAAATCTGGTGCGTTTGGTGGTGCAAGCCATGTCACTTTAATTTGCTCAAAACCAATGTCCGCAGTTAATCCGGTCACATTATCTGGCGCTTCGCTATCGGCCATTGTAATGGCCTGAGAGTTAACCATTACTAATGCGTTATTTGCTAAATCAATCGCTAAAACAACCAAATGATAGGTATTGCCGCGAATCAATCCCGGGAGGGTGTATTGCTTTTGACCATCATTTAACTCTGCAATTAAATTCGCATTGTTGACGTTGGTGAATGGTTGATTTGCCAAATATAGCTGATATTTAGAGATATCAGCGCCATTTTCTTGTTCATCATAAGCTTGCCAATCTACATTTAGCTCGGTACCTGATGGTTCGCCAAGCAACTCTAACAGTACAAGTCCAGGTGGCGTATTATCGAAAAATACTATCGTTGATGTCGCTGGGCTTTCATTATTTGCATAATCGAAAGCAGTGATTAGTAATGTATTGTTACCACCCACTAACGTGACCTCAGCTTGCCAAATTTGAGCGTCGTTGGCGGCAACCAAGTTGTTACCATTGACGCGAATTCCGGTGCCAATTTCTTTAGTTCCAGAAATTTGGATCACCATCATATTTGAAATATTGTCTACCGGATCTAGCACTGGTGTTTTAGGCGCTACATTGTCTATCGTAAACGCAGTTTGAGTGACACTAGACACTAAGCCTGCATTATCGGTTAGCTCAATCGCTACTTGGTAATGACCGTCATTAAGTTCAACTAACGGTTTAAACTTTAATTCATTAAATTGCTGAGTCAACTGACCCGAAATAGCGATACCTTGTTTTGTCAGTGAAACATCGGTTGCATTAAGATCAAGACCCGATCCTATTTCACTAAATAGTATGGTGATATCTGTTGGTGCAATGGTGAAATAAGTTCCATTAGCTGGAGTTACTTTGGTAACCGTGGGTGCTGTTGAATCCAACATAAAGTTCAATGTGACCGTATTAGACTGCGTACCATTTTCGTTTACGGTAACAAAGCGCTGTGAGGAAGTTCCTTCTCTCAAATTAACGGTATGCTCCCATGGACCAATTCCGGCAGCAACGACTAACTGATCATTGAGGTATATCGCCGTGTTGTCTGGTCTCGTTCCGGTAATTTCAACTAATGGAATTGTAACAAAGTTAATTTGTGGTGCAGCCAAGTAATAGTCAATAACTGGTTGCTCTGGCTTAATCAAAATAGTGAACGTGTCAACTTGAGCCAGCAGCATATTACCAGCAGCATCTTTCGCGCTGCTTACGCTAACTTTTATCGGTGCAATCATCGAAGTGTTTAACACGATAGCAGATGAAACAAAGGTGTTATTTGACTGCCAATTTCCTGATTGTAACGGTTGAGGAGCTTGACCATCAGAACTAAATGTTAGTAATGGCAACAAGTTTTGATCCATCACTGAATTAAAATTAAGTGAAATTTGATAGCTATTGGCTACGTCCACTGGATTGTTTTGGCTACCCGATACTGAGTTAAGTTGTGGTGCAATGGTATCAACTAACGTCAAGCTAGCTGTATTTTCGAATGTATTGCCAGATTTGTCTGTTAATAAAGGACTAGGAGTAACTAGTTCAAGGCCTGTTACTGTAAAGCCTTCTGTTATTGATACTTCACAACGAGAGTAAACTTCGTTACAGCTAATACTATTTATTTCACCGTATGTTTTCCCTGCTGGTGACAAGTTATGATTAGCTTCATTGGTACCGTCAGACAACCCCGAAGCAGCAATCGACTCACTAAAATCAAAGACATATACATCACCAATAGATACGACACCATTGCCATCTCTATCATCAAGCTGAATCTGATTAATCCTCGGTGGTGTTACATCTCGTCCTTGAAGTTGCACTTGACCTACCACGGAGTTACCTGCTTTGTCAGTAATAAATGAGTTAGGAAATACTAACTCGTCACCCTGAATACTATAGCCATCAGTGACCGTAACAATAACGCTAAGGCGATCCTCAGACCAACTAATCGTGTTGACATTACCATATCGGTTACCTCCGTGGGGTCTTAAGTTAGCGTTAGCATCTGTAGTACCATCAACAAGATGGCTATCGTTCATCACTTCAGAGAAATTAAAACGGTATTGATCTCCCAATGTTAGTTGACTCGAATTATCCAAATCTAACCATTCCACTGAAATAATTGAAGGCGCTATTTGGTCATTTAAAATAATGGATTGGTTGCCAATCACCGGATTCCCGGCCAGATCAATCAAGCCATTAACAGTAATGGTTTCTCCACCGACATAACTAAAGTCTGGTGTGAAGGTAACTATTATAGATTTTTTATCATCTGCCCAGCGTATTTTATTTTCAGTACCAAATGTTTTATTTGTCTCGGTATTAAATAACAGATTTGCGACTAGTGACTGATCGACACTGAGCATTAATTCCTCAGAGAACAAGAAATGTAATTCGTCGTCCACACTTAAGTTACCGGAGCCGTCAAGATCGTTAAATTCGATACTGTCAAAACGCGGCGGTGAAAAATCTTCGATATCTTCAAACAGATATAACTCTGCGAGACCAACTCTAAATGCAGTAGCCGCACTGTCATGATGGAGTTTTATTTCCATTTCGCCTGAGGCATAGTAAGTCGATGGCAGTACAAAGTCATACAGTGTCGGTAAGTGTTTTGGACCATTGATCAATGGGTGGATTGGATTATCCATACCATCGGTCAAATGAAAGGTGTTATTACTTGGATCACCATTAAAGTAAGTTAAACCGAGTCGATATTTTTTAGCCGGATCTAGACCTGTTAATTTAACATGAGCCAGAGTCTCATCGACCAGTGCGGTTTTACTTGGGTGTTTATTTACCGGATCCCAGTTATTGTCTAATGTTCCTTGCAATATAACGACTTGAGGCATATTGCCTTTATGAACAACTCCATCCTCTGCAAAATTCACATATAAATAGTCTATTTCACTGGCAAGTAAATAATTAGCATAGTTTATATTGCCAATGACTTGCTCACCAGTCCCTGTATTGTTGCCGAGGTGAGATGGACCGGTACCATCGAAATCCCCCCACCAATTGTATTCGCTGTCGAGTGTTTGTGATGAACTAGATTTTATAGCATATTGATTATTTCCAAAAAATCTTGAATTGGTTATTACTGGTGAAGCACTATGAACAACTTCAATACCACCGAGATCATTAAGCATGACACCGGTAAATCCAATTTTGGGTGCCGATGAATTGGTGATATAAATCCCCCGACCACTATTGGCCCAGAACAAACCACTGGTAATCTCAGGTGAGGTATTGTAAATATGAACGGCATCGCCTTCCGTGTTCGATATTTCAATATCTGACAGCTTAATGTTCGCGGTAGGGCCATTTAGATATAAGGCGTTACCATATCTGCCACCTGCAAAACGAATTTTAATATGTGACAGCTGACTAAGGTTATTAAATGGACCACCATTGAATAACACTCGTCCCCAATCTCCTCGCTGCGGTGAGTTATCGCTACCGTTACTATTGCTGTCTGCGATAACATTATCATCAAGATATGATGTGAAAATAATCGGTTCAGCACTCGTCCCGTTGGCAATAACCATACCGCCGAAGTTAAACTGATAATCGCCAGCAACCTTGATTGCAACACCTGGTTGTATTGTTAAACGATGATTGTTGTTTAGCTCAAGATCGCCACCATGAAGTATATATTCAGCTAACTGCTCACCTGCCTGATTATGATAAGCGGCAAAAGTAGTATCGCCTGGCAATCGGCCACCTCGTAGATGAAACCTGTTAGTTTGGTTAGGGAACAAAACGTTGCTGCTATCAGGGAACATTACCGCAGGAATCATCATTGGCAGGCCATTATTGATAATGGTGTTATTTTTCAGCCTAGATCCAGCATCAGTATCATAGAAATAAATACCATAACTGCTGTTATTGACAATGGTATTCCCAGTAATTGAGGGATGAGTAAAATATGAATATATACCCTGTCGGTTATTCCTAATAATATTGTTGGATAACTCCGCTGTAGCAGTGCGAGAGATATAAATACCACGGTCAGTGTGATGTTCAACCAAGCTGTCTTTAATACTGACATTAGCATAGTAGGTATTAACACCATCGCCTTTACCATTAACGATCTTAGAGTTTTTAATAATCAGCGAGCTGCCAGAGCTTAAATACAGGCTCTTGTTAGAGGATCCCGCATAGCTTACTCGCGTCTGATCTAGCGAAATCTGTCCATCATTATCAGTATAAATCCCTCGCCAATAGCCAGCAATCGGAGTGGTTGTTGTTAAATCGCCATTGGTATCACCACCAATATCGTCAGTTAACGACGTAAGTATAATTGGGGCTGCTTCCGCACCAATTGCAATTAACTTGCCTTTAATTCTTAGTCCAACATTACTGCCAAATTTTAAGATAGCGCCATTATTAATGGTTAGCTTAATGCCTTCCGGGACAATAACTTCCCCAGTGAGATGCCACACCCCACCATTTATCAACATATCATGGTTGATCGTTCCAGATAGAGAGAGGGCTTTGACCTGACCAATTTGTGGAGTAATGGTAGCGATAACACCATCGCTCTCATTACCAGCTAGATCTAAGGTTGTCACTTTAAAGGTGTAACTATTAGATGCACTCAGTTCGGTTATTAAATGTTCAGTTTTATTCGCGATAATTCTTGTGAAGTCGGTATCGTAATTGGTTCCTAAATTTATTGATATATACACTCTATATTCATTGATGTCTGCACTAGCCTCTGCCGGTGAATTCCAATTGAGTAAAGCAGTTACAACCGCTTTATCATCGAGACTATATTGAGCAGTGAGTGAAGTGACATTACCAGGGGCTGTAATGTCAGTTTCTGATAGAACACTAATTGGACCTATAACATCACTATCAGAATAGTTACCAGCTTTATCGATTAGGCGAATATAATAATTGTAGGCTTTGTCTAGCTCAACCTCAGTGTCAAGGTAAGTATTGACACTGGCTGTGACGTTAGCGATACGCTGAAACTGATCATTGCCTTTACGAAAAATCTGATATTCTTCCAGTGTTTCAACAAGTTGTTTGGACAAGTTCCAACCTAATCGAATAGTACTTTCTGAGCTACTAGCCAATAAGTTTTCAGGCTTAGCTGGGGCACTTAAATTAGCCTGCACATTTACCACGTTAGAATAGAGGTATTGACCTTGAGGTTTTAGTAATCGTGCCTTAAGTTGATAACTGGCTGAAGTTTTAGGTGCCCACCAATATTTCCATGAACCATCGCCATAATTAGTCACGGGTTGCCAAACAAAACTTCCGGCATTAGCAATACCTATCTCAACGGGTTCATTGGTATGCTCACTCGATAAAGTCCCTGATATTAGTGTGCCTGATCGGCCAACATTAAAACCAGAAGTTGGTTGTTCCAGCGTAATAGCGAATGTTTTGTTATTGGCATTACTATTTTTAATTAACAATAACTCAGAGACATGAGTGCGAACACCATTGTTTCTAATAATATCAAATTTAAGAAAACCATCATCAATCAGGCTCGCCGAAATAGCTCCGGATCTCACAATAATATTCGATTGTGGTATGGCTGCACTTCTTAAAATTTCGTTATTGTTTTGGTCAACAACACCTTGTTCAACATTTGCTTCATCTTGGTTATAGAATGTCGCCAATAATTGGTAATTGGCATTGCTATCCAATCCAGTATATTCCACGTTAACTGCCTGAGTTTCTTGTTCGTAATGAACCGTCGATGCAGCGTCGTCTCCCCATTTTTGAGATACTGTACCTGATACATTAGGTAGTACTATGCCATAGCTACTTGAGCTATTACCGCCAGCATTAAAATAACTAAACTCCGTTCCGTCGGTACGACTATTACTTACCGTGACGCCCGCATTAACTTCGTCACCGCTGCCCGTGCCGTCACCACCGGGGCCATCCGGTGCTCCCCACCAGATATCATCAACCACCACGGTCGCTGAGCCGTCTTCATAAGCGCCATGACCGCCGTTTGCAAATATTTCACCACCATTGAGGGTGATTGAACCCTGGCTGAAAGCATGAATACCGTGCCCACCATTACCATAAATTTGGCTGTTCGTGGCGGTCACATTAGCGTAAGCATCAATGTATAACCCTTGTTGACGGTTAGCAAACACTGACACATGATTAAGACTAACCGTGCTGCGATAAACCCGCAGACCCGCTCCACCACTGTAACTGATTTCAGCATCACTTAACGATTGCGTGCTGTATTCATAAGATAGGCCTCGATTATTTTTACCCGCGTAGCGTACTGCCACATGTTCCATTGGGCTAAGGTTGTCAGGGGACGAATCATTAAA
>JABSRU010000082.1 GCA_013214965.1 Gammaproteobacteria bacterium
CCGCCCTACCAGCTGCCGAAAAATACTTTTGATGCCGTGATGGTTTATCGATATTTACATCGACCACTAATGCCGACAATTATCGACACCATCAAACCCGGTGGCTATATTATTTATCAAACATTCACCGAGCAACAGGCGATCATTGGACGTCCTAAAAACCCTGATTTTTTACTGAAACCAGGCGAACTAAAAGAAGTGTTTGCACAGTTTAACGTGAAGCATTTTTTTGAAGGGTATTGTGACAAACAGCAAGCCTACTTGTCACAAATTATTGCAAGAAAACCGAGTTGATTTTGATGAAAAATAAGAACTAAAGATCAACGCCTCCTAAAGTCATTTTTTTACTTTGCGACTAATAGTAATCGCGATTAACCAGTTAATACACGCCTTGGTTATACTGCCGTGAAACTTGCTTAAACTTAGGTCTAACGGTTAAATCACCATTAATATCCACCACTGGCAAATTATAACGTCTGGTGGAGATACCAGCCTGCGCCATCCGTTGGTGTAATTCATTTTCATGGTTTAATTGATCAATATTAAAATACCGATAATTAACCTTAGACTGCTGTAAATTTCTGACCATACGCATGGTATAGCCACAGGAATCTCGGCCATAAACCGCAACATAGGATTCTTTAAACAACGGTTCAACTGGCTCTTTAGGACCAAATTGTTGCCAACCTTTTACCACACAAAATATCATAAATGTCATAATTAATAGATTCTTCATTCTCAATGACTCCTTTGTTTTTCGGGTATATCATCAACAGATAATCTGAAAAAATATCAATTTCCACTTATCTTTTGGTCGATTATTTTTTATCCTACATAATTTTTTATATGGTAGTCCATAGGGATTCATTACCATGCCTATCTACTATTTAAAAACTAGCGCCACTATCAATATCACCAATATTTTCAATAAAATAGAGAGCTACGTCATCGAATTCTCTAGATATTGCAGTGTGTAATATTCCATACTCACATTCATCAATCGTATTAATGTTACAATGCGGTATTAACGAATAAAACATATCCAAATTATTTTTTCTTATACTTAACATGATTTTATTTATCATATTCAACCTGACATTTTCAGTGTGTGACCAACTACTAATGGCTAGTTTATTAATCTCAATCAACAAAAATAAATTTAAATAATTCACTTAAGTGTTCGAAAACTAAATCAATATCATCTTCAGGATAAGGGCTAATTACGGCGCTTTCATGCGGTATTCGAACAAGCGCAGGGTCGTTACATCCGTCTGTTAGTTTTAAGTAATAATAGTCCCCTGAACCTATCGCACAAGCGCCTATCGGCAAGTAGCCTTGTTTTATTACTAATATACCAGGATATGCATCAAACACCTCTGATAATATCCCTTCAGGTGTAAGCCACAACAATTCGACCCCCATATCAGAGAGATCATCATCTTCATCTACTTCAAAATAGCAACCAGCAAGCGGGAAACTAGTTAATAACCTACATAACCAATCTGGGATCAGCTCTTTTGGGAGCCGTCGCTTTAAACTTAATATCTCCTCAGTTGTAGATTTTTCGCCAGTTAATAATAATTCTACTTTCGCTAGCTCAGTTTCTATATTCATTTCTATATTTTCGCTAATGATGATATTGGTGACGCTTTGATGGCTTTCCTGACCATTCCACTCCGCATAGGAAAGTACCGAGTCGCCAACCTTAATATCTTTAATCGTAGTTTGGCCGTTTCTAGTATGAACCAAGGTGTCGCTAATGAAGCTATGGCGTGAAACATTGATAATACTTGCAACACAGAACATTCATTAACACTCTTTGCTAAGTTATCATTTAAATTAACAGATCTAGCAAAGGGTGAAAATAATACTTTATACCCGAGGGTAATCGTTTCTACTCTTTAGGTTTATTGCGATCGGCGATTCGAAACACCACCACAAAAAACAACGGTACAAAGATAACCGCAAGAATCGTTGCTGACAGCATCCCGCCGAACACCCCTGTACCAATGGCATTTTGACTACCAGAACCGGCACCAGTGCTTAAGACTAGTGGCGTAACCCCTAGCATAAAGGCCATTGATGTCATGATAATTGGCCGTAAACGTAACCGAGCTGCTTCAATCGTCGCGCTGACTAAATCCTGCCCTTGTAAATAGAGCGTGCGCGCAAACTCAACAATCAGTATCGCATTTTTGGAGGCCAAGCCAATGGTGGTTAATAAGCCAACTTGAAAATAGACATCATTAGATAGCTCACGTGCTAAGGCAAACACCACCGCGCCTAAAATGCCTAATGGCACCACCATCATCACCGCAAACGGGACACTCCAGCTTTCATATAAAGCCGCTAAACAGAGGAAAACCACCAGCATCGACAAGGCATATAGCATCGGTGCTTGATCGCCTGATTGTTGCTCTTGCAGTGACATTCCAGACCATTGAAAACCAAAACCTGGTGGCAGTTTCCCTGCCAATTCACTCATCGCCTGCATCGCATCACCAGAACTTAAACCGGGGGCTGCTTGGCCAAATATTTGCATCGATGGTGACCCGTTATAACGCTCTAATTTTGGTGAGCCATAAACCCAACGTACCGAACTAAAGGCCGAAAATGGCACCATTTCACCTTGATTATTCTTAATGGTCCAATAATCAAGATCTTTGGGCATCATCCGATATTTAGCATCAGCTTGAACATAAACTCGTTTAACCCGTCCACGATCAATAAAGTCGTTAACATAGGTTGGTGCCCAGGCCGTAGCAAACACTCGATTAATGTCATCTAGCGATACGCCTAGGGCCATCGCTTTTTGTTGGTCAATGTCGATTTTAAATTGGGCACTATCACTTAACCCATTAGGTCGAACACCCATCAATCTTGGATCTTGGGCAGCCATACCCAATAATTGATTACGTGCTTGCATCAATGCATCATGGCCTTGCCCCGAGAGATCAAGTAATTGAAAGTCAAATCCCGACGCCGTTCCAAGCTCTAAAATTGCAGGCGGCACAAAAGCAAACACGAACGCTTCTTTTATTTGCATAAACACGCCCATTGCGCGCCCAGCCACCGCAGTAATATGTTGGTCGTCTCGGGTTCTAACGTCCCAATCTTTAAGCCGCACAAATGCAATACCGTTGTTTTGACCATTGCCACTAAAACTAAAGCCAATCACTGAGAAAACCGACTCAACATTTTCAGCTTCATCAATCAGCAAGTAGTCTTCAATTTTTTCCATTATCGCCACTGAGCGTTCTTGACTTGCCCCTTGTGGCAACACCATTTGAGTAAACATCGTGCCCATGTCTTCGTCAGGTAAAAACGACGTTGGCAATTTAGTAAACAAAAAGCCAAGACCAATAATCAACAGACCATAAATCAACATATAGCGACCGGTACGGGCCAATATATGTCCTAAACCAGATTGATATTTATTGCTTAACTTATCGAAAGAGCGATTAAACCAAGCAAAGAAACCACGCGTTGGCTTTTTCTGGTGATCGACTGGCTTTAATAAGGTGGCACATAACGCTGGAGTCAGGGTTAATGCGACGATAACCGATAACACCATCGCCGAGACTATTGTGATCGAAAACTGACGATAAATAACCCCAGTAGAACCCCCAAAGAATGCCATTGGAATAAACACAGCAGACAGCACCATCGCAATACCGATTAAGGCACTGGTAATTTGATCCATCGATTTTTTAGTGGCTTCACGCGGTGATAACCCATCTTCATGCATCACCCGTTCAACGTTTTCGACCACTACAATCGCATCATCCACCAGCAAACCAATGGCCAACACCATCGCAAACATCGTTAAGGTGTTAATGGAATAACCAAACATCGATAAAATAGCAAAGGTACCCAATAGCACAACGGGCACAGCAATAGTGGGAATTAACGTCGCGCGGAAATTTTGTAAGAATAAATACATTACAAAAAACACCAACACAATGGCTTCTAACAACGTTGTAATCACCGATTTAATCGACAATTTAACGAATGGCGTGACGTCGTAGGGATAAACCACTTCTAATCCCGCGGGGAAATGCTGTTGCAGTTCGGTTATTTTTTCACGAATAGCCGCGGCGGTATCTAGCGCATTAGCACCTGAAGCCAAGTTAATCCCAATCCCGGCCGCAGGTTTATCATTATATTCAGAGACAATTTGATAGTTATCACCACCCACTTCAACCCGAGCAACATCTTTTAGTCGAATAGTTGAACCATCACTCGCCACTCGCAACAATATGTTGCCAAATTCTTGTGGCGTTTCTAAGCCCGTTTGCACAATAATACTGGCATTGATTTGTTGACCGGCAACCGCTGGCGCGCCACCGAGTTCACCGGCCGCAATTTGTGAGTTTTGGCTGCGAATGGCATTAACAACGTCCGCGACGCCTAATTTATATTGGGTCAGTTTCTCAGGATTAAGCCATACTCGCATTGCATATTGCGATCCAAAAAAATCAACTTTACCAATGCCATTAATTCGACTCAATTGATCCTGAATATTTGCCGCAACATAATCGGAAATATCGTTACGATCCATTTGGCCATTAGACGAATAAAAGCCTAATACCATCAAAAAACCAGAACTTGATTTAGTGACTCGCACGCCATTTTGTTGCACTTTTTGTGGCAACAATGGCATCGCAGTTTGTAATTTATTCTGTACTTGAACCTGCGCAATGTCCGGATCTGTACCGGCATTGAAAGTAATCGTTATTGTTGCATTACCGGTTGAATCACTCGTGGCGCTGATGTATTTAACATTATCAATACCACTTAAACTCTGCTCAATCACTTGTACTACAGTGTCTTGAACCACTTGCGCCGATGCACCAGAGTAATTAGCCGTCACCGCCACGGTTGGGGGCGCAACATTAGGATACTGCGCAATCGGCAGGCGTAAAATGGATAACACCCCTACCAGCATAATCATGATCGCGATGACCCAAGCTAAAATAGGTCGATCTATAAAGCGTTTAACCATCAGTTATCCCGCCTTTTTAGTGACTGGAGCAACGGTCATTCCCGGTGCTATTTTTTGTAAGCCTGCGGTAATTAATTGCTCACCAGCACTGATGCCATCAAGCACTAACCAATTAGCCCCAAACGAACGTCCAACTTTAATAATCCGCCCTTCCACGACGTTATCCTTCCCTAGCATAAAGACGCTAGCTTGACCTTGATGATTAAACTGCACCGCTTTTTGTGGTACTAAAATGGAATTAGCACGTGTCGCCTGTACTAATTCAACTTGACCGTACATTCCCGGTAATAATAAATACTCAGGATTAGGGAATTCAACTCTCATCGTGACCGTATCAGTACTTGGATTAGCTTGTACTTCATTAAATTTTAATAAACCACTATGTTGATAATGATGGCTACCATCAAAATTCAATTGGGCGGTCTGAGTCACTGATGTTAACTCACCGCTATTTTTTCGCTCAATAATATCTCTTAATTGCGAATTTGCCTGTACCACATCAAAATAAATCGGGTCTAATTGGGTAATCGTCGCCATAGCCTGCGCCTGTAATGCCGTCACTAATGCTCCTTCGGTGACATTAGACTTACTAATACGTCCCGAAATAGGCGCTAATACTTGACTGTAACTGATATCAACTTCCACTCGGTTGAGCGCCGCTTTATCCATCGCCAATTGAGCGTTATAAGCATCATAATTAGCTATTGATTGATCAAGTTGCTGCTGACTAACGGCTTTATCTTTAATTAATGCTTGATAACGCGTTAGTTGCGCCTTAGCATTTTTCAAATTGGTGTTAGTTTGTAATATCTTAGCTTTGGCTGAAAAAAGGGACGCTTGCGAAATAGCATCATCAATTTGATAAAGGGCTTCTCCCGCTTTCACCAATGCACCTTCTTCAAAATGACGTTTCAACACAATACCAGAAACTTGAGGACGGACCTGAGCGACGCCAGATGCAACCGCTCGACCTGGCAATGCTTGTTTAAAATTCACCGTGCTAGTGGTTAAACGCAATACATCAACTTGTTGAGCAGGGCGCGCATTGGGTGCTTGGTTGGTTTTTTCGTCACAGCCGATAAGCAACAAACTAATGCTTAGCACTAATGACAGCATGCTTAATTGAAATTTCATGAAGAAACCTTAAAATTCAGAGAAAAAAAGACAAGACATTCTAATCTATAACCTACTACATGCCTAATCGCTAATAAATAGATTACCAATTAATTTGTAACAAAAAATAGATGTTTTTAAGGACGATTGAGCAAGTGCTGTACTTTAGAAAAAGTATCTGCAAACCAAGGAGTGAATTGTTGTGGATTATTAGTAATTTGATGATTAATTTCATCAATACTTAGCCATTTAATCGCATTCACTTCATCGCGATTAAAGTTTATTGTCTGCTCTTGGTCCCAACCAATAAACAAGTGATCAAATTCATGTTCAATTAACCCATTGCCTAACATCGCTTTATAACAATGACTTCCTACCCATTCAATGGAATCAAGACTAAAACCAAGTTCTTCTTGCAACCGCCTTAACGCCGATGATGTTAAATCCTCTTGGGGTTGCGGGTGAGAACAACAGGTGTTACTCCATAGTCCGCCGCAATGATATTTTGACCAGGCGCGTTGTTGTAATAGTATTTCTACTTTACCTTGTTGTCTGCGAGCAACGAAGATTGAAAAGGCACGATGAAGTTGACCTTTTTGATGGGCTTGTAGTTTATCAGCAACCCCGACAACATTATCGTTAGTATCAACTAATACAACCTGATTGCGACTCATGGTATAACTCTATAAAAATGGCAGTGTATTATAGCAGTAAATGCAAAACTTAAGAGTTATTGGAGAAAAATATGATAATTAATGTTGATAACATTATCTTTGAACCGGTATTACCAGCCGAACACGCTGATATAGATGAATTAACCCAAAAATTACGTGCCTTTAATCAGCAACAGGCCGGCGTTAATATAAGGCAGCCCATTGGCTGTTTTATTCGCGACTTACAAGGCACCTTAATTGGTGGAGTTTATGCGGAACTTACTTGGGGTTGGTGCTGTATTGAATTACTGTGGATTGATGAAAGTTACCGAGGCAACCAATTAGCGACACAATTAATCAACTCGATCGAACAATATGTTCAAAATGAGGGGATTACTCAGCTAAAACTTGAAACCGCGAGTTTCCAAGCATTAGATTTTTACCAAAAAATGGGCTTTGAGCACTACGCGACCCTCGATGATTTTCCTGTTGGGCACAGTAATTATTATCTGAAAAAACACTTATGAGTTATATCAGCATATGCTTTAGTCTAAGGAACAATAAAAAGCACTAACGATTTCACCTTAAATCGGGTAATCTCAAATCAAAGCATCAAATTAGTCGAGATAGAGAAATTCAATGAAAAAAGTAGGATTAGTAGGTTGGCGCGGCATGGTTGGCTCAGTGTTAATGCAACGCATGCAGCAAGAAAATGATTTTGAGAAAATCGAACCGGTATTCTTTAGTACCTCGCAAGCAGGTCAACCCGGTCCTGACATTGGCAAACCCGTTAGCAATTTACAAGATGCCCATGACATTAGTGCATTGGCGCAACAAGACATTATCATTAGTTGTCAAGGTGGCGATTATACCAGCGCGGTCTATCAAAAATTACGCGACAGTGGTTGGCAAGGCTATTGGATTGATGCGGCGTCATCACTCCGAATGAGTGACGATAGTATTATCGTGCTCGACCCAGTGAACAACGATGTCATTAATCAAGGGATTAACGATGGCATTAAAACCTATGTCGGCGGTAACTGCACCGTATCATTAATGCTGATGGCATTAGGTGGCTTATTTGCAGAAGATTTAGTGGAATGGGCGAGTCCAATGACCTACCAAGCTGCTTCTGGTGGCGGCGCGCGTCATATGCGTGAATTGCTCAATCAAATGGGCGCGATAAAAGACGTGGTGAGTGAAGAACTCGCGTCCCCTGCCTCAGCCATTTTAGACATAGACCGTAAGGTGTCAGAGTTTATGCGCAGTGGTGAATTACCAACCGATCAATTTGGCGTGCCATTAGCTGGTAGCTTAATTCCTTGGATTGATTCACCAATGACCTCAGGGCAAACCCGTGAAGAATGGAAAGCGCAAGCTGAAGCCAATAAAATATTAGGTAGTCAGGCTAACGAAATCCCGATTGATGGCCTATGTGTTCGTATTGGTTCTATGCGCTGTCATAGTCAAGCTATTACCATTAAATTGAAAAAAGACTTACCGATATCTGAGATAGAAGAAATTTTAGCCAAACATAACCAATGGGTTAAAGTTATTCCCAATGATCAAACATCAAGCGCTAACGAGTTAACCCCGGCTAAAGTCACAGGGACATTAAGTGTACCTGTAGGCCGATTACGTAAATTAAGCATGGGTCCTGAATATATCAGCGCCTTTACGGTTGGTGATCAACTCCTATGGGGAGCGGCTGAACCGTTGCGTCGAATGTTAAATATATTACTCAAAAAATAATAGTATTCATTCAATTTTCGGGGTTTAAAACAACGAAAGCCCCGGATAATAAGCGGATGGAGATCATTCAAGCTAAATTTAATAAGGCTCTACAGAGCAGAACAAAAATGATCGCCATGAATGTTATAACACGTTGCCATGTTTATCGTAAAAACAGTTAATTCAATCGAAAGGTATAGCATGGTGCAGATTGATATAATACCATTCTTTATAACGTTAGCTTGGTAAATCCTATGATTTAAATTCGGTAAACTGTCAAAATCGTTCGACGCTAATTTCGTGATCTAGCGTAAATATTGCAAAATTTTATGATGAATAATTTGGCCTGTAGCTTGTCTGGGTGTACCTAAATGATCGGTGTAAAGGTATGTTATTACGTCAGTTGTACCGTTGCGATCAAGTTGGGCTAAGGGGCAGGGTAAACGGGTCAAAACTAACCAATATATTGAATGTTATTAGGCATTATGTTGGGAGCATTTGACAGATCATATTGATCGTGGTTTATAGTTACCTTTGCCGAATATAATCATGATAGACACAACCATCAGCCA
>JABSRU010000083.1 GCA_013214965.1 Gammaproteobacteria bacterium
ATTTTTGCATGGGCTAAGTATTGATCCATTGACGTTAACTCAAGAGTTAACTGTTTGTTTAGGTTATCTATAACCAGTTGATTACCGTTCATGTTATTCCTCCATCATCGACTGTTGATAGTTTTCGATGCCTGTATTATCTATTAAGAATTGTTGTGATTCGATCCAGTCGAGGTATTCCTCTTCGTCGTCAAGAATTTCGACTAGCAACTCGCGGCTGACATAGTCAGCTTCTTGCTCACAAAATTCGATGGCTGTGCGTAATGCTTTGATTTGGTCTAATTCAAAATCAAGATTGCATTGCAGCATTTCAGCAGTGTGCTCACCAATACGCAGGCGACCCAGTTGCTGTAAATTAGGGAGCCCTTCGAGGAACAGAATGCGTTCAATTAACTTATCTGCCTGCTTCATATCTTTAATTGATTTTTTATAATCTTTTTTGTTGAGCTGTTCTAAGCCCCAATTCTTATAAATGCGGGCATGGAGAAAATACTGATTGATTGAGGTGAGTTCAATGGTCAAAATTTGATTTAAAGTGCTTAAAATAGTGGCTTTTGTTTTCATTAGATATACCTTTTGCTAGCCGTTACATTTATGCATCATAAAGTAAAACATGAACATTACAAAGATTAAAAATTCATAACAGTTAATTTGATATATCCTTTATAAATAAGCAAGTTATAACAAAAATGCTAATGGTTTTTGTTTGTGATTTGGCTATCGTTTGTGGTGGCAAAAAATAATAATTTACCTTAGTAATCATTGGTTGATAAATGTACGTAAAAGCGCTTGAGAATGCTTGTTATTGTTAGTAAGATTAATGGGGTTTAGCTAACGATGCTGATGGAGCAGAATTACATTTGATTTACCAGCCCCGACGTTTGACAATCAGCTGTCATCGATTAGTCGTCCTAATATTAGAATGATGCAAGAGGGCGAAGCTACTCCTATTATTCGGATTGAGCCGCGCTATCCAATCGAGCAGCACGTGATGGTAAAGAAGGCTATGTGTTATTAAGCTTCACCATTAATTAAATCATCACTCAGTGGCACCAGGACCTAAGGGCTGGCCGTAACTAAACTCCACATAATTACCGTTTGGATCGACTAAGCCACAATAATAACCGACTGGATAATTTTCCTGACGTGGAGGCCAAATTAAGATTTTATCTATTTTGGCGGCGAGAGCAATATCATCAACTTGTTGTTTACTAGCGACGGCAAACCCTAGATGGCCAAAGTCGTTTTCCATGGTCACTTGGGGCTGTCCACCTTGCAATAATACTAATATAAATTCCTGTTCTCGTCCTAACTCTGCTAACCAAACAACCAGATGAGGAGATTTATTTCGGCGTCGAATAATCTTCATTTGACAATATTTCTGATAAAAACTGACGCAGGCATCAATCTTTTCGACATGGAGTGCGATATGAGTAAGTTGCGGCTTTATCATGATTTACCACCTATTATCATTCGATTTATGAGATATATCCAAAGCTAATGACTTTGTTATGTTAGCTGGTTTAATGATCAAAGTCTTGATCGTTTGTACAATGACTATGGTAGCAATTAATGCCATTGGTATATTTTTGTGAGAAGAATATACTCTATCGAGAGCTTATCATTCGAGGGAAGCATCATGAGCATGACAGCCCGAGTTGCTGATTTTCTCCAACAGCAACAAATTCAATATGACATCATCAAGCACGCCTATTCTATTAGTGCACAAGGTTCGGCCATTGCCGCGAGAATAGCAGCGGAGCACATTGCTAAAGCGGTTATTTTAGCCGACCATGATAGTAAACACCTAATGGCTATTTTACCTGCTAATCGTCAAATATCACTCCATAAATTACAATTGGTCATGAGTTCGACACTGCATTTAGTTGAAGAAAGAGAGTTGAATCAGCTGTTTAGTGATTGTGAGCAAGGCGCGATTCCCGCTTTTAACCAAGCATATAATATTAATGCAATTTATGATGATAGGTTAATCCAACTATCAGATATTTATCTCGAGGCGGGCGACCATCAAACATTAATTCACCTGACGGCGAGTCAGTTTTTGTTGTTAATGAGTAACGTCAAACATGCCCAGTTTAGTGAAGAATGGATTCATTAATGAGCTAGCTTGATTGAGAGCCAAATAGCAAATTTAGTTGCCCCTTTAGCTAGGTTGCTTAGTGGGATGTAACGCATTGAGTCCGAGCCATGTATCGCGCCACATTGTTGATGTTGCTGTTCATCATCTTTAATCCTTTGCACCATTTTAAAAGTAGCGGTGTCATGCTGCTGTAAATAATTGAGTTGCTGCTCAAAATGGTTTAATACTGTGCTTTCAATGGCATTGGTGCTGGTCCACATCGCTTTTTGGCCAAACAATGCAGTGATCACTCCCAATAAAAAACCACCCCAAGCCCAAATAAATATCCCATCACAATGACGAATCGTGTGTTGCTGTAACCATAACCCAAAAATTTGATAATGATTCTGCTCTTGGTTGGCTATTTTTTTTAAGGATGCCACCGCATTAGGATAGAAAAACTTCGCTACGAACAACTGACCTCGATAAATATTCAGCGCCCCTAATTCACCAGCGTGGTTTATTTGAATGAACTTCGCAATGTGTTTGGCGGTTTGAGATCGTTGGTGGTTCATTGTTGGAATATGGGCCTGTAAAAAATAATTAAAAGTGGTGAGAGAAACTGATTATAAATGACACTTATCAATATAAGCTAACTAAATATAAGAAGAGGTTATGATGAAAACTTTATTAATTGTTATCAGTGTTTTTCTTTTTACAGGTTGTGCTGGCCGAGGAGTTGTCTCGATCCCTACTCAAGTGATTAATGATAGCTCGTTAACTAGTATGTCTAAAAAATATGTCGATGCAGTTTGTAGTGAACAAGATGTCAGAGATGAAGCACACAGTCCTGCCGATTGTAAAAATATAGGAGATATTAAAGCTAATTCATGGTTGGATACCATGCAAAAATGTCAGTCAATGAGTTCAGATAATACCAAATGTGTTAGAGCTAGAAATAGTATAGCTAATGAATTGCTATTAATTATTGATCATAATTACCTTAATTATGAAGGCAATTTATTGGCCGGTAAAGCAATAGACAATTTCGTAACTGAGACAATTCGAACAACTTTTGAAACCGCTGCCACGCTATTTACCCCTGCATCAACGGTTAAATTACTGTCTGGAGCTGCATTATTTACTGGATCAATTCAATCATCAGCAGAAAAAGAATTTTATTTTGAAAATACGATTGGAGTGCTAATTATTCAGATGCGTGCAGATCGTAAAAAAGAACTATTATTTTTACTGACAGGATTGGGAGAAAAAAATTATATAGATTACCCATTAGAGCGGGCCATTGGGAAGCTTAATGATTATTATCGAGCAGGTACGTTAGCTTCGTCTATTGTGTCGTTATCGAGTGTTGCTTCCAACAAAGAATCTGAAGCCGCGAAAGACATTGAATGTCTTCAAATAGGAAAAAATTGTCCAAGTAACTAACAGCTAAATAATGATTTAGTTATTAGCATAATGCTCATCATGATATTGATGAGCATTTTTATGTATGCCGTTATTAAAACAACTTACGACGACCAGCAACCAACATTAAGCCTGCTAGGAATAATAATATTGAAGCGGGCTCAGGGATGGCAGCTGCGGTGTTAACCGTCACTTCATTGCCTGACACGTAAGTGACGTTGTAATCACTAGTCGCGGCGTAGCTGAAGAAGTTATTTAGATCAAAGATATTCAGACCTTGAGCAATAGCCGTTAGATCAAAAGAGGCAATTAAAAAATTACCCACGACATCAGAACCAGTGAGAGAATCGAAATTAATTTCACCGGCTAAACTTTCATCAGCACTAATACCATCATTTCCTGATCCTGTTTCAACAACAGCAATATCGCTGAGTATTGAATTTTTATCGAAGTCGAAAATAGAAGCAAGGTAGTTAAAGTTAAAGAAAAATCCATCGGTGGCTTCAAAATCAACCGCATTGATAGTAACGGATAGGGTGTCACCAACACTGATATTCGTGTCTGAAACATCAACTGAAATTAAGCTGGCATTGGTATTAAAAGCAATCAGTAACGTTAACATCATCATTATTTTTTTCATGGTACATTCTCTTATTGTTTATAAATTAGTTAGGTAACCCCACGACAACAGTTGTCGTGGGGTTAGGTAGTGCTGATTAACCTAATGGATCAGGATAACTCACCATCATATCGACAGTCGTGCTTGATGATTGATTGTGATTGTCGGTAACGGTTAGTGTTACGCGGTAGAACCCATACTCGCTAAACTGGTGAGTCGGGTTTACTTCATTGCTAGTTGTACCGTCACTAAAATCCCATTGATAACTGATAATATGTCCATAGTTGTCTAACGGGTTTGTAGTAACAGTCGCGCTAAATTGAACTATTTCTGCAATTTTTACTACTTCTGGTGCAGTGATAGTAACGGTTGGCGGGGTCAATGGTGGCGTAACATCACTACAACGTTGGTAAGAACATAGCTGACGCATGACACGGGAATCACGGCTGTTGATTTGACTATCGTGATTCAAATCTAATGATGGATGTAACTCATCACCACGACGTAGCGCCATCATAAAGCTGCGAATATCACGACGATCAATATCGCCATCGTTATCAAAATCTAACCATTGCGTCGGTACGTTAGGGAAGTGATCGCCATTATCACCAATGCCATCTAAATCCGTATCGAACCATTCAGTTGGATCGAAAGGGAAAGCGTCAATGCTATCAGCAAAGCCATCGCCATCACTGTCTAATGGGCCCGTTGGAATGAATAAATCATTAGTGATTTGATAATCATTATTAGTGGGCTCACTCATTACTGCGACACCAACACATTGGTTATCTTCGGTAGTAATGGCTGCGCGGCGGTGACCGAACCACTTCCATGTTGTGGCACTGTCGTAAGTATCACCAGTAGCCAGAGTTTTAAAGCCAAAGCTTTCACTTAATTCGCCAGTTTCGTTATCGACACGGTGAATACGCACGGTGTGATCACTGTTATTTACAAAGGAGAAGTCAGATTCAAATGGACCCGTCAAATGCTGATGTTGCAAACTACAGCTCCCGATAGTATTCGGTTCAGGGATAACTTCTGGCTCTGCTGCTTCGCTAACCATCGCTTGGTCAACAGTAAAGTTAGCACTTGAGTTATTTAACACGCCAACACTTAAACAGTTTAAGTTCGCATCGGTTACCATTAAACGACGGTCGCCATACCAAACGTCATTGCTGTAAGTCGCTCCTGGCTCTAGCACGCCATAGCCGTGAACAAAATCATCTGAACCTGCGGTGGTGATGATTTTACCCGTGGTGTTATCAATGCGGAATAAACGCACCGGATAATCAGAGGTATTACTGATGCTAAACTGATGCGATTCGCTACCGATTAAGTGCGGCTTAGCTAATAGACAGCTGCCCAATTCGTTAATTGCAGGGATAGTCTCAGGCACAACATCTTTGACTAAATCAGCGTCGATAGTAAAACTGTTGGTGTTTTCAGCCATAACCGCAACACCTAAACAATTCATGTTGCTGTCACTTAACATCATTCGGTCACCAGTTCTCCAAGTGGTCGAGGTGTAAGTGTCACCTTGGTTTAGAGTTTTGTAATTCTTACCAAAGTTAGTGGTGCCTTTATTATTGTCAATCCAAAACAATGACACGGGTGTATCTGTGGTATTGGTAAAGGTGAAGCTTGTTTTCTCGGCGTCAACATGGCGAACATATTGCTGCACTAAATCACAACTGCCGATGGTGTGTAATGCTGGGATGTCAGCAGCAACCGGAGCAACTGTTTCAGAGTTTTCCAACATATAAGCTGCAAAATCAGCAGAGGTACGTACCGCCGCTTCTTTAAGTGCTGTGACATACGCTTCATTATCACCGGCTTGTAGCGCAGCGGTTAATGCTTCTATTTCTGTGGGGTGCTGCTCTGATAAATATCTCATGGCAAAATAGGCCCACGGGTATAAATTATCATATTCATAACTCATGAATAATGCATTATACAACGGTGGAATCGTTTCACCTTGCAAAGTATTTAAGGTGCGAGGATGATCAGCGCCCATCGCCATGTATTCAGCCATGCCTTCTGACCAAGCAACGTTATAGTCAAACGAGCCATAGGATCCTGCCTTAACATAACGACCATCTAGATAATGAGTGAATTCATGTTTTAAGTTATAAATTTGGTCGATATATTGACAAGAACCACCGACCCAATCATCAGGACATTGCATCGCGATAAAGCGTGCTTGATTACCCTCAATTTCAGGTGTGCCTTCTAAATACATCCCGCCATTATCGGTGCTTATGCCAAAGAACTCTCCGGCATATTTTTCATAATCGGCAGGGCTAGCAAAAGCAATTACTTCAATATGCTTGTTTTTGTCGCCAGCGACTGGAACACCATCAGTACTAAAAAATTGATGGAATTTGACTTCTTGTGCCGCCATGTCGCTACACGATTGAGCCAGCGTTGCTTGGCTAATTGAGTTTTGAGCACGAATAGTAATGTTGTCACTACAAGCGTAACTAACCGTTAGAATGTCTTCTTCTTTAGGTGGCACCACACAATAGCCAAATAAAGGATCACTTTCTTGGCAGCTGCGCCCTGCATTTTCTAAATAATTTTTAGAGATAATAGTACCGGCTGTTTCTAACGAAATGTCAGCAGTCACTTTGTCATGCGCTTCTTTTATCGTGCTATCGAAGCGTGCTTTCGCTTCATCGGTCGCGATAGAAGAAATTTTACCCATTGCTATAAATGAATGAGGCATAATCCACTTTTGATCGGATTCTTGGCTCCAGCGCATATCAAGCGATGTTTCACCCAGAAAAACAAATGAACGCATTACCGATAACACATCAAGCATTGATTCACTAAAAGCCGCTGTTACAGGCGCATCGCCATAATAAGCTGCCGAGCCAATCGCACCCATTGTAGCCATGGTGACATTACCAGCATTGTTGATAGCGAAGGGGTTAGTTTGTATTGAATAATATTGAATAATTGCCAGTAAATGTGGCAAATGATCTTTAAAGTAAACAGATCCTGTATAGCGCTCTAAATTGGTTAGCGCATAAGCATAGCCTTCTTGAATCACACTAGCAGCAGGGCTAATAAAGTCGGTCATTTGAGTAACCGCTAACAAAGCGGTGCTTAATTGTGATGCTTCAACCTCGGTCATGGTCGCTGAATAATATTTATAAGACGCTAAAAAATATAATAATTGATTGAGATCTGGATCGGTAAAATCATCTTCGTTAGCTAAAAAGTGAATGGCTTGGGCTACCTCGTTAATCGGGTCATCTGTCGCACCAGCGATATCAGCGAAATCGTTATAACTTGCTGCTAATATTGTCGCAATGATTGGACCATACTGTGTTTTAGAAGAAATAGACGCCGTAGCGACATCAACCGCAATGTTGGTATCGAAAACAACATAATCGCCCATTGGCGGCGGCACATCCCCACCAGTTACCGTCACCGTTAGGCTCGTTTCTTTAATGTTGCCTGAAATTCTAAAGTAACGCTTGCCCGCACGAGAAGTAAAAGTCATGCTCTCATTGTTGGTTCCTGCAGTCTCTGACGCCTCTAGATCACCTTCGCCCCAATAATCACCACTGTATAAATAAATATTGGCGTCTGAATTACCAATAAAAGTACCGCCAGAGGTTGTGATCGTCACTTCACTATTATCATAGGGAACATTGACATAAAAGTAGTGACCGTAATCGGTAATGCAATGGGTTTGGTTAGCTGGTACCTCACCTTGACGTGCTAAGGTTTTTTCGCCGCACATTTCTGCCGCTTGTAGCGAACCGATATTGAGCGATAGCAATACTGCACTCGCCAATAGGGACTTCTTGGTTGTGAATTTCATTATATTTGACTCAGTTTGATTTAAATGGGCAAACATGTTCATCTGTGTTGTTTGCAGTTAGATAGATAAGATTATTTTTATTAATGCCCTGATTGCGGCTCTCTACTTGGCTTCGTTGGTTCGCCAGGAGGACGCGGCGGCGCAAGACCATGTGAACTATTTTCATGGCCATGAAGTCGAGCAGGGGAATTTTGTTGATGTTGTGCTTGCGGCGCTCGGCTATCGAAAGGTTGAGATGATCGTTTCTGTGGCGGCGTGTCAACTCGAGTTAGTATTGTTTTTTTGTTATCAACTT
>JABSRU010000084.1 GCA_013214965.1 Gammaproteobacteria bacterium
ACCACCACAACCAACACCATCGCTAATAACCCTAATGGAATTGTCGAGGCTAAGTCTTCCGACGACTTCGCTGAGTCACCAGACTCGCCACCCCATTCCAATGTATAGCCATCGGGTAAATCAATGTTGTTGATTTGTGGTTTTAATCGAGCTTCTAAGGTTGATGCTAACTCACCGGGTAATGGATCACATTGCGCAGCAATGGTAAATATTCGATTTTCACGACGAATTAAGCCATCGCGCCATATGGTTCTAAAGCCGTTGGTTATCTGTGCGATTGGAATCGATTTACCCGTTACGGAACTAACCACTTGCAGGCTTTTGATTGAATCAACACTATCAAACTGCGAGTTAGGTACTCGAGATATAATGGGAATTAAATCTTCGCTTTCACGGTACATTCCAACAGTTTTACCGTTGTAATGATCCGATAACGCTTTGGCTAAATCTTGTCTCGATACCCCAGCACGACGTGCAGCGCCTTCGGCATAAATCGGTTCAATAACCGCAACACGTTGACGCCAGTCATCTTTAACCGACATGCTACTGCTATCGGATGCCATAATTTGACGGGCTTGATCGGCTAGTTGACGTAAAATTTTAGGATCGTTACCTTTGAAGATAGCTTCTATTTTGGAACCACCGCCAGGACCCAGTACAAAACGCCAGACTTTAGCTTGGGCATCGGGAAAGCGTTGCTCAATGTAACGTTGAACCTTTGGCATCATGTCATTGAGCTTATGGTAGTCATCGACACGCACTAATAGTTGGCCATAAGCACCATTGGTTGACTCAGGAGCATAGGTCAGCATAAAGCGTAAACCACCGCCGCCAGCTAATGTTTGTACTGCCTCAACATGTTCCATCTTAGTCACAAACTGTTCAATTTCAGCTAAATCTTTCGCAGTACGTTCAATACGAGTACCTTGCGGTAGCCAATAATCAACCACCATTTGTGGCGTGGTCGATTGCGGGAAGAACCCTTTGGTCATAAATTGACTGCCCCATAGGGACACTGCAAATAATAAAACTGCAGAGCCAAGCATTAGCCAACGTAAATTCAGTACTTTACGCATCATTGCTTTGTAGCCAAGTTCAAATTTGCTCGCAGCTTCTGTTTCGCCGTCGCCCTTTGCTTCATCGAATAACCAGTGACAACAAAGTGGGGTTAAAGTGAGGGCGAATACCCAGCTGAACAATAGTGAAATCATCACGACCCAGAATAAGTGTCCGGTATACTCTGCAGTGCTACCCGGGGCAAATCCTATGGGTGCAAACGCGATGATGCCAACTAAGGTACCACCTAATAATGGCCATTTAGTTTGAGTCACAATTTCTTTGGCAATCATCAGTTTTTTAGTGCCGCGCTTTACGCCCACTAAAATCCCTTCGGTAACGACAATGGCATTATCGACCATCATCCCTAAAGCAATAATCAAGGCACCCAATGAAATGCGATGCATTGGAATGCCGATCATGTGCATGGTGGCTAATGTTGCGCCTATGGTCAGTAACAGAATAAATCCGATCACTAGGGCGCTTCGGATCCCCATGAACAAGAACAACGTGATGATAACAATCGCTAATGCCGCAATCACGTTAATCACGAAGTTATCGACTGAGGCTTCAACAATTTTACCTTGATGGTAATATTCGTGCACATTCATTCCGATAGGGCGGCGGCTTATCGCTTGCTTTATTTTTGCATCAACAGCTTCACCCACCACCACCACATTACCACCCGTGACATTACTGACGCCAAGTGCTATTGCTGGTTTTCCATCATAACGGATCAATTTTGTGGCGGGAGATTTGTAACCACGGTAAACATTGGCGACATCTTTTAAAGAGATAATTTTGCCATCAGTCGCGGTAGACACTAATAAGTTTTTGATTGACTCAACGGAGTCAATCGCGCCAGAAGGATCAATCACCACCCGTTGATCGCTAATGGTGACGCTGCCAGCGGAAAGAACATTATTTTGTGCACTTAAAATATCGTAAATCTTGGAAACAGATAAGCCTAACAGCGCCGCTGTGTCTTTTGATATCTCGACAAAAATGGCTTCTTGTTGTTCACCAGCAAGGGCTACTTTGCCAACGCCCTCAACTTGTAGAATCTCTTTTTGCAGTGATTTTGCATAGGCTCTTAACTCGGCATCGGAATAATCTTCACCAGTGACGAAATAATAGAGTCCATACACATCACCATAATCATCGTTAATAATAGGAGTTGATGCTTGACTTGGCAGCGAGCGCTCACTGTCTTTTATTTTGTTACGTAACTTGGTCCAAATACTTTGTAGTTGATCTTTGTTTTTAGAAAATCGATATTTGATATCAACACTAATTTCAGACAAACCATCGGATGACTTAGATCGTATCTCCTCAACTTCCTGCAGTTGTTGCAGTGCTGTTTCTAAGGGTTCAGTAACTTCACGAGCTACTTCTTCTGGGCTGGCACCTGGGTATTGAGTAAAAATAAGCGCAGTACGAATGGTAAACTCAGGATCCTCAAAACGTGCCATATTTTGGTAGGCATTGTAACCACCAAAAATAGACAATAAAATAACAATGACACTTAATACTTGATTTTTAATTGAAAACTCAGCGATATTCATTAGTTAACTATCCTTAAATTAAGTGTTAACACTATTTTATCCATGGGCGAACGATTGCCCCTTCGATCAGCGTAGAAATGCCTGCAACAACAATAGTATCCCCAAGTTCGAGGCCATTGAGTACTTTAAACTCTTCACCGATCCCCGGCTTAAGCACTACTGTTCGTTTGGTGACTGCCATGGTGTTTGTATCAACTAGCCAAACAAAGGTTAGATCTCCTTCACTACCAATTGAAGATAATGGCACCATCACCTGTGGTGAATAATCTGGATTTTTTTCTTTGACAAACACCGTGGCGCTCATACCTGGTAAAATGGTCAACTGCTCTAGTGAGTCAAAACCAAATATAACCTCATAGGTTTGAGATTCTCGATCGGCCTCTAGTGCTACTTCTTTAAACGTTGCTTTTATTTGGTATTCCGGTGCTGCATCTAAAACTACATAAGCAGTTAAGCCACGTTTATCACTTTCGCGGGAGTGGACTATGACGCGAGATGGCATATCTATTTTAGCTTCTAGTTGATTGAGCGATAACAGCATAAAAACTTGTTTACCAGCACTAATTGATTCATCTTTTTCCGATAATATTTTCGCAATACGACCAGAAAAAGGAGCGTGTAGAGTCGTATCATCAAGGGATTTTTTTGCGGTGGTTAGTTGGGATTTAGTGACTTCATTATCAGCTTTTCGTTTAGCCAATTCACTCTTTGAAATAAGGTTACTGCTAACCAGCGCCAGTGCTCTTTTATACTCAGCGTTGGCATTTTCGTACTGCGCTTTCGCGACATCAAGCTTTGCCACGTAGTCTCTTGAATCAATTTGTGCGAGGACTTGGTCTTGCTCAACGGCTTGTCCTTCAATAACGGCCATCTTGACAATCACTCCTCCAACTTGAAAGGCGAGTTCAGAAGACTGTTGTGCTTGAATAACCGCTGGAAAACTCATTAATTCTTTGATTGAGCTTTGGCCCACCTTTAATAATTTTGCTGGGCGAACAACTGGCGTGTTATTGGTTTCATCGACGACCGATTTATTGTCACAACCAACTGTTATTAGTGCGACTAACATCAATAGTCCCAATTTAATTTTACTGTAATCAACGATCATTATTCTCTCCTAGCAATCAGAGTTATAGGCACTTAAGATTGATTTTTGTCTAATCATTATCTAATCAAAGTGTGGTAAATTAACGATGGCATAACCAATCGCCATATATATAAATTTTTCTGAGTTGTGTTTATCTTCTTGTAAACGCTCTGTTAATCCAGTGATGCCAACATCACTGCTTATCATAATATCTAAGCCATTTATTACTTTTCTAAATTCCCGATCTTGTTCAATCGCTAACACCCAAGAGACATAAATTTTTTCGCCATGACTAAAATCTAATCGCTGTTCAATTATCTTAGTGATGTGCGGACGAATTTCATCAAGTAAGTCTTGTTTCTTTTTAAAATGACTATTGATACTCGAACGTCCGATATTGGTATTTTGAGCTATTCGAGTAAATGTTAACGCTTCAAATCCTTCAGATATTAAAAGATTGAGCGTAACCTGAATAATTCTTTCTCGGGTTTTTTGTGCTTCTTTTTGACTTACTTTAGGCATAATATACCTTTAATTATTAATAGAAGATGCCATCCTCTATTTTTTTGGTAAAGGTTATCCATCAAAAAGGGTCATTCTTACTCAATGTATTAAATGTAGTATACTGCTTAAAAATAAAACTACCGATTTAGGTGAGGCTATTCAATGAAAAAAGCAACCTTATATTATGTTTATGATCCTATGTGCAGTTGGTGCTGGGGTTTTCGTCCTACTTGGCTTAAGTTACAAGAGAAATTAGCACCACTGGTTGATATTCAATATCGTATTGGTGGTTTAGCGCCTGACTGCGATCAACCAATGACCGAAGAAATGCAGGAATTTTTACGGCAAACATGGCATAAGATCGCACAACAGTTAGGTACTCAGTTCAATTTTGATTTTTGGCGTTTGTGTCAACCGAGGCGATCAACCTATCCGGCATGTCGGGCATTATTATTGGCGAGAGAGCAAGGTAAAGAGCAAGCGATGAATGAGGCTATTCAGCGAGCCTATTATTTAAAGGCTAACAATCCTGCCAATACAGATACTTTAGTGGGGTTAGCGAGTGAGATCGGGCTGGAACCTGTATTATTTGAATCAAGATTACATAGTGAGGCATTGCAGCAACAGTTAATCGTTGAAATAGCGGATGCCAGAGCATTACCAATCCAAGGGTTTCCCTCGTTAGTATTACAGACTGGTTCAGAACTGATTGCGATTCCGATTGATTATCTTGATGGTGAAGCGACTTATCAAATGATTATTGATAGTTTAGAGGCATAACCCGACCGGTGATTCAGCCGGGTTAAATATAAATGGTTAAGCGTTTTGTTTAGTCGCGTTTTTACGATCTAATTTTTCTTGGCGACGTTGACCTATTAATTCTTCAACGTTACCGCCGATGTGATTTTCACCACGTTGCTCAGCTAGCAAAATTTGACGCTCTCGTTCTTCAAAACGGCTACGTTGCTCGTCGGTGAATTTATCATGACAGCGATGACAGCTAACACCTTTAACATAGTGCTCGCTTTCTTTTTCGGCTTCGGTCAATGGGAAACGACAGGCGAAACATTGGTCATATTTACCCTGCTCTAAATCGTGGTTAACTGCTACGCGACCGTCAAACACAAAACATTCACCTTCCCACATCGATTCGGTGGCAGGAACATCTTCAAGATATTGTAAAATGCCGCCTTCAAGATGATAAACCTCTTCAAAGCCTTGATCTTTTAAGTAGGCCGTCGATTTTTCACAACGAATGCCACCAGTACAGTACATTGCGACTTTTTTATGCTTAGTTTTATCTAGATTGTCAGCGACATATTGTGGAAATTCGCGGAAGGTTTTGGTGTTTGGATTTAAGGCATTTTTGAAAGTACCAATTTCCACTTCATAATCGTTACGGGTATCAACCAAAATCACATCAGGATCAGAAATTAACGCATTCCAATCTTTCGGCTTAACATAAGTACCAACCACTTGATTTGGATCGACACCTTCAACACCCATAGTAACGATTTCTTTTTTAAGCTTCACTTTAGTGCGCTGGAAAGGGTTTTCAGTATTGTAAGAGGCTTTATAAGAGATATTGGTTAAGCGATCATCTTGCGCCAAAAAAGTTAATACCTTTTCGATGGCAGCTTGGGTGCCGGCGATGGTACCGTTAATTCCTTCGTTCGCTATTAATAAGGTGCCATAAACATCATTTTCTTTCATAACATCTAATAATGGTTGTTGCAGTTGTTCGAAGTTTTCAAGGCGAACGAATTTGTACATCGCACAAACAGTGATATTGCTCATTTTTAATATTCCATTGAACTGGCCGAGTCGTAAACCCGGTGCTTTAGATTACCCTAGTTACTTAAAGTTGCGCGAACTAGGCATTAGTCGCGCATTCTATCAGGGATTGATTTAGATCGACACTGCCAATGTCACAATTTACGAGCTACAAGATAAGGTCGAACAGCCTGCTTTATTCCGTGCCCATTCAGGGCGCTTTTGAGCGTAGCGTTCAAAGTCTGGTTGTTCATCATACGGGCGCAGTAACAATTGCTGTAATTGATGAACTTCACTAAAATCACCTTGTTCAGCTAATTCTATCGCTTGCTGGGCTAAATAGTTACGTAAGACATATTTTGGATTGACCGCATTCATTGCTGCTGTGCGATCCGTTGCACTAATATCATCTGTTAGTGCTCGAGTGATATAATTATTAAGCCATTGACTCATTTCTTGTTGGTGCAGAGGATGTAGGCTATCTAATTGATAATAACAACACTCAAATAATTCGAGCCATCGATTATTATCACATTGAGCTAACTCTAATGGTAACTTAGCTAATTGACGATAAAAAATGGTCATGTCCATGACCGTGATGGTTAAAATACGTTCTAGTTCACTAAACAATTCGATATCGATTTTACTATTACATTGTTTTAAACCAAGTTTTTTCGACATCATCTCGGCCCATTGCTGTTCATATTGCTGCGCATAATCATTGAGACGTTGTTGTAATGGTTCCGCTTCTTCTATTAATGGATAAATAGCATTGGCGAGTTGGAACAAATTCCATTGGCTGACTTGGCCTTGAGCGCCAAACTTATAGCGGCGATTGGCAAAGTCAGTGGTATTAGGCGTCCAATTAGGATCAAAATTATCGAGCCAACCGTATGGGCCATAATCAATGGTTTCACCAATAATAGACATATTATCGGTATTCATTACGCCATGAACAAATCCAACTCGCATCCAATCAACAATCATGGCACAGGTTAAATCACACACTTCGCTAAACCATTGCAGATAAACTGCCTTTGATGGTTCCCCTAAATGTGGGAAATCGGAAGTAATAGTATGATCAATAAGTTGCTTTAATAGTGTTAAGTCACCACGAGAGGCAGGTAATTGAAAACTGCCAAACCGAGTGAAGGAGCGTGAAACTCGACAAACGACGGCACCAGGTTCACCTTTGCCATTACCGTCATAAAACATATCTCGTTCAACACTCTCACCCGTTAAACATAAACTTAATGCTCTAGTAGTCGCAATACCAAGATTAAACATTGCTTCGGAACATAAAAATTCGCGAACTGATGAGCGTAATACAGCTAAGCCATCTGCTGTGCGAGAATAAGGTGTTGGTCCAGCACCTTTTAGCTGTAGAATTAATTGACCATTACTTGGCGTAACCACTTCCCCCAAATTAATAGCTCGACCATCTCCTAGCTGACCAGCCCAATTTCCGAATTGATGACCGCCATAACACATCGCATAAGGCTGCATGCCATCGAGTAATTTATTGCCACTAAATAGTGCGACAAAATCATCGTTGTCACTATCTTCAGCCGTGAAGCCAATAAGTTGAGCTAATTCATCCGTAACCGCCACTAAGGTTGGATTGCTAACCATGGTTGGATCAACAAAAGAATAAGCTGCGTGGTGAACTTGGCGTCGGCCATTGGATTGTTCAGGATCGCTCGGTAAGTTATTAATAAAACGATTGTTGAATGTTAATGCAGGAAATGACATCAATCTTCCTAAAAAGTGACTAATGAATGGCAGTGTACACTAATCTAATAGAGCAGTATTCATAATGCCCGTGATAGTTATCACTATAAATGAACTGTTTTCGTTGTTTTTGTATCATTATTAATCGAACGATTAAAATATCGAAATAAGCACTTGCCAAGAAGCAAAGTATCTCTATAATGCTGCCTCACTGACACGGGGAAGCAGCTTACGAAAGCAAGCAGTGAAGCGGGTTAGAGAAGAAGACTCTGGTTTGAAACTTTCTTTTAGAAAACCATTTAGAAAGTAGAAATAAGGTATTGACTTCGAAACGGGATAACGTATTATACGCATCCCAACGCAACGAACCACAGGGTTTGAAGCGCTACTCTCATCCGAAAGGATGATGGAGTTGAAACGTTCTTTAATAATTAGTATTCAAATAAACTGTGTGGGCATTTGACGATGAGTATCAACTCTTTCTTAGGAAAGAATACTTATTGAAT
>JABSRU010000085.1 GCA_013214965.1 Gammaproteobacteria bacterium
CTCAAGCTTAATTAAACTGCCTTTCTCTTCTTTACCGATGACTATTTTGATGAAATTTTCTGAGCTAAATCTAACACCCGCGCTAGTTACAGCGTTACCAGAACATATTAAACAACCTACTGAGATTCAACAACTAGCGATCCCCATTGCTTTAGCTCAGCAAGATCTGCTGGCATTGGCGCAAACAGGCAGCGGTAAAACGTTAGCGTTTGGTCTGCCTATTTTACAAGGCATTACAGTGAACAGTGCTGGAGTGCAGGCGTTAGTTATTGTGCCAACTAGAGAGTTGGCGGTTCAGGTGAGTGAATCATTGCAATCGGTTGGGAAAGTCATCGGCATTGATGTTGTTACCCTATGTGGCGGCGTTGCTCAGTCATCACAAGTCAATAAATTAGCGCTAGGCGCACAATTAGTTGTGGCGACTCCAGGGCGTTTACTCGATTTATTAAAACAACAGCTGATTGATCTCTCTGGCGTTAAACACTTAGTGTTAGACGAAGTAGATAGGTTACTTGATATGGGATTTTGGCCAGATATTGAACGCATCATTACGTTTGTGCCATCAACGCGACAAACCTTACTGTTTTCAGCAACCTTAGCGCCAAAATTAGAAGCGCTAGCTTTAGCGCTATTAAATAAGCCACAGCGAATTCAGGTCGACACCGCAAATAGTGTGGTGAAAAATATTGAAGAGCAATTGTATCTCGTTAACAAAGGTAGCAAAGCTAAAGCCCTGCAATGGTTACTCCAACAAAATAAGTGGCAGCAAGTCTTAGTCTTCATCAGTGGTCGTGATAGTGCTGACGCTTTTGCAAAAAAACTGCATAAAAAAGGCTTTAACGTCGCAGCATTGCATGGCGACAAGGCTCAAAAAGAGCGACAACAAACACTCAGTGATTTTCAAGCACACAAAATACAAATACTAATAGCAACCGATGTACTAGCCCGAGGTATTGATATCGAGGCGTTACCGGTCGTGATTAATTTAGATTTACCCGCCAGCGCGTCTGTTTATATCCATCGGGTAGGGCGAACTGCACGGGCAGGAAAGACCGGACTGGCCATTTCACTGGTTTGTCATGCAGAAATAGAAGCACTTACTGCGATTAGAGCGCTGACTGAAAGAGAACTGCCGCTAGGATCTTTGGTCGAATTCCCTGTTACCGACAAGCCGGCAAGTGCAGAAAGTAAGCGTGCGCCACGAGATAAACAAGCCAATCGTCGTACCGCAAAAAAACGCGGTGCTAAAGAATTCAAAAGTAAGTAATATATACCCATAATCAATGAAGTTGCAGGTTTTGTAACGGATTAAAAAACTATCTACTTTGTTGCGCTCAATCCCAATAGCCAGCTATTGCTCAATCGCACGCTTTGTACATAGAATTTTACTCTCGCTACAAATTCCCGCATTTCCAATGGTTACGGGTATATAAGGGATTTTAACTTCCCTAATCGATAACACTAGGATCAAAAATGAAAAACTGTCTATTTTTAATATTGTTGCTTTGTACCACTTATTCCCATGCATTAAGTGTCGGAGATGCAACGCCGACTTTTACCATCAACGATCAATTTGAAAAATCGCATACCATTAAAACAGATACTAAAACCATACTCGTTGCTGGTGATAAAGATGCAAGTACCATTATTAGGGACTTTTTATTGGCGAAAGAAAAAGGGTTTTTAGAACAAAAACAATCTTATTATGTGGCAGATATTTCCGGCATGCCAAGTTTAATCAGCCGGTTTATAGCACTCCCTAAAATGAAAAAATATCCATTTTCTATTCTGTTATTAGATGATGCCACCAAAGATCAATTCTCGAAAAAAGAAGGTGAAATCACCGTTTATACCGTCGTCGAAGGTAAAATATCAACCATTAAGTACATTTCGACCGCGACAGAATTAGCGGCGGTGTTTAAATAACCGCTAAAATGCAATGTGTCCAGTCGAACTATTTGTCATTGCTAGCATCAGAGCAAACACGAGAAAGAGACTGCCTGTGATCGGCCCTAACCAACCATGGTTTATGATGGGTAGTAATCGGCTTTTAAATCGGTGAGCTAACAGCGCATAACCGAAAGTAAAAATAAAAGCGTTGCTTAAACTGGTGCCGGCCAGCAGTAAAAACTGTGGCAGCAAAGGGCTGGTGGAATTGATAAATTGCGGAAACAGCGCCGTAAAAAACACTAAGGCTTTAGGGTTGCTAAGGCCGAGTAATAAGCTGTTGCGAAATAAATGGGCACTCGAAGGCTTTGGGCCATCACTTAGCTGTAACGCCCATGAGCCTTTACTGCGAATAATAGCCTGACCAATGTAAATTAAATACGCGACGCCAAGGTATTTTACCAGATTAAAAACCCACTCAGATGCCAGTAATAAAGCGCCGACTCCTGACGCAGAAACTAACGCTAATATTAAGATCGCACTGACATGACCAAAAACACCGGCCAATGCTTTGCGGCGACCAAAATTCATCCCATTACTGGCGGCTAAAACAACCGAAGGACCAAGGCTAACCGACGCAATGATCGACACGCTGAGATAAACAAAATAAGAAGATAAATCCATGAATATTAGTTACTAATGTTGCTGGGCGGCGATAATAACGCAGCCTTATTAATTAGCAAGAAGAAAGTTAGTGATATTGATGTTGTGATTGAAAAATACCATTTCTGGCTAAATTGCAGCCATTAAAAAAGGGCTTATCACGTTAATGATAAGCCCTTTTAGGGTCTGCGGTAACAGACCAGAATGTGGTGGAGGCGGCGGGATTTGAACCCGCGTCCGAAAAACCTACATCCTCGGTACTACATGTTTAGTCATGTCTTTTAGTTAACCGCGACCACTCCGACAGACAGGATGGGTATTGGCGAGTCAGATTGGTTTTAACGCTTCAACTACTGACAAAGTTTCCACGCGATCTTATGTAGGGTGACTTTCCGAATCTCTGCGCATAAGAAACACCTGAGTGGAAAGCTAGCTAGCCTAAGCTGCTAGAGAGTACTGTTCGTCGTTTGCGAATAGTTTAAGTGCGGCTTTTTACGAGGCCAACCGCCCCTCGACATGCACCTTGGGTTTCAAGAATCTCGTCGAATCCAGAATCGCCCCCAAGCGATAATTACAATTCTACGCGTTGTGCTAGTTAATAGCAACGCGTGAATTTTTGTTTGTTCTTTTTATCAGCAGATTAGCGTAATGAGTCTTTCATCACACGTGACTTTTCACGGTTCCAATCTTTGGCTTTGTCTGATTCACGTTTGTCGTGATCATTCTTGCCTTTACCGATGCCAATCTCTACTTTGACCCAAGCGCTTTTCCAATAAAGCGATAGCGCGATAATGGCAAAGCCTTGACGTTCAACTAACCCAGCGAACTTATCGAGTTCACGGCGGTTTAGTAATAAACGACGTGGGCGCTCTGGCTCACAAATTACATGAGCACAAGCGGTGTTGAGTGGCGTGATATGACAACCTAATAATAACGCTTCACCATTTTGAATAATGACATAAGCATCGGTTAGGTTGATTTTACCTGCGCGCATTGATTTAACTTCCCAGCCTTGTAGCTCAAGACCGGCTTCAGTTTTTTCTGAAATAATGTATTCGTGGTGGGCTTTCTTGTTTTTCGCAATATTACCGCCACTTGCTGTTTTGCCTTTATGTTTGGCCATATCTTTGTTTTAAACTCTTGTGTGATGCAAAGCTCAACAAACAATATCGGTGAACTTTATAAATTAGCATCAGTTTACCAGTTAATTATTCGGGATCAATAGCGATCTAAGGTAATGATTGCTCGGTATGGTATGATAGCGCCAAATTTTATGGGGGATAATGATGGCACAGGTAAACCGAAGCGCTTTAGTGATGTATAGTGCGGCACAAATGTATGATCTGGTGAATGATGTTGCCGCCTATCCACAGTTTTTACCTGGTTGTGTCAGTAGTAAAATTATCGCTTTGCAAGATAATGTCATGACAGCGAGTGTTGAAGTCGCCAAAGCGGGGATTCGAAAAACCTTTACCACCACCAATACCTTGTTTAGCAATGAACGTATTGATATGGCCTTACTCGATGGCCCCTTTAAAAAATTACAAGGCGGTTGGCAATTTGTCGAACTCGATGAACAAGCCTGCAAAATTGTGTTGGCTTTAGATTTTGAATTTTCGAGTAAATTGGTTGAGTTAGCGTTTGGTAAAGTGTTTACCGAGCTAGTGAATAACATGGTGAAAGCATTTACCCAGCGTGCAAAGGTTGTTTATGGGCAGTAACGATCAGAGCAACAGCATTAATGTGTTAGTGGCTTTTGCGATGCCGAAAAATCAAAAAGTGATTGAGTTATCGGTCGATCCTGCATCAACAGTCGCACAAATTGTTGAGCAGTCTAAAATCAGCGGATTTTTCCCTGATTTTGATTTTAGTGCCCCTAAAGTTGGCATTTTTAATCGCAGTGTTAAGTTAACCGATACTTGTCGCGATGGTGACCGTATTGAAGTGTACCGACCGTTAATTGCGGATCCTAAAGAAGCGCGTGCTAAACGAGCGCAAAAAGCGATTGATGAAGGGCGAGCCAACAAAATCACCGGTGGACGTTTAAGCCCAGAACAAAAAAAGCCCAATTAATGGGCTTTTTCGAACACTAACAGGTAAAAATTAACGCTTAGTGTTCATGATCGTGGTCGCCGCCACAACATTCGCCACTGTGTAAGTGACCATGTTCTAATTCCGTTGGTGTTGCATCACGTATTTCTGTTACTTCCACTTCAAAGCGAATGGTTTTACCAGCAAATGGATGATTACCATCAACAGTCACTGTTTCTTCAGTGACTTCGGTCACGGTCACTGGCATTGGTCCACTGTCGGTTTCTGCGGTAAATCCCATGCCCACTTCAGGGTTGAGCCCTTCAAAATCTGAACTAGGAAGTTGTTGCTTCATCGCTTCTTCATATGCGCCGTAACCTTCTTCTGGGCTAACGGTAACAGACAGTCGATCTCCTGGCTGCTTGCCTTCTAATTCTTTTTCTAGGCCAATAATTAGGTTGTTGTGACCATGCAGATATTGCATTGGGATATCGTCGTTATATGAATTTTCAATTTCTTGTTGTTGATCGTCGAATAATTTGTAATGAATACTAACGACAATGTCTTTTTCGATATGCATAATTTTTTCTCTTTAATTTAATCGCGTTAGTGTACCTAAATTATTTGGACATCGCTGCTTTTTTTCGGCTTAGTTGCTGTTTACGCCGGTAGGGATAAACACTGGCATAAAGCCCTTGTTCAATGTTTTTTTGCAGTTGACGCCAGTACTCAACGTCGAGTAATTCGGGGTGTAATCGCATAAAACACTCTTTGACCACCGCTCGGCTGAGTAAAAATCGTGAGAATTCAGCAGGGAAGACATCAAACTCGCCAACGCTATACCAAGGTTCACTCGCGATCTGTTGTTCGTAACTGGTCGCTTTAGGAATATCCCTAAAATTACATTGTCCCATGTACCAAATTTCATCGTAATCGTAAAAAATCACGCGGCCATGACGGGTCATCCCAAAATTTTTAAATAGCATATCGCCGGGGAAAATATTGGCGGCAGCGAGTTGCTTAATCGCATTGCCGTATTCGTCAATGGCATGTTCAATTTGTTGATTATTGGCTTTGCGCAAAAACATATTAAGCGGGATCATTTTTCGTTCGGTATAAAGGTGTTTAATCACCACCGTGCTATCGGTCACCGTTATTTCACTGGGTGCCAGTTCGAGTAATTCGTCGATCAGTGCTTGGGAGAACCGTGCGCGCGGGAAGCTAAAATTGGTAAATTTTTGGGTGTCGGCCATGCGTCCAACTCGATCATGTTCTTTAACCAGTTGATATTTTTCTTTAACTTGGGCTTTTGTGATGTTTTTAGGCGGCGCGAACTCGTCTTTTATCACTTTAAACACAATGTCATGGGAGGGCAGAGTAAACACCGACATCACCATGCCCTTGATCCCCGGTGCTTGGACAAATTGATCGGTGCTGTTGGCTAAATGGTGAAGAAAGTGACGATAAAATTCGGTTTTACTGTGTTTTTGAATCCCTAAACTGCCCCATAACTCATGGGTTGGTTTATGGGGCATTAATTCACTTAAGTAGGCGACTAATTTTGCCGGGCAGGGCTCATCGACCATGAAGTAGGCCCGAGCAAAGCCGAATAAAATACTAATATCATCCCAATCGGTGAGTAGGCTATCAACATAAATAGCGCCTTGTTCATTATTTAACAGTGCTAGCACAAAAGGGCGTTGACGTGCGCCTCGTAATCGACCAATCAAATAAGCGCCTTTGTTGCGATAAAACACCGTTTTTATCAGTTCAATGGTGTCATATTTACAGCTTTTAAATAAGGGCTGGAGTTGATCGCGCATTAACCGAATGTCACGTTCAAAGTCTTCCCAAGGAATATTAAAGCGATAATGATGGAGTAAATTCTGAATGGAGGTGGAAATAATACATTCAATATTGACCTGAAAACATAATTGTTCAACTTGATAGCTCGGGGTATCGATGGCCACAGGTTGAATAAATAAATGTTGTTCGTTTAACCCTTGGTGCCTAAATAAGCGGGAAAATGCTGAATTGAAAAATGTTTCAGCCTGCGCTGCTTGGGGGTGGTGCTGTAATAATTTACTGTAATGATTTTTAGTGCTTTGCCATAATTCGGTGGATATTTCAGGTTTGTCTAGCTGATAAAATAAATGTAAGGACAATTCTGAAATCATTTGGTCATAGCTATTAAGTCGCTCTTTTGCCGCATATTGCACCCCTGCCCAATCGGCATGTTCGAACCGATGTTGGGAGTCTTTGGTGATATTACAAAAGTGACGATAGCTTTTTTCAAAGCCTTTTAAAATCGTGTAAGCCAGCCGTGAGGGTTCAATTTGAGCCATGAATATCCTAATTTACCACTTTAACTAAAAATATATTTGCTAATAATAAGAGTATTAGCATAAATTAATATCAACATAATTTTAAGTACATTTTACATGAACTCAGATACTTTAGTGCCAAATACCCCGACGACTATCGGTAGTTGGGCGCTTTTAATCGCAAAAGTGATTGAAAGTTATCAACTCGATAGTGCTGTGTTATTTAAGGAAGCAGACATTGATTTAGTCGCGATTCAACAAAATCCCGAATTACGATTACCGGTCAGTAAAATGTCGGCGTTATGGCAGCTAGCCATGGAACATTGCCAAGATCCAGCCTTTGCGTTACGGCTAAATCAGTTTTTTCAACCCAGTACTTACAGTACGGTTGGCTTGGCAATAGCCTCATCTCGTAATGTGCTAGAAGGTCTTGAACGTTGTTTACGTTATTTTAAATTGACCACCGACGCCGCTAATTATCATTTAGACAAAGGCGCTGAACACGTTACTTTATCGATAGAAATATTGCCTGCCACCCTGTTACGGTTGAGGCGATTGAAGCTTTTAGTTCAACCCTTATTTCATTGTTTAGAATGATGTCTGGTGCTGATTTTTCATCGTTGCAAGTGAGTTTTTGCCACGATAAAACATCCCATCAACAAGCCTATGAGCAGTTTTTTAATTGCCCTGTCTCTTTTAACCAAGCCACCAACGAAATGGTCTTTAGCCGAGCAGACACCGAGCAATCACAAATGCTCGCAAACCCAGCATTAATTAATACGCTTGAACAATGGATAGCTGAATATTTAGAACAATATAACCAAGATTCACTAAATACTTGTGAGGGTGAACTGAGTTCTCAAGTACAAAGTTATATCTTAGAAAATATATTGTTAGGGGATATTGATATTAATGTGATTGCTGACTCGATGAATTTAGGCGTTAGAACAGACATTGATCAGAGCAAAGTCAAAAAAAATGATTTAATTTAGCCAATAATTTATCACTGACTTTCAACCTATTTGATATAGTAATACTTCAATTTTGAGGTGTTTATGAATCTGAAAATCAAACGGTTAGATCATCATGATATTGTCGCCGGCGTCATTGAGGACTTGAAAATAGTCCCGTTACTTGATCAATATTTACCTCAGGATGAAAAACAAG
>JABSRU010000086.1 GCA_013214965.1 Gammaproteobacteria bacterium
TGGTCAAACGTTATCGCTGAATGTCCAACAAACATTGAAGAAGTAACGCCTAATACGCTGATTTCTTGGCGTATGATGCCTAAATTTGGCACATTAGAGCAATGTGAAATAGTTGGTTTTACGCATATTTCTAAGTTACTACTTGATAAAAATGCAGCCATGAAAGCACAAGTGTTAGAGATTATTGCCAATAACGACCCAGAAACGGCTAAGAAATTAATCAAGAAGGTACTTAAACCGACTATTGATTTCACGCCAATTGTTGCTGACACAAAGAGTCTGGCTGATACCGTTGAGAAGGCTGATAAGTTATCAAAAGATGCACTAGTTGCTTTAGTTAAAGCAATGCATCAACAAATGACCAAATAAACTTTAGCTTGTAATTTTTCATCTCTCGGCGAGGTACTTTCCTTTAACAGCAAAGGGAAGTACCCAAAATAAATCCGCCAGAACATATCAATGTAGGATTTGTTGGGGTAGGATTTTTATGGTGTTTAAATAATAGATTCACGTTTCAATTGATTAGAAAATAACAAAAATATAACTCATTGTGCTTTTTGACTAAATTGTTAGTTGTTATTGAGGTTTTATGTTTAAACGTTTACTAGGCCATTTTCAAAAAATATTTTATATTCAAATTTGGGAAAACCGAATTAAGGTAGCCGATCTTACGACTAATAATGTATTTGATGAAAACCTTACCTAGCCATTGAAACAAAACCCAATGGTGCAAAAGTTGTGGTAGCAGTTGGTAATAGTGCAGAGCTTGCACGCTCATCAATCGTTCAGGTCGTAAATCCCTTTTCACATCCAAGGTGCTTGTTTTCAGATTTTCATGTGGCAGAAAAGGTTATACAGCACATAATTAAAAAATTAAATGAAAAGGCACTAATTAGCACTTCACCAAAATTTATAATTCACCCTATGGAAAAAATTGAAGGTGGATTAACGATGATAGAGAAACGAGCCTTTCGTGAGTTAGGGCACAGCGCTGGAGCGATTGAAATTGTACTTTATACAGGCTCTACGCTTAAAATCTCAGGCTTAGATTATGAAACAGTAAAATTAAAAGATGAAGATTTTTTAAGCTGTAGCCCAAAGGGTAATTCAAATGTTGGGCTAGTAGTGTTTTTGGTTTTGATCGCTATCAGTATTGTCGCACTTGGCAACTAAGTTTGTCAGCAACACCAATTTTAGCCTGTTACAAAGGCGTATTTTTTAAGGAAATTCAGTGGCAGTATCACTTCGTCAAGTAACAAAAGAAAATTATGAAAAAATTTGTGAGCTCGATGTCACGAAAGAACAACAAGATTATGTAGCTTGTAATATGTGGTCATTAGTTGAATCTAAGTATAATGAAGGATATGAAACCAGAGCTATTTATATGAAAGAAGAGCCTGTAGGCTTTTTTATGTGGGTACTAGAATCTAAACTTAAAGTTTCCATTTGGAGATTTATGGTTGATCAAGAACATCAACAAAAATCAATAGGTCGCGTTGCACTTAATCTAGCCTTGATTGAAATAAAAAAAATTCCGGACTTACAAGAGATCGAAATTTGTTATGCTCCTAAGAACCCGATTGCGAAAGAGTTCTATTATAGCTTTGGCTTTTCTGAAGTTGGTATGGATGAAGACGATGAGGATATGCTCGCAGTTATTAAGCTTTAAATTTGTGATTTCCCTGCCTGGTTCATCGTGTTACCTAAATTAATTCGAGATGCGTATATCACCTCTAGTTCGATGGCCAAATTCACTGTACCACTACAATATCTAATACTTTTCACATTTCAGGCCGGCAACAAATCAAATTGAGCTATATGGGCTTCGTTCAGCGGAGATTTAGAATACGTCAAGTATAGTTACGTATTTATTGCGAGCAACAATCGTTCTTAAAGTAAATTTACCTAATGCTAGTTAGAACGTTAATAAAAATGGGGGAGTGTTTCAAGTCATCTTTCTTTGATGACAATCTTTAAAAATAAGCGACGGTAAAATGAAATGATAATAATTACTATAAGGCTACGACGTAAGCCTTTAGAAGTTTTTTTTTCCTGTTACTCTAATGTCACGATCAAAATTACTTCACATTTAAATGTGATAAAACATTATTTTGAGAGTAAATAACTACATTTATAATAAAAAGCAAGGAGTTCCAAAATGATACACATGAAAAAAACTGGCTTAGCCGTGTTAATTTCCACCTTAATTGGTGTACAAGGATGTTCGACTATTTCAAATGAACAAACTCAGCAACTAGCCGATAGAGAGCTAGCTTTGAAAGACAGAGAGGCTCAGCTGATTAAACGAGAGCAGCTAATCGCTCAGAAAAATCGTAACGCTCAAACATTAGCCCATGCACCAGTACAAAGTGATAGTAGCTTATTACTTCCACCCAATGCGAATCTAGGTGAATGTTACGCTAGGCTATGGGTAGAACCTACTTATGAAACAATCAGCACCACCAAGTTGGTCAAAGAAGCTAGCAGCAGTGTCGAAATTATTCCAGCTTCATATGAATGGATAGAGGAAGAGGTACTAGTTTCTGAAAAGTCTAGCCGAATCGAATCTATTGCGCCGGTATATGGCGAAGAATCATTCAAAATTAAAGTCGCAGAGGAGCGTCGTGAATGGCGGGTCGATACAGGACACCATGCGGCACCAGCGAGTTCTTCGCTATTAGCTACGGCGGAAAAATACGGTATTGACTTGAGTGAAGCTGAGCCAAACATGTGTTATCACGAGCATTATATCCCAGCAACCTATGAAACAGTTACCGAAGATGTATTAATAAGCGAAGCATCAACACGTATCGAAACGATAGCAGCGACGTATGAAATGATTGAGGAAAGCGTCCTTGTTAAGGATGCTTACACGATTCTGGAAACGGTTCCTGCTGTGTTTGAGACACAATACGAACAGATCATCGATAAACCAGCACATCAAGTGTGGAAGAAAGGTAGCGGTCCAATTCAAAAATTAGACGAGTCTACCGGTGAAATCATGTGTCTAGTGGAGGTTCCTGCGACTTACAAGCGTATTGGCAAACGAGTATTGGTTAGTGCTGCATCGACTAACAATGTAGAAGTAGCAGCGCAATACAAAATCGTTAAAGTTAAAAAGCTTGTCTCAGCACCTAGCCAGATAGTCATTGATATTCCAGCTAAATACCGTAGTATCAGCAAAAAAGAAATGACTAGCAATACTAACTTCACTTGGCATGAAGTACATAATCTATCAATGTCTAAAGCCACTCGTACCGGTAATAAAATCTGTCTTGATGTTATGCCTGAGCGCTATGAGACAATCACCAAACGCGTGATTGTGACACCTGCATCAAGTAATACTATTGATATTCCTGCGGTTTATGAATCAATCAAGGTTAAAAAACTAACCAGTCAATCTCGCGTTGTTAACACCGATATTCCTGCGGTTTATCAAGACATCACTAGCCAGAATAAGGTTACAGATGGCTTCATGGAATGGCGTTCAATCCTTTGTGAAACGAATATGACGACTAGTAGAATCCAAGCTATTCAAGTCGCCTTACAGGAAAAAGGCTTTGATCCTGGTAATATCGATGGCATTATCGGCCTAGATACCATGAATGCAGTTAATGCGTTCCAGCGTGATAGTGATCTACCTGTCGATAAATACCTTAACGTTGCGACTATCGAAGCACTCGGTGTTTCTCCTCGTTAATATCGATTAACAACTCACCAAACTAAAAATGGTTACTGTAAATCGGTAGCCATTTTTTATATCATTTGTATTATTCTAGAATAGCCTATAGTTAACGATGACAGAGATATAACCCTAATAATAAAATTAGGATAGGGGAGAGCCATATTTATCTTATCAACATGATTTACCTCATAAAATTTAGCTATTTTCTAGTTGATTTAGAGGACACAAACTGATAAAAAACAGGTTCGGCTAACGATAGCTTAAGTGCAATAGGGCGCTTTCACTTAATTTCAAGTAAATTAAAACGCCATGGTTTAAGTGGGTGCCTGAAAGGCCTTGCCAGTAAACTCGGGCAAACCACAGTGCCGCAATTTTCCTCGTAGAGAGCTCATCTCATAACGAACATGCCACCATTTCAGGATAATCATCAATGATATTATCTAACTAATCGCTAAGATAACAATAAATCACTTGGTGATAAATGACATAAATTGTTCTTGCTATAATCTCTTAATTTTACGTCGTTTAATGCCGATAAGTGACATTATCGGCATCTGAGCTAAAATGTTAATCGCCCACTATAATTCACTAAAATTAGCATCCTCGATCATGAGATAATATCTAGTGTTACCGTGTTATTGTCGCTGTTATAAATAGTTAACAGCCATCTATACGTACTAGCTAAATACACTTGATAACGTCAATTGGTGACAACAATGGCTGCCTGCAATGAAACTCTGTTGACGTAGTTATTTGTAATATCAACACTCTTTGACAATGCTGATATTGACGAGCTTGTAGGCCTAATCAAATCCATCGCTTAATTCATCACTAAACCACAGTATGTTACACAATGCTTAATCAAGGTGAATTCTGAGTATCTTGGTATTTTTAGCATCGAAGCTAAATTTAGCACACATTACGCATGAAACTAGCAATCCTGTTAATTTTGAGCTGAATCCTAACAACGTACCTAAATTCATTCTAACAACATGTATTCACACACCAGGCTTTGTTAAATCTGAGTTATAGTCGGTATAACAACGGTAGATTTCACGTAGCGTCGCGTGAGAAAAATACGTTAAGCGTAGTAATGGCGATAACCAACACTGCAATAAATTTTAGCGTTGAATTTACCTGGTGGCAATCTTAAGTATTAAAGTGTTTATGGATAATCTGGCCATGTTGATGCTGTTAGTTTGGTCAGATTTCACGTAGGGTTAAATTTAACCAATTGACGAAACGATGAAATATTTCTAAAATCTATTATTCGGTACAATCGTTGAGTTTTACAATCCCTACCTTGATATTCACACCACACACAACTGCGCATAATGTATATTATGTTAAATAGGATTAATTTATTGTAAAGGGGTATTCATTTCTAGATTTAATTCGATGGTCTAAAATCTTTTCTATTCGTGTCACTTTGTTGTTAGCTCCCAAACTCTCGACTGCTCTATCACATTCACGAATTCTTGACCGTTAATACCATTTTCATAAAGACTGAAAGGTTTAGAGACAAAACACATTTCAACCCCAGTCTTTTGGGCTAATTCTGCTTGTTCTTCAAAATCAAATAGCAGATAAACTCGATCCGTTAGTGCTACTAGTAACTCTTCAACCGTTACTTTGAGGAAACCGGCAAAGTATTCATGATCAAATTCAATAGAGGTATCAGCAACCCAACCAATAACCTTGGGATATACAGTATTTAGGTTGAGCCGTGGTAACAATTCGCATCCATTTGCAATTTCTTTTTTACAGCAGCTACTTTACGCGCCACTTGCTTACCAGCCTTCCTTAATGTTTTGTTTCGATGATAAACAGCTTCTCTAGGAGAGGTTCGGTAGTAAGTCGATTTAACTTCAATAACAATAACTATGTCATCAATAGCACAAATCAAATCAATTTCACCAGCTATCGGCCCAGATACAGTATCTGGGGTATAATTTTTGATAACGGTGAAGCCTTTGTTACTAAATGCATCGCCAAGCTTGTTTTCTATTCGTGTGGTTTCGCTTTTTAGTGCTGGGCGTAGGTTTGCGAATCGTCTTAAATTGTTAATCGCACTTACAGAGCCAATTTGAGAAGATATAACCCAAGGTAATTGGACACAGTAGTCCCCTATTTTTATTATTGGTCTCTCTGTTAGTTCTGGTATTTGATATATTTTCTTGCTCTTGATTTGGTTGCTCAATTTCTTCAGGTCGAGTGACCAAAAATCTAGAATAGCTTCAGCCGCTTTTAAGTTACCCCTCGGGAATTCAGGCGACACCGTCCAACCGACAATATTATTGGCTTTATCTTTTCGCTTAGACCAGGTAATTGGGAAACGATTTTTACCATCAACCAATCCTTTCATTGCTACCCGCCCTACTGCTTTCTGCCAATCTTTAGTTTGGTCATATTCACAATTAAAAGCCAAAATATAGTCTTTAATATAGAAACTGCTCATTAGTTCTTGTGATAACAAAGCTTGAAATAAGTTAACGTTTAGGCCGTTATCAGAAGACAATGTTTCCCCTAAACCATAGACATTTTGCAGTTCAAATAAACTAGCAAGTGCTCTGGTATAAGCAAATTGATTTGCTTCATGGTTTTCAGCTGACCCCATCTGTTGAGAGGCTAAGCCGGATTCTATAAAAGATTCCAATGCTTGGTTTAACCAAAATCCTCTTAGCAGTTTTTGGCGTTTTCCGTTTCTATCCCAAGAATTTTCAGCAGACGTTGTTAAATGGATCATATCCAGTTGAGTATCTTTCATTTCAAATCTGAGTGAATCATTAAAGCAAAAAGGATGTACGCTTTGGCTTAAAAATTCATCCAACTCAACTTGTGCTTTAACGTATTTTTCAAATTGATCAAGTAAGTATTCGGGAATACTCGAATCTACATCAGAAGGAAAGACTAATGGAATATGATGGGTCTTAAGTGCTTGAGTAATATTACTTTCGTGAAGCGTAAAATCTGATTCATCAGCACAACTAATCTTCCATTCGATTAATTTAGTCATTACTCTGAGCTGGGCACTAACACTAATTTCAGTACCGTCAAAAGAAATAGCCTTAGTGGCTAAAAACTTAAAGGAATATAGAGCAGAATAAGCCAAAATTTCGAAAACTGTCAACCTGATAAAAGGACCACGGCTCCTTTCTACGAATGCTATTCTATCAATATGCGATTGCTGGAAAGCTTTGCATATTGAGACCAGCTCGCCTAATTCATCAGGCCTATATTTTACAAGGTTATTTATTTCAGCCCATTTAGAGTGATTTTGTTTTAGCACGATTTCAGAACGACGAATCGCTTTTCGAACCGATTCGGGTAGTATGCAAAGTACTTGCTCAACCAAATGATGATTAGATGTCGCCTCTTGTGCGAAATAAGCTGCTAAAGCCAGTATAAAGGCTTCTGATTCAAGAATATTTGGAGGTATTACGGTTACAAAGTCTGAATGCCAAAATTGAGCGTGATTACTTATTTGGTTAGACTTCTTCTTTGTAGCAGGTTTTCCTTCCAAATAAGCCTCTATTACTGCCAAATAGGCATTTTCTGTTAGTTCGTAGACCTTGATACGTGAATACAAATCGTCAAAGTAATTAATTCCATTGCCCATGATTTAGTCCATTAATAACATTTTAAGCCGAGTATATGACGCTAGTGCCTGAATAACAATAATATTGAAAGTTAATACCAAAACATCCTCTCTTTCCATTAAGACCAACGTAATATCCATATCAGCCAATAGTAAGTCTGGATTTGTGATGACTAATTCAGGCGTATTTTTAGTGGCTAACAATGAAGTTCAGCTTATCGATAGTCATAGAATTACCCAAATCACTCAACTTGTTGTCGGCGGTAATTCATTATTTCAGGTGACCACGAACGGTATTCATAAACTTAATGCCCAAGGTTTTACCGAAGTTGTGCCTGGTACGGAAACACATTCGTTTATTCGTAAGCGCACAACTAACCAGTTGCGCTTACGTTTATAATCAATAATATGGGCTAAAGCATACTCAAAGGTACCGGGAATTATTTGCAGTGAAAAATCGACTGGGATGAATTTATTTTGACAGGATAAATCTGGTTTATAGTTGGCCATCACATTTCACTCGGGGTGAATAATAACCATTAGATCACAGATGGGATCGGGATTGAAGCTTGATATTCGTACAAATCATAAAAAAGAACGTAAAAACGTTCTTTTTTGATAAATTCTACAGCCTATCGTGGTAGAACGACCCATTACTGGGCCGACCCCACACAGATCCGGACGTGCAGA
>JABSRU010000006.1:0-121206 GCA_013214965.1 Gammaproteobacteria bacterium
ACATCCTGGTGAAACGATGGCGCAGTGGTTTATTGATGGTTTGTTAAGTCGGTTGTTAAGCGATGTTCCTGTAGCAAGCAAGTTACTAGATAATTGTGTCTTTTATCTTGTTCCCAACATGAATCCGGATGGCTGCATTAGAGGGAATCACCGAACAAATGGCAATGGGCTTAACTTAAATCGTCAGTGGGCTAATCCGTCAAAAATACAATGTCCAGAAGTGTTTTATGTGCGTCAGGCCTTACATCGTTATGGTGTAGACATGTTTTTAGATGTGCATGGTGATGAAGAGATCCCCTATAATTTTATGATGGGGGGAGGCTCTAATTGCCAACTCAAGCAACAAGTGAATCTATTCAAGAACAATTTTGCTAACGCTAGTTCAGACTTTCAAGATGCGATTGATTACGATACTTTTCACAAGGGGCAATCAAGCTGCTGCGGGTCAAGTTGTGGAAAACCTAGCCTAGCGAAAGCCAGTAGTTATGTTGAGGGAAAATTCAGTTGTTTATCTATGGTATTGGAGATGCCATTTATTGATAATGCCAACAACCCCGATAAAGAAACCGGCTGGTCGGCACAACGTAGCATCAGACTAGGTGAGTCAATCTTAGAACCAATTCTTCGATGGACAGAATCTAGGTATCCAAGAATTGAATAACTTATCGATATTATCAACCAATCCAGTTTATTTGCATGTGGTCAATCATTTTTAGTGTTTGGTAAAACACTTTTTATCAAATTAAATCTAAAACTCTAAGGTGATTGAACCAGCTATATATCCTGATCCCTTTTTTTTGTTTACACTAGCCCAATAGTATTTATCATCACTAAGGAATTATGATGGCTCAGTTTATCTATTCAATGCATCAGGTTGGTAAAGTTGTACCGCCTAAAAAACATATATTAAAAGACATTTCATTAAGCTTTTTCCCAGGTGCTAAAATTGGCGTATTAGGACTGAATGGTTCTGGTAAGTCTACCCTACTTCGCATCATGGCTGGACTTGATACTGATATTGAAGGGGAAGCGCGCGCTCTTGCTGATATCCGTATTGGCTACCTGCCACAGGAACCGCTACTTGATAATGATAAAACGGTACGCGAATCCGTTGAAGAAGCGTTTAGTGAAGTCAAAAATGCGTTAGTGCGTTTAGATCAGGTTTACGCTGAATATGCCGAGCCAGAAGCAGACTTTGACAAGCTAGCTAAAGAACAAGGCGAGTTAGAAGCGTTAATTCAAGCACAAGATGGTCACAATTTAGAAAATGCTTTAGAGCGTGCAGCTGATGCCTTGCGTTTACCGGAATGGGACAAAAAAATTGGAATTTTATCCGGTGGCGAACGTCGCCGAATCGCCTTGTGCCGCTTGTTACTCGAAAAACCAGACATGTTATTACTCGACGAACCAACTAACCACCTTGATGCAGAATCAGTGGCGTGGTTAGAACGTTTTCTCCTTGATTATAGTGGCACCGTGGTCGCGATTACCCATGATAGATATTTCCTTGATAACGTCGCAGGTTGGATTTTAGAGCTTGATCGCGGCATGGGTATTCCTTGGGAAGGCAACTACTCAAGTTGGCTAGAACAAAAAAATGATCGCTTAAGCCAAGAAAAATCACAAGAAAAAGCTCGTCAAAAATCAATCGCGAAAGAATTAGAATGGGTGCGCTCTAATCCTAAAGCTCGTCAGGCTAAGAGCAAGTCAAGAATGGCACGTTTTGAAGAACTCAACCAAGCAGACTTCCAAAAGCGTAACGAAACCAATGAACTATTTATTCCGCCAGGACCTCGCCTTGGCGATCAAGTGATCGATATTAACAATTTATCCAAAGCCTATGACGGCCGTGTGTTAATTGACGATTTAAGCTTGAGTATTCCCAGAGGCGCGATTGTTGGGATTATCGGTCCTAACGGTGCGGGAAAGTCGACTTTATTCAATATGATCACAGGCAAAGAACAACCGGACTCTGGTGAAATCATCATTGGTGAATCCGTCAGCTTAGCCAGTGTAGACCAATTCCGTGACGACATGAAAGACAGCAACACCGTGTTTCAAGAAATCACCGAGGATCAAGATATTTTAACCGTGGGTACCCTACAAATCCCATCGAGAGCTTATGTCGGACGTTTCAATTTTAAAGGTGGCGATCAGCAAAAACGCATTGGCGACTTATCCGGCGGTGAGCGCAATCGAGTTCATTTAGCAAAGTTGCTTAAAGCCGGTGCTAACGTTATTTTACTTGATGAACCGACCAACGATCTCGACGTGGAAACTCTGCGGGCACTAGAAGATGCTTTATTAGATTTTCCGGGTTGTGCCTTAGTTATCTCTCATGATCGTTGGTTCCTCGACCGTATCGCGACCCACATTTTAGATTATCGTGATGAAGGTAAAATTAACTTCTATGAAGGTAATTACACCGACTATGCAAAGTGGTTAAAAGAAACATTAGGTGATGCAGCAAGTCAACCACACCGAATTAAGTACAAACGAATTTCTTAATTTTATATAAAGTATGCCGTAATTTTTTGCGTCGTACTTTCATGTTAAAAATTGCATGCTACACTAAGAATAATTCATTAATTATTTATCACCGTAACTGAGTTATTAATATGGAAGAGAAAAGACTATTTCAACGGATACTCTTTAGTCATGAAGCGACATTGCAGGTGGATGACGAGCGTTGGACGACCCAAATTTTGGATCTGTCTTTACATGGTTTTTTATGTACAAAACCAAGCAGCGCAAATTTCAGCCAAAGTACAACCATGACTTTAATACTTAAGCTAGATGATAGCCACTCAATTACCATGATCGCCGAGTTGGTTCATCGAAAAGATTCAGGATTAGGTTTTCAATGCAGTCATATCGACATTGATAGCATCACTGAATTAAAACGCTTAGTACAACTAAATTTAGGTAACGAAGAGTTATTACATCGCGAGCTAGCATTGCTCGCGAGATAACCGTTAAACAAATCGTTAAAACAAAGCTTCAATTGCTTGGCTTAGCTTTTTAACCCCAATCACTTCCATATTGGCAGGAGGTACTTTGGGGACATTAGCCATTGGCACAATAGCGCGGGTAAAGCCGTGCTTTGCCGCTTCATTGAGTCTCTCTTGTCCACTGGGTACCGGGCGAATTTCACCGGCTAGCCCAACTTCACCGAATACCACCAAATTATGGGGCAGAGGTTTATTCTTGAAGCTCGACATCATCGCAATCAATAATGCTAAATCTGCTGCGGTTTCCGTGACTTTGACCCCACCGACCACATTGGCAAAAACATCTTGATCTGACATTTGAATACCACCATGACGATGTAATACCGCTAATAAAATAGCCATTCTATTTTGCTCTAACCCCACCGCTATTCGGCGTGGATTCGGCATTTGTGAATAATCGACTAAGGCTTGAATTTCCACCAGCAAAGGGCGTGTACCCTCCCACAAAACCAAGACCACTGAGCCTGCGCTTTCTTCATCATCACGACTTAAAAAAATAGCTGACGGATTTCTGACTTCTTTTAATCCTTTGCCCGTCATTGCAAACACACCTAACTCATTCACGGCCCCAAAGCGATTTTTATGACTGCGCATGGTTCTAAAGCGGCTATCTGTTGAGCCATCGAGCATAATTGAACAATCAATACAGTGTTCTAAAACTTTCGGACCCGCTAAGGCACCATCTTTTGTGACATGGCCCACTAAGAAAATAGCGACGCCAACCTGCTTGGCAAAACGAGTTAAGAAAGCTGCTGACTCACGTACTTGCGAGACACTTCCTGGTGCCGATTGAATATCACTAACATGAACCACCTGAATAGAGTCAATCACCATAATCTTCGGTTGCTCTTTATTCGCAATTTCACAAATAGCTTCAACCGATGTTTCCGATAACATTTTTAACTTATCGGTTGGTAAGCCTAAACGATTGGCTCGCATCGCAACTTGTTGTAATGACTCTTCACCAGTGACATACAATGTCGGCATCGTTTGTGCTAAATGACACATTACTTGTAACAACAAGGTACTTTTACCAGCGCCCGGGCTACCACCAATTAAAATCGCGGATCCAGGCACTATCCCGCCACCAAGCACCCGATCGAGTTCTTGATAACCACTAGCAATACGTGGTTGTTCTGTTAGTGATATTTGATCCAATGTTTTTAGCGAACTGTCGGTTGCGCCAGCATAACCAGAAAAGCGTTCACTTCGGACACTGGCTTGAGTGTCTTTGCTATCTTTAGCTGTTTCCAGGCGCATCTCAACAATGGTATTCCACTCTTTACACGCATTACATTGCCCTTGCCAGCGTGAGTGTTCACTGCCACAATCATTACACACATAAGCAGTTTTAAGTTTGGCCATAATTCTCTTTTCGTCAATTGTTGTTATAAGGCATGGTTTTTGCTTATTTTACGTTTAACTTAAGTCATAATCAAAACAACTAATTAATTGTTAAATAACCTGAGTTATGGATAGAGTTTTGTAACGCATTGAAATTAAATAATACGTATAAAATAAACTTCCAATGACGAAATTTTAGTGAATATCAAGGCATTTTTACGGTTCAATAGCCGGCTATTGGGAGTAAAAATAACGCTGATAGACGCTAAAATAGCGTTGTTGGACAAATTCGATTATACGAAACTCAGGTTAAATACTATCATCAATTAATTAGTTTCATGACGAAATAATAAAGTAAAGGATCATGGCTAACATGGCAATGAAGACCGAAGACCGACTATTAAATAGCATCATTCCCTATTTTAAAGATCAAAATTTTGATCAACGATTTAAAGTGGTCACTCAGTCGCTGTCAAAATCCCGACGTTTTCTATTAAAAATGGAACTTAATCGACTATTCTCAGCATGTAAAAGAACCATCGATTTACGAGGAAAAGTCGATGGTACTTGCCAAGAATATCAATTCCAAGGCAAAACCCATTATTTAGACACCCTAGCGATTGAAAATTTTGAAGAAGTCGTTGCTATTTTTGATGGTTTTACCGTCGGCGTGTTTGAACGTGTTACGCAAACAGAAAACAGCTATCGCGTCAAACAACTCGCCGAAGATACCCAAAGACGACAAGATTTAGAACGGCCCCAATCTAAATCGCGCAATACGAGCCAATCACAAATACGTGAAGAACCAGCAAAGGAACAACTACACCAAACTGAGCTCGTTAGTCTAACTACCTTCAATCAGCGCAGTGAAGATCGCGTCGCTATTATTGATAAATTACAAGTGAGATTACGCAATGGTCATCAGGTTGATGGGGTCTCTTCAAATTTATCGATCAACGGTTGTAAAGTAAAAATACCGTCGAAATATCAAGTGGCAGTCGGCGAAACAATCTATCTCAATTATTTGAAGATTGAGCGTAATGATGAACAGAAACAGATCAAAGATATTGCTTATACGGTCGTTAAAGTCCGGCAACATCAGGATCAAGTTTGGCTCAGTGCTGTTCGCCAGCATTTAGACAAAAACATTTCAGGCTTCTTAAAAAATCACATTAACCGCCATCGAAAAAATACCGTGGTCGAAGTAGAAAATATTTTAGATGCCATCCGTAGTTTGTCTTATCAGCATCTCTATCTAAACAATATCTCCGGACTTCCACTATTTTTCAGCCATGAAAATAACCAATACAAATTGGACTTAGCGTTAACCACGCCGAACAATCAAAAAATTATTCAATATTGGCAAAGCCAAAACAATTTACAAAAGATTGCTGGCATATTTTCAAATAATCGCTTAAACCAAATATTAAAAGATCCCCGAGATGATTGTCAGGTCACCTTGTATTGTTTTACTCATATTGCTCGTGGTAAAAAATACTTTTATAGTGCCACGGCACCAGAATTGGCAAAAACCGGTTTAGCTGATTTATTTTTCTCTTTTGGCGCAGTTAAAGACAGCTGGCAGGTTTATCAATTATCACTGTGTCCCATTAAAGATTATCTATGGCAATTACCTGACGTGTTACCAAAAACCTTAGTGAAACAAGAACTTATTTCACCTCAACAACAAAAGCATTTACTAACCCTTCATGGTATTAAACTGATGGCTTATTTAGCGCCTATCTCTGATAGTCGTTTTGGTGACTTATATAAAAACCGTTCAGTAAGCAATAGCGATCTATCACAATTAAAACAATTTGGTCATCGTGACACCACACAGCAAGGATTAAGTTTAATCAACGCAACCTTTAGCTCATACCGATTAACCGATCGTTATAGCTATCAAACCAAAATTTTTGTTCATTACAATAAACAAACTTATAGCGGTAAAACCATAGATTTTTCAAATGAAGGCATGCAAATAAAACTGGAGCGATCCATCGAATGTCACCATGGTGAAACCCTCACTATTCAAATGCCGCTGCTTGACCGGACATCAAACAATGAACAAGCCTCACATATCAGCTATGAAATCATGCGAATCACTGATGATGGCAAGATTATCAATCTCAAAATTACCAGTTCTGATAAATATATTAATGGCCCGAAGAACATCTTCCGCCTCATTCAACGCAACAAAAAAAAGTTAACCTCACAAGTGTCACCACCATTACTGCTCACTAAATCTCTCGATTTACTTTACACCAAGCGTATGCGTAGTTTACCACTGATCATTGCTAAAGAAGGAAAGCACTACAAAATATCTAAAATTGTCGAACCTTGCGGGGATAATCGGCTATTTAATTTATTTCATGCATTATCAAGCAATCCACAATATGGCAACGTCGCCGCTATTGCTAAAAGTAAGCTGTTTTTAACCTTGTTTGAACACCCTTTAAAACAAATGTCCAACCACAGCCAGCCCTATTGCAGCGAAATTTATATTCAACTGATCCCCGATCAAGAAAATAAAGGCTATCGTTACATCACCCAAATAGCCGAGGAATTAGAAACGTCTGCGCAGCATCTCGAATTTATATCACAACCAGGGTTGTTTTTTGCAATCCAAATTTTACTGAGCCGCTGTGATAAAATCGACTATAAAACCGTATCACGAGAATTAATTTATGCGGCTAAACAAGCCAGCTACAAAACGAGAAATCTACAAACTGAACTCGACGCCGTAGTCGCGGTTGCCGAGTTAATTGATGTAACAGAAGAAGTGAAATTACGTTTTAATATTCACGCGACAGTAAGCCAATCACCGCACTAAGGTCACCGCGGTTAATCGCGACACTAGCTTGTGCTTGTACTAAAGGCTTGGCATGAAAAGCAATGCCAAGTGCTGCTTGCTCCATCATTTTTAAATCGTTAGCGCCATCACCAATCGCAATGGTCTGGCTCAATGGAATCTGGTATTTTTGGGCCAAGCTAACCACGGTTTCGGCTTTCACTTGAGCATCAACAATACATCCAACAACCTGACCTGTTAACTCGCCGCCACTCACCTCTAGTTGATTCGATATTGCATCATCAAGTCCTAACTGTTGCTTTAAGTTATCCGCAAAATAAGTAAAACCGCCCGACGCAATGGCCACTTTCCAACCTTTAGCGTGAAATTGTTCCACCAACTCAACCATCCCAGGCATCAAGGGTAAATCTTTAGCAATAATATCTAATAACGGTAACTTGATCCCTTTTAATTTAGCGACCCGTGCCCGTAAGCTTTGTGCAAAATCCAGCTTACCTTGCATCGCTAATTCAGTAATTTTAGACACCTCATCACCAACCCCTGCGAGTTTTGCGATTTCATCAATGCATTCTATTTCAATACTGGTTGAATCCATATCCAGTACCACTAATCCCGGTATATTTAAATCAGGTAGCTTGGTCACGATATTAGCGTCGGCTTGATATTTCTCGATCAGTTGATTTAATTGACGCAGTTCAATCTCTCGATTCAATAACAACTCAACTGACTGGCAGTTAACCGATTGCTTAATCGGCATAACAGCCAACAACGCAATGGATGAAAAATTACAGCAAGCAATTAAGAGCTCTTTGCTAATGGTAGTGCCAGTAATAACAATTTTTTTCAAGCCTACTGGCCACGCCAGATTTTCACCAACACACACCGAACGCGCAGCCAAACTTTCGCTTAATGGTTGCTGAGTCACAATATTAGGTAAACTATCATCACCGATAACAATACAGCTACCGCGAGAGCCTGGCTGTGATAAGTAATCATAAATATCTATTGAATCAACTAAATAAGCATTAAATTTTGACACGTAAATTCCTTGGAGTTTTATTGGCGATTATACGCTATCAAATTTATCCAGCAAATGATATTAGCCATCTTGATCATTAAGCTAATTTCCATTTTATAGATTGCTATGCGATAGTAGCTTAATCGCCTAATCATGAGAATCAACCTTTTGAGCACCAGTGCAATAAGAAAACACATTACTATAAAACGTTTAAGCCAGTTTTCTTTGGCGATATTTTTGCTATTACTACTCGGCGGATTATTATGGCAATCGGATCAGCAGTCTCAACAAATTAGAGAACATCAAAAACAAGCAATATCTCAAGTACTTAAACAACAGTTATCATTAGCAGCCACCATGGGCTTACAGCTCAATGAGCAGCAGCAATTACAATGGTTAGCCCAAACACTCACCCAATCACCTCTTCTCAACGGTGTGTGGATTCACCGAGCCGATGGCACCCTAATGGCCGAATCGACCCAAGTAGCCCCTGAGGATTCTATTCTGCTCGTGTCAGAGATTAGACAAGAAAAGCTATTAGGCTATTTAAAATTACGACTCAATAAAAATGAATTCGTCGAATCAATGACCACCATTCAAGATAAACAATTAGAATGGCACCAATGGTCATTAATTTTAGCGGGATTGATTGGCTTTTTATTCGCCCGAGCCTTTTCCAATAAAAGAGCGCGCTATCAATTTAAAACCCTGCTCGACAAAAGTAAAAAACAACAAGCGGCCAAGGAAGTTGTTAGCGATTAAATAACTCGTTTTCTGACTCGATGTAAGCATACATTCAGTTAACTGACTCGAAGCAGCCCTGCGATTTTAAGTGGATCGTGTTGATAAATAATCTTGGATCGTTAATTTTATCCAACATGGCAAGGTCCGGTAAGCAATCGTCATCAACATAATCAATAAAATTGGCTGCCGACTCAAACACTAAAATATCCAAGGCTAACCGATCTAATCCGTATAAACCTCGGTGGATCATATCAGCCGAGAAAACTAACAAGTCCCCCGCTGCTAAACTAATTTTCTTACCTGTCGAGAGATCTTCACTACTCAACCTCCTCTTTTCTTCTAGCCGCACATCAAACTCTTCATCACTATCCCAGCGCTTATGTGTTCCAGGTATTAGCTCCATGCCGGGTTCGTCAAATAAAGGAACCCGTAAATGTAAGACTTGAGTATCATGAATAACTTTTTTTTGTGCTTCGACATCATGATCATATTGACAGTCGCGATGCCAAAAATTATCTTGCTGTTTATTAAAGGGGTCAAAAAATAATTGAGTATTCATAAACGCTGGATTAGCCGGTATTACCGATTCGACGACATTCATCATTTTTTTTGAACTGATAAAATTAAAAAGCATCACCCGCTCATCGCACCCTAAGTACTTACTGCCGGTAATGAGAGAAGAGTTAAAAGCCTCTTGCTGATAGAAATCAGCGTTGTCATGTTTCCATAACTGATGAAATTTTAATATGACTTTTCTAAGCGATAAGATTTCCGACGCACTAAAATAATTTCTAATAACAAAATAACCTTGCTCGTTATAATTGCGATGCAATTGACTTAAATTGTCGACCATTAACTACTATTACCTCTGCTTGATGATATAATTTCAACCCATTTTTTCCGTAATTTAGCACCGATAAACAAGCGGTACAAGAAATGCCTATTAGTTTAGATTAAATAATCCATCAGGCTGCCATACTCAAATAGACACCAAACATCGCAATCGGTTATGATGCTTTGGACTCTTTAATAATTTTAGCGTACACTTGTAAGCTCAACTAGTAACAAATGGAATAAACATGGCTAAACCCCCTTTAATTTGGACCAATGTGATCCTTTTTAGCACCACCCTTATCGCCGCATTGATCTTAGTCCCTTGGTATCAAATTAGCATTGGTTTTGAAGCGATAACAATTATTATTGCTGTGTTCTGCCTGTTTTTTTGTGGCTTATCGATAACCGCTGGTTATCATCGCTTGTGGTCTCATCGTACCTATCAAGCTCACTGGAGTGTTAAATTACTGTTTGCCATTGGCGGTGCCTTTGCTTTGCAAAATTCAGCATTACATTGGAGTAGCGATCATCGTCTCCATCATAAACATGTTGATAATAATGAGAAAGATCCCTATAGCGCTAAACGTGGTTTTTGGTATTCACATATTGGCTGGATGCTAAGGCATTATAATATTGCGACCTATGATGATTACAGCAACGTTCGCGATTTACAAAAAGATCCGATAGTGATGTGGCAACATAAATATTATGTGCCGCTGGTACTTATTACCAACATTGGTTTTACCCTGTTTATTGGTTGGTTAACCAATAATATGCTTGCTAGCGCGATTGCCATTGGTGTGGCCCGCTTAGTACTAAGCCATCATGTGACCTTTTTTATCAATTCATGGGCTCATATGTGGGGCAATCAACCTTACACTGACAAGAATACGGCGAAAGACAACTGGTTATTAGCATTATTCACTCATGGTGAAGGCTATCATAATTTCCATCATATTTTCGAATCCGACTATCGTAATGGCATCAAATGGTATCATTATGATCCAACCAAATGGCTAATCACCTCACTCGCTTGGTTTGGGTTGGCGAGTAAATTACGTGTCACACCACAACAAAAAATTGAACAAGCCAAGCTCACGATGATCTTGCAAAAGAGTAAGCAGCGACTAGCCCTGCGCCAAGATGCCGAAGAGCTAAAGCTCAAACTGCAAGCAGAGTACGAGCAATTAGTGATTAAGCTCAATGAGTTTTATGGCCTGCGTAAACAACTTTTTGAAGATAAAAAGCGTAAGCTACTCAAAGAGTATGATAAAACAGCGCTAAAAGGCCAAATCAAGGAGCTTAAACTAGCGATAGAACTGCAAAGAAAAGCTTGGTTGACTTTAGCCAGTTACGCTTAAGATATCCCCGCCATGATATTGTTTGTCATGGCGATTTTTTAGCATCCATTCCAACCGTTGACTCAGATCAAACAAATTCTCATTTAACCACTGAACTGCGACATTTTGTCGCACTAAAAATAGCTAACCTGAACTCGGGATAAATATAGTCATCCGCTATGGCAGATTCAGTTTGAGGATCACAGCACACTGTATATTGCCGCGAGTAATGGCAAAATATTGGCCTATCGTGGCGAATTAATCCAATGGTTTGATTGGTTTTGGATGTTACACATCATGGGCTATACCGAGCGTAGCAACTTTAATAATGCCCTATGATTTTCTTCGCTGCCATGGCTAGTTTGTTCGCCTTAACCGGGTTATTGATGAGCTACCAGTTCTTTAAGCGAACAACTATACCCGTGACCATTGGAAATGCGGGAATTTGAAAATGATATAAAATTCGATATACAAGGCACGCGATTGAGCAATAGCTGGCTATTGGGATTGAGCGCTACGAAGTAGATTGAGTTTTAGAGCGTTACAAAACCTGCACATTCATTGATTATGGGTATAAACAGACACAAAACTAGACCTTCACTCGGTTAACAATAAACGTCATCATTGCTTGGAGCTCAGAATCATCACTTTTTTGATGACCCATCGCCCAAGCGAATAAATCGGGATCATCACATTCGAGCAAACGTTCGAATGTTTTCTTGCCATCATCGGTCAGCTCATCCCAAGCTTCTTCAACAAAAGGCATAAATAACACATCAAGTTCTAACATGCCGCGGCGACAAGCCCAGCGTAATCTTGCTTTATCTAATGACATAATAACTCTCACTTACACCGCAATAGGGGCTTTAATAGATGGATGTGGTTCATAACCATTAATTTCAAAATCTTCAAATTTATAATCGAAAATTGAATCGGGTTTACGATTAATAGTTAACGTTGGCAAAGCACGAGGCTGACGAGATAACTGCAGATCAACTTGTTCCATGTGATTACTATACAAGTGTGTATCACCACCGGTCCAAATAAACTCACCAACTTCAAGTCCTGCTTGTTGGGCCAACATATGAGTGAGTAAGGCATAACTAGCGATATTAAACGGCAGCCCTAAAAAGACATCGCAACTACGTTGATAAAGCTGACAAGACAGTTTACCGTTAGCGACATAAAACTGAAATAAGCAATGACAAGGCGACAACGCCATTTCACTTAATTCACCGACATTCCACGCACAAACAATCATCCGGCGCGAGTCAGGGTCTTCGGTCAATAACTTAATCAAATCACTAATTTGATCGATATGCTGACCGTCTGGTGTTGGCCAACTACGCCATTGTTTACCATAGACAGGCCCTAAATCACCGTTGTCATCAGCCCATGCGTCCCATATCTTCACCCCATGTTCGGTCAAATAAGCAATATTAGTATCGCCATTTAAAAACCACAACAATTCATGAATAATCGAGCGTAAATGACACTTTTTAGTCGTGACTAACGGAAAGCCTTTGGCTAAATCGAAACGCATTTGGTGGCCAAATACAGAACGGGTTCCAGTGCCAGTGCGGTCCGCTTTATCGGTGCCATCGTCTAAAATATGTTGCATTAAATCTAAATAAGGTTTCACTCTTTTATCCTACTATTTGGTCGCTACAGAGCGATTTTGCTGGACATAACCATTAACAATCAAGAACAGTCCGATCACTAACATTGGAATGGTCAATAATTGTCCCATGCTTAAGTTAAAGGTTAACAAGCCAAGATGGGCATCTGGTTCACGGAAAAATTCCATAATAAATCGACTAACACCGTAACCAAACAAGAAAACACCACTAATCACCCCAACTGGACGACGCTTTTTACTAAATAAGAACAACACCAAGAACAAACAAAATCCTTCTAGTGCCGCTTGATATAACTGTGATGGGTGACGAGCTAAAGGGCCGCCACCAGGGAAAACCATCGCCCAAGGGACATCAGACACTCGGCCCCACAATTCGCCATTAATGAAATTACCGAGTCGACCAAAGCCTAAACCTAAAGGCACTAAAGGAGCAACAAAATCACCAATCACCAAAAACTTGTTGTTAGTCATCCGGGCAAAAACAAATAACGCGATGATCACGCCAATTAAACCACCATGAAAAGACATACCGCCTTCCCATATTTTAAATAGGTACAGGGGGTTTTCTAAGAAATAATCGAAATGATAAAATAAAACATAACCGACACGACCGCCAAGAATAACCCCAAGAAAACCATAGAATCCTAAGTCGCTAACCTGTTCGCGGGTCCATCCTGAGTTCGGTAAATCGGCGCGAGCATTACCAATTAACATCGCCCCACCAAAGGCTAATAGATACATTAAACCGTACCAGCGTAATGCAATGGGACCAATCTGGAAAATAATTGGGTCTATTTGTGGGAATTGTAAGAACTCTTGAACCATAACTAACCTCTAATGTAGATTATGCCATTAGTATGTTGGCACCAACCAAAAACAATAATATTGAAAAGCCGCGTTTCAATAATTTAATCGGTAATAATTTTGCAATTTTGACACCCATTGGGGCCGTAAATAAAGAAACAGCAATGATACCTGACAATGCAGGTAAATAGATATATCCGAAGCTCCATTGTGGCAATTGGAAAGGCGTATGTAAACCAGCCCATAAGTACCCCAAAGACCCCATACTTGCAACGGCTAAACCACAGGCTGCTGATGCTCCGACCGCCCGTAACATTCGAATGTTAGACCAGGTTAAAAACGGCACCATCATAATGCCACCGCCAACCCCGAGCAAACTAGACAAACCACCAACAAAAAAACTAACCGACAATAATCCAATACGATGAGGCTGAACATCGGCTTGATCAATACTTAAATCCGGTTTTTTGGCGCCAAACCACATTTGTAAAGCCATCATAATTACAAAAACCGCAAAGATTAATTTTAAGGTATCACTAGCAATTGCATCGGCAAAATAACTGCCACATAACGCACCAGCGCCAATACCAACAATCAATGGCGGTAATAATTTGAGAGGGATATTGCCAGCACGCCGGTGGGCGAGTAGCGCAGAAATCGACGTTAACAGAATCGCCGCCAATGACGTTCCGAGCACCATCGGCATCAATAAATGAGGGTCAAGGGAGGTAAGTGGTAATAAGGCGATTAAAACAGGAACGATGACAAGGCCACCACCAATCCCAAGTAAACCTGCTAAAAATCCTGAAACAGCACCTAAGGCTAAGCAAGAAAAAAATATAACTAGTGCGACATCCACCGCAGATCCTCATCAGAATTCAAAGCCATATTCTACAATAACCAGCCATTTCAAACCATAAAAACATAAGTTATAACTAACGGTGATAAGTGTCTTTTTTGGTAATTGGCATACATAAACTCACTAATTCTTTCATCGCTTTGCGATAAACATCGCGTTTAAAAGAAATCACCTGACGCACAGGATACCAATAACTAACCCAGCGCCAATCATCAAATTCAGGATGGGAAGAGTGCAACACGTTAATTTTACTTTCATCGTCGACCAATTTAAGTAAAAACCACCGTTGTTTCTGGCCAATACAAATTGGCTTAGCATCATGGCGTACCATGCGGGCAGGTAATTTATAACGCAACCATGAGCGGGTTGAGCCTAAAATTTTGACATGTTCAGGGCGTAGTCCAACTTCTTCATATAATTCACGAAACATCGCTTGCTCAGGATTTTCACCTTCATCAATACCACCTTGAGGAAATTGCCAAGAATGTTGACGATAACGACGGGCCCACATGACCTGACCATTACCATTACATATAATAATTCCTACATTTGCGCGATAACCATCACCGTCAATCACATTAACACCCTAAAAAACAATTATAATGTTCATTTTACCCATATCACTTATCTCAGGTAAATGAATTCGTTAAGTTATTATATGCCCTTATATCAGAACTGCTATCAAAATTATACCAAAGCGGCCAACTTTGAATAACTTTGTTGATATTCAACATTTATTAACATTTTTTTCACTTTGAGGTTTATAACCACGACTTTATTAACTTTTTCTGTGGATATCACTGTTGAAAATAGTTGAGTAGTTCAAGTTAAAACAATCCTGTAACCATAACCTTGGCAAATACGACCATCAATACACTTAATAACATACAACAACTTGTTATTAATTAATAATAAGTTAACGATCATACCCACAAGATAACCCAATAGTTATCACCATAGAAAAAAAACTGTTCTTTTAATAAAATATGCACAATCAATAGCTGCTCACTTTTTATCCAGTTAAAAGTTTTATCCACAAACCACCGTTAATTTAACGTGATTTCGCTCTAACTTTTCTAATTATCGACTTTTTTAAGTTAAATAAAACCTAATACCATAACAAATGGATAGTTATCCCATGAAACTGTGGATATGTTTGTTAACATGTAAATAATCTATTACTTTTTAACTAATTTATGGTGATTTGTTACCCACCAACAGGTCCTAATAACGTCTATTTACAAGGTAATTCATGTAGATAGTGTAATTAGTACTAAACCACTAGTTAGGCTGTACATAAAAGAAACAATCCTGATTGCAAAAGGATCCATTGATCAGTTAAAATCTGATCATCGTCAAATTTAATGAACCCGTAGCCAGTTATGATCAATCGCCCATGTAATGAACAACAACTTCTTGATCGTGCTCAAGCTTTAGCAGGACTGACTTTGGCGCAAGTCGCCACCGACTTAAATTTAACCGTTCCTCAAACACTACGTCATCACAAAGGGTGGATCGGAAATTTACTCGAATTAGCACTGGGTGCAACCGCAGGATCAAAACCCCAACAAGATTTCCCTGAGCTCGGGATCGAGCTCAAGAGTATCCCGATTGGCATTAATGGTAAGCCTCTTGAAACAACTTATGTTTGTATCACCCCTTTGATCGGGATCGGTGGACTAACTTGGTCACAATCTAATGTCTGTAATAAGCTAAAAAAAGTATTATGGATCCCCATTCTGTCTGACCGTTCATTACCGATAGCCGAGCGTCAGATTGGTTCACCATTTTTATGGCAACCAAATCAACATGAGCAACAACTCATGCGTCAAGATTGGGAGGAGATAATGGAATTAATCGCATTGGGGAAAATAACCACCATTACCGCTAAAGTTGGCCAAGTGTTACAGTTGCGACCCAAAGGAGCCAATAGTAAAGCGCTAACTCCAGCGATTGGCAGTTCTGGTGAGCAGATAATGACTTTACCCAGAGGGTTTTACCTGAAGATTCCTTTTACTCACCAAATACTAATAAACCAATTTAATCTTTAACCTGACCCTACTTTAGGTGGGTCCCAGCAAGGTGGTTAGTACACCGGTGAGACTCAATATAATCAGCCCTAATGTTAATTCCATTTTGATCGCCAGTTGCAGTCGACTCAAACCGCCAGCATCGTTTAATTTAGGTACTAACCGCATTTTATTAAATGCCCCTAAACTTAACATCAGGATGACCAACGTCAGTTTTATCATCAATAACTGACCATAATCCGTAAATAAAGCTTGGTCAATAGAACCGAATAACTCAATAACTAACCAACCACCAGCAAAAATTAATCCAGTGATCATCACCACCGCTAATTGGCCAAATTTAATCATGAGCCGCTTCGTCGCCTCAACATCCAAGCCCTTAGTGATCGTTAATAAGGGAATTAACGATCCTAACCACCACATGGCAGCAATAACATGACTGGTGATAGCGAAACTAGCAACTGAGTCTAACGCGGTGACATGACCAATTACGCTAAAAGAATAACCCAGTATAATGACGGCGCAGGTACTTATTAGGTAGTAATAGTGCTGATTTTTATGACTAACAGATAAAAGAAATGCGCAAACTAGTAACAGTAGTAGTCCTAAACCTCGAATAGCACTTGCTTCACCAACATTAGAAAAAAGTAACATTTGTGCGATTTCAACATCGAACACACCCGCTAATCCAGTTTCATTAAAAGACCCCACCTGTTGCAAAAATTGCAGTACGGTCATGATTAAACCACCAGCAGCTCCCCACACTCCATAACTGGCTAGTTGCTGCGAGGTGATAATATCTTGGTGATTAACGTGTGGTACTAGACGATGACAGCCCAATGCCCCAATACACAAACTTGCCATCAAATAAAAGCCAATCTTAAAAGTAACCGCGCTAATATCCCATGGCATTAGTTCAATCATTTTTCAGTAATACTGAAATGCGTTTTACCTGTCATTTTATGGCCATCACTGCCCATTAAGATCCAAGTCAATCGATATGCGCCAACAGGTAACGTAGGAAGACTAATTAAATGCTGTTTGCTTTCATTGCGCAATAATGTGTCAGGTAAATCGATTTTATTGTTCAATTGATCCAATAAATTTAATTTAACTAATCGGACGGTTTTAGAATATTGAATCGCAAAATATTCCGGTGACACGGTAAACACTTCACCAGCTTCAGGGCTGACACGTTGGAATAAAGGGTGAGCTGAAACCGATGTGGCAGCCATCATAAAGATTGCTGTTACCACTAAAAAATTTAATACTTTATTCATGATTATTCCTTAATTTGACCAATGAATATAATTGATTAACCAAACGCCATTCACTAAATGTAGTGATAAGGATTCTGTACTAATAAAATCATAGTCTTTATTGTGAAAGTTTCCTTGTATCCGATTTTTACCGACCGAAAATGCCATACTCCCTTGCTCGACAATATGCTGCTCAATCCGGGTAACGGTCATACTCTGCATAAATTTGATGTCGGATAGTAAATGTCCTTTGGCATATTCAGCTTTAGATCGTTCGACCCCTTTGCCCTCGAAAATCATCACATTAGGATCAAGAGCGGCCAATACCGCTTGCTTATCCCCCTTATTGATCCCCTGATGAAATGTCGTAATAACCTTAGCAACGGGTAAATCTAAGCCATTAACTAAGCTGGGGCTCGGCTCTTTAGCTCCGGCCACGGAACTCAACAATATCATCCCTAGAATCATTGTTTTAGCTATCATTATTTTCTCCTCGCATTAATTCCCACTGCCGCCATAGTAAATAAACAGCAGGTAAGACCAACAATGTTAAAACCACCGCACTTAACATGCCACCGATCATTGGGGCAGCAATGCGACTCATCACTTCAGACCCAGTGCCTGTACCATATAAAATCGGTAGCAAACCAACAATAATGGTAATAGCGGTCATCATCACTGGGCGCACACGAAGTCCCGCGCCCGTTAATACCACTTGTTTAATTTTCTTAATGTCAGGTTGTTGCCCTTGTTCTTGGCATTCATCGAGCATTGCTTGGTATGCCTGATTAAGATAAACCAACATAATGACTCCTATTTCAACCGCGACTCCTGCTAAGGCAATAAAGCCCACCCCAACCGCCACCGAGAAATAAAAACCCTCTAAATACATTAGCCAAATACTACCAACCATCGCTAGCGGTAACGTAACCACAATCATCGCTACTTCAGCTACTCGACGGAAGTTTAGATAAAGTAAAAAGACAATAATCGCTAACGTTAATGGCACCACATAAGCTAGTTTAGCTTTGGCTCGCTCCATGTATTCATATTGTCCAGACCAGATAATAGAATAACCAGCAGGTAGTCTAAGTTGTTCATTGACCACGGCCTGTGCCTGAGAGACATAGCTGCCAATATCAACGCCTTCAATATCAATATAAACCCAACCATTGAGCCGCGCATTTTCACTTTTTATCCCGGCAGGGCCGTTTTCAATCACGATATTGGCGACATCGCCCAATGAAATTCGCTGACCTTGCCCAGTAATAATCGGCAGTAAAGCCAATTGTTCAGGAGAATTTCGATAGTCTTGGGGATAACGAACATTCACCGGATACCGCTCTAGTCCTTCCACCGTTTCGGTCACATTCATGCCACCAATAGCTGTGGCAACCACCAATTGAACATCCGCAATATTTAAACCATAACGAGCCGCTTTCTCCCGCTTAATATCCACTTTAATATAACGGCCACCAACCACTCGCTCAGAATAAACAGAGGCGGTGCCGGGTACATCACCAAGAATACGTTCTAACTGTTGCCCAATACCTTCAATAACCGTTAATTTAGGGCCTGCAATCTTGATCCCGACCGGCGTTTTAATTCCTGTCGCTAACATATCTATGCGCGTTTTTATTGGCATTACCCAAGCATTTGTCACTCCAGGCAACTTCACTAAGGCATCAAGTTCGCGTCGAATACTTTCACTTGTTACGCCAGAGCGCCATTGATCTTTCGGCTTTAATTGAATAAATGATTCAATCATTGTTAATGGCGCGGGGTCGGTAGCACTGTCCGCTCGGCCAATTTTACCAAACACCGACAACACTTCTGGTACCGAATAAATCAGCTTATCGGTTTGCTGTAACAATTCCCGTGCCTTACCAATAGAGATCCCCGGATAAGTGGTCGGCATATACATGATATCGCCCTCATCGAGCGGGGGAATAAACTCACTGCCAATTTTATTAAGCGGCCATAAACCAATCGCCATCACTACCAATGCCAACATTAATGTCGTTTTAGGAAAACTTAACACCTTGTTGAGTAATGGCAGGTAAGCTGCCGTTAACAAACGGTTAAGCGGATTTTTATGCTCTGGCATCACCTTACCACGAATAAAATAGCCCATTAACACTGGTACTAAGGTAATGGCCAATGCTGCCGATGCCGCCATCGCATAGGTTTTAGTATAGGCTAGCGGTGAAAACATCCGACCTTCTTGTGCCTCGAGGGTAAATACGGGTACAAAACTCACGGTGATAATCAATAAACTAAAAAATAACGCCGGACCAACTTCCACCGCTGCTTGCGTGACGATTTGCCAACGGTTTTGATCCGTTAGTGGCGTTCTCTCCATGTGCTTATGCATATTTTCGATCATCACTATCGCGCCATCACTCATGGCACCAATCGCAATCGCAATACCTCCCAATGACATAATATTAGCGTTAAGCCCCTGATAATGCATGATAGTAAAAGCGGTTAGTATCCCAATCGGCAGGCTAATAATAGCCACCAGCGATGAGCGGACATGGAACAAAAAGAGCACACAAACCACCGCGACGACTAAAAATTCTTCTAATAGTTTTTCCCATAAATTGTCGACCGCGCGTTCAATTAAGCCACTGCGATCGTATACGGTTATGACTTCAACCCCTGGCGGTAAGCCCTTTTTAAGTTGCGCCATTTTTTCTTTAACGCCATTAATCGTATGTTGTGCATTTTCACCAAAACGCATCACCACAATGCCGCCGACGGTTTCCCCTTCGCCATTAAGATCGGCAATGCCACGGCGCATTTGCGGACCCACGCCAATATCGGCAATGTCTTTGAGTAATAACGGCACCCCATTATCATTAACACCGAGGGGAATATTACCAATGTCGGTTTGATTTTTTAAATAGCCGGTGGCTCTCACCATGTACTCGGCTTCAGCCATCTCAATGACCGAGGCACCTATTTCTTGATTACCACGTTTAATCGCTGTGGTTATTTGGGCCAACGGAATCCCAAACGCCCGTAATTTATCGGGATCGACTCTGACCTGGTATTGTTTAACCATGCCGCCGATCGTACTGACCTCCGACACACCAGCGACGGTTTGTAGTTCGTACTTTAAAAAATAATCTTGTAAACTGCGGAGTTGACTAATGTCGTGCTGACCTGTTTTATCAATGAGAGCATAAATATAGACCCAACCAACCCCTGTTGCGTCAGGACCCAGCTCCGGTTTAGCACTCGCCGGCAAACTGGACGCCACTTGACTTAAATACTCCAGTACTCGAGTTCTCGCCCAATAGAGATCCGTTGACTCGTCAAAAATGACATAGACATAAGAATCACCAAAAAATGAAAATCCTCGGACGGTTTTAGCCCCTGGCACCGACAACATCGCTGTAGTCAAAGGATAAGTTACTTGATCTTGCACCACTTGAGGCGCCTGACCTGGGTAACTAGTTTTAATGATGACTTGGACATCAGATAAATCAGGTAGCGCATCGACGGGGGTATTCTTTAATGAAAATAAACCAGCACCAATCAATATTAAGCTCGCTAATATCACAAAAAAGCGATTATGGATTGACCAGCGAATGATAGTTGCAATCATGTTAGTCTTCCTTAATTATTTGACTGACTAGTGGATTCAATATGGACATTAGAAATGACATATTTATCACCTTGTTTAGTGATTTCCAAATGCAAACTCAGCCCCCGTGATAACAGCGTCATATCCACTTGTTTGCTGACGATAAAGTCCATTGTCATACTCGGCCATTGCCATTGATCGATCGCAGCATGAGTCACGGTGATCATTCGATGATCAAGCATTAGTGATTCAATCGTACCACTGGTCCATACCGTATCAGGGATTGACTGTTGAAGTTTTTCGATCACCACTTCAGTGATCAAATATTGATTATTATCCGCTTGAGTAATTTCAATTTGTTGGGTTGAACCAATCTTCAACAAAGAGATATCAACATCATTCGCCACGATGAAATCCATGGTCATAGTCGGCCATTGCCATTGCTCAATCGGCGGATGAGTAATAGTCACCATCCGATGCCCAACTATTAATGATTCAACGACTCCAGTGGTTAACACCGACTGTGCTACCACCTGTTGCGGTCCGGTCTGATGATTCATTCTGACAAAATCAGAACTAACACTCGACTCAGAGTCCAATAAGAATTGCGCCGAGATCACCACAAGATCCTCTAATGCTAAGCCGTCGATAATCTCCATTTGCGTCGCATTACTACGACCTGTTTTGACATTAATTGATTTGAATTTCCCCTGACCCAGGGCTAATACTACTCGGCTCGAATTACCCGTTCTGATCACTGCCTCACGAGGCACAATTAATACGTCATCGTCACTAACACTATCAATCACAATCTGGACGAACATATTAGGCTTGAGTTGGTAATCACCATTGGCAAAGCGCAAGCGTAATTGTACGGTGCGGGTTTTGGGATCGAGGGTTGGATAAATGTAATCGACCTTACCTTGCCAGCTGCGCCCCGGTAAATAATCTAGGGTCATGCTCACTTTATCTCCCTGTTTCACTAAGGCAGATTGCCGCTCAAACACTTGCGTATTAACCCACACTTCATCCAATGAACCAATCGACATCATAGTGGTGCCTGGTTTAACATAAAAACCTTCTCGCACCGCTAAATTATCAATCACCCCAGACTGTGGTGCATAAATAGTGACATTTTGCTGTACTTGGCGGCTCTTAATTAATTGCTTAATCGCTTGTGGCGGCACGAGTAAAGCCTTAAGTCGGTCTTTAGCCGCTCTTATTAACCGACGATTATTACGGGCCAACGCCAGCACTAAATCTTCTTGGGCATTGACTAAAGCTGGTGAATAAATATCATAAATTGGCTGGCCTTTTGTTACCTTTGCTCCTTTATTTTTAACATAAAGTTTGTCAAGCCAACCCGCAACGCGAGGATGAATATGGACTAAATTTTCTTCATCGTATTGGACATAACCGACGGTTCGAATTTGATCGCTAAAATTAGTCAGCTCAACCTGAGCCGTACGCACTCCTAAATTGTTAATCACATCAGGTGATATCTTAATAGTCCCGGGGCTATCGCTGTCATCACCGCCATATACTGGCACTAAGTCCATGCCCATTGGCGACTTTCCAGCTTTGTCACGGCGATAATTAGCATCCATCGGTGCTACCCAATACAGAGGCTCTGCTGTTGTTTGTGGTGAAATAGAGGTCGATGAATTAGCCGTAAACCAAGCATAAACACTGATACCACCTGCCGCACCCATCATTAATAAGATGGCTGAAAATAATTTATTCATGATTTATCTCCTGCAACTTGGTTAAACAAATAAGCAAGTCGACTGGTTAACACTTGTTGTTCAACCGCAATTTTTAATCCTGCGATGGTGGTATTCAATTCGCTAATACGCGCACGCATCACTTCCGAGAAGTCACCACTATCGTTCGCATAAGCATTTAAAGCGGCCTGCGCTTGTTGATGTGTTTGAGGCATTAATTGCCGAGTATATAATTGATGACGTTTTTCAAGCTGAATCAATTGGCTATTTAGGGCCTTTGCTTGGGCAATCATTTGTTTTAACAGCAACAACTTTTGAGTTTTAATGGCTTCGGTATTCGCGATAGCAGCCTTCACTTGGTTATCTTGTTTTGCCGCCATATGAAGTGGTAAGTCAAAAGTCACTGCCACGGAAAATAGATCCGCACGATTTTGGTTGATTGGCGAATCAGCACGATAACCATAACTGGCATTAACGGCCCATTGAGGCTTATACCCCTGCTTGCTGATAGCAATACCAGTGGCCACCGCTGAAATATTTTTTTCCATCGCCAAGACATTAGGATGACGACTAAAGATTTGCGCTAGCGCCAATGGCGTAAATTCAGCAACAAATGTAGGTAGAGTTGGTAAATGCTGTGGCCAAGGTAACATCAGCAAATGCTCTGGTAGCCATTGATTCATGAGTTGCAGCGTATTATTACGCTGTTGGGTTAATTGTACTAACCGATCATCAAGTCGAATCAGTTCCAACTGCGCCCTAATAACATCTTGCTGGCGGGTTTTAGCGATAGTTGATGCATAGCTAGATTCAGCAACATCAACCAACTGTTCAAACAGCTGCCGATCTTGTTTAATCAGTGCAATAGTGCGATCGGCTAAGTAAACTCGCAACCATAATTCACTGATGTTAACTTTCACTTGTGCTTGGCGGTTCAAACGTAATAATGGTTGTTGTTCACTACGCTCAACCAGCTGTTGCTGCACCAGAAGTAAACTATCACCACGGCCAAATTTTTGCTTAACCCCGACTTTAAATTGCGTCATGCCCTCTTGATTGAACGCAAAACTATCCAGTGGCATATTAACCAGCCCAATGGAAATCATCGGATCGAATGATGTCGCAGCAGCAACACTTTGTGCCAGCAATGCCTGTTGAGTTTGTCGATTACCAACCAACCAAGGATCGTCAGCCATCGCGGTATTGGTTGCTTGTTTTAATGATAAGCTTTGTTCAGCAAAAGTATTACTACTAAGCAGGAAGAAAATATAAAAAATAGTTAATTTTTTCATCACATTCACCTTAAAACTGCTGCTGATAACTCTTTATTTCAGCATATACCACGTGAGAGCCATCACGGTTCAATTGAATGATTTTATACGCTCTAAATTTATTGCCATTTTCCATTCCTGGTGAACCAACCACCATGCCCGGCACTGATAAACCAAATGCACCGCTCGGAGTTTTAGCAATAAATTGCTTTATATACTTAACTGGCACATGCCCTTCAAAAATAAAACCACCGGACAATTTGGTGCGAGGAGTAATCGCGGTATGGCAAGATTGCAAGTTTGGCGCGATGCCTAATTGTTTTTTCATGCTGTATAAATTATCGGGATGAACCGTTTTAGTGACTAAACCAGATTGATTGGCGTGATCAATCCAACCTTGGCAACAGCCACATTGTGGATCTTTGTAAACGGTAAAAAGAGTGTCATTGGCTAGGGTTGCTTTAGTCGGTAAGGACAAAAAAAATATAGCCGTAATAACCGCGACTTTAAGCGCAGTAAAAATAGAAGATGTCATGAGTGTACCCATATAATAAAAAGATGTTAGAAGCGGTGTTTCAATAAATAAATCGAGTTATTAGCCAAGCATAGGAGGACGATAAAGAGAGTGATGAATTGAAATAACCGGCCATTTAACATCAGATAATAATGTTGACATCGGTTGCAGCGTGCTTGAGAAAACAGCATAGGGAATAAAAGCCAATGAGCAAATTTCATTGCAACAATCACGTTCATCATCACAAGACATCTGGTGAATGTTCATCTGCAACTCATTACAATCGGCCATCATGCTGTGCATAGCCATTGAGTTAGTGGCTTGCATTTGCATATTATAGGGCATAACAACAGAGGCCATCGCTTGCGTCACGCTAGCAATAAACATCAAAATCATTAATATCCGTTTCAAAATAAACAAAAAAAGACCACCCGCGACTATTATTACTGACATCCTAACTTAGTTAATCACTATTTTCAATATGATGATTAACTAATACCAATCTGACAAAGTTATTCCCCACTTGTGCAGGTTAAAATTAACGAATAAGACTACCGCGTCCCTTACCTACATCCTGTAGGTACAGTGTTGCTTTCAATCCCAATAGTGAGCGAGTTCTCGGCAATAAGCTCCTGCATTGCTCTACTATCGACATCCTTGTCGAAATCAATCAAGCGCCTTGCATTCAGTTATCTTTCCTGCGCACAACAAGATCACAAACTTAATCAAATTGGTATAAACAAATGTTTAAATCCTGTGTAGAATAGAAAAAAACAAAAAGGACAGTCATTATGAGCCAAGCATTAAGCCAATTATTAGACTTGTTGACCTTAGAGAAAATTGAACAGGGGATTTACCGCGGCAACAGTCAAGATCTAGGCTTTGGGCGGGTGTTTGGCGGACAAGTTATTGGCCAAGCATTAAGCGCTGCCAAGCAAACTCTGAGTTCAGAATGGGGCATTAACTCATTTCATTGTTACTTTCTACGGATGGGCGATTGTGCGAAACCTATTGTTTATGACGTAGAAGCAATTCGTGACGGTCGCTCTATTTCCACTCGGCGGATTAAAGCGATTCAAAATGGTAAGGCTATTTTCTATTTAACAGCCTCATTTAATATGCCGCAAGAAGGCTTTGAACATCAAGAAACTATGCCTCAAGTAGCAGAACCAGAAGGTTTATATTCTGAATTAGACATGGCGCGTAAATTTAAAGACCTTATTCCACCAGCCATTCGCGACCAGCTGACCAGCGACAAACCGATTGAAATCCGTCCGGTTGAACAATTTAATGTCCTTAATCCGGAAAAAATGGCCCCAGTTCGTCATGTCTGGATGAAAGCCAGTAGTACTTTACCCGATGATCCCCGGATTCATAAATACTTACTTGCCTATGCTTCTGATTTCACTTTTTTACCGGTCGCCGGTCAGCCCCATGGCTTATCAGTGATGACCCCTAACCTCCAAATTGCCACGATCGATCACAGCATGTGGTTTCATCGTGATTTTAGGTTTGACGATTGGCTACTCTATGAAATCAACAGCCCAAGCGCTAGCGGTGGTCGCGGTTTTGTCACCGGACGCTTTTATGATCGCCAAGGACGCTTAGTCGCCAGCACCGCACAAGAAGGTGTGATGCGCTGGGCTAATACAGATAAAAAATAGACATGAAGTATTCATCGCAGAGTGAACGACTATGCTTAACGCTAACGACTATCATTACGGCGTTATGTTTTTCTGTGTGGGGTGCATTACTCAATGGCAAAGTTTGCGGGAGATCCCTGGGTTTATCGCTTTCACCGCCGTGTTTTTGTTATTGGTAATGAACAAATATTAATCGCCTTGTATTTACTGAGTTTCGGCGTCGCTATCACTGGCTTTTCCCCTTTGAGTATGGGCTTTATGCCACCACAGTATTAATGTCTATCGGTTTTCATTATTTTTAAACCGTTAATAACTCATTGGCGTTACAATGGGGTAAGGAAAGAAGGAAGGAAGGAAGACGCCCCTGCCTTTTTCGACAAAATGATCTCCGTAAAATCATTAACGGCCTTAATAACCTACGGCGCTATTTGGGTGTATGTTTCGGTGTTGGCATGGCAATTCTCGACCATTTACTTAATTTTTGGCGGGTTAGGCTTTGTCCCTAAAATCACCAGAATTGGGAAGAAACGGACCTTAACGTTAGAGTATATTGGTCTTATTATTGTATTTTGTGGCTATGCAATGGTCGAAAATCAATATATTGCTAATGATTGTATGTCATTGACCATTTGTTTTTCGCGATGGCAATTGCCTTAAAAACTTATTTTCAAAAAATAGCCGATCCAAAAGATATAGCCGCAACATCCGGGGTTAGTTTCACAATAAACCATATTGCGGCAGTTGTTTTGCCTGCCGTTTTTGGCATTATCTGGCTCACCAATCCAGCATGGGTATTTTACACCGGCGCAGCCATTGCATTTGTTTCTCTGGGATTATCGCAATTGATAAAGTTGCACAGCAGCACACCAGCCAGTGAATAAATAACAATGATTGATTGATTGACTCATTCAGCAGTGGCACATCGCGCCTTATAAATAGTTGTGCCAAGTTGGTTTTGGGTTTTGTATGGAAAATGGGGATAATTACATCATAATCACTTGTTGGTATTGATTTTACAGTAGACTTAATTTTTTTATTTCCCTTGAGTGAGGAAATTTTTTACTAACAGCGTTTATTGCCTGCCATATATAAAAATTATTTTTTGTACTTCTTTGTTCTGATTCTTTCCAGTTTTTATTATTGATACCCCTTGATCTTGCTGCGATGTCATCAACATTATCAAGTTCCTCTAGTAAATATTTAATAAAAAATTTACCAAGATTCTTTTTATCTGTAATTATAATTAACTCATTCCAAAAGGAATTAGCATCATATGATTTTTTAAATAACTTCTCCTTCGCAATTTTTGTTTTCGGTAGTTTACTACCTTTTCCAATACGACCTTTTATTACTAGTTCAGACCAACGTGCTGTTCCTTCTGTATACCATCGGTTTTTAAAATAAGTATATCCATTTTGGTACAAATGAAATAATTCATGCTCTACAGTATTACTGTTTAGGTTTACTCCACCTGAAATATCCATAGCAAGAACATTTACGGACGCTTTGCCAACCAAAGACCTATTGAATTTTGAAGTGCCATCATAGGCGACTCCATTTTTTGGACCTTTTTTGTTATTCGAAAAGTTTAATATATTCACGTCAATATAATGAGCACGACCTTTATATCGATTGCTTTTCAAAGGGTTCTTTAAGCCAACCTCGTATTTAAGGAACCGATTAGAATCCGTCAGTCTTTTACCTATACTCTCGATGAAGTCAGGAATCTTATTATGATTAATATCAGCCCGTCGGCTTTTAGGTAGTTCATCTTTTCCGGATAGGGAATAAAAAACTCTAAATTCATCATATACAACGACCTTTTCGAGATTACTTCTTCTTTTCTCCCACGATCCTGCATTTGCAATACAAGAGAACATTGGAATAAGTAACACTAATATTTTTGAAATATACATTGCTAAATCCGTTTAAATCCATCGTGATAGAGCGACCCATTACTGGACCTGAGATGCTCAATACGTGATTAATTAAGCCTCAAGGGGCAATACATTACCGTGCAAATATTTCCACTTTGCTGTGGCCATTGCCTTGGGCGGTAATTTGCACTCTGGTACCTACTCGCTCGACTAGGCCTTGGACATGGGAAATTAAGCCAATTTGACGACCACTGGCTTGCAGTGAATCCAAACAACTTAATGCCACTTCAAGGGTATCGGGATCAAGCGTGCCGAAGCCTTCATCAATAAATAGCGTTTTAATGTTAGTTTGCAAACTCGTGATCGAACCTAACCCTAGCGCTAAGGCTAATGAGACTAAAAAGGTTTCACCGCCAGATAAGCTTTCAATCGAACGAATATCATCGCCCATGTCTTGATCGACAATTTGTAAATCAAGCTCAGCGCCGGGCACTCGCTGTAATTGATAACGTGGCGCTAGTTCTTTTAGGTGATGATTAGCCGACAGTAACATTTGTTCCAAGGTTAGGCTTTGCGCAAATGTTCTAAATTTTGCACCATCGGCGGCGCCAATAAGATCCTTCATCGCTAACCATAACTCGGTATTACTCGTTTGATCATCAATTTGTTGCTGGAGTTCACCATGACGGATCATCGCTTGATTATGCTGTTCTAACTGACTGCGTAAATCAAATTGATTTTGTTCATATTGCTTAAGCGCAGCACTCAAAGATTGCTGAAGCATTTGCCGCTGCTGTTCACTTGTTTGCGCGGGTTGCGGACTAAGTTCTGGTAACGTCTCAATTAACTGCTGCTGATGATTAACCAACTCATCATGTTGTAACGCTAAACTCCTTTGCTGATCAGCGTATACCGCTTGAGCCTGATGATGATGCTGATTTAAACTAGCCTGCTGCTGTCGCTGCTCAATGACCCATTGATGATCATAATTGAGTAATTGTTGTAATTCCTGATGAGACAAAGCCAATTGCGCTAACCACTGTTGCCATTGCTGCTCTAACTGTTGTATTTGAGCATTTAACGTCTGTTGCTGCTGCTGAACTTGTTGCTGTTGGCTTTGAATGACTAACTGTTTATTTTTACTGCTGGTGAGCCCTTGTTCGGCATTGCGTAGCGCCGTGGCTAATTGTGCTAAATGATCCTGTAGTACCTGTTTAAGATCCTGTGGGGTCTTACCCTGACATAATTGGTCAATCTCTTGTTGCAATTGTGCTACTTGACCAATAAGTTGCTCTACTTGTTCAGTGAGTGGCTGTGCTTGGCGTTGAAGATGGCTTTGCTCTGCCGTTAATGCAATATGCTGTTGTTCTAAATCCTGTAGTTGAACTGAAATTTCATTTTTATAATTATTTTTCTCAATATATTGCTCAATTTTCCCAGCCAGTTCCCGCTTGAATTGTTCGAGTAAAGACGCCTTGGCTAGTAAAGCCTCCCAATCTGCTGGCGGATAAAACTCACTTAGTAATACCACTCTTGCGCTCATCTGTTGTGACATTTGTTGTTGGTAATCGAGTGCAATATTACAATCAGTTTGGGCAGTGGTTAGCTGAAATTGGCACTGCTGAAGGTTTTGTAAGGTTAATTCCTCATGATGCAGATGGCTACTGAGTTCTTTTTCTAGTGTTCTCACTTGTTCAATCATTTCGGACAGCGCAATCTGTTGCTGTTTTTTATCGGCTAATGATTGTTGCTGCCCGACGATCTCTGTTTCTATTTGCGCTAACACTTGCGGGGTTATCTCAATCGTCGATATTGCACTCAGTAGCGATGACAACTGTTCAATTTCACTGATGACACTTGCTTGTTGCTCTACCAGCTGATTACCGATGGCTTCACACTGGACCAACTGAGTTTTAAGCTGGTTTAAATCTTGATTAAGACATTGACTACGCTGCGATAATTGATCAACTAGGCGTTCGCCAATATTAACGTCTTCCGCATAGGGATGATCACAACTGCCACATAATGCGCAAGGTTGTTGTGATACTAATTGTGCGCGGTGCTCAGTTAACGACATAATTTGTTGCGCCCCGAGTAAGGCGTGCTCGGCCTCGGCAACGGCTGGCGTTAATTGGCTAAGCTTATCGCGAGTGGCACGATAATCGAGTTTGGTTTGTTGTAGTTGCTCAGCCAGTTCTTGCTGTTGGCGCTGCTTGTCACTGATCATCACCTGGTATTGCAGCCCTTGATTGGCCAACTGCTGCTGTGAGATTAAATTAGCCAGCTGTTGTTGCTCTTGCTCAATCAACAACTCTAGTTGATTAAGATCTTGCCCTTGATGATGGGGCTGTAACCGCGCTAAATTTTCAGTTAGCTGCTGTTGTTGTTGTTTTTGCTCAGTCTGGGTGTGTTTTAGCTGGGTTAGTTGTTGCTCTTTTTCACCAATGATTTTTTTTAAATCACTGGCCTGTTGTTGATATTGCTGACAACTAATACTAGCCTGTTGATGATCGTTAATCGTTTGTTCAAGCACATTAAGTTGGGTTGTTAACTTTTCAAGCTGATGATTTTCATTAATAAATACCGATAAATCATTGATCAAAATTTGTTGGCGTTGTTGCTGTTGATTATTACCTTTAAGCCGTCTGTCTACCGTAGTCTGCTGTTCACTTAATTGTTCAAGTTGCTGCTGCTTTTGGACCAACTGATGATTGAGGTGAGTGACTTCAACCTGCTGATTAATCGCATGCTCAAGTAATGGTAGTTGCTGCTCAAATTGTTGACTGGTTTGTTCATTGACTAACCGTAACTGCTTTACTTGGCCATCGATCTCATCAATCTCAACCTGTTGTGTGGTGTTTGTATCAACGAACTGCGCGAGTTGCTGTTGGTATTGCTGCTGTTGTTGGTTATTGACGTTTAGTTGCTCATTAATAGGACGAGCACGCTGTGCTAATTCAACTTGCTCAACCAGTTCCGCCGTTTGCTCATGTGCTAACATTGCCTGACTCGCGTCTTCACACAATACGCGACTAGTAGCGACCTGCGCTTCAAGCAGCTTGCTACTGATTAAATGTTGTTCTAACCAAGTGAGCTGACGTGTTTGCTCATTAACTTCGCAAATAGACTCATTGACTTGCCCTAATTGACTCGCCAATGACTGTTGCTGCTCGGCACTGAGTAACATCACTTCGCCCAAGCGCTCTCGTAGGATCATTAACTGTTGTTCTTCATCTTTAGCCCGTAGAAAAGCGAGTTTAGATATTTCTGAATACAGCTGGGTGCCAGTGATCCGTTCTAGCAATTCCGAACGCTCCTTCGCTGGAGCTTTTAGAAAGGCAGCAAAATCTCCCTGAGCCAACAAAACTGAGCGCCGAAATTGATCGTAATTAAGCCCAATTAATTGTTCGATATGACTTAATACTTCGGTTTTTTTGGTCGCTAAGATCTGTTCATTGGCCAAGCAAGTCAAACTCATTTCCTGAGCCTGAATTCGTCCACTAGCGCTGCCCCGCGCTCGCTTTACTGACCAACGGGCACAATATTGCTTAGCGTCTTCCAATTCAAAAACCACTTCACTATAGGCACTAGCAGCACCGCGCGTTAAAATATGACGAACATCATTACTCTTTAATCGCTCATTCTCTTCGCTGTTGTGATGACCAATCGCCGGGCCTCGACGCGCACTATTAAACCGTGGCATCGCATCAAACAAACTCAAGCAAATAGCATCAAGTAAAGTACTTTTTCCTGAACCGGTATTGCCACAAATCGCAAACAAACCAGCATCGGCTAACACACCTTCAGCAAAATCGATAGAGAATGGTGCCGATAAGCTCGCCAAATTTTCGCCTTTCAGAGATATTATTTTCATGGTTTATTATCTTGTGCTTGGTCTTGTTGCTGGTAAGTCGATAACAATTCACTAAACGCTTGGCAATATTTTTGCGGCGGTTGTTCATTGTATTGTGAGAAATACTTCAATGAAAAAACTTGTTCAGGCTGCAATTGATTTAACAGTTCAGTGGTCAACATGCTCGGTTGATTTTTTTGATCGCGATAGCTAGTCGAAATTTTAACCAATCGAACGGCTTTATCAGCAAGCGCGGCACTTATTTTATCCCGTAACATCGCTTGAGGTTGCTCAAGTAACACTAACACCTCTAACAACGGTTGTTCGGCTAAGGGTTTTTCAACCACCGTTAGCTCGGTTAATTCCGCTAAAACTTGGGTTAATGGTTGCGGCTTCGCTGGTACCCGTAGTATTTCAATGGTTCGAGGAATTATCAATGGCTCAACTGAGACAAGTTGTGGCCCTGCAAATTCCAGTAATTTAACCTGATGCTGATAATCCTTTTCAGCTAACGACATTGGGATCACAGAGCCACTATAATAAACAGGTTCACCACCGAGTTGCTGCGGGCGGTGTAAATGTCCTAATCCGGTATAGTCGAATGCTTGGCTGAAAATAGAAATAGGCAAAGCATGTTGATTACCTCCCAAAATTCGACGTTCTGACATTTCACTAATTTGACTCGACACCATATAGGCATGGCCTAAGGCGATACTCGCTTGCTCGGGAGTATTTCGGTGCTTAATTTCATGTGCCAACTGCTGATAAATTCTAGCAACCCCTGCAATCAATTTATCATCACAGTCGGGTTCGATGGAGGCTAAATCAAGATCCCCTGCCCGTAAAAACGGCACTGCGGCGACCCGAGCCGTCACTTCTCCTTGAGCATTAGTGAGTTCAATAATTAACTTATCCAAATCAAGCTGCTGATCGTCTAAGCGTGGTAAAGAACCAATAATGCTGATATCAAAGGCTTTAAGTAGTTGATCCGGTGCATCGAGTTTGCTGGGAGAGTCGTGATTACCCGCCACTAACACAATATTAAGTTGCGGCAGTTGTTGCTTTAGCTTCGCCAGAAAACGATAGAGCTGCTGCCAGGCCCAAGCTGGCGGATTAGCACTATCAAAAATATCTCCAGCCACCAATAACGCATCTACTTTATGCAGCTGTAATTGCGTAAACAACCAGTCTAAAAACTGTTGCTGTTCAAATTGTCGTGAAATACCGAGTAATTGATGGCCTAAATGCCAATCTGATGTATGAATAATGCGCATGTTTTTCCACGAAGTAGCAATTCTTTTGCTATCTTAAAGGTAATCACCTATTTTTAGAATGCTCATTAGATAATTTATTCCTATTATGGAGAGATAACCAGTGCCGACGGTAAGCCTATCGCAAAAACTGCTAATGAAAGTTCTGTCTTCATTTGTTATTTTGACTTTCTTTATAGCATTCGCCCAAGTTGTTTTTGGCTATTTTTCAGTAAAACATAATTTTGAGCAAGAACTGCAGCGTCTTGAAGTAACCCTCAATGCCAGTCTTAGTCAAGCGATTTGGGAGCTCAACGAAGACCAAATTTCCGCCATTGGCAAAGGACTATCTACGATGCCAATGGTCAAAGCGGTGATTGTTCGCGATGAAAATAACGACATTATTTTTCAAGGAGGATCATTAGCCCATCTATTAGATCATAAGGCCTCATTTAGCAGCAGTACCTCAGCCTATAGTGACAGCACCCTATTTGGCCGTACTTCACCGCTAACATTTAAATTTTCTGGCAATAATACGATTGATAAGAAAAATATTGTGGGATCCTTAAGTTTATTTTCCAGCCATCAAGAGGTTTTTAGCAAAGTATTAATTCAAACCATTATTCCAGTCTTGGGTATGTTGTTAGGTATTGCCATTTTAATCTATATTATCAAAGCAATGTTTCGAACATTATTAACCACCCCATTAGAAAAGCTTAGCCAAGATATAGCCCGAATAGACCTTGATCGTATTAGCCAATCAAAGCTAAAAATATCATCTCAACAACAAGATGAACTCACCCTACTGGCTCACTCATTTAATTTAATGCTAACCAAACTCGAAGAGTATAAATATAGTCTAGAACAAACTCAGCAAAAATTAATGAATGCAAATCAGCAACTAGACAGACAAAATGCGTCATTAGAGCAAGAAGTGACCCGCAAGACGGCCACGTTAAATAAAGTGATCGATAAGCTAGCTCATCAAAAAAGTGAATTAGAGATGAGTGATTTAGAACTCAGAACCTCGATAGAGCAACTTAAACAAACTCAAAACCAGTTGGTTGAATCAGAAAAAATGGCCTCATTAGGTAGCTTAGTGGCTGGAATTTCTCATGAAATAAATACCCCAGTGGGCATAGGCGTGACCGCGGTTAGTTACTTGTCTGAGTGTATTGAAGCACTTAATAAATCCGTTGATAACAAATCACTGTCGCACCGACAAATGAGCCTATTTTTAAAAAACTCACGAGAAAGTGCCTCTCTCTTAATGACCAACCTCAACAAGGCATCACAATTAATCCAAAGCTTTAAAGACATCGCGGTTGATCAAACGAGTGAGGCAATTCGAGATGTCAATCTGCACAAGTACCTTAAAGAAGTCATTATCTCATTACAGCCTAAATTGAAGCGAACACAACATCAGATTGTGGTTAATTGTGAGGATATTATTATTGTGCGTTGTCGTGCTGGCGCACTCTCACAAATTTTCACCAACATGATTTTAAATTCATTAATTCATGCTTTTGAAACGACACCACAGGGGAAAATAACCTTTACTTTAACTCAAAACGAGCAGTCAATTTGCATTCATTACGAGGACAATGGTGTCGGTATTTCATCGGAAAATTTACAGCAATTATTTGAACCTTTTTTCACCACTAAACGTGGTCAAGGTGGCAGTGGCTTGGGCACTCATATCCTATACAACATCGTTACTCAATCCTTAAAAGGGACAATAACCGCACAAAGTGAACAAAACCAAGGGTTGAGCTACCACATAAAGTTCCCTAGAGTCATGCCCCATGCTCGGAGATAACTTGCACTACCCTCGAATTTTAAATACACTTTATTTTTCTCATTTGTGTAGTGACTATTATGTGGTTTAAAAACCTGATTATTTACCGTTTATCCAAAGCGATTGACTTAACTCCAGATCAACTTGAAACTCGGCTCGAAGAGTTTGCTTTCAAACCGTGTGGATCGCAAGATCAAAGTAAATATGGCTGGGCCAAGCCAATGGGAAAAATTGGCACGTCATTAATCCATGTGACCGATGGCAATATCATGTTATGCGCTCGCAAAGAAGACAAAATGCTACCGGCATCAGTCATCAAAGAAGCATTAGATGAAAAAGTAGAATTGATTGAGCAAGAAACAGCCCGCCCAGTCAAAAAGAAAGAAAAAGACGCACTAAAAGAAGAAATCATTCACACTCTACTACCTAGAGCTTTCAGCCGGATTGGCTCTACTTTTGCCTATATCGCGCCAAAGCAAGGGCTAATAATCGTTAATGCCTCAAGCCATAACAAGGCTGAAGATTTACTAGCATTGTTGCGTAAGTCTATTGGTTCGTTAGCAGTACTGCCAGTACAAAGTAAAACACCCATTGATCAAACCATGACCCAATGGCTAACCGATGATAGCAAACTAGCCCCTTTCGAATTACTCGAAGAAGGCGAGTTGAAGAGCCCATTAGAAAATGGTGCAGTGATCCGCTGTAAAAACCAAGAACTTATTTGCTCAGAAATTAAAGCACATATTGAAAATGGGATGTTTGCGGTAAAAGTGGCGATGCTATATGCCGAATCGATGTCATTTATTCTCAATGAAGATATGACCATTAAGCGCGTTAAATTTACTGATGTCGTGGTCGAGCAACAAGAAGATCAAGACAAAGCTGATAAAGCTGCTTGTTTTGATGCCGATTTTGCAATTATGGCAGGAGAGTTTGAACACTTTATTCCTGCGTTATTCGAGCTACTAGGTGGCGAAGAAGACACAAAAACACCATAAAGACAAACTAACATCGTGGCACTAACCCTCAGTGCCACGACTCATTTATCTCATTAATCCTTTTTCGGAAAATCCACTCCTAACCACGCTTTGAAGAACTTCTTTTGTCCGCGCGATGGCTTTTTAATCGCTTGAATAATTGGTTTTTTATCCATCTTTTTAGCTAAAATTAAGTCTTTCTCAATCAGGCGATCACGCCTAAAGATAGTTAAAGTCACCTTTTCTCCAACTTGATACTGATTAAGACGAGTCTTTAATTGCGCTTGAGTCACTCTTAATCCGTTAATCGCCACAATTTGATCCGCGGTATTCAAACCTGTTTTCCACGCCTGAGACCCTCTCAGAACTCGGGTTAAGGTCACTAAACCTGATTTTTCAACGCTACTAAATCCAGAATCGGGGGTCTCTTTCGCTTTTTTAGGGTAGGTAAACTCTAAGCCAGCATTAGCCAATAATTTATCAAAATCAATCTTAATGGGTGACTCAATATTTTGTTGCCACCATTGCTGGTAGTTTTTACCGGTTAATGAACGAGCTAATGATTTAACATCTTCATTGGCAAACGGTTTTGGTAAGCGATATTGATTAAACAACTCACGATGTAATTCACGATAACCAGCTTTGAGTTTGGAGTCTTTAAGCATCTGAAAATCGAGAGCCAACGACGCCATAAAGCCTTCAGAGTAAATGTTAACACTATGATTATTAGCAAAGTCTCCTGGCATCGCAATCCAACTTTCATGACTTGACTGAGCCACTGATTGCATCGTTTTACCTGGCTTACGCTGATGACTGTCTATACGTTTTGCTAGGTCTTCAAAAAATTCTTTTTGGGTAATTAAACCAGATTGCAACAAGAGTTGACTTTGAAAATAGCTGGTTGAACCTTCTGAAATCCACAAAAGGTCAGTGTAGTTCTCTTGTTGATAATCATAATGAGCTAAGCCTTTAGGACGGTAAGCTTTGACATTCCAAGTGTGAACAAACTCATGCGCCGCCGTTTTCAAGAACTCCAAGTATTGCTTGCGCGGTGCAAACGTAAAACGTTTTCTCTGAATAATGGTGGAGTTAATATGCTCGGTCGCACCACGAGTGTTGGTCGTTGCATGAACCATAAATACATATTTATCGAACGGATAACCTTGCCAGATATTTTGACTAGCACCAACCATCTGCTTAAGATCTTTAGCCATTTGCTCGGCATTATAGTTTCCTTCGCCCCAAATCACTAACTGATAATTTTTTTTGTCATGGCTAAATTCAATCACTTGACTAATGCCCGTTTCAATAGGGGAATCAACTAGCACATCATAGCTTTTGGCAACAAATTGATGCTCTTCGATACGCGTCATTCCACTGTAGCTATTCCATGCTTTAGGCACCGTTAACGTCACTTTAATGTCTTCATCTCGCCTTTCCGGCTGATACATAAAAACACCTGTTGCGTCTATATAAGCATGAGAATCATCGATATGGCGGGTACGAGTGCCTAATTGATTCGCGTATACCTGATATTTAACGGTTATAGCACCAGCCTTGGGGTTATTTATCTGCCAGCTACTCTTATCAAGATGTTGCCATGTTAATTGCTTACCTTGGGCATCGAGAGCACTGAATTGACGTACGCCATTAGCCAAATCTAAAATTTTATATTTTCCAGTACGCCAAGCAGGCATCATGACGGTTACCTGCGAACTACCCGCTGGTAACGTCATGGAAACCACACCAATGTGATGTTGTGGCGCGGAAAGGTCTAACTGATATTCGACGGTTGCATCAGCATAAGCCGCAGCAAATAACAACAACAATGGACTAATTTTTTTAAACATATAACTCTAATTTGTATAGGCAGAAGAAAGGATAACGTATAATATATCAAAAAATAGTTTAATTAAAATAGACTCTAAATTCATGATCAAACCACTGACCGATAAATTACAATTATCCCTGCTGATTACCATCATTTTATTGATAACATTATTAAAGAGTTCTGCTGCATTCTCCGCTGGATACGATCAACTGATTATTTATACCCTTGGCAACTCTGAGCTAGAATCGATCGATAAAGTAGACAAAAATAAAAAGCTTGAGCAAGCTTTTATTGTCTTAACCATTTTCTCTGAACAAAACAATATAGAACAAGGAATCGCACGATTACAACTGGCAAAACAACTCGCGCGCGCCGACCGACTCGATGAATCTTTTGAGCAATTGCAGCTGGCATATTCAATCTTTTTACAATTGAATAAACCCGTTCATTTAGCCAATACTATCTATATAAAGGCGTTAGTTACTGCTATTTATAATAAACAATACAATGAGTCTACGGCTATATTTCAACAAGCCATCGATATTTTAAAGAGCATCCCTCAATCAAAAAAAATCAATAAAGATAATCTCAATGACCTACTCTTTAGGGCTAGCAATAGATTAGCATCGTTATATTTATTCCTCCGCGATGATAATCGCGCCTATGAGCTACTACTCGACGCAGAACAACTGCTCAAGAACACCAAATCAAAAGATCTTCGCACCAGTTTAATCAGAAGTTTTTCGATGTATTACATCAAAAAAGGTGACATAAAAAAAGCAGAGCAATATTTAATAAAAACCTATCAGCAAGCCGTAAAAATTAAAGATCACTTTGCGATTATCGAATCATTAAGTTATATATCAAAGTTTTATCGTCACAATAAACGCCATCAACTAGCGATCGATTATTCTCTCAAAGCCGTTGAGGCCTCCCTTTCTTTTGGCGCAACAAGCCATCAAGCCTTAAGTTACAACAATCTCGCGATTAGCTTTGCTGAAGCTGGCAATGATAACCTAGCCATTGTGAATTATTTAAATTCAGTCAATTTATTAAAAGGGATGCCGGCAGGTTTAAATACGGCACTAGCTCAACATAATATTGGGGAAACTTATTCTCGAATAGGTAAACACGATAAAGCCTATGATTATTTAATTAAAGCAAATGCATTATTTAAAAAAATAGGCCATCATTTTTATCAGTTATCTAATAATATTGCGATTGCCGAGCTTCTGTTTAAACAACAAAAATACCAGCTATCGATACAGTATGCCCAATCGGGATTAATGGTTGCGAAAAAAATGAGTAAACAAGATGAGATGTTAGTTTCTCATCGGATCTTAGAAAAAAATTACCGAGCACTTAAACAACCAGATCAAGAAATAAAACATATTAAACAAATTTCAGTGATCCTAAGTCAACAAAATGATGATTTAACGAAAACAATCACTGAAACAGTAAAAAATGAGCACCAAATAGAATTAGTTGCTTTAGAGCAAACATTAAGCGACTCAACACAAAAACTAAGTGAAGAGAAAAAAACAAACAAAGCTCTGCTAACACAAAGAACCATATTAACGGTCGCAATAGCGATTATTCTCTGCAGTTTAATCGGGGTGTGGTTGCGTGCCCAAACAAGAATGAAATTATTAACCGCTAGATTACAACGTTCCCTATGCCATCAATTTACTCAATTGCCGATCTTCCGTGAAGATGACATTGAGTCTAACCCTACCCATCCGTTAAATAACAGCGATTTTATTATTTCTTTTAACATAGAGTTCCTTGAGCAGACTCGGAAACCTCTGTCTGTGAGTGATATGAAATCAGTGCAGTCGAAATTATTTAATGATATTAAACAATTAATTAACAGAGACATTTATCAATTTTCAGACTCTATATTCATTACAACATTGACCATTGATGAACACAATAACGTGGAGAATCAAGCCAATCAAATGTTACAGACAATCATTGAGTCTACGCCTGAATATTTAACGATCGCCGCAGCCCCGTCCCATCATATTGCGATGGGTATAGTCAATATCAGCTCATTCAAACAAGCGGACATTTCAAAGTCGATAAATTCGACACTAGAATTTTCACTAGCGGCTTTATCTGCGGCTCAATATTTAAATGGTCAGCTCAATAGTTCACATTGGATTTATTTAGCTCCGAAGCCAGAAAATTCTAGCGCAATGTTCTCTATCAGTACCCGACAACAATGGTTGAACTCCCTGAGTTTGAATTTAATTCCTGTAAAACATAATGCCAAAGAAGAGATAGTTATCCCTTGGCTAAAGTTTAATGATACAAATCAAAAGTTATCGTAAGAAATTATGGTTAATATTTATTAAGACTTAGGATAATCTAATGTTAGTGAGTTTTTTAAGACAATTTTATTTACAGTATCAGGGGCATCATCTCGCACTTGACCTTGAGCTGAGCAAGCTAATTGAGGCACTAGAGCACTCGTCATTCAATGATCAATCATTAATGTCGCAAGCGCTCAAAGATACATTGAGACAACCAGTAAACAGAGCTAGCCAAAACATTTCCGACATTTCACTGCTCGATAGTATCTGCCATCTATTAAGTTTGTATCGCAACATCATTTTACAATTTGACACCCATAACAAAGAGCAGAAACGCACTGAGTATAAATTAATTAACTCTTGCATTGATGAATTGATCAATACCTCAGATGACGTTAAGGTTCATACTTCATTGCAAGATGAGTTAGATCTTATCTTAAAAAGTTTAAAAAAAACCTCAAATAATAGTCAACTTTACACTAGCTTTCATAAAATGATATTGTTACTTTTTAACAATATTAATAAGGAAAAAGACGCGTCTAAATTTTTCTTTGACTCGCTTAATAAAGCCCTACTCGATGTCAAAAATGTGGTGGTCGATTCAACAGTTTTAGCCCAAGGTTCAGTCCTAAACAACCTACGTTGGGATCAGGATTTAGTTAAAAACATTGATAAAATTAGCGATGTACTAAACTCAAGCAAGAACACGCTAACTATCCAAGCTGATATTTCTAAAACGGTTAATAGCATTATGTCTGCTGTAAAAGAGAAAGGTACTTTTGATAAAGACTACCAAGAGAGTTTACTTAGCCATTTAAGAAATATGGAACAAAAATTAGCGACTGTAGAAAAAGAAGCGCTAGGCTACAAAGCAAAGCTTGATAAGCATAAAATTTTGAGTATGCAAGACAAACTCACTAAATTACCGAATCGAGCAGCGCTAGATGAAAAATTTTTGCAGGAGTTTAATATTGCGAAGAAACAAGGTACTCCCTTGTGGGTTGCCGTGGCGGATCTTGATTATTTTAAGAAAGTTAATGATACCTTCGGTCATACCGCTGGCGACAAAACACTACAAACGGTGGCATCGTTATTAAATCGTTCCCTCAGAGAAAATGAATTTATAGCTCGCTTTGGTGGTGAAGAATTTGTTATTTTAGTCCCTAACATCAGCCAAGTTGGGATTGAGAAAAAGCTCAATCGAGTCAGGGAGAAAATAAAATCAATTCCCTTTAAGTTTAAAGGCACGAGTATGACTATTTCAATCTCTATTGGGGCAACAAAAGTGCGAATTGATGATGCTGGAGAATACTTCACGTTTGAACGCGCAGACAAAGCACTGTACCAAGCTAAAGAACAAGGAAGAGATCGCGTCGTGATTATCTAACAATATTAATAAAAAAGCAGGAGGCTTTGATGAACATAAAAATTAGCCCAAAGGGCAGCTTAGAACTACTGTCTCAACTCGAGGCAGAACAATTACAACAAGATGCCAATAGTCATCTGTATCAATTATTTCGTAAATGTGCACTTGCTGTACTTTGTTCAGGGATTGAGACCGATGATGGACAAGCAATCTTAACCAATCATCAATCGTTCGACATTAATATTTTAATTAGAGAACGCGGTGTCCAACTTGAGCTAATAAACCCTCCTGAGCAAGCTTTTGTTGACGGCGAGATCATTATTGGTCTCCAAGAGCATTTATTTTCCACCTTGCGTGACATTATCTATCTTAACGGCTATTTTTCACAAGTGGCTTTAATTGAGAACCCGAGCTCAGATATCATCACCAATAGCGTTTTCCACGCGATGCGCAATGCCAAGTTAATTGGCCAACCCGCCGAACCCAATGTGGTAGTTTGTTGGGGTGGACACTCAATTAATGCCGTTGAATATCAGTATACCCGTGATGTCGGCTATGAATTAGGACTTCGTCAACTTAATATTTGTACCGGTTGTGGCCCAGGAGCGATGGAAGGACCGATGAAAGGTGCAACCATTGGTCATGCAAAACAACGGGTTGAAGAGCGTCGCTACATCGGATTAACCGAACCTTCTATTATTGCAGCAGAGCCACCAAATCAGTTAGTTAATGAGTTAGTCATTTTACCGGATATAGAGAAACGCCTAGAGGCATTTGTTCGAGTCGGTCACGGTATCATTATTTTCCCTGGTGGCGCTGGTACCTCTGAGGAGTTATTGTATTTACTCGGCCTATTACTCGACCCCAAAAATGTACAGCAGCCCTTCCCTTTAATTTTAACGGGGCCCGAAGCCAGTCGTGACTATTTTGAGGTTATTAACAGTTTCATTGGTAATACCCTAGGAGAGAAAGCACAACAGCTTTACACCATCATCATTGATGATGCACCTGAGGTTGCCAAACTAATGAAAATGGGACTGAAAGACGTTCGCCACCATCGTAAGCAAAACCAAGACTCTTACCAGTTTAATTGGTCGTTGACTATCCCATTAGATTTTCAAACACCGTTTGAACCAACCCATGCCAATATGGCTAGTTTGGATTTAAGCTGTGATCAGCAACCACAGCAACTTGCGGCAAATCTTAGACGGGCATTCTCAGGCATTGTCGCCGGCAATGTTAAATTTGAAAGTATTCAAGCCATTAAAAAGCTCGGTCCTTATCAAATAAGTGGCGATCAACAACTGATGAGTCAAATGGACAAATTACTGCGTAATTTCGTCAGCCAGCAACGGATGAAGCTTCCTGGCACTGCCTATGTTCCTTGTTATGAGATAATTAATTAAGCAATGAATAATAATCACCAACCTCACCTTGTCATTATCGATGCGCTTAATTTAATTCGTAGAATTGACGGCGCCCTTAGGGGCTTCGCTAGCCAATCAACCTTAGACACTGAACAACTGCTAAATTTAACTCAACAAGCAGTAACGAGGATTGTACGCGGTCATTACGCCACTCATGTGATTGCCGTTTTCGATGGCGATGGTAATAACTGGCGTAAACAGATTTATCCCGCTTACAAGGAAAACCGTAAACCGATGGCATCGGATCTTGCTGCTCTGCTGCCACAAATTCAGCAACAATGGTGTGCGATAGGGGTACAGTCCCTACTAACTGATCATGAAGAAGCCGATGATCTGATTGCAACTCTGGCGGTAAAAATGACTAACCATGCAGGTAAAGTCACCATAGTGTCAACCGATCAGGGGTTCTCTCAACTTTTATCCCTTGGCGTCAATGTTTGGGATCATTTTAATAGTGAATGGCTCACCGCCGAAAAAATATCGGATAAACTGGGGGTTAAATTAACCCAACTACTAGATTATTGGGCTATCGTTGGTCAAAGTGGCAATAAAATTCCGGGCGTTAGTGGTATGGGTCCGAAAGCGGCCGTGACTTTATTGCAACAATTCCCTGATCTAGCCTCGGCTTTTGCGGCAAGCCCAGACCCCAAAAATAAACTATTAATCAAACTTCAACAACATCAAGAACAGGCCAAATTAAGTTATCGGTTGGTTAAATTTAAAACCGATATCCCATTAGGATTTAATTTGAAAGATATTCGCTATCTATCACCTAAAAGCAATCAAGGAAGTGTGAAATAGATGGTTAGCGAGCCACTTTTAACCGCTCTATTTAAACAGCGGCAGCAATTTTCAACCGTGATAGATGTCATGGCGAGTTCCCCGATAAAATTGCCAGCCTCTCAGCTTAAAACTCAATTGATCATATTATCTCAATGGTTATGGCTGCTATCTGATGACAGTGCAGACATTATTCAAGCACAATGCTTATACCAACCGAAGCAATACTCTCAACTGGCCAATAAAAGTTTTTGTGCCGGGGTATTAACCCGAGGATTGTGTTATCAATTGAACTGGCACGGTCATAGTGCAAAAACCTTAATTAGCGCCGCACTAGTGATGGATTTAGGCTTGGCCATTGATTGCCCCACTCTCACCGCTGGCTGGTTTGATTTAAAAACATTAAGTCCCCACCAGCGTACGAGCTATCGCAACCACCCTTTAACAGGCGCCAGTTATTTACACAAACACCTGATAATAAAAAAACAATCGCTAAAATCCATAATGGAACATCATGAATTACTCGATGGATCGGGTTTTCCAAAAAAACTCCGTGGTTATCAAACTAGCACCGCAGGAAAAATACTGTCATTAGTTAGTAAGTTTTGTGAATTAGTCAGTAAACACCCAAAACGGGCTAGCTACACAGTCAAACAAGCACTGCGATATTTAGCGCAACGCCCAAATCAATATTGTGCCGACTTACTGCGCCATCTCAGTGTAACGCTTAACAAGCCAGCTATCACCGGTACGGTACAATTAAAAAATCAGCAATTCGCTTTAATTTATGATTTCAACCAGGCAACACAACAAGCATCAATTATTGAGTTTAATGGCCAACAACCATCACTCAACCACCAAATAACCCAAATAGCCTCGAGTAACATCGCCAATATAACCGCCAATAATAAGATTTATGATGAAAAAAAATTCGCTAAGATATGGGCCGAATTAGAGCTTCACACCCGCAAAGATTATAGCAACTCATCGCAACGACTTAGGCCACATAAGGTATTAAATTTACTGTTAGAACAACTAGAACTCGATACACCTGATCCACAACTGATGACTCAACTCATAGCGCAAGATCAGCAACTAGGTGATGCATTTATTGAAGTATTACAACAGCAGTATCCCAATAAAAATTTTAATAATAGTTATCATGCCTTAAAGATGGCTGGGTTTTATCAATCTAAACCCTTAGTCAGTTTGATTGGATTACAACAGCAACTGAATCAGTTTGATTTCCCCATTCGACGCACCTTAAGCCAAAAAATTAATCTGGCTGTTGCCGTATCTCGGGTCGCAACCCAATACACCAGCTGTGTATTACCAAACCAAGCTGCCATATTTACTTTATTAAATTTAGCCCCGCTTTATTTCGACCATTTTATTATTTCACTGCCCAACCGATCTCCGGTTAAGTTAAATGAACTCAACTTAACGTTAGGTTACAGCTTAGTGGGTTTGGCTGAATGCCCGCAACAAGCTAAACTGACTTATTCATTAGCAAAACAATGGGACAATAGAAACCAAACCTTGTTAGCATTAAAAATGATTAATAATGAGTTAAACCAAGCGACTCTTTATCAGGAAGAAATAATTAACATTTTTAAACTGTCAATTTTATTGACTCATCATATTTATCACGGCATAAAACTCGAAGATCCTTTACTCTCAATGGCGACTAAATCACATTTCAGAATAATGAGTCTGGAACGCCATGATGTAAAAGCAATCATTGAATCAGCACTATCCTGTGGTCCTTTCTGTGAGCTAAGACAGCAATTATAAAATAATAAGCCTGTTCTAACACCGTCATTAACGATATCAATGCTATAATCGCCACGTAAAACTCATTAAAAAGGTATCAACATGACAACAACTATTACGGTCATTCCCGGTGATGGCATTGGACCAAGTATTATTGATTCAGCACTTCAAATCCTAGATAAAGTCGGATGTGATTTTAACTATGAATTCGCCAAAGCTGGTCTTGCTGCATTAGAAGAAACAGATGAGTTATTACCACAAGAGACCTTAGATCTAATCGCCAAAAATAAAGTCACTTTAAAAGGGCCTTTAACCACACCAATCGGAGCGGGATTCACTTCGATTAACGTTAGTTTACGCAAGAAATTCGGTCTATACGCTAACTTACGCCCAGTGGTATCTTTTGAAGGCACTAAAGCGCGTTATGAAAATATAGACATTATCACCGTTCGAGAAAACACTCAGGGTATGTACTCAGGTGCCGGACAAGTCGTTAGTGAAGATGGTGAAGTCGCCGAAGCAATGAGTATTATTACTCGTACCGGCGCTGAAAAAATTGTTACTTTCGCTTATGAATTAGCACGTAAAGAAGGTCGCAAGAAAGTAACAGCGGTTCATAAAGCCAATATCTTAAAATCAACATCAGGTTTATTCCTTAAAGTCGCTCGCGAAGTTGGTGAACGCTACCCTGATATTGAATCACAAGAAATGATTGTTGATAACACCTGTATGCAATTGGTGATGAACCCAGCTCAGTTCGATGTGATTGTAACAACCAACCTATTTGGCGACATTTTATCAGACCTATGTGCTGGTTTAGTGGGCGGCTTAGGCATGGCTCCTGGTGCCAATATTGGTGAAGATGCAGCTATTTTTGAAGCGGTACACGGTAGTGCACCAGATATTGCAGGTAAAAACCTAGCCAATCCAACGTCAGTGATTTTAGCGTCAATTCAAATGCTAGAATACTTAGATATGAGCGATAAAGCGGAAAAAATCCGTAATGCCTTAAAAGATGTTATCGCCTCTGGCGACCGTACTACTGCGGATCTTGGCGGCACTCACGGTACCACCGATTTCACAGCGGCAATCTTAGAACGCCTGTAATAAATAACAGCAATGAAAAAGGCCCGCAAACTACATTTGCGGGCCTTTTTTCAGCTATTAGCCAATGATTCTGACCGACACTGTTACTTCTTCACGATCATGGTAAAGATGCTTACACTGAATTTCATAGCGCAGGCCTTTTTTACGTAACTTAGCTTCAATATGATCTAGACATTTATAGACTTCAACAAAGCGTTTTTTCATCGGCAATTTTAAGTTAAAAATAGTCGCACGACACCAGCCTTTGGCTAACCAATCGCCCATTAAATCTGCCACCATAATTGGTTTTTCAACCATGTCACAAATCATCCAATCGACATTTTTTTGTGGTTGGAATTTAAAACCATCTTCCATATAATGCGTCACTTGACCTGTTTCCATCAAAGATTCGGCCATCGGCCCATTATCAATCGCGCTAACAAATAAACCACGACGCACTAATTGGTAAGTCCACCCACCGGGGCAAGCACCTAAATCAACCGCTGTCATACCTGGTGCTAAACGCGTTTCGATTTTATCTTTAGGCACGAACAACAAAATCGCTTCTTCAAGTTTTAAGGTTGAACGACTTGGTGCTGCTGCTGGAAAACGCAACCGCGGGATCCCCATAAAGAAAGGGGAATTATTTTCAGGGTATGAATACCCTAGAAATCCTTGGCTAGAATCAAGCATCATTAAATGGATAACAGGCTTTTTAAGATGCTCTTTATTGAGCAAACAGCCATGTTTTCTTAACGCGCCGCGTAATGGCACGGTAAATTTTCGACAAAAACCCAGTAACTCTTTGGCTTCGTTAGTGTCGGGGGTTTCAACCCGTAAATCACCAGAAACAGGTAATTCACTAGCGGCATCGACAATCACACTAATACGATCATCACTGGGTAAATCTTTAAGCCTCGCGACTATCACGATCATTTGGCGTGAAAAAACCAGTTTAGTGAATGCAATATTATTCGCTAATTTATCAGCCTCAGCCAACGTTTGAGTGACATACACTACATAACCTGAATTATCAGAGACCAAACAATAGCCATAAACCCCCTGATCCGTGGCGACTTGTTGAATCTCACCGGCACATTCTTTCTCAAAACCGCGACGACAATATAGTAATAAACCTGTATCCATCTTACTTACTCTACTTACTTATTTGTTTGTTTTATTGCTAAAAATAGCAGCAACAATTAATGTTAACCAACCAACAATAAAACTAATGCCCCCAAACGGGGTTAAAAAGCCTGCGATTTTAGCGCCACTGAACGCAAATAGATACAACGAACCCGTAAATAAAATAATACCTAGTGCAAACATTCCAGCACTCGCTAACCACCATCGTACTTGAGTGACATGAAATAAGCCGGTGGCCACTAATAAGGCCAACAAATGGTAATAATGCATACTATTGGCCTTGGCGAAAACATCCATAAGATAAGGATTAGCGGCCATAGCAGGACTATGGCTCGCCATCGCAGCCAACAATGTGGCTAATGCCCCATTAATGCCAACAAAGACTAAAAAGAATCGAGTAATACTATTCATATGTTTTCTCATTAACTTGAGGCTCGTTAGGTAGACGGGTGGATAATGCTTGTTCTTTAAATAGCGCTAACATCCATTCTCTAAAAGCCTGAATCTTTCCTAATTCACTCATGTTCTCATCACTAACAATGTAATAGGCATTATTACTCACTAAAAACTCTTCAAAAGGGCAAACAAGCCGCCCTGCTTCAATCTCTGGTCGCGCCAGTAAACTATAACCTAAAGCAATCCCTTGACCATGAATCGCAGCCTGCAACACTAGCGATGACAAACTAAAAATCGGTCCTTGATTGACATTGACGTTCAACGCTCCAACCTGATTAATCCAATTATTCCAGTCTTTTCTAGAAAAATCATGCAACAAAGTATGATTTTTTAAATCATCATGACAACTGAGCTTTTTATCACCAACTAGCAATGCCGGAGAGCAAACAGGAATGAGAAATTCATTACGTAATTTATCGCTACGAATCCCAGGCCAATGACCACGACCATAATAAATTGCAATATCGACATCATCCGTCAGTAAACCCTCATCGAGATCTATCGCTTTAATTCTGACGTCAATTTCAGGGTGGAGTGCACTAAATTTCGAGAGGTTAGGCACCAACCAGTGAATAGCAAAGCTTGGCGATGAGCTAACAGTTAATGTGCCGGTGGCAGTTTTAGACAATAATTTTTCCGTAGCGACCCCTAAGGAAACAAAGATATCTTTAATATCAAGAAAATAACTTTGTCCCTCTTCGGTGAGTAACAAGGCACGATTTTTACGACGGAATAACTTAACCCCTAAATTTTCCTCTAACGCTTTAATTTGATGACTCACCGCCGCTTGAGTCACAAACAACTCTTCAGCTGCACGAGTAAAGCTTAAATGCCGAGAGGCGGCCTCAAAAGCTTTGAGCGCATTTAATGGCGGTAATCGTCTCATTAATACACTCCCTTGTTCGGCCAACTCTGCACGATATAATTACCCTTTAGTGTCAAGTTCCGGTAACGACTTAACCACATCGTCTACCGCTTTCATTTGCGCCAAAAATGGTTCCAACATCGCCAGAGGTAAAGCACATGGGCCATCACACTTAGCATTTGCAGGATCAGGGTGAGATTCTAAGAATAGCCCACCGATACCTTGGCTCATGCCTGCTAATCCGAGTTGAGTCACTTGAGCTCGACGGCCACCAGCACTGTCACTACGACCACCAGGGCGTTGTAATGAATGGGTCACATCAAAAATAATTGGATAACCCTGCTCTTTCATAATCCCAAACCCGAGCATATCAACCACTAAATTATTATAACCAAAAGATGAACCACGCTCACATAGCATTAGCTGATCATTACCCGCTTCCTTAAATTTACTTAAAATATGACGCATTTCTTCTGGCGCCAAAAATTGAGCTTTTTTAATATTGATCACAGCATTGGTTTTAGCCATCGCCGCTACCAAATCGGTTTGACGCGACAAAAATGCCGGCAATTGAATAACATCAACCACTTCAGCCACAGGTGCTGCTTGATAAGGTTCATGAACATCGGTAATAATTGGTACATTGAAGGTTGATTTTATTTCTTCAAAAATCTTTAACCCTTCATCAAGACCAGGACCACGGTAAGAATTAATTGACGAGCGATTAGCTTTATCAAATGATGCTTTAAACACATAGGGAATGCCTAATTTTGTCGTGACTTCGACATAATGTTCAGCAATTCTCATGGCTAAATCTCGTGATTCCAACACATTCATGCCACCAAACAATACGAAAGGCTTGTCATTGGCAACCTCTATATTTGCCACTTTAATTGTTTTTTGAATCATTTTAAATTCCTTAACTAGCTAGCAATGACTTGCAAAATTTGACCACAGAACCACGCCATATACGTACCTACAACATAACCTAACACGGCTAGTAACACGCCGACAGGTGCTAATGCAGGGTGGAACGCAGATGCCACAATCGGTGCAGAAGCAGCACCACCAACATTGGCTTGCGAACCCACTGCCATATAAAATAATGGGGCTTTAATCAGTTTAGCAACACCTAGCATTAAACTGGCATGAACTAACATCCACACACCACCTAATACAAAGTAAATAGGTGTATCAAAAATCTTTGACACGTCCATATGCATCCCAATGGTAGCCACTAAGATGTACAAATAGGCTTGCCCAACTTTTGAGGCACCAACCGCTTCAAGATTACGTACTTTGGTGAACGATAGAATTAAACCAATGGTAGTGGTGATAAAGATCAACCAGAAAAAACCGCTATGCAAGCTGAATTTTTCAGTCTCTGGGTAATGTTCAATAAAGAATGGTGCAATAATATCCGCTAGCATATGACCTAAACCAGTGACGCCAAAGCCAACGGCGACAATCATCATCAAGTCTTTTAGTGTCGGGATGCGACCATTTTCAGAGTGGTATTTTTCCACTTTTTTGCGTAACTCAGTAATCGCACTCGTATCAGCACCGGTTTTTTGATCAATCTCTTTAGCTTTAGAAGCCAAATACAATAAAACAGCCATCCAAATATTAGCGACAATAACATCCACCGTCACCATCACTGAAAAAATATCGCCACCGACACCATAAATTTCTTTCATTGCTGCTTGATTTGCGCCGCCACCAATCCAGCTACCAGCCACCGTAGTCATACCGCGCCAAACCGCTTCAGGGCCTTCCACACCTAATAGTTCAGGGCTAAATTGAGCCATTACTAACAGCGCAATGGGACCACCAATCACAATACCGACCGTCCCGGTTAAAAACATGATTAGTGCCTTGGGTCCTAAACTCAAAATCGCTTTTAGATCGACACTTAACGTCAACAGCACCAAGCAAGCCGGTAGTAAATAACGCGAAGCAACATAATAAAGCTTTGACTCGTCACCATCGACCACACCAAAGGTGTTAAGTAACGAGGGTAAAAAATAACACAACAATAGAGCTGGGATATATTTGTAAAATTTTTGCCAAAATGGATGACTGCTTTGGCTGGTATAAAAAACGCCGCCCAAAATCGCCGCTAGTAATCCTAGGACTGTTGCATCGTTAGTAAAAACAACACTTTCCATAAAGCTCTCTCTTATTATTGTTAATGATAAATATCGGTTTGTTGTTGTAATGAATGTAGATGCATTTTCAGCACCGTTGAATTTGGATCGTCGGGGCAGTTATCAATAAAATAACTAAAATCATCACTGGCCGTTTTATAACATTCCAACTGCTGTAATAAAAATCCACGTTCCATTCTCTGTTGTGGGTCATTAGGTAAGATATCGAGTAATAACTGATTAAACAATAACGCCGTCTCAAATTTCTTTTCCAATAAACAGGCTTGCTTTAAACAGATTAAGAATCGTTTTTTGACATTGTTAGTAGTGGCTTCAGCTAAATGCTCTTTTTCAAGCCGGATATGATCCCCAAGATGACCGCGAGCTAAAGATTCAAGTGTGGCGCGGCTTAATTCTTTCCCTGTCAAAGGGTCGATGTATTGCTGTTCAAATTTAAGGATTAATGCACCGGGGAAATCAATAATCGACAAATCAAGTTTGAGTGATTTTAATAACTCAACCACCACAATTGCCATTAATGTATTATTACTCTGCCGGTCAATCATCAGAGAAAACAAATTGCTGCTGGTCATCGAAAAGTAATGATCAGCCGCGATAGCAAATTGCCACTGCTGGTAAAAAATGGTTTTAAACTCAGTCCATATTTGAGCCGGTAGTAATTGTTGATTCGTCACTTGTGCAACATCATCACATAACTCAAGCCAACATGATTGCCCGGGGTTAATGATTTTGTCAGTAGAGATTTGAACTGAAGCATAACGCACCAGTTCAAACGCCGAACTATCGCTGATATTAAAACTATCGTTAACCACTGGAGCTACCCTAAAATAAAGGGTTGTTTAAAAAGAGCCAAATTAGCAATAATCGCAATCCAACCTAATGCACCGACCGTAGTCAAAATTTTAGATTTCAGCGTTTCTGCACGATATAACGCAATATAAGCCAAAATAATATAAGCAATCACACTAATAAATTTTTCGGTGATCCACGCATCAACAAAAGGAAATTGATTGATGATAATACACAACATCAGCGCACTAACCAATAACAGAGTATCAGTGACTCGAGCCGTAATTTTCGCCCACTTTTTTTGATGTATCGGCTTAGCGGCAAACATCATCGCGGCACGAATAATAAAAAACAGCACATTAAATACAATTAAACTCATGTGAATATGTTTAATCGGTGTATATAAAGCTTCCATAAAATCTCTCACATCTATTTTTGTAAGCCATTTTACTGTTTTTAGGTAATAATGCTAACAACCAAGAGTCAAAAGACTAAAAAAACAAATAATAGCCTATTAATCCAGCTATCAATCAGGGAAGCGCCGCATAATCTTTAAAAATCGCCCTTTATTTTCTAGAAAGATATTAACCAACTCAGGATCAAAGGCTTTATTACTATTCTCTTTAATATGATTAAGGCAAAAATCTAAATCATAAGCAGGCTTATAACAACGCCTGCTATGCAAGGCGTCAAAAACATCAACTAACGAAACAATACGCCCAAAAAAATCTATATCCTTGCCCTTTAAACCATTAGGGTAACCTTTACCATCCCAGCGTTCATGATGAGTCAAAGCGATTTTCGCGCCAATTTGTAACACTTCTCGCTTCGAATCGGCTAATAAATCATGACCTTTTTGAGCGTGGGTTTTCATTTCAACCCATTGCTCAGCATCGAGTTTTCCCGGATAATTCAGTACACTATCTGGAATACTTATTTTACCAACGTCATGTAATGGTGCCGCAAACTTCAGTAGACGGGCCTCATTTTTACTGACACCGTAAAGGGTGGCTAATAATTCAGACATATCGGCGACTCTTTTTAAATGGTTACCCGTTTCTTTTGAACGCGTTTCGAGCGCATGACCTAATCGGTAAACAATCTCCCGCTGAGTATCTTCAATCTCCTGATTTAAAATGATATTGTCATATGCAATTTGTACATTTCGAGAAAATAATTCAATTAAATTATTATCATCTTCACTAATATCCTCAGGTAAACCAGAAATAAATACTAAGGCCGATAGGCGTTCAAGATTCTTGTGATAATAAAAAATGTAACCATCGCCATAGACAAGATTCTCATCACGATTCGCTTGCGAGTAATGTAACTTCAGTTCAGGGGGGAGAACATCCCACACGGTGTAGCCAACGCTACCAGAAAAACGCCCTTGTCCCGCGACAATACGCAATGAATCATCAACCGTTTTGACGCCATGTGTTTCCGCAATTAAAGAGTTTAAGACAAAGGCTCGATTGCCCCGTGAAAATACCGACGACAGCTGCTGCAGTAACCCTTGGGTAAAAGTGTCCATCGAACGAAAAGAAAATAAAGTAGAAGAGGCTTCAATCACCCGAATTAACCCCGTTCTATTGCGTTCAATCGCGAGTAAATCTCGGTAAGAACGAAAGGAAGCAATAATGGTGGTAAATAGACGCTGGGCTGTTAGCTCAGTTTTCGATTTGTAATCGTTGATATCGTATTCAACAATAACCTGACGCTCAGGGGCTTGGCCTGGTTGCCCTGTTCTGAGTACAATTCTAACTAGTTGATTATTTAATTCTTCCCGAATATATCGAGCAACTCGTAGGCCGGCATCATCGGTTTCCATCACAACATCGAGTAATACCAAGGCAATATCATTGGGCTGGTCAAGAATTTCTTTAGCTTGTTGCCCAGAGTAAGCACTAATAAAAGTAATACCACGATATTGATAAACAACATCACGTAATGCTAACTTCGTGACAATGTGTACTTCTTCTTCATCGTCGACGATTAATAACTGCCAGTTTGATGCTGTTGGCGTTTGCTCCTCGCCAACAGTAGAATCTTCGTTAGCAAACATAAAATCACTCATAACAAATCCTTTTGCTCAAATTAAGATAAGAGCGTAATTGAGACTTATTTTAAGCGTAGTTTATAAATGTCGTTGGTACAATTATTAAGCAGAGAAACCTAAAGTGACCCGATCGTGCCCCGCAAGATCCGGTAAGGTTACAATTGAATTAAAGCCATGATTAGATAGAATTTTTCTCACCCCGGCGCCTTGTTCAAAACCATGTTCAAACAAAATAATACCCTTAGGTTTGAGAAAATTCAGGCTTTGCTTGGTGATATCAATAATATCCTGAAAACCATTTTGTGCAGCCACTAAAGCTGACTTAGGCTCAAAGCGAACATCGCCAGCGCTTAAATGTGGATCTTCACCATCGATATAGGGAGGATTAGAAACAATAAAATCACAGGCATGATGATAAGACAGGGCAACCTTGGTTAACCAGCTTGACTGAATAAATTCAACATTATTAATCGCTAATTGTTGTTGGTTAGTTTGAGCTAACGAGACGGCTTGTTGGTTAAAGTCAACGCCAAGTAGTTGCCAATGGGGTTGCTCGCTCGCCAATGCTAACGCTATAGCACCAGTGCCAGTCCCCAAGTCAATCCCAACAGCTTGTGACGCTTTCACGTGTTCTAACACCAGCTCAACTAATAACTCTGTTTCTGGTCGAGGTATCAGCGTTGCAGGGGAAACTTTTAACATTAACGACCAAAATTCTTGCTGACCAATAAGGTAAGCAACCGGTTCACCTTGCTGACGCCGCACAATCAACTGCTCAAACCGTTCAACCAATGCTGGCGCAATAATTTTATCAGGCCAAGTATAAAAATAACTGCAATTAACGTTTAATACATTGGCTAACAGCAGTCGAGCGTCAAACGATGCACTATCACTGTCAGGTAATTTCTCAGTTGCTGACTTTAATAATTGAGCCAGTGATAACTCACTCATTAGCGGTTATCTTCAGCCAAGGATGCTAATAAATCGGCCTGTTGTTCATTGAGTAATGGTTGAATAATTAAATCAACATCGCCCTGCATCACATCTCCTAAACGATATAAAGTTAGGTTAATGCGATGGTCACTCACTCGTCCTTGCGGATAGTTATAAGTACGGATCCGTTCACTACGATCACCACTAGCCACCAGATTACGACGAGTTGAGTCTTCTTCTGCTTGGCGTTTTTCATCTTCAGCTTGTTGTAAGCGAGCAGATAAAACCGACATTGCTTGCGCGCGGTTCTTATGTTGCGAACGCTGTTCCTGACATTCAACCACAGTGCCTGTAGGTATATGGGTAATACGAATAGCAGAATCTGTTTTATTAACGTGCTGACCACCAGCCCCCGACGCACGGAAAGTATCTACTTTTAAGTCCGCAGGATTAATTTTAATTTGTTCAGCTTCTGGAATCTCAGGCATCACTACGACAGTACAAGCCGACGTATGAACTCGACCTTGTGATTCGGTTTCAGGTACCCGCTGTACTCGGTGACCACCGGACTCAAATTTCATCACCCCATAAATGCCTTCGCCTGAAATTTTGGCGATCACTTCCTTAAAACCACCTTGATCACTTTCATTAAGGGTCAGGATTTCAACGCTCCAACCACGGTTTTCAATATAACGGCTGTACATTCTAAATAAATCACCAGCAAAAATAGCCGCTTCATCGCCACCGGCACCGGCACGAATTTCTAAAAAGGCATTGCGGTCATCGTTAGGATCTTTTGGTAATAATAGCACTTGCAGCTGCTCTTCAATCTCGGCTACCGCAGCTTTCGATGTTTTAAACTCTTCTTGGGCCATTTCGCGCATCTCAGGATCTTCATCCTTAAGCATTTCTTGAGCCGATGCAAAATCAGTTTCGGCTTCCTGAAATGCTGAAAATGCTTCAACTACCGGTCCTAAACTTGAGTATTCTTGGTTTAAGGTACGAAACAAATCTTGATTGGCAATAGTTTCAGGATCGCTTAATAGCGCTTCAACTTCTTGATGACGTTCGTCTAGACCTTCTAACTTAGCGTAAACCGTTGGTTTCATTACTTTATAATCTCACTATTAGGAGCTAGCTATTGGCATGAACTGCTCAATGAACCAGACATAAGCTATTTGGCGGCTATTGTATTATAGGAAGCGCAATATAAATACTTTTGGTTAACTTAATTTACTCTTGATTGATGCCTAGTGCATCGCAAAGCACCGTTAGCTTATCAAACTCCCCAGCGTGACTTGCACTACTCATGGCACGCGTTGGACTATGAATTAACTTATTGGTTAACTTGTTAGCCAATTCAATCAATATTTTTTCAGCATCAGCGCCACTAGCTAATTTGGCTAATGACTTTTCAACTAACTCATTTTTTGCTGCCATACTTTGATCACGGTATTGTCGGATATAATCGATCGACTCTAACGAACGAGTCCAAGCCATAAATTCACTAGCTTGTTCAGCCGTAATCACTTCGGCTTCATCTGCTGCTGCCCGCCGCGAAGCCATATTTTGCTCTACAATGCCCTGTAGATCATCCACTGTATATAAGTAGACATCATCTAAATCGCCAACTTGCGACTCGATATCTCGGGGCACAGCGATATCAATCAATAACATCGGTTGATGACGACGCGATTTCGTTGCCGTTTCAACCATTCCTTTGCCCAAAATAGGTAAGGTGCTGGCCGTAGAAGAAATAACAACATCGGACTGCGCTAAGTGATCAGGAATTTGACTTAAGGTAATGGCGGTTCCGCCAATTTCATTGGTCATGGTTTGGGCACGCGCAATCGTACGATTGGCCACCGTAATATTGGTTGCGCCAGCTTCAATCAAATGTTTTGCCACTAGCTCAATAGTTTCACCAGCACCAATTAATAAAACATTAGTTTGCGATAATTCAGAAAAAATCTGTTTAGCCAAACTCACCGCGGCAAATGCAACGGAAACAGCATTGGCACCGATGTTAGTCTCGGTCCGCACTTTTTTGGCCACTGAAAACGTCCGCTGAAATAATTTGTCCATCATTAATGCGATAGAACCAGCCGATTTCGCTGTACTGTATGCCTGTTTAATTTGCCCTAGTATTTGCGGTTCTCCGAGTACCAGCGAATCGAGGCCGCAAGCGACACGCATTAAGTGTTGAACCGCTGTCTCATTTTGATGGCTGTAAAGACTTTGTTGCAGCTCGGACTTTGAGATTGAGTGAAAACCTACTAACCAATCAATCAATTCTTCAGAGGACGTGTTGTGGCAATATAACTCAGTGCGATTACAGGTCGACAGTATCACGGCTTCACAGCCTTTATTGAGTAATTTCAATTGCTGTAAAGCGTCCACCATTTGATCCGGTGAAAAAGCAATTTTTTCACGCAGTGCAATCGATGCTGTTTTATGATTAATCCCTAAGGCAACTAAAGACATGTATTTGGTTTCGACTATTTATGAGCAAGTTTGATTAAGATGAATTTTACATTAAATTGAAACCAAATTGAAAGCGTCTCTAGTGCCTAGATCAAAAAGAAGCTACCCTAGACCTAATCTAAGTCAATTTTTTAGCTGGTGGTATGATTAAACGATTATTATTCCTATTTGTTCTGCTGTTTTTAACCGCTTGTGTTTCTAAAATACCCCCAACCTTTGTTTCAGGTGAGCCTCTCAATCATTGGCAATTTAATGGCAAGTTTGCGATTAAGACCCCGGACCAACGTCAAGGATTAAAAATTAACTGGCAACAAACAGGTCAACAATTTGATATTAGCCTATATACGGTTTTTGGTATCACTGTGCTAAAAATTAATGGTAATCAACAACTCGTCACCATTGAAGCAAATGACGGCCCCATCACAGGAAATTCTGCCGAACAACTTATTTGGCAACTCACCCAATGGCATGTGCCAGTCAATAATTTGCAACATTGGTTAATTGGCCATGTTGATGATGCCAGTAATATTGAAGTGGATAGCGCCGGCCATTTTATCAGTGGTGAAATTAGCGACCGCTTTGGGCGGCTCTGGCAATTGTCGCTGGGAAAATATCAAGAGATTCAGGGCCGAATGATGCCACACAGCTTACGTTTACAACACGGGAAGCTTTTCTTAAAATTAGCAATTAACCAATGGCAACTACAAAAATCACCATGAAGACTGATAAACACATTTGGCCTGCGCCAGCAAAAATTAATTTATTTTTACATATCACGGGCCGTCTCGACAATGGTTACCATACCTTAGAAACGATATTTCAATTTCTCGATTATGGCGATCACTTAACCATTACTCCTAATCAGTCAGGAAAGATAACGATTAGCCCGGATATCCCCGGTGTTGCACCGAGCGATAATTTAATTTATCGCGCAGCGATGCTTTTAAAACCCTATATCAGTGAAACCACTGGCGCTGATATTGTCATTGATAAAATACTGCCAATGGGAGCTGGACTTGGTGGTGGTTCCTCTAATGCAGCCACAACAATAGTCGCATTAAATCAGTTATGGCAATGCCACTTAAACAACCAACAACTGGCCCAGCTTGGCTTAAGTTTAGGCGCCGATGTTCCAATATTTATTCATGGTTTTGCGGCTTTTGCACAAGGGGTCGGCGAAATATTAACCCCAGTGGCCATTAATGAACCTTGGTACTTAGTGATTTGGCCCGGGGTATCTGTTAGCACCCAAGAAATATTTAATGCACCGGAACTGCCCCGTGACACAGATCCCATTTCTATAAAACAGTTAGATAGTGCCATTTTGAAAAATGATTGCGAAAAAGTAACAAAAAATCGCCATCCTGAAGTTGCCAACGCCCTTGAGTGGTTGATACAATATGCGCCAGCAAAAATGACTGGAACTGGAAGTTGTGTTTTTGGGGAATTTGAAAGTGAGCAGGCAGCAGCCGACGCACTACTTAAACTGCCAGAAACTATGCATGGTTTTGTCGCTAAGGGTAGCAATAGTTCGCCATTATCAACAAAATTAGCAATAACCAGCTCTGCTTAGTTTGCTAGACCATTAACTGTTAGTTGCAAAAATAGTAACTAATGAACTGACGGGTTTTACACCGTCCACAAAACCAACGCCTGAGGTTTTAACGTGCCTGATATTAAGATATTTGCTGGAAATGCCATTCCTGAACTTGCAACTAAAGTTGCTGATCGTTTATTCCTAAAATTAGGAGATGCGACAGTAGGACGTTTTAGTGATGGAGAAATAAGCGTACAAATTAATGAAAATGTCCGTGGTGCTGATGTTTTCATTTTGCAATCTACCTGCTCACCAACTAATGACAACCTAATGGAATTATTAGTGATGGTCGATGCTCTACGCCGAGCTTCAGCCGGTCGTATCACTGCCGTTATCCCTTATTTTGGTTACGCTCGCCAAGACAGACGAGTCCGTAGTGCTCGCGTACCTATTACTGCGAAAGTGGTTGCCGACTTCCTATCAAGCGTTGGCGTTGACCGCGTGCTAACGGTTGACTTACATGCCGAACAGATTCAAGGTTTTTTCGATGTCCCTGTTGATAATGTCTTCGGTACACCGGTATTGCTTGAAGATATCGAAAGTCGTCAATTCCATGATCCTATCGTGGTGTCTCCAGACATCGGTGGTGTCGTCCGTGCTCGTGCATTAGCCAAATTATTAGATGATGCTGACTTAGCGATTATTGATAAACGTCGTCCACAAGCGAATGTCTCGCAAGTGATGCATATTATTGGTGATGTTAAGGATCGCGATTGTATTATCGTGGATGACATGATCGATACAGGCGGCACCTTATGTAAAGCAGCGGAAGCGCTAAAAGAACACGGGGCTCGTAGTATTTATGCTTATGCTACCCATGCTGTATTTTCTGGTAACGCCGTTGAGAATATTGCCAATAGCGTGATTGATGAGTTTATTGTCACCGACTCAATTCCATTATCTGATGCAATGATAGCGACAGGCAAAGTTAAAGTGCTGTCATTAGATATCATGATGGCTGAAGCGCTACGTCGAGTATCAAACGAAGAATCAATTTCTGCGATGTTTAAATACTAAATATTACAGCTAGTTTATAGAAACGGTTATTTAATAAATAGCCGTTTTTTTATTGCTTATTTTAACGATGTTCCATACTCTGACTTACCCATCGATATTAGGTAAGTTGTTATCGCCCCTTCCATTAATAATCAAACCTCAGCAACTCAGCTATTTTTACGCGGTATGCTTGATGCCGTTCCCTTAATCGTTGGCGGTATTCCTTTCGGGATCATTTTTGGTACGCTAGCACTTAATGCTGGCTTAGATGTTTGGCAAACGATGGGAATGTCGAGTATTGTCTTTGCCGGCTCAGCTCAATTTGTTGCCATTGGCATGTTAGCAACAGGCACCTCAATCGGTTTTATTGTCGCCACCACACTTATCGTGAATTTGCGCCACCTTATTTATGCGGCTAGCATGCTACCCCACGTCAAGCATCTTGATCAGCGGTGGCGAATACCCTTAGGTTTTTTACTCATTGATGAAGTCTTTGCAGCCACTTACCCTCGCTATTTAAATCACGCTCAAGATAAAAATAATCATTGGCATTATTTAGGTGTTGGTGTTGCTTTTTATGTCAGTTGGAATATAGCGACAGTGATCGGCATATTTTTTGGCGCCACCATTCCAGGGATCGAAAATTGGGGCTTAGATTTTGCGATGTCAGCGACATTTATAGGTATGGTTATTCCGCACTTGGTCAACAAACCAATGATTGCAGCAGTATTAACCAGTGCAGTTTTATCCATTATTACCTATCAATTACCGCATAAAATTGGCCTCGTTATTTCTGCAATCGTCGCCATGGCTGTCGGTTATTATTTAGAACAACACCAACCAAGGAAAAAAACATGAATATTTGGCTATTAATCATCTTGATGGCTATGGTTACCTTTAGTATTCGCTATGCGCTATATGCCCGGGCCAATTCAATAAAATTACCCGCAAAATTAGAGCAGGCGCTTAAGTTCAGTGCACCCTGTGTGTTAACCGCTATTTTAGTTCCCGCGGTGTTAATGCCTCAGGGGGAGTTAACAGTAACGTTCGATAATCCGTATCTCTTTGGCGCAATTATCGCGATACTTGTTGCACTATGGAAAAAAAACATTCTACTGACCATCGTCATTAGCATGGGTTGTTTTTTTGCTTATAAATGGTTATTGCTCTAAATAAATAATATGGTTCAAGTCAAATTGATGACCATGATGACTTAATACTGATTGATAGTTTTTTATTTTAATATCTTGGCTAATAACCTGATTAACTGCATAACAAAGCTCTGAATTTTTAAAAGCCATACGGGTTACGCTAGCATTTTTTATCCGATAAAAATTAAAATCAGTAACACTGATTTTTTGCTCAGATGAACAATTAAATAACGCAATCGAGTGGATAAAAATATGTAAATCTCCGACACTGACATCCGCAATCCCCATCATTAATAATTTCGCCTGTTGTTGCTGTTTAAGCATTGCGTGATATTTTAAATTATCACTGACACTGTCAGCAAATTGTCTTCCCATAATCATTTTTGCGCGAGGAAATACATAAATAGTCTTGTCTGCCAAATCAGCGAGGGACTTGAGTTGGTCATCAACCTCTTTTAGCACCACCAAGATATTATAGTAATAGAATATCGGCTGACTTAAGCAAAGATTATTAACGTCGTTACCAGGATCTAGCGGGTGGATATTGTGGTAAATGAGAAAAAATCTGCTCAATAAGCTATCGGTGTATTCCTTCTTTCTCACTAAATATATTCGAGTGTACTAAACCCATTTAAATCGTCTCAGGTGTTGTAGCGACTTGAGCGTCAACACAAAGAGTCAAAAGTAAAAAGTGTACGACCATCACATTTTTATTTATCATTATTACCACCAATCCGTTAAATGCGAAATGTTGTTATTATTTTAGTCATTGATGAAAAAACATTCGAATAATGTTTTTTTATAAAAAACTCATATTTTTTTGCCAAATAGATCACATTTTAACGTAAAATATGCCACTTAATTAAGTTGTGGTCAATTTCTGCAATAAAACACAGTTAAATACTAACAAGATAAACGAGGGTTCCCCCGACATGTCAGCATCAAGACCTATTAAACGCGCTTTAATTAGTGTGTCAGATAAAAACGGTATCGTTGAATTTGCCCGTGCATTAAGTGCACAAGGCGTAGAAATTTTATCAACTGGCGGTACTGCCAAATTGCTCGACGCAAATGGCATTGCGTGTACTGAAGTATCAGATTACACCGGTCATCCTGAAATCATGGATGGACGGGTAAAAACCTTACATCCGAAAGTACATGGTGGAATTTTAGGACGCCGTGGTATCGATGAAGATGTGATGGCACAAAATGACATCAAACCAATCGATATGGTCGTAGTTAATTTATATCCCTTTGCTAACACAGTCGCCAACCCAGATTGTAGCCTCGAAGATGCGATAGAAAATATCGACATCGGTGGTCCAACAATGGTCCGCTCAACCGCAAAAAACCATAAAGATACCACGATTATCGTTAATGCTAGTGATTATGACCGTGTGTTGGCAGAAATGAATGACAACAATGGTTCGTTAACCTATCAAACTCGCTTTGATTTAGCGATTGCAGCCTTTGAACATACTGCTGCTTATGATGGCATGATCGCAAACTACTTCGGCACCATGGTGCCATCTTATCGCGAACCAAGCAGTGAAGATTCAAAATTCGCCCGTACTTTTAACACCCAGTTTATCAAGCAACAAGACTTACGCTACGGTGAAAACAGCCACCAGAGTGCTGCCTTTTATGTTGAGCACAATCCATCTGAAGCCTCGGTGTCTACTGCAAAACAGCTACAAGGTAAGGCCTTATCATTTAATAACATTGCAGATACTGATTCAGCATTAGAATGTGTTAAAGAATTTGATCAACCTGCTTGTGTCATTGTTAAGCATGCGAACCCTTGTGGCGTCGCGATTGGCGATGACATTTCATCGGCTTACGACCGTGCTTTTAAAACAGATCCAACGTCGGCTTTTGGTGGCATTATCGCCTTTAACCGTGAATTAGATGCTGCAACCGCACAAATGATTGTTGATCGCCAATTTGTTGAAGTGATTATAGCGCCATCGGTTAGCAATCAAGCACAGATTATTATTGCAGCCAAAAAGAATGTTCGTTTATTACAATGTGGCGAGTTCAATGCCAAAGGCGCTGCTTTTGATTTTAAGCGTGTTAATGGTGGCATGTTAGTGCAAGACAAAGATCTGGGTATGGTTACTCAAGATCAGTTAACCGTTGTCTCTAAGCGTCAACCTACTGCTGCAGAACTTGAAGATTTGATGTTTTGCTGGAAAGTCGCTAAATTTGTTAAATCAAATGCCATTGTTTATGCCCGTGACGGCATGACTATTGGTGTTGGTGCGGGACAAATGAGCCGAGTATATTCTGCCAAGGTCGCTGGTATTAAAGCCCAAGACGAAGGATTAGAAGTTCCTGGCAGTGTGATGGCTTCTGATGCCTTTTTCCCATTCCGTGACGGTATTGATGCCGCTGCTGAAGCAGGCATTACTTGTGTCATTCAACCTGGTGGCTCAATTCGCGATCAAGAAATCATTGATGCTGCAGATGAAGCAAACATGACGATGATTTTCACTGGTATGCGTCACTTCAAACACTAAGGGTTAATGATGAATATATTAGTTATAGGAGGCGGTGGTCGCGAACATGCCTTGGCATGGAAAGCTGCGCAATCACCTAAAGTAAATAAAGTCTTTGTCGCGCCGGGTAATGCCGGTACAGCATTAGAAGATAAGCTAGTCAATGTCGACTTTGATGTTAATGATATTACTGGTCTGATTGCTTTTTCTAAAGACAATGATGTTAGCGTTACGATTGTTGGTCCTGAAGCCCCGTTGGTGATTGGGATCGTTGATGCCTTTGAAGCGGCTGACCTAAAATGTTTCGGCCCCCGCCAAGGTGCCGCACAACTTGAAGGTTCAAAAGCGTTCGCAAAAGATTTTTTAGCGCGTCATAATATTCCAACCGCTTGGTATCAAAATTTTACCGAGATTGAGCCGGCGTTAGCCTTTGTACGAGACAAAGGTGCTCCTATTGTGGTTAAAGCCGATGGCTTAGCCGCTGGTAAAGGCGTTATCGTCGCGATGACAGTTGCTGAAGCAGAGACTGCAATTGAAGACATGCTCAGTGGTAATGTTTTTGGCGAAGCTGGCAGTCGTGTGGTGATAGAAGAATTTCTTGATGGTGAAGAAGCGTCATTTATCGTGATGGTTGATGGTAAAAATGTCTTACCAATGGCCACCAGCCAAGATCATAAACGGGTTGGTAATGGTGACACAGGACCAAATACTGGCGGTATGGGTGCATATTCTCCCGCACCGGTTGTAACACCTGAAATTCATGATCGTATTATGAACGAAGTGATTTACCCGACGGTTAATGGTATGGCCAGTGAAGGTAATATTTACACTGGATTCCTCTACGCCGGCGTCATGATCATGAATGATGGCACGCCAAAAGTGATTGAGTTTAATTGCCGTTTTGGCGACCCGGAAACACAACCAATCATGATGCGTTTGCAATCTGATTTAGTTGAACTGATTGAAGCATCTTTCACTCAACAACTTGATACGGTTACTGCTAAATTTGATCCTCGTGCAGCCGTCGGAGTGGTATTAGCCGCAGGTGGTTACCCAGCAGGTTATGCTAAAGGTGACATTATTACTGATATTCCAGCAGCAACCGCCGATAGCAAAGTATTCCATGCAGGTACTAAGTTGCAAGGTAACGATGTTGTTACCGCAGGCGGTCGAGTACTTTGTGCTACCGCGTTAGGCAATACAGTCACCCAAGCACAGCAGTTGGCTTACCAAACGACTAAGAAAATAAAGTGGGATCAAGCGTTTTATCGTACTGATATCGCTTATCGCGCTATTGCTCGCGAATCATAATATTTAATTAGAGTAGGGAGATTAATCTCCCCACTCTGTTAAATACTGCTCGCGACTGACTTTAAATAAGTCCACTTTTAATCCCAAATCAATAATAGAACCAGCTGGTTTTAACCCTATTTTTTGTAGCACCTTAATCGAACCAATATTTTCTCTCACCGCCATGCCCATTATCTGTTCGAGCTTTAATTGCTTAAAGCCATACTCCATCATCGCACTAGCCGATTCGGTGGCTAATCCTTTCCCCCAATACGCAGGTAAAAATCGATATCCGATATCAGCCATCTGATATTCAGGTAGGTATTTAAGTCCACAAAAACCAATCACTTCACCAGAGGCTTTATCAACCGCGGCAAGCCTTGCATAGCCATCAGTTTTATACCCTTTTAACCATACATCACGAATAATAGTTTGCGCCTCCGTGATGCACTGTGTTGTTAATTTGTCTCCAGTATACTTAGTCACTAAAGGATCGCTGCTAAACCGCTGAACAGCACAGGCATCATCAATCGTAAAGGGTCTTAATATTAGCCGTGATGTTGATACTTCCAAATCGTTATTCAAAGTGATTCCCTACCCCATAATAATTGTATTTAATTAGCTTATCAGTTATGTTATTTAAATGCAGTTATGGTTATTTCAAGGATAGAAATTTTGCAAGTATTCTCGCAACATAAGAGGAAGACAGGACGTCCACTTCAACACAGTATTTCATATATCTTAATTCTCACCGGCACGATAGCTTTGTTTTTGGCCTTCGCTGCTTTTATTGCTTACGACAGCCTCTCATATCGGCAAGATTTAACTCAACATTCAACAACCATCACCCTAGTTGCTGCTAAAAACTCACAACAAGCATTGAGTAACCAAGATTTATCCTCTGCGAATAACATCATGAATTCACTCGCTAACTTCCATTTTATTCGCTACGCGGCAATCATCGATAACGAGGGTGAAATATTTAGTGAGTTTTACAATAATTGGGACCGTGCTGTCGTGCCAAGAACAATCACATTAGGGACCATTGTTAGGGATAATCTGATTGAGAGTTCACACCCTATTTTTGTTAATAACAACAAAATTGGTGATGTTTATGTATTGTCAGATCTCGATAGATTAGCAACACGACAATTAAATATCATTTTTATTGGCTTGGTTATATTTGCCATCGCATTAGTGGTTACGATTCCCATCGTTCATCGAAAAACTCGAATTATCTTAAAACCCATTGTTAACCTAATAACATTGGTGACAGATATTACGAAGAATAAAAACTTCTCTCTCCGAGCTAGTTCTTCGGATATATCCGAATTAAATTATTTGGTCGAAGGGGTTAATGGCATGCTTGAAGAAATATCTCAAGTTGAAGATGCCTTACTAAAAAGTGAGGAACGTTTATCATTGGCGCTACTCGGTGGCAGTGAGGGTATATGGGATCTCGACATTGCCAAGCAAGAGATATATTTGGATAAATACAGTTGCAATATTTTAGCCTTAGATCAAGATGAAGCATTAGTTCCTTTCGAACAATGGCAGCAAATCATCCACCCCGACGACTTAAAACGAGTTAAGCAATATTCAAAACAATATATCAGCGATCCTGTGGGTAGCTATTATGTCGAGTTTCGAGTCGTTTGCGACAATAGCTGGCTGCGCTTAAAACTGTGTGGAAAAATAACTCAACTGTCGAGTAAAGCTATTCCTTTACGCATGACTGGTACACTACAGGATATTACCAAAGCGAATCTGGCTGAAGAACAGGTCAAACTTTATGCCTCAGTATTTGATAATACCAGTGATGCCATTGCCATTCTTGATCAACAATTTAATGTCATTGCAACCAATTTAGCATTTAAGGAAATCACCAATTATTCTAGCGCTGAAATCGACAACAAAAAACTGGCAGTATTGCAAGATATTAGCTTGTTAGAGGAAATCGAAAAACAATTAATAAAAACAGGGCAATGGTGCGGTGAGATTAATGACCAGCGAAAGAATAGTAACGACTATATTTTTGAATTAGCTCTTAATACCGTTAAGCATACTGAGCAACAACCCTATAGTTACGTGGTCGCTGTGTTTTCAGATATCACCGAACGTAAAAAAAATGAAGACGAGCTGTATTTAATGGCTAATTTTGATCCCTTAACAAAGTTACCTAACCGCGCGATGTTTCATGATTATTTTGCTAAGACACTCAAGAAGGCCAAACGTAAACATCAGCAATTAGCTTTACTATTTATTGACCTCGACAAGTTTAAACATGTTAATGACACGCTCGGTCATGGTGCTGGTGATACCGTATTAACTTTAGCTGCACAACGGATGCAGTTACATTTAAGAGAGACTGATTTTATCGCGCGATTATCCGGTGATGAGTTTACGATTATACTAGAGGATATCTCGGACCAACGACAAGCAGAGGTTGTGGCACGAAAGATTCAACAAGACTTTCAACAGGAGTTTTCACTCGATAATGCGACCGCGCATATTGGTACCAGTATCGGTATTAGCACTTACCCTAATGATGGCACCACCCCTGACCAATTATTGAAACAAGCGGATACAGCGATGTATCACGCAAAATCCAATGGTCGAAATAGCTTTCATTTTTTTAATAAAGCCATGAACATTCAGGCTGAGCGTCGTAATTTAATTGAACATGAGCTTCATAAAGCGCTAGAAAAAAATCAAATTACCATCGATTATCAACCAAAAATAAACCCTTACAGTTACAAAATATTAGGCTTTGAAGCGCTGGCTCGATGGCATCACGCAACACTTGGTACAATCTCGCCGATCGAATTTATTGCCGTGGCTGAAGAAGCAGGATTAATCAAAGAATTAGGACGTTATATTTTTAAGTCAGCTTGTTTACAACTCAAAACTTGGCATCAACTGGGCTATAGTGAACTTGAAGTTGCGATTAATGTGTCGGCTCGTGAATTTCAACTCTCTGACTATCCCTTAGAAATGGCGGCAATAATCGAACAGACTGGGGTTAACCCAAAATTCATTGAGTTAGAGCTCACTGAAAGTATTGTAATGGATCGCCCAGAACAAACCGCCCTAATGCTTGATGTGATAAAAAACTTAGGGGTCACTCTATCAATTGATGACTTTGGTACGGGATACTCATCCTTAAGCTATCTCCGTCGATTACCCGTTGATATATTAAAAGTCGATCAATCATTTGTTCGAGAATTAGAAACCGATGAAAATACCGCCGCAATTGCCAAAGCGATTGTTTCAATGGCCCACAACTTAAAACTTAAAGTAGTAGCGGAAGGAGTTGAAACTATCGAACAACTAGAGTTCTTTAAGCAACTAAAATGTGAAATTATTCAGGGCTATTATTTTAGTCCGCCCCTAAGCCCTGAAAATGCAACACTGATGTTATCGAGTGATTGGGCGATAAAATTTACGGGATAGCCAGGTTAAGCCGATATATTTCACCCTCATCGGTTGCGATAATTAAATTCCCCTGTTTATCTTCGATTATTTGTCTGATCCGTTGTTTTCGTTCAGTCAAATATCGATGTTCGTCAGTGATTTTTTCACCTTGAACAATCAATCGATTTAAATGGGTTAATTTAAGTGCCCCAGTCAGTAAATTACCACGCCACGACGGTAAACCGAGCCCTGAATATAACAACAGACTCGAAGGAGCAATAGAAGGAGTATAGACTTTTTCTGGCGCCGTGACTCCTGCGGTCACGGTGCCATTACCGACGGCAATTGGCCCCCAATACTCTTTACCGAATGATACCATTGGCCAACCATAATTATGCCCGGCCACAATTAAGTTAACTTCATCGCCACCTCGAGGCCCATGTTCAATGGCCCATAAACGTTGTAATTTTGCGTCGAATGCTAGCCCTTGAGGATTACGATGGCCATAACTATATATTTCAGGCAGCGCATCAGAACGTCCAACAAAGGGATTATCTTTAGGGATAGTGCCATCGAGATTAAGCCGTAATATACTACCTGCATGGCTCATTAAATTTTGACCATTAGGCCTTTTTCCACGGTCGCCAACCGAAAAGAACACATGATTCGCTTGATCAAATGCAATTCGAGAACCAAAATGTCGGCTCGTATGAGTGCCTGATTCGGTAACTAATAAATCTTGCCATTGCTCCAGTATTAAGCGCTTAATTTTTGCTCGAGCTAATGTCGTTCTGCCCTGTCCCTTCACCAATTTTACATAGGTAAAATAGATCCAGCCCTGCTCAGCATATTTTGGCCCAATCCTGACATCCAATAACCCCCCCTGGCCTTTCACTTCTATAGCTGGCAGCCCTTTAATTTCTTTTCGTTGACCACTCTCAATGTCCAGCTGAAATAAATGACCGTTGCGCTGGGTTACTAGTAAATGACGTTCCGATATAAAAGCCAGGCCCCAGGGGATCTCGAAGTCTTTCGTAATAGGCTCGATCACACCAATAGGATTAGCCTCAAGCTTAAAAATAGACAGAATAAATATTGCAAAAAAAAGTAAAATCCGTATCAAATAAATCATTAATAACTCCAATATGGCCGATTATTATTGCGAGACGACCTGATTACGGCCATTATCTTTGGCGTTATATAATGCTAAATCGGCTCGCTTTAGCATTTTCGATATATCCGTTTCACCTTCATCGAGCAGACCAACACCAATGCTAATAGTTATTTTTATCTCCAATGGCATCAATTGTTCGATATTATGTCTTAATTGATCTGCTTTTTTCATTGCATTTCCAAGATCGCAATTATCAAGAAACACCACCATTTCCTCGCCACCCCAGCGGGCAATAACGTCTTCTTTACGACTCGAAAGTTGCAGACTTTTCGCAACTTCCTTTAAGATTGTATCACCAGCAGGATGCCCGAACTCATCATTAACACGTTTAAAATGGTCAATGTCAATCATCAATAAAGTGAGAGGCTGCTGGTATCGAATCGATCTTGCGATTTTGTTCTGACTAATATCGAGTAAATAATGTCGATTATATAATCCGGTTAACTGATCGTAGAGTGCCATAGCCCTGAGCTTATCGCTTTGTATTTTCAAGGTAATATGGGTATGAATACGCGCCCGTACAATTGCGGGGTGAATCGGCTTAGTTATGTAATCGACGGCTCCGAGAGTTAAGCCATGTTCTTCGGCTTCAAGCTCTTGTTTTGCAGTGACAAATATAATCGGAATGTCGGTCGTGCTAAGGTTGTTTTTTAAGCGTCGGCACACTTCATAACCGTCAATGTCTGGCATCTCGATATCTAATAAAATTAAATCGGGATAAGGTTCTTCTTGAGCGATTTTCAAACATTGCTTACCACCCGTTGCAATCTTTAGACGGTAGTCATCTTTCAGACAATTGGCTAAAATTTGAATATTTAATGCAATATCGTCAGCAATCAATATTGTCGGTAAATCGACCATGGTTAACATTCCTTGTTAAGTGAGCTCGATTGATATCGATTTAACTTGGGCTATTTCAAGTAGAGTCAGCCCAGCCTGTTCATTATCAAATTGAGAAATTTGTGTTTCTAATAACGTTAATATCTCAGCTAACTCAGGTTCGTAACAAGCACTAATTAGTTGCTCAACCTCATCAGCATTAATATATTCATTATCATTTAAACGTTGAAGGGTTGTTTTAATAAACTGCATCAACTCTTCATTATTGACCGACTCATTGACAGTATATGTCACATTGTTTTGTGCTAAGTATTCCAACAACTCTAATTCTAATAGCGCATTTTGTTCGACTAAACTGTCAACTGAAAGTTGCTGTTGACTCCTTATTTCTGCCGACTCCATTTTTTTGGCTAGTGAGTACAACGCCATTGCACCGAGATTACCGGCCATTCCTTTCACCGAATGGGAGAAGTACTTAATTTTTTCATCATTGTGATCATTAAAGGCACAAAACAACCCTTCTATATAATCAGGCATTTCAGCTAAAAAGGCATTCACTAATGATGTCAGCACCAACTTATTATTACCAACTCGTGCTAATGCACTTTGTTGATCCCAGACCCTGTTACTTGAATCATCAAAATCAGCCATTTTAACAATCCCTAAAGACTCGACTGATTTTTTTTCAACATAAGGCTTAGCATCAACATCGGTAGGCAGCCACTGCTGTAATTTATGGAATAAGACCGTTGCTTCGATTGGTTTTGTCAAATAATCATCCATCCCGGCATCTAAACATTTCTCACGATCACCGGCCATGGCATTCGCAGTCATCGCTAAAATAGGAACGTTAACATATAGCTCCCCTGCTTGACCTGCTCTAATTTTCGAGGTTGCTTGATAACCATCCATTATCGGCATTTGGCAGTCCATTAAAATCAGATGATAAGGTGTTTTATCAGTATGTTGCAGTAAAGTTTTAATTGCTTCATCGCCATTATTGGCCACATCAGCCACTAAACCAAATTGCTCTAATACAGCCACCGCGACTAGCTGATTAACATAATTATCTTCCACTAATAGCAATCGATAATCCAATTGTTGCCAGTGATCATTTGGTTCTTCATTTTTATCATCCGTTGTTAATTGACTGGTTCCTTCAATGGCAGATAATGCATTCAATAAGTCGATGGTAATTGCGGGTTTGGGGAACGAACCACAAATATTAAGTTGTTGGTATAAATTATCATCACAGCCATAATCAAGCGGTGTCATCATCACAATACTGACTTGATCAAAATCGGGATCAGTCCGTAGCTCGCGACAAAACTCCATCCCATTCATTTCAGGCATCTCGACATCGACAAATACCGCATTAAATTGATTCGAACCTTGGTCACGGCAGATGGCTAGTGCTTGTTTAGCACTTGTTGCCAAGGTTATTTTAGCCCCCCAATACTCAAACTGCTCAGCTAATACTTCGACACAGGCTTGATTGTCATCCACTAAGAGGAAATGATGCTTCGATAAATCCTGCACAGGCTTCACCGACACTGCATCCTCTGATTGCTGTAAGGTAACAAAAAACTCAAATTTACTGCCTTGGCCTAATTCGCTACTAACACTAATGTCACCGTCCATCCGCTCACAAAGCTGCTTACAAATCGACAAACCGAGTCCCGTACCACCATACTTTCGGGTAGTTGATGCATCTACTTGGGTAAAGCTATCAAATAGAATATTTAATTTATTATCTGGGATCCCAATACCCGTATCACTGATCACACAATGAAAAATTAACCCTCCAGCTTGCCCTGACATGACTTGAGCACGAATACAAATTTCTCCCCGCTCAGTAAACTTTATCGCATTACCCACTAAGTTAGTCAAAATTTGACGTAGCCGGCCAGAATCCCCATTGACTAACGATTGATCTATTTGCGTTACATCGAGCACAAATTCAATGCCTTTACTCTGGGCCCGTAGCGCAATGGACTCAGCAAATTCACCCAACATTGTCCGTAAGTCAAAATCAATGCATTCAAGTTCAAGCTTACCGGCCTCGATTTTAGAAAAGTCTAAAATATCATTAATAATGGTCAATAAAGATTCTGCACTTGATTTCGCCAATATCGCCTTATGTTGCTGTTCATTATTTAATTTACTATTTAAGAGCAGTCCTAACATGCCTAAAACCCCATTAATCGGCGTTCTAATCTCATGGCTCATGCTCGCTAAAAATTCACTTTTCAGTTGACTGTTTTGTTCAGCGGTTAATGTTGCTTCCTGTAATAATTCTCTGGCGTTATCTCGTGTTAATACCACCGAAAACATATCAGCCGCTTCATTGAGCAGGCGTAAATTCTGCGGCTCAAATGCATCAATCTTATCGGTATAAATATAGATAACTCCCAACGCGGGATCGTTGGTTCGGCCACCATTATGCAATGGCACAATGCAAATTGCAGGCTGTGAATCATGAGTATTCATATTAGCAGACACTTCGACAAAGCCTTCATCGCAGTATATTTGATTATCGTCGATAACTTGACGAATCAAATCGTGATTTGAAATATCAGATTCCTTAAATTTACCATAATGGCAGAGCAAGGAAGTTGTATGATCTTTGGGATCAAAACAATATATTTCAGCACGTGCCGAGTCTTCGAGCCAGCTAAACTGAAGCAACTCAATCAACGCACCTTTAAACCGCTGCTCTAACGCGCCATGAATCGACAGAGCATTGGTTATCGCGAGTTTAATATGGGTATTAAGATGTTCTTGATATCGTTCATGTTCACTGCTTTTAGATTCACTAATATCAATATAGGTGCCAATCATTTGCTTGGGTTTTCCGTTAATGTCACGCTTGACGACTCGCCCCGAACATAGCACCCAAACCCAATGACCAAGCTTATGTCTAATTCTCAGTTCAACGACATAACGATCAACCTTACCACTCCAATGCTCTGTCAATATCTGCTGCGAAAGCACGACATCTTGAGGGTGAATATATTGTTGCCAAGCCAGAAAACTCAACGGTATTAATTCCGATAAGCTATATCCAGATATCTCAGCCCAACGCTCGTTAATAATCAACTCATCACTGGGGATTTTCCAATCCCACACGCCCACTTCCGTATTCTCAATCACTAATGCTAACTGACGGGAGCTTTCAGCCAGTGCTAATTCACTAATTTTACGTTTAGTGATATCCGATAAAATAACGATGACGCCCAAGTTTAATTGAGATTTTTCTTTCTTAGGAACGATGGTTGCTTCAAGCCAGTACTCCTGATTATCAGCGCTAATATTACAAATTTCACCTTGCCAAATTTCACCACGATTTAAATGTTGATAAATTTTCTGCCAAAACCAGTCGTCATAATCTTTGCCATGTAAAAATCGATGGTTTTTCCCGATTAATTGATCTATCGAGTAACCACAAATATTAATGAACTTTTGATTAGCAAACGTAATGGTTCCTCGACTATCTGTTTCCACCACGATAGAGTGCTGATCGATCGTGTAGCGCTGAGCAGCTAATTTACTTAATGCTAACTTAGCCTCATCGGTTCTACTTTTTAGGGTTTGTTCATATTGCTGCCTAGCACTAACCATATGATTAAATGACCGAACTAATAAACCAATTTCATTATCAGATTTGACATCTAATTGTTGATTCATCTTACCCGATGCCATTTGTAAACTCGCATCAACCAGTTGAATTATCGGCGCCGTTATTTGTTTTATCTTAAAAAATACGATCAATACCAGAATCGCACCAAAGATTAAAACCACAATTAACGCTACGACAGCTAAGCGATTTGACGCTGAAAAAACCTCATCACGATCAATTTCACTAATCAAAACCCAATCAACATCACCAATGTCAATCAATTGATAAATCCCAATAACTTCCTGGCCATTGGGACCGACATATTCCAACGCAGCATCGGAGTCAACCGTTAGATTATCTGGCCATAGCGCTCTTTGCACCGTTGGAATTTCTACGGTTAATATTTGTTCTTCTCTGGCCGTTAATGGACTCAATAATAAACCTGATGTATTAACCAAATAATGAACTAAAGAACTTTCATCTCTTAAGTCATTCTTGAGCGACGAATAAATGAAATCCAAATTAAGTTGAACCACAAACGCACCAATGATCTCATCTAAATCATTATGCAGGGGAACAATAATAAAACTGGCCAATTTATTGGCTAAGGGTTGGTATTTTTCCAATGATGAATAAATACTGATATCTTTCGCCAGGCTCTGTTTCAATGCACGAGAAAAATAACTATCACGATAAATTCCATCGAATAAATTGGTTCCCAAGTATTCTTCTTGCTTGATCGAATAAAGGATGTTTCCAGTTTGATCAATCAAAAAGAGGTCATGAATATAATCATAACGTTGAGAAAATTTTAACAAGTCATCAGCTGATAACTTAACGTTAAATCGCCAACTTTCACTGTTAACATATTTGGATAGCGGTTGATTACTGGCGGCCTTATCACTGATTAAATCAGTCAATAATTCAGCAGTACTGATTATTTTTGCTTGATTCTCAGCGTCACGAAAGCGTTCCTCAAACCAATTTTTAATATAGAGTTCAGTGATAAAAGAAGATTGTTTTAACTCATTATGAACGGCTTGAGTTAAACCAGAATGAGAAAAATAATAACTGAGACTAGAAAGGAGCAATAATGGTAATAATGATAAAACCAACACCCATAATATTAAACGGCCACTGAGGCTATGCCAAGGCTTAATCGCTCGACCAATATTTAAACTCATCCCTGACCATCTCCTAATCATCTTTCTATATTGAAATTCCATATTCAACTTTAACTGTAACGTGTGGAGACTCATAGGTAAAGCGCGGAATAATATTTAGACGAATCAATAATATATTCATTATTGATTCACTCTGATTCAATTGACAAATGTGCCAGATAAAAATGAGAATCATCAGGTGATGATATGGTTAATATTAGACTCTATTATTAAGAAATGATAATTGACTGATACTCTAAAAAACTATTGTGGTTTATGTTAACCAGCATCAGAGATTTAGCGCCCATAATCGCTGTCATTGTTTTTTCAACTGGTTGTCATCGGTCAGCCCTTACCTAACATTACCCATATTTTAATCGGATTTTTGTTTGTGTTGTTAGGCTGAACGTTCTCCATTCATGGCTTAGAGCAGGGTCTTTTTCCTATCGGTCAGTCAATAGCTCACGCCTTAGCTCGAATAAGGTAGCGTCAACTGGTTAATGATTTTTGGTTATCAGGAGTGAGTGCTAAACAGTATATAATTCTCCGATGCCTTACGACATCGGAAATCGATTGGGAATATTATGCACCCATTTCAATCGCGCGTTGATAATGGGTTAATGCGCCATTGTTTTCACCCAATTTCGCTTGAGCTAATGCTAAACATTGATAGTTCGTCTGTGTCGGCTCAATCGCCGTGGCCAAAGTGAACCATTCTTTAGCTTTAGGCCAATGGTTCATCCCAATTGAAAAACGCCCCGCTAAGGTAAATACCGCTACTTGCGCTGGGTATTGTCGCGTTAATTGAGCAACATCCTCATAAATCCTTTCAGATTCCTCGACACTGACAGTCTCTAACGTTTGCAGTAAGGATAGATCGAATTTTTTCCGTAATCGTTTAAAAATTAAAGTTTCAACATCCGCTAATCCCCCTTGCATAATAACAAATTTTGCATAGTCGGTAAAAACATCAATGTCATTACGCATTTTACGACTTAAGGACTGATAATAATCTTTTAGTGCCGGTAACCCTTGAGTTGCCGCTTGTTGCAGCATCCCACGATGACAATCTTGAAATAATTTTTCCGCGGTTTCTTGATCAATAATTTGTTGCTTTTGAACCGCAGGTAACAATGATAATAACCACTCCCAACGTTCTAATTTGACATAAACCAAATAGGCGTACCTTAAAATTGATTTTTGTCTTAAGGTGTCATGTGTTTGGTTGCTTAACCAGTCAAGCGCTTGTTGATATTCATCAGCATCGATGTGCAGTTTTAAGCGTGTAGTATCAACCGCTAACTGACCATCGTCAAGATCATCAGCACACTGTAAATAATGGTCCCGTTGCTCTATTTTACCTTGTTGTTGTGCCGCTTGCGCTGCCGTTAAATAATTAAGCAGTGGTTTTTCACTAAGCCTAGCATTTCGTGCGCTGTTCTTTTCGGCAATAGAGAAATCACCTTGTGCTAAGTCCAACACACTAACTAACGTTTTTTCGCGGGCAATCTTCTGGCGTCGCCAACCAAACCAATTTCTGGTTCGTCCCCAAAATGTTAATGTATTGACAATGCTCCACTCCAATAGCTGTAATAGCGCATAAAAAACCAACATCATCATCACCATCACGACCACACTTGTTTCAATGGTCCAGTCATTAACGGCAATTAATACATAACCTTTTTGGTCGATCAGCATCGGACCAACTAACAATCCTGTAAAAACAATTAATGCTAATATCAGAAGCCTAATCATCATTAATCCTCTTCGACATTGGTCGTATCAATACTACGACGCTTAAGTTCATTGTATAACAAGATACTACTGTCGAAATTAGCAGGGTATTCAATAGTAATATTCAATGCTTGCAGGGTTGAGAATTCTTCTAACATGAACTCAGTGGTACTGTCATTGCGATCATAAAATTGCATGATCCAACGAGAGGCTAGTTCAATTGAATGTTCAAACGCAGCTTGCTGATGACGGTACAGCGCGAGTTGAGACTGAATCAGTTTACTTTTAAGGTTCTCTTCCAAATACCATTGCTGTTTTGGTGACATTAAGGGTTCAACCGCCGCACTGCGTCGACGCACAGTGATAAAGCCATCAATAAATGAATGCCATGTTTTGACTAAGTTAGCTTCCCAATCCGATGGTGACTCAGAAAGAACGCCATCATCTTGCTCTTTTTCCATGTCAGGTAATTCAACCATATTCAGTTTCAAGTTGTCGACTTGGCTAATAAGACCATCGAGTCGCAAAGCAATTGATTCGGTTTGATCCTGAGGCAGTGCTTTTAATGCCGCAATATCTTGAGCTAACGCTTTACGTAGAGTAACTAGCGCTGGTTCGTTCATTTCGGCAATTCTTAAGTCAGCGGTTTTTAACAACGCAATCGCCGTGGTTTTGTTTTTTTCCTGCCATAATTTACGACCAGCCAACTTAACTAAGTAATTAGCCTCGGCTAATAACCAGTCACTAGGACGACGCCCTGATACTTCCAGTAGTTTCGCTTCTAACAATTCAAACGTTTGATTAGATGCGGTGAGCTGCTGTGATAACTGATTAATTTTCTGTTGGCTACGTTCAAGATTGCTGCTCATCTCCTGACGTATTTTTTGGTGAGCACCACTCTGTTGAGTCACTATCGTGTCAGAATTTGTCACATTAGAGCTCAATTTTTTATCGAGCTGTAAGTAGAAATAATAACCAGCACCAGCGAGCAACAACACCAGAATAATCGCAATAATCGCCAGTATAATACCCGACGAGCCCTGCTGTTTCGGTTCTTTTGCCACCACACTCGGACTCGGCTCTTTTACTGCTGAGTTCGACTTCGCTTTGGGGCTATCGGTCTTCTGTTGTAGTTTCTCAATACTATTACTTGGCTTGTGTTGATCCTTGTCCTGCTCGCTGTGTTTATTCATTAACTCTGCTCTGTATATTCAGTAATGTTTGTAAAATAGCGTTGTTATCTGCCCCTGTTGCAACAAAGCAGCGCATAAATCCCATTTCTAATGCTAAATCAGCAACTCGCTGACTCGGTACCACCAGGTTACAATCAAATAACCAAGATGAACTAGACTTCGTTATTAAGCCTAGCAGATTTTTCAAAATTTCGCCGCTAGTTACCACAATGGTTTTAATCTTGGCTTTTTTCCAAGATGTTAGTTCCTTTAACGGCTCATAATTAACGGGTTGCCGTTGATAAATTTCGCAATGTTCAACGATGGCTCCACGGCCAGTTAATTGTTCAAATAACAACTCTCGCCCACCAACGCCTCTTAAAATTAAGATCCGACGAGCTGACAGCCTTTGCAATGATGACAATTCGAGTAAGCTTTCTGTTATTGGTTGATTTGGAGATTTAACCAACAAACCTAACGCTAGCATCTGCTGAGCGGTTGCGGCACCAATAGCATAATAGTCAATATTATTTGGCCAGACTTTGACTTTATTTTCTAAAAATTTAATCGCATTAGCGCTAATGACAATCACTATGTCATAGCGAGATAGATTAACTAATTGTTGTTGCTGCGTTAAACTGGTTACTGACACAATCTCCAGCATCGGTCGTCCCAGCGTTTCGATCCGCTGCCGTGATAAAAACTCCGCTAATTCGTCATTTTTATCACGAGGACGCGTTAATAGCACTCGTCCAATAGTCTCATCGCTATTACTGATCTGCGTAAACCTGCTGTAAGATTTCACGACCACCGCGATCTAACAGCTTATCGGCCATCACAATCGCTTGAGCCTCCGCATCAGCGATTACGCCTCGGACCTCTTCTTTGAGCATTACACTGCCATCAGGACTACCTACTAATGCTCGTAACCAAAAGTTGTCACCTTCGAGTACGCAATAGCTGCCAATGGGTACTTGACAACCGCCTTCTAAACGTTTGTTTAACGCACGTTCGGCCAACACTCGAATCCGAGTTTCACGATGCTCTAATGGCGCTAATAACTCTTTCATCCGCTGATCATCAATCCGACATTCAATGCCGACAGCCCCTTGTCCAACGGCTGGAAGTGATTCTTCAGGTTCAATAAAACTAGCGATCCGTTGATTCAATTCCAAGCGAATTAAACCAGCAGCGGCTAAAATAATCGCATCGTAGTCGCCATTATCTAATTTTCCTAACCGTGTGCCGACATTGCCGCGTAAATCTTTAATCACCAAGTCAGGACGCTGAGCACGTAACTGACATTGACGACGCAAGCTCGACGTACCCACGATGGCTCCTGCTGGCAATTGCGATATCATTTTATAATTATTGGAAACAAAAGCATCTCGCGGATCTTCACGTTGGCAAATTGTTTGCAAGACTAAGCCTGCAGGAAAATCAACCGGAACATCTTTCATTGAATGTACGGCGATATCAGCACGACCTTCTAGTATCGCTGTTTCAAGCTCTTTGACAAATAAACCTTTACCACCAACTTTTGCTAATGGCGTATCTAGAATCTTGTCACCTTTGGTCACCATCGTCACTAATTCTACTTTGATTTGCGGGTGAAAACGTTCAAGCTCTGCTTTGACAAATTCAGCTTGCCATAATGCCAACGGGCTTTTTCTAGTCGCAATACGTACAATTTCAACAGCCATTTTTATTCCAAATAATTAAACATTTAATAATGCCAGATCTTAACATTGTGCCAATTCATTGTATAAGAATCAGCTCGATTTTTTATCCGCTTAATGATGATAATCAAATTTATAACGAGATATTACCAATCCTTGACCATTTATTACTTCTACTAGCCATTGACCCAACATCTGTTCCGTTACATTTTTACTGGAATAAGTACGCCAACGGTCACCGCCGACATTTAGATTAACCGTTGCCATTACCCTGTTATTTAAGGTCCAACGGTGACTAATTTGTTGTCCCGCCAGCCCTGACACTTCGGTAAAGAAATATAAAACCTGAGCCTTTTCAGCATTGAGTTGATGACCTAACTCATCACTGGGTTCATGATCCTTAATCGCCGATGTTAATGCCATCCGAGTAATATTATCCAATCGTACAGAATCCAATATAACGGGTTCTGGTTGTACAACTTGCGCTTGTAGCACAGGTTTTTCTTCAATTAACTCTACTGGTTTAAAGCTGACTTCAACCTGAATAGGTTGTTGCTTTACCAAGGTATCTTCTTCATCATCAACGTTTAGCACTTCTTTTATCACCGGACTCAAAGCCATGCTCTCAACCGGCGAGATTAGATCAGGTTGGTGCTTAGATAACGGTAGTGACTGTATGGCTAACCAACCGCCTAATGGACTTAGTACCATAAAAAGAAAGAATATCACCTTACGCCAATCAATCGGTGCCTTAGTGACCGACGTATCACTCAATGAAGACGTTATCTGGACTTGAATCTTTAATTTCATATCAACGCCTTAAACAGTCGGTTTGACTGTGTTAATTAAAAGTTTAAGATGAAATTTCAACAGGTCTTTTTGCCAAGGAGTAAATCGTTTTAATTGTAACGGATTCGTTTTAGGCGTCGATATACCCTCATCGGTTGCCACTGCATAATTAAAATTACACTGGGTTAATACTTGTAATGAGGTCTCATTGTAATCTTTACCCCACTTACCATTCGGATAAGCAAAACCTTTAACCTCACCGTTAATCCAATCCTCAAGCTCTCCCTTGCCTTGTGAGATCTGTTGATGTTGTTCTTGCTTATTAAGCACAGCTAGAATCGGATGATCTTGAGTATGTCCTGCTACCTCAAATCCACTCAATGCAATTTCCTGCAGCTGTGTAGGTGTCATCATTTTAGCCGGCGCAGAGAAACGGCCATTTACTAATAAAATTTGATTGACTAACTTAGCGCGCTCACCGTAATTAAGGTATTTCACTTTCATGATCACCTTACCAGCTAGCTTACGCCGCTGGTCAACGGTCTCAACAAAGCAAATACCAAGGCCAATTAAGCTCAGATCGAATTTGTTCCGGTTATCGTCACTAATTAAATCGGTAAGATTATCATTCCACATATTCTCGCCATGACTAAATCGAGTCGCAACAAATAGCGTTGCGGGTATCGCCATTGCGTTAAGCACCGGGGCTGCCACCGTCATGTTATTCAAATAACCATCATCAAAAGTAACGCAAATACTGTTAGCTGGTAACTTTGATTGCGCTAATAATTCAACCGCTTTACTCAAAGCTATCGGTTGGTAATACTGCTTTATTAACGCCATTTGTTGCGTAAACTCATCCAGAGTAGGTTCATCCGGTCGCATGGGATCTCGCTGGGTAACCACCTGATGATAAATAAGAATGTTTAACTTATTTTTAGAACCCAGTTGGGAAATAAGTTTAATCACTTGATGAATACCACGACGAGCTAATGATAATTTTGGTTGCTGATTCACGCTAATTATATCTCTCAAAATTACTGTTCATGTGCTTCAAGCCATAATTCAAGTACCACAAATATCCACACTAACTCACCGTAGTAATCAGCATGATCACTTTGATGCATGCTTAATGCCTGTTCAATAAACTGCGGTTTAATAATATGACGCTGTCCAAGGCTCGCCAGTGCCGATTTTGCCAATGACATTAATTCATCACTTTGCTTCATCCAAGCGCCAAACGGTAAACCAAAACCATGCTTACTTTTAGCCAAGGTTTCTGGTGCAAGGAAGTCACCAAATGCTTTTTTATAAAAGTCACGAAGTTGCTGTTTTGGCAATTTTTGATCCGGACTTAAGGTCGTTGTAAAATCAACTAGTTCTTTTTCCAACAACGGATATTTAACCTCAACCCCGGCCATTTCACACATCTTACTGACTTTAATTAAATCATTATCGGCTAAGGTAAATTTCCAATCGAGAAATAACATTTTTTCGATCATATGATCAGAATTAGCTTGTTGATAGCGTTCACGCTTTTGCGCTAATGGCTGGTTGACGTCAACTTTTGCTAAAAAATCAGCCTCAAACATCGTTGATAAGTCAAATCGATTGACGAAATTATAACTTTCTAATCGATCGGGCAATCCTTCTTTTGCTTGTCGAATATAACTAGCCGCTTTACTGCCAATAGGTAAATTCTGTAATGGGGTATGACAAAAAAGTCCATCCAGTGCCTTTTGAACCATTAAAGGGCTGTTAGTATAGTGTTCAAATATTTTTTGTTTGGCATAACGTTCATTGCCGGCAAAAATTTCGTCACCACCGTCACCAGCCAACATCCGAGATACGCCATGCTCTTTGGCAAAAGACGCGCAGGCAAATGCAGCCATCGCTGATGAATTACCAAAGGGTTCATCAAAGTAACCCGCAATCTGTTTAAAATTCTTAATCAGCTCTTCAGGCTGTAATTTTAGTACTCGATGATCGGTTTTAAAATACTCAGCGGTGATTAGTGCATAGGCTGTTTCATCATATTGTTTTTCATCAAAACCAATGGAAAATGTTTTAGCGTTAGCCTGCTCTTTAGCGAGCATTCCTGCCACCGTAGAACTGTCTAGACCACCACTTAAGAAAGCGCCACTACATACGCCAGCATGCCTTTTCACCGACTGAGCAACCAAAGTTTGGCACTGTTGATACAATGCCTCGTCATTATCAGTACTGTAGTGATATTGCGGCTGGTATAATAATCTACTATTAGTTTCACCCTGATTATTAATACAAACCTGATGGCCAGCTTCAACCTTAAAAACATCACGATAAATAGTGGTCGGTGCTGGAATACAATGAAAATAACAATAATTGAAAATTGCTTGAGGATTAATTTCAAATGACGACACGTTCATTTTAGATAAAGTGTTTGAAATCATTATCTCAGTGCCATTCAGATGATAATAAAGTCCGACCGAGCCCATGTGATCGTTGACTAAATAAATATTATGACTAGATTTGTCGACAATGACCGCCGCAAAAAATCCGGCAATTTTAGAATAATATTTCGAAAAATCATCACTAATAATGGACAGTAATGTATCGGCACTATTTTCTTTGATGTCCTGTTGATATTCTCTTACTTCACCTAATGTCGCCACAATAAAGCGCTCATTTTGTGCAATATTTAAGGGGTTATTAGTCGTAAAATTTAATTGCTGTTGTGGCCAGTTAACGATTAATTGTTGTGGCGCCTGCTCAACAATTAGTAAAGGCTCGATCGTGTTTTGTTCCATGTTAAACCTCAGAATCCTTGGCTGTTATCACCTGGGAGAGCAATTGTTCAAACCTCACGGCTTGGTATTGTCTCGAATATTGGTTAATCTCATCTTCATTCATCACCGAAAAATTATTTTCGGCTAATTGCTCAATATAACGTAATAAGGTTTGTTCTATTTTCGAGCTATCATCTAACGGCGCCAGACTAGTCACTCCAGCTTGCTGTAATAATTGACCAGTATCACCTTCGCTTGGCATCAGCCCCAAAATAGGTTTTTGAACTCGAATATATTCATAAGCCTTGGCTGGGATTTGATAATTACAGTTAGCCGCCTGCATTAACAGTAGACCATCAATCTTATACATTTCGTCGAGCGCTTCTTTATAGGTAACAGCGGGCACCAATTTAACAATATCATTAATGCCTAAACGCTCTAACGTTGGCTGATAAAGATGATCGTGTCCGGTAGCTCTTAGCCTGATTTCTAATAAACTGGCGTCTATTTTATTCGCTTGCTTTAATGCCGCGATGGCGGCAAAAAAATGTGAAGGATCTCTTTCACTCGGATAAATAACCCCACTATGGAGTAACACAAAGCCTGATTTCTTAGCTATTTCATGCTCTGGTATTGACTTAAGCTCTTGTTCTATTTGCTCAAAAATAATTTTGTCATAGCCATTATTAATTAACTGCCAAAAGCCTTCTTTAGTGTCAGGAAAACGAGCTTGATATAATGCTAAGGCACCAGGTGCTGTTAATATGACATGACTACAATGAGCAACAACTTTCTTTTCTATCCACTGAAAAATCCGTTTTTTAGTCGGATCGGTTGGATAGTCTGCCTGTGCCATTGGGTCTCTAAAGTCCGCAACCCATTTCACCCCAGTCATGCGATGAAGGATATAAGCAATTATATGTGCAGAGGCAATTGGGTAAGTAGAGACAATGACATCTGGACGTTGTTTTTTGATCGCCATTAACCCGCTAATCACGCCACCAACAATCCAGCTTTGCCAATTATCAGGTAGCGCCATCCAAGAGAGATACTTTCCCTTAATACTTAAATCTGTCGCAGCATTTCGACAAAATGCCCGAATAACTTCAACTTTAGGTGGAATAAAATCAAGTTGTTGCGGTGACCAATGGTCATAACCTTTGAGCGAAGCCGTTAACACTTTGGTATGCCAGCCATGCTCACTTAAATAACGACTAAAGGCTAAACTGCGATGAACACCACTGCTACCCAATATTGGCGGATAATGATAAGCAACATAAAGCACTGATTTATTTGGTAACTCTAAATTCATTCCTTGACCTATTTTGATAGAAAAACTAACCCCCAATGCCGACACTATACCCTTAGAAAAAACAGCAAGCACTTACATTTTATCTTAAAATTCAAAATAAGATCATAAAAAATAAATAAATATCATCAACGTCACCTATATTTAAAGCTATTATGTATGCCTATTTAACAAGAGTTATTCATTATGAAGTTGAATTTAAATAAAATTATTATCTTTCAGTTATGTTTTTTGCTCTCAGGGACTGCATTAGCACAAAAAAACAACGTCAGCTGTGGCATTATCCATGGTCAACCACTAACTAACGCCTATGGTCCCTATGATTTTACCAAAGCTAGCGATCAAGATAAGCTACCTATAGTGCTGGGTGCCCATTTCACGCCTGAAATTGAGCGCCTCATTAGAGGAAGAACGGGGACCATTATGGGTGATATCAACTATACTCTACAAGCTATCCCAAACTATCATCGCGCACTTTATTCAATGGCTAAATACCAGCGAAGCTCAATATACAAAAACTCGGTTTCAGCATTTAATAATAGATATTACACCGCAGAATGCTATTTTAAACGGGCGATATATTTTCAACCCAAAGATGCCACTTCCCGGATGCTTTATGCGATGCATTTACAACAATTAAACCAATATCAACCTGCACTTAATCTCTATCAGCAAGCATTAAAGCTCACCCCGAAAGCGGCCGAGTTAAACTACAATTATGGTTTATTATTGGTTGATATGAAAAAATACAAGTTAGCAAAAAAAGCCGCAGCTATTGCCTATAACAAAGGCTACCCACTACCTGGACTAAGAAATAAACTCGCTGAGCACTAAACTCAATTGACTGCCAATGGACTTGAAATTCAATATTCTCAGTCCCTTGGCTATATGCTATGATCAGTTTTTGATTTTGATTAGGTTAATGGTCTCTTAAATGCAATTTTCCCCTCAATTTACCGACACTAATCATTTTTGTTTTCAGTCCAAAGCGCAGGCGCAACAAACTCGAGACATCATTAGCCAGTTATCCCCTGCTAACCACATCGTATTACAACTTTTACCTTTATTACTCAGTGTTAATCACCCGCAACTGCCCGGATATATCACGGGTTATCAAGCCGGAAAAATTTTTAATTATCAATTAACATCGAATACAAATTGGTTAGTGGCTAACATTTTTGGCGTTAGCGACCATCAATTATTAGCAGACACCAGTATTGAAGGCATTTATACCATCGGCAGTATTGGTAGTTTAGGGCAGAATAACCAATCAGACTGGGATGTCTGGCTCTGTAGCCCTAACTCTTTTGCTGAAGAGAAAAAGCAGCAAACGACACAAAAGTGCCAACTGATTGAACGTTGGGCTCAACAAATTGGCGCTGAATTACATTTATTTTTAGTCACACAAGACCAATTTCAACACGGCAACCAATCAACCCTCGATAAAGAATCCAGTGGCAGCGCGCAACATTGGTTATTACTCGATGAGTTTTACCGCTCAGCCATGACCATTGCAGGTAAAGCCATTCGTTGGCAACAAATAAAGCCCTTAGCCCCTGAGATTCAAATGATTGATTTTGGTGAGATCCCTTCACCCCCAGCGCAAGAATATTTTGGCGCGATGATGTGGCAGCTATATAAAGGGATTGATGCCCCTGAAAAATCAATTTTAAAAGCCTTGTTGCTAGAGTCTTATTTTAGTGATTTCCCACATACCGTATTATTATCACAACAATGGCAGGAATATACCAAAAGTGACCGTATTACTGATCATTACCTCTTATTATTAGAACGGATTAGTGACTACTTGTTAGCACAAGATGATTCTGAAAGACTCGAATTGGTTCGAGAATGTTTTTATTTAAAATGTCAGCCTAACCTCAGTTATTTATATCAAGGATCAGCGGTCAGTTATCAGCAACAACAGTTCCTAACACTGACCAAACAATGGGGCTTTAGCGCACAAAAAATTGTTCATCTTGATCGAGTCTCTCGTTGGGATCCGGTAGCGGTCCATCAACAACATCAACGTTTAGTTACCGCGCTGCTAAAAAGCTATCTACGGTTAAAGATTATGGCCCAACGCCATGGCATTGATGAATCGTTGTACCCACAAGAAATGGCTATTTTAAGTCGTAAACTTTATTCTGCTTATCACAGCAATAGCACTAAGATAAGTCGCTTGCCTCACAAAGCTCTGTCCTCTCGGGTCAATAACCCGCTGTTTTTACGTCGAGCACGCCTATCCGATGGTAAAACTCAATGGCTGCTACTAAACCAATCACCGATTTTTGGTCAAGATTATCGAATTCAACAGGATCCGTCTCTGATAAAACTATTGGGGTGGGCAGCAGTCAATAACTACGCGGCCACCAACACCAAAGTAAAGCTGCCCGTCGATATTAGTGATTGGGAGCCCAAAATGGCGCGTGGACTATCGCTCATCACCCATTACTTTGGCACACCAACTCGTGCCACTAAAAATGCCTTAGTCCAAGCGTCACAAATTGATCAAGTTGTCATACTACTAAATATGCGCGATGACGCGACGGTGCGGTTCAATGGTCAGGCATTAATGATGAACTGGATTAAGAGTAATATATTCTCCATTGGCAGTGATAAATACAGCTTAGTATCGAGTATCGATGTTGTTTATCGCAATTCATGGCATGAATATCATAGTATTGCATTTACTGGTGATACCGCCATTTTAGAATTAGTAAGTCATTTATTAAGTTTAATCAATTTAGCCAGTCATTCGCCGCACATCGTTGTCAAGAGCTTGGGGCAAAAGCAAAATAGCTTACTAAGCGATAAAGTCTATTTTTTATTGCGAGAATGCTTAACCATTCGCAAACAATCAACCAAAAAAGGCACTCGGGTGAAATCGTTAGTGGTAGCAGGTAATCTCTATGGCCTATTTTTTGAACCCGATCAGGTTAACTTTCAAAAAATTAACACCGCACTACAGTTATACCAAAAGCTAAGTAGCCATCCACTGACGCAATTAACCAGAAAAAAGCAACAAAATAGTAAGGTAAATAGAATTATCACTGAATACGCCAGTCGCGGTCATGTCCAATTTTTCTTAGAAAAACTAAACAATGGGATTCAAGTGTTTGTGCTCGATGAGCAGAATAACTTATCGAGTTATTTGCAGAATGAACAAGACGAATTGGCTTTAATAAAATCAATCTATCGCTTTTATACCTTCACCAAAGATCAGCAAAACATTAGCCAAGAAAAATTAGCGATTAGCTTTAACTTACCGCAATTTAGTCGACTAACACGGTCAAACGGTTTTATTCATATCGAACCGTTTGACCGTCATAATGACGAGCGTTTTTAGCTCAAATATTGTGTTAACCACTGACCTAATTTTGCAAGCTGCGGCTCACAGACCCAATGCTCCATTGGGTATTGTGACCACGTTAGATCAAACCCTGCGCCTGTTAATGCAGTGGCTGCTTGTTGCCCAGCACTAAAAGGCACCGTCATGTCATGTTCGCCGTGGGAGACAAACAACGGTGTAGCAGCATTATGACCACCAGCACCAATTTTTGGTAAATCAGCCGTCGCTAAATAACAAGAAAGCCCGACAATGCCTGCCAGCTTATGGCGAGACCTTAGGCCACTATACAGCGCAAGCACACCACCTTGAGAAAAACCAACCACCACAATCCGCTCACTGCTAATACCATCGCTAATCAGTTGATCAATCAACTGATTAATTAATACTTCACTTTGCTGTAAGGTTTTAATATCGGCGCGATCGTTTAAATCCATGCTTTTGATGTCATACCAAGAGCGCATCACTAATCCGCCGTTAATCGTAACGGGTTGCTTAGGAGCATGAGGAAAGATAAATCGAATTTGATGATTTTTAGCTAAGCCTAACGCTGGAATAACATCGCTAAATCCGGTACCTGAGTCGCCTAGTCCATGTAGCCAAATAACCACCGCATCGGCCGCATTGTTTGGTTGTTTAATAATTGTTTGTAATGACACTTTTTACTCGCTTATCTTAATCTGAATATTTTCGCCGGATTGTCGCACAATAGCGTCACTCACCAAGGTCAGGAATTCCGCACCGCTGCGATTATCAATCCAACGACCTTCAATTAACTCAAAATGATGACCGTCAAATTTAGTCGCTACCCAAATTTGATGTAACGGCTCCTGACGATTAATAATAATTTGGCTGCGATCACTAAAGGCTAACTTTAAGACCCCCGCTGATGTTTCATAATCAAAATCGACCATTGCATCATCTAAAACCGTTTCTATTAATATAAAATAATCATCGACTATTTGGTGAAATTCACTATCGTTCATTTTAAGCCTCAAAACATTTGCATTTACTCAACGGAATGCGATTATAGGGCTAAATTGCTTAATAATCACCGGATAAAAAATGCGGAAATTCACTATCATCTTTATATTACTCGGTTTTATCAGCGGATGTGGCCAAAGCGGCCCCCTGTATCATCGCGATAAAGCGCCGCAACCTGCTAATCAAGACGTTGAAAATAAAGATAATAAACAGGAAGACAATGCTTAATGGATTTTTTTAATGTTAAAAATGGTCAACTGTATGTTGAAGATATCGCGGTAAAACAACTGGCACAAAAATATAAGACTCCGCTTTATATTTATTCCCGTGCCACCATTGAACGTCATTGGCATGCCTTTGATCAAGCAGCGGGCGATCAAAAACATTTGATTTGTTATGCAGTCAAAGCCAATTCAAATTTAGCGATTTTAAATACCTTAGCTAAACTCGGTTCCGGGTTTGATATTGTCTCCGGTGGTGAATTAGCCCGGGTGCTTAAGGCCGGTGGCTCTCCGGATAAAATCGTATTCTCTGGCGTCGGTAAAAGTGAAGATGAAATTCGCTTTGCCCTTGAGACCAAAATTTATTGCCTCAATGTCGAATCACAGCCAGAATTAGAGCGGATTAGTGCCATTGCTCACAGCATGAATATTGTTGCGCCGATCTCTATTCGAGTGAATCCCGATGTCGATGCCGGTACGCATCCTTATATTTCGACTGGACTCAAAGAAAATAAATTCGGTATCACGATGGAGGATGCAGTCAGTGCTTATCAATATGCTCACCAAGCCTCATCTCTCCAAATTAAGGGGATTGATTGTCATATTGGCTCACAATTAACGAACTTGTTACCCTTTACCGATGCAATTAAACGGGTTTTAACCCTAATTGATCGATTAAAAGAGCAAGGGATCAATATTTCTCACCTTGATGTCGGAGGTGGCCTAGGCGTGACTTATCAAGATGAACAACCGCCGCAACCTCACGAGTATGCAAAAGCCCTTGCCGACTGCCTCGCTGAGCATCGTGATTTAACCATTATATATGAACCCGGTCGCGCCATTATGGCCAATGCCGGAATTTTAGTGGCCAAAGTTGAATACCTAAAGCAGACGCCAGACAAAAATTTTGCGATAATTGATGCCGCAATGAATGACTTAATCCGGCCAGCATTATATAGTGCTTGGCAAGAGATAGTTGCCGTAGAGTCAAGTACTCAGGCAACCGATGTTTATGATGTGGTGGGTCCGGTTTGTGAAACTGGCGATTTTTTAGGTAAAGATCGCACGCTTGCACTTAGCCCAGGCGATTTTATCGCGATAAAATCCTCTGGAGCCTATGGTTTTACCATGGCGTCAAATTATAATTCTCGGGTAAAGCCTGCTGAAGTGATGGTCGATTGCGACAAGGACATCGAAATTCGCCAACGCGAAACTTTAGCAGATTTATGGCGAGGTGAAATAGCAACTCTCGATACCGACTCATAATGAGTCGATGATTGTTCGAGTAATAATATTATAAGAAATTGAATGTTACTTAATTTTTCCAAAATGCATGGCTTAGGCAACGACTTTGTCGTGGTTGACGCCGTTAGCCAAAATGTCTTTTTATCGAAAGAACAAATCTGCTCATTGGCGGATCGCAACACCGGCATTGGTTTTGACCAGTTGTTGATGATCGAAGCGCCTTATGATCCGGAACTCGATTTCCATTATCGAATCTTCAATGCCGATGGCACAGAAGTTGAACAGTGTGGCAATGGCGCGCGCTGTTTTGCACGCTTTGTTCGTTTAAAAGGATTGAGTAATCGTTACCGTTTAGGCGTTAGCTGCAAAGGTGGTAAATTGCAACTAAAACATGAGCGTAATGGCCAAATTACCGTGTCGATGGGTGTGCCACAATTGATCCCATCAAAAATCCCTTTTCAGGCTCAAAAACAAGAACTTAATTATATTTTACGGGCTGAAGATCAAACGGTATTATGCGGAGTTATCTCAATGGGCAACCCTCATTGTGTCGTTACTGTTGATGATATAACAACAGCTGCCGTTGCGACTTTAGGCCCTGCGCTATCGACTCATGAGCGATTCCCGCAAGACTGTAATGTTGGTTTTATGGAAATTGTTTCCCGTAGTTATATTAAATTACGAGTTTATGAACGTGGTGTTGGTGAAACACGAGCCTGTGGTACTGGCGCTTGTGCCGCCGTTGCCATCGGCCAGCTCCAGGGGCAACTCGATCAATCAGTCACCGTTGAACTACCTGGCGGCAAACTAAAAATTCATTGGCGAAAAGGGGAAAGTCAATTAAAAATGACGGGCGATGCAACCCATGTTTTTGATGGCCAAATTAAGTTATGACATTAAGTAACGTTGATAATAGTTCACTGCTAGTTGATGAAGCGACAATAGTGAGCTATTTACAAGATAATCCAGATTTTTTTAATAATCATCCCCAATTATTATCACAATTAAAATTACCAACTCATCAGCCTGGCACGCTCTCGTTAGTGGAGCGACAGCAACAATTACTGCGTGAAAAAGTCCAAAATCTCGAAGAAGAAATCACCAGTTTAATGTCGATTGCCAGTCATAATCAGCAATTGCATCAACAATTTTCTAGTCTATTCTTTCAGCTGCTCAATTGTGAAAACATTAGCCAGCTGACCGACACCTTAATTGATAAGTTTAGAAAAAACCTAGGCTTGTCAAAGGTTGAAGTGAAATTGTATCAACCAGACGTACCCAGTCATTTAAGGTGTCAACGTAGCCAGTTTGAGAATATGTTGATTCAACGCCTCGATAAAACACAATGTTATTTTGGTCGAATTAATCAACAGGAACAAACATTGCTATTTTCAGAAAATTTTAGCGGCTCAGTGGCATTAGTTGCACTAGGAAAATATGGTGAAGTGGGTTTATTAGCCGTGGCTAGCAGCGATCCTAATCATTTTGAGCCCAGCATGGACAACACAATGTTAATGCAACTTTGTCGCCTGTTCGCAAATTTAATTGATGGCTTAGACATTTAACGGTGAAGGTATTCACTTGAAGGTATTAGTTGAACAATTTTTGGCAGACTTAAATGATGCCAAGCAATTATCTCCTCATACTATTACCAACTATCGTCGTCAATTAACGCATTTAATCAATCAATTACAATCCGACAATATCGATAGCTGGACCCAGCTAACCGGCGATGATGTTAAATTTTGGATTGCCAATAGTAAACGCCAAGGTTTATCGAATCGTTCTATTGCACTGCGTTTATCGGCCCTACGAAGCTTTTGCCGTTATCTGTTAAAACGCCAACTGATTACCCTCGATCCTTGTGTTGGCATTAGCGCCCCCAAACAACAAAAACCGCTGCCGAAAAATATTAATGTCGATCAAGTTAATCAATTGCTGAATGCCAATCCAGAAGATCCTTTGGAAATTAGAGATTTGGCAATGATGGAATTGTTTTATTCCAGTGGCTTACGCCTAGCCGAACTGGTTGCGTTAAACCTTGATGATATTAGCCACAGTGAACAACTAGTTAAAGTGCTTGGTAAAGGCAACAAAGAACGAATCGTGCCAGTCACAAAGTTAGCCTTGGCAAAAATAGAACAATGGAAAAAAGTGCGTCCTGAATTGGCTAATGCCGGTGAGTACGGACTGTTTGTTAGTCAACTGGGGCGACGAATTTCACATCGCAGTGTCCAAGTCAGGATCAAGCAATGGGCGCAGCAACAGCACATGAACACCACGATGCATCCCCATAAATTGCGCCATTCCTTTGCCACCCATATGCTCGAAGGCTCAAGAGATCTCCGAGCGGTGCAAGAAATGCTCGGCCACGCAGATTTATCGACCACCCAAGTTTATACGCATCTCGATTTTCAACATTTAGCCACGGTCTATGATCAAGCACATCCGCGCGCCAAACTTAAACCAAAAAAATAAGGAATTTAGATGGCGATTATCTGTTATAAAAGCTTTACCTCACCACTGGCCATTGGTTTCGATTTAGATGACACCCTTTACGACAATGGCCCGGTTTTAGCCCTAGCAGAACAAGCACTGCGGGATCATTTAGCTCAGCAGTTCCCGCGTACCAATGGCATGACTTATCAAGATTGGTTTGCGATTAGGCAACAAGTGATCACCAAGCAACCTGCATTGGCCAATGACATCGGTTTAACCCGCATCGTCACCTTACGCCAAGGGCTACTCGACTTAGGCTACGACGAACAACAAGCAAGCAAAGGGGCAGAACAAGCGATGGCGCTATTTTTAACCTGGCGAAATACCATCGATATTGCCAGCAGTACTCATCAATTACTGACCCAATTAGATCAACGTTATCGTTTGTTTGCCATTAGCAATGGCAATGTTTGCACCAAGGCATTAAACCTCACGCAATATTTCGAATTTACCCTCCATGCCAATATTAACAATCCAATGAAACCTTCAGCCTCATTGTTTAACCAAGCGCAACAACGACTTGGTTTGAGCGCCAATCAAATATTATATATTGGCGATCATCCGGTGTCTGATGTTGTCGGCGCAACCCGTGCAGGCTGGCAAAGTGGCTGGTTAAATTTAAGCGGAAAACGACTAGATCACCGCAACAAACCTTTGCAACTGCCAACCTTTGAATTTTCGCAGTTAACGGATTTAGCCTTGCTTTAGTATTCACCATCAGAACAACAATGTTTAAAGTGCCGGTATCAAGAATACTATGCGGATCGTATTGCCTACCTTCACTAAGATTTAGGCATAACAGACAGGCTTTGCTATAATCTTGCCAATTTCCGACAAGAACTATAAATAGCCATGGATGTATCCTTACTACTCGACTCTTTAAATGACCACCAACGCCAAGCGGTTGCCGCCGCCCCTGGTAATCAGCTGGTACTCGCAGGTGCTGGCAGTGGTAAAACCCGAGTGTTAGTGCATCGTATTGCTTGGCTATTGAAAGTAGAAAACCAATCTCCTCATTCGATTTTAGCGGTAACCTTTACTAATAAAGCCGCGAAAGAAATGCGCCATCGGGTCGAGAGTTTACTGGGCGATCAATTAGGCCGAATTTGGATTGGCACCTTCCATGGCATTGCACATCGTTTATTGCGGATGCACCATACGGAAGCCAAATTACCGGAAAATTTTCAAGTGATCGACTCAGACGATCAACTAAAAATGTTAAAGCGCTTAACTAAAGCGTTAAACCTCGATGATAAAACCTACCCTGCACGGCAATTACAGTCTTATATCAATAGTCATAAAGACGAAGGTATTCGAGCCGCGCATATTGAGACCTACGGCGATGAGTTAGAAACCAATCAACGCAACGTTTATCAAGCGTATCAAGAGGCCTGCGATCGTTCTGGTTTGGTTGACTTTGCAGAGTTGTTACTACGTGCCCATGAATTATGGCTCAATAACCCTCAGGTGCTAGCGCATTACCAGCGTCGTTTTGGCAATATTCTGGTTGACGAGTTTCAAGATACCAACAACATTCAATACGCGTGGATCAAAATCCTCGCAGGCCAACAAGCAAACCTGATGATTGTTGGTGATGACGATCAATCGATCTACGGCTGGCGTGGCGCAAAAGTTGAAAATCTGCAACGGTTTTTAACCGATTACCCAAAAGCGATTACCATTAAGCTTGAGCAAAACTATCGCTCAACCGCCAATATTCTTGAAGCGGCTAACGCAGTGATTAGCAATAATTCTCAGCGCCTAGGCAAAAAACTGTGGACCGATGATAATAAAGGCGATCCTATTTTATTGTATGCCGCGTTTAATGAAATGGATGAAGCGCGTTATGTCACCACAAAAATCAAAGAATGGCAGGATCAAGGCGGTAACTTAGCCGAAGTGGCGATTTTATATCGTAGTAATGCCCAATCACGGATCATGGAAGAAGCCTTATTATCACAGCAGCTACCTTATCGGATCTATGGTGGCTTACGCTTTTATGATCGTTTAGAAATTAAAGATACTTTGGGCTATTTACGCCTGATCAGTAACCGTGATGACGACGCAGCCTTTGAGCGAATCGTTAATACCCCAACGCGCGGCATCGGCAACACCACGTTAGATAAGTTGCGCAGTAATGCTCGCCAGCAAGGCATGACGATGTGGCAAGTGAGCCATTTATTATTAAAAGAAAAAATATTAACCGGTCGCGCCGCCAATGCGATTAAAGGTTTTATCGATTTAGTCAATCAATTAGAAACCGACGGTCATGAAATGAACCTCCGTGGTATGACCGACCTAGTGATTAATCACAGTGGCTTAAAAGCGATGTATCAAGCGGAAAAAGGCGAACGCGGCCAAGACCGACTCGATAACCTCGATCAGCTGTTAACCGCGATGGACGACTTTATTGTTCCCGAAGAAGCCGAAGAAATGACGGAACTTAATGCCTTTTTATCTCATGCTGCGCTAGAGTCTGGTGATGGTCAAGCCGATGAATATGAAGATGCGGTGCAACTCATGACTATGCACAGCGCCAAGGGTTTAGAGTTTCCAATGGTCTTTATTATCGGGGTTGAAGAAGGGATGTTCCCGAGTCAACGCACCATCGAAGAACCCGAAAAAATGGAAGAAGAACGCCGCCTGGCTTATGTTGGGATCACCCGAGCGATGAAGAAACTAATCATTTGTTATGCGGAATCACGTCGCCTTTACGGCCAACAAAAATTCCATAAACCGTCACGTTTTATTCGTGAAATTCCGGTTGATGTTACCGAAGAAATTCGTCTGACCACCCAAATATCACGACCGGTTGAGTCAAGCCGCTTTAACCAAAGTCAGCAACAGTTTAATCAAACGGGCTTGACACTTGGTCAACGGGTTATCCACGCTAAGTTCGGTGAAGGCGTTATCATTAATTATGAAGGTAGCGGCGCGCAATCACGGGTTGAAGTAAGCTTCGAGCAAGTTGGTAGTAAATGGCTAGTGGTTGCCTATGCCCGATTAGAAGCGCTTTAATGAGCGAGATTGAAATTGAGATAATTGAGCAGCCTGACCAACCATTGTTGGACTTTGTAAAAGCACAAATATCTCAGTTTAACTGGCAACATTGGCAAAACGTTGTTCGTCAACCGCTCGCAGTTCAACACAAAAGCCAAGCGGGTGAGATTATTGCCGCAGCAACGGGCACAACGTTCGGTCATTGGTTGATGATTGATTACTTATGGGTCTCGCAAGAGGCTCGCGGTCAGCAGTTAGGCAGTAAACTGCTTAACACTATCGAACAAGCAGCCAAACAACGGGGCTGCAACCAAGTATTACTCGATACTTTAGACTTTCAAGCCCAACCATTTTATTTAAAATATGGTTATCAAGTGGCATGGACTCAGGACAATTACCCAAAGATCGGCTGTAAATATTTTATGACCAAGTCGTTAGATTAATGACAGGGTCATGGCTTAAACAGCACTGGCTTCGATTGGCCATTTGGCTATTCATTATCATTCCGACGGTGCCCTTCGTAGTAGTGACATTAGCCCTCATCGGCTATACTTATTGGCCAATTAATGATGATAAATTAGCGATCGAATTACCCCACCAAAATAGCGATCATTTAACCGTGCTAATTCACGGGCTTAAAGATGATGTAACTAGCTGGGCTCAGCCACTACAACAAACATTAGAACAACAACCTAACAGCAATGTGTTAGCACTCAACTGGCAGGTTTATGCACAAGACGTATTCCGCTGTTCCACTAATGGCATCGCCATTGGTGAACGACTCGCCGCTAAAATACTTAACCACAGTCCACGCTTAAACTCAGTGCATTTAGTGGCTCACAGCTGTGGTTCCTTTGTTGCCCTTGGTGCCTGTCGCGTCCTCAAACAACAGCGACCGCAGTTTAAAGTGCATTCCACCTATCTTGAGCCAGTTAGCGTTTTCGGTGCGATATTTTGGGATTATGGCATCGATAATTTTGGTCAATGTAGCGATTTTAGTGATGCCTATATCGACACCAGAGATCGTATTCCCGGCAGCAACCAAGCGCTGACCCATGCCGTTACTTTTGATGTCACCGCGCAGGCTAAAATAGCCCAGTTTAACGGTCGCCCTCATCAATGGCCTATCGCCTTTTATCAAAATTTAGTGCAACAGCAACGACAGTGGACTCTAACTGATCAGGTTAAAATCCAACAGCAATATTCACTCAATCAACTTTACCCATGGCAGCCCAATGACTCAGATTAATTACCCAATTTTATACAGCTTTCGCCGTTGCCCTTATGCCATGCGTTCCCGCATGGCATTAATACTAAGCGGTTGTCAGGTTGAATTACGTGAAGTAGTGTTAAAACATAAACCAGCATCATTGCTAGCCTATTCCGCCAAAGGCACCGTACCGGTATTAGTATTGCCTGACGGTCAAGTTATCGAGCAAAGTGTTGAGATTATCGATTGGGCATTGGCTAACAGTAAATCAGCGCGATTAAGCCCAGCAACCCCAAGTCAATTAGCCTTAATTGAATATAATGACCATCAATTTAAAACCGCGTTAGATCATTATAAATATTTTGATCGTTTTCCCGAACAATCACAATCAGCCTATCGCGCCCAAGGTGAAGTGTTTTTAAGCCAGCTCGAACAAATCCTATCGCAACAACCGTTTCTCGCAGGCGACCAAGCCGATTATCTCGATATTGCAATTTTTCCGTTTATCCGCCAATTTAGTCATGTTGATAAAGCCTGGTTTGAACAAGCCAATTACCCTAAGCTACAACAATGGCTTAATGGTTTTCTCACCAGCGACGATTTTTCGCTGGCGATGAAGAAGTTTCCTGCGTGGAGTGAGGATGATAATGGTGGTGGTGGTGTGGTAATTTATCCTGCTTACTAGGGGCTCTTAACACGGCTAGAGCGTTTAAAAGAAATACCCAGTAATGCTAGAGATATCGGCGCATATGAAGCAAACTTTATTTTTCATGTTTAGCCATGGATGGCTACAGTAGGATAATTCAGGAGCAATTATCGAGATGAAAAATTGAGCTTAGAGCCGTAGAGAAACCTTGTGTCTCCGACACATGGAAGTTCGCAAAGCCGTGATGTATTAACAGCGAGTTTGCGTAATGTGTACCGATATCTAGATTATAGTGCGCTTGCCGTAGTGCTCTTCATTTAGCAAGGAATGATTTATGATCTGTATTGGCCATCGCGGCGCTCGGGGTTATGCACCTGAAAACACTTTAGTTTCTATTGAACTAGCGATTACGCAGGGTGCGCCATGGGTTGAAATTGACGTCCGTGAACTACGTGGTGAATTGGTGGTGATCCATGATGAGACTGTTGATCGTACTACTGATGGCACTGGATTGTTAAGTCAATTTAGTATTGCCCAATTACAACAACTTGATGCTGGCAAGGGGCAACAAATTCCGTTGTTGACTCAAGTAGTCGATTTAATCGATCAGCGAGCGGTGCTTAATATTGAACTCAAAGACAGTGCTAGCGCCCCATTGGTACTGGCGTTAATTGAGGATTATGTGAATCGTGGCTGGTCTCTGGATAATTTTATTGTCTCAAGCTTTTTTCACCATGATTTACACTGGTTAAAGCAACAATACCCAGCACTGCGAATAGGTGTATTGAGCGCTGGAGTCGGTATGAGTTATGCAGTGTTTGCACAGGAACTCAGTGCCTACTCGATTAATTTGTGTGGAGAATCGATTAATCAACAAATCATCGACGATGCCCACCAGCGTCAGCTTAAAGTGATGGTCTACACAGTCAATAGTGCCAGCCAATGTTTGGCCTTGCAGGCAATGGGCGTTGACGGGATTTTTACCGATTTCCCGTCAGATATGATTAACTTATTAGCTTAGCGCGATTTTTGTAACCATCTATACTATAAACCACCAACGCTAGCCAAATAAATGCAAAGGTAATGCCTTTGGCGGGTTCGAAAACTTCCCCGTAAGCAAAGACGGCTAGCAGCAGCATTAAACTTGGCCCAATGTATTGGATGAACCCCAAGGTCGATAACGGAATTCTGATGGCGGCAGCAGAAAAAGCCAATAACGGTAAGGTCGTTACGACACCCGCTGCGACCAATAATAATGTCATTGATAATTCGTTATGACTAAAATCCAGCGAAGGCACATCGAAAAAGCTAATGTAAAACAAGGCTACAGGCAATAAAAATAGGGTTTCGATAAATAACCCACTAATAGCATCCACTTTAATCAGCTTTCGTAGCAGGCCATAAATGCCAAAAGATGTCGCTAGCGCTAATGAAACCCAAGGGATCTCACCGAAGGAAATAATCTCCGCTAATACGCCAATACCGGCCAGTAGCACCGCAAGCCATTGGAATTTTCTGAGTTTTTCACCAAGAAATACTGTGCCAAGTAAAACATTAAACAGCGGGTTGATGTAATAGCCTAGAGAAGCGTCGAGCATATGATCATTGTTGATCGCCCAAATAAATAACAGCCAATTAGCGGCTATCAAGCAAGCAGTGATTAATAATAAAGGCAGCTTTTTTGTTTGTTTAAATACATGTTGTACTTTATGCCAACTATTAGTCAGCAAAATAATCAGACAAACAAACACAAAAGACCATAACACTCGATGGACTAAAATCTCGGTCGCTGACACGTCAGAAATTAATTTAAAATAGGCAGGTGCTACGCCCCACATAATATAGGCGCACACAGCAAAGATAAGACCTTGCTGATAATTTTTATCCACAGACATTAACGTTTATTTCTATCTAATAATGGCTGGCTATTATAACTGAGCTTTGGTGCTAAGAGGAAATAAAGACAAAAAAATACGCTCAATGAGCGCATTAAAAAAGCAAACAATCTAAAGGAAACACGAGAGATGAAGCTCAATGTTATATATATAGAGAGCATTAACTGAAATTAGTTCAAACTATTTAAAATTAATTTAAAATAACTTGTTACACTGTCCCCCTAGCCTACTGGAGCAGCATGTTAGTGAATATAGAACAATTGAACTCTGCGTTTGAATCTGCCGTCGATAACGTTTTAAACGCGGTAGCCGAGAGCGGTTACGCGATTATAGAACAGGCAATCCCACTGGCATTAATTAACGATCTACTGCTTGATTGTCAACATCAGCAGGATCAATTCGTTGCAGCAGGCATCGGACGCCAGCAAGCTCAACAACTCAATAGCCAAATCAGAAAAGACAAAACCCTTTGGTTTAATGGTAAGGGTCATGCCCAGCAGCAATATCTCGAATTAATGGGTAACATTCAACAAGCGGTTAATCGACATTTTTATCTTGGGCTGTTTGATTACGAATGCCATTATGCAACCTATCAGCAAGGCGATTTTTATCAAAAACACCTCGATGCTTTCAAGGGACGGAGTAACCGAGTATTAACCACGGTTTGTTATTTAAATACCCCTGCCAGCGGTGGTGAATTGGTGATTTACGATCAAACATCGCCAAAGCCATTAGCCCATGTTGCGCCGAAAGCTGGCACCTTAGTGATCTTTGAAAGTGAGCGCTTTCCCCATGAAGTATTAGCAGCACAATCCCTAAGGCATTCTATCGCGGGTTGGTTTAGAACCAACAACTCGCTGGCTGGGATGATTGATCCAGCGCAGTGATCATCTGAACAAGCTAATTTAGTCCACAATATTGTTTTGTTAGCTAGCGCCATGCAGTACACTAACGCCTATTTATCGTAATGAGATCCTGACCATGAGCAACAACGTAAACGAGACCACTCACTTTGGCTATAAAGAAGTTAATGTCGATGATAAAGCTTCTAAAGTTGCCGAAGTATTTCATTCGGTGGCGGCTAAATACGACATCATGAATGATTTGATGTCTTTTGGTGTTCATCGTTTATGGAAACGCTTTGCCATTGATTGTTCAGGTATTCGCCCTGGTCAAACCGTACTGGATTTAGCAGGCGGCACCGGTGATTTAACCGCTAAATTTTCGCGTATTGTCGGCAATACCGGTCAAGTAGTGTTAGCGGATATTAACGATTCGATGTTAAAAGTCGGTCGTGACAAATTACGTGATTTAGGGGTGGTTTCTAATGTTTCTTATGTGCAAGCTAATGCTCAAGCGTTACCTTTTGCCGAGAATACCTTCGATTTAATTACCATTGCTTTTGGTCTGCGTAATGTTACCGACAAAGACGAAGCGCTACGCTCAATGTATCGGGTGTTAAAGCCCGGTGGTCGTTTGTTAGTGCTTGAGTTTTCAAAGCCAAGTAATGAGTTATTATCTAAAGCCTATGATATGTACAGCTTTAACCTGTTGCCTAAAATGGGTAAGATTATCGCCAACGACAGCGAAAGCTATCAGTATTTGGCCGAGTCGATTCGGATGCACCCTGATCAAGAGACATTAAAGGGCATGATGGATAGCGCAGGTTTTGAACAAACTCAATATTACAACCTAACTGGTGGCATTGTAGCACTGCACCGTGGTTATAAATTTTAAATAGCGGAGTGCTTTGAAATGCCCTTTCCTAGTTTAGTCTGTGGTGTGATTGAAACGACCATCAATCAATTATTAACCCTCGATGCCAGCGCAACACAGCGGATGGCACCGCTAGTCAACAAAGCCTTCAAGTTGACGCTCAAAGAGTATCAGCAACCGTTGTTTTTCTTTTTCTCGGCCCAGCGCGTTGAAATATTCAATAAATACGAAGGTGAACTAGACGTTGAGCTTACACTGGGCTTAAGTGCGCTGGCGAAATTACAAGATAATGGTGCGATCACCCAATTGATAAAATCAGAACAACTGATTATTGTTGGTGATATTAAACTGCTACAACAATTTGCTGAGTTGCTCACTGACTTAGATATTGATTGGCCCGATCAGCTTGCTCCCTATACTGGCGATGTCCTCGCTTACCATAGCGCCAATCTCATCACCAAAACAGCGAGCAAACTAAAGTCTGTAGCAACGGCGACCCATCGCCAATGTGGTGAATACCTGATTGAAGAGTTAGCACTCGCCCCGAGCCAACTCGAATTTATCCATTTAAGCGATCAAATTGATGACGTTGCCCAGCAAGTCGCTCAACTTGAATCCCGTATTGCCCAGTTAAGGTCATAACCACACCATGAAATTCAATCGATTACGCCGATTTTATCAATTAAATAAAGTTTTTTTACAACACGGACTCGATGAACTGATCCCGTGGCATATGTTGCCTTGGCTAGTGAAATTTGGCCGTTATTGTTTCTTTTGGCTCCACAACAAGCATCGTGATAAATCCCAAGCCGAGCGTATAAGATTAGCCTTAGAACAGCTGGGACCGGTCTATATTAAGTTTGGCCAAATGTTATCGACTCGTCGCGATTTATTAAGTGATGATATTGCGCTGGAGTTAGCCAAGCTACAGGACAGTGTCCCGCCGTTTCCAGCCGATCAAGCCATTGCTTTAATTACTGAAAACCTCGGCTGCCCAATTGATCAAGTGTTCGATGATTTTGAACCAACACCGTTGGCCAGTGCCTCAATTGCCCAAGTGCATACAGCGACCTTAAAATCGAACCAACAGAAAATCGTGATCAAGGTGATCCGCCCTAACATTGCCAAAACTATTAAAAGCGACACTGATTTAATGGCCACATTTGCCAAGACGATCGAAAAAATTCTGCCTATTAGTCGTCGCCTACGGCCCTCTGAAGTGGTCGCAGAATATCGAAAAACGATTTTTGATGAGTTAGACATGATGCTTGAGGCACAGAACACGCAGCAGCTACGTCGTAATTTCGAGCAATCAGATTCACTTTATATTCCATTGATTTACCCTGAACATAACTATAAGAACATGCTAGTGATGGAGCGTATTTACGGCATTCCCGTCGCTGACATTCCAGCATTAAATGCTCAAGGCACCAATTTAAAGTTATTGGCTGAGCGTGGGGTTGAAGTGTTTTTCACCCAAGTGTTCCGCGATAAGTTTTTTCATGCCGATATGCATCCTGGCAATGTGTTTGTCTCGCGCGAAACCCCTGACAACCCAAAATATATTGGGATTGATTGCGGTATTGTTGGCACCCTTAATAGTGAAGACCAACGTTATCTCGCTGAAAATTTCTTGGCCTTTTTTAACCAAGATTACCGTCGAGTAGCGACATTGCATGTCGACTCAGGTTGGGTGCCTGCCGATACCAATGTTGATGATTTTGAGCAAGCCATTCGCAGCGTGCTCGAGCCTATTTTTGAGAAACCACTATCAGAGATATCCTTTGGTCATGTGCTAGTCAATTTATTTAATACCGCTCGGCGTTTTAATATGGAAGTGCAGCCGCAACTAGTTCTATTGCAAAAAACTCTGCTCTATGTTGAAGGATTAGGTCGTCAGCTCTATCCTGAACTCGATTTGTGGCAAACCGCCAAGCCATTTTTAGAGCGCTGGATGAAAGAGCAAATGGGCGCGAAAGCCTTTTACAAATCGGTTAAATCCAATGCACCATTTTGGGTTGAAAAAATGCCTGAGCTGCCGAACTTAATTTATGATAACCTAAAGCTACATCAACGCCATCAATTGCAGTGGCAAAAAAATCAGCAGTTGATCATAAAAAACCAACAACTACAGCAAAAAAATGGCTCTTGGTTAGTGATAGGTAGCACTTTATTGATCTGTGCCACCCTTTTCTATTTAAAAAATGGCGTATCATTAGCTTCTTCATTATTAACGGCAGGTGGCACCATTGCTTGGCTCGTTGCCGCGTTAACAAAGAAGCACTATACAGATTGAGCCCAAATCATTTAGATTGGGTCATTCTTATTATTAATTTTTAGATTTTAGATTTTGGAGTCCGTAATGGGTAACATCGGTATTTGGCAACTTCTTATTGTTGCAGTGATCATTATTTTACTTTTTGGTACAAAGAAATTACGTACATTAGGCAGCGATCTGGGTTCATCAGTCAAAGGTTTTAAAAAAGCAATTGCGAGTGAAGACGATAAAAAATCATCTGATACCCAAGATATTAATGATACTATCGTTAATAAAGAAAGCGCCGAAAGTAAAGACAAAGAGCAGGTATAATTCTCAATGTTCGATATAGGACTGTGGGAACTCATTGTCATTGCTGTGCTGGGATTAATTGTACTTGGCCCTGAACGATTACCGGTTGCGGTTCGTACGGTGTCAGACTGGATCCGTACTGCCAAACGTATGGCCAACAATGTCAAAGAAGAGCTAGCCCAAGAGCTTGAAATTGAAAAATTACATAGCGATCTAAAAAAAGCCGAATCATACAGCAAAGGGTTAGACACCAGTGTCATCCCAGAAGAGCTGCATGAATCGATAAAATCTTTGCAAGAAGCAGCAAGGGATGTCACTCGCCCCTATGAAAACTCTGGTAAACGCGTTGCAGAGCCTGAGCCGACCAAAGAAGAAAAACACTAGTTATGTCTCAACAACCTTTAATCACCCATTTAATGGAACTTCGAAACGGCCTACTACGTGCTGTTTTGAGTGTTTTTGCGATTTTTTTGTGCTTGGTTTACTTCTCTAACGATATTTATCACTATGTATCACAGCCGCTCATTCAGCAGCTACCAGAAGGCTCAACCATGATCGCAACGGGGGTAACATCATCATTTTTTGCCCCGTTCAAATTAACCTTAATGTTATCGTTTTTTATTGCTATACCCTTTGTGTTACATCAAATTTGGTCTTTTATCGCACCGGCACTCTATAAGCATGAAAAACGTTTAGTCTTTCCGCTATTATTTTCGAGCACGATATTATTTTATGCGGGTATTGCGTTCGCTTATTTTGTGGTGTTTCCCGTTATTTTTGGGTTTTTCACCAGTGTTGCGCCAGAGGGCGTGACAATAGCAACCGACATCCAAAGCTATCTCGATTTTATTCTAAAACTATTTTTTGCCTTTGGCCTCGCCTTCGAAATCCCCATTGCGATTGTTTTAATATGCTGGGCAGGGATCACCACTCCCAAAGAATTGAGAGCCAAACGCCCCTATGTCGCTGTTGGTGCATTTATCATCGGGATGTTATTGACGCCACCGGATATTATTTCGCAATCAATGCTCGCAATACCGATGTTATTGTTATTTGAATGTGGTTTAATAGTTGCTTCTTTATATCAACCTAAACGTGACGAAGATGAAAATAACAATGAAAAAACCGTTACTTAACAAAATTATTACTCATGGCATTATTGTTTGTAGTGCCATACTTTCGAGCAATATTTATGCTCAAACCATAGAGCAACAACTCAATCAATGCGCTCAAATTAGCCAAGCTTCAGCTCGCCTAAGCTGTTTTGATACTTTGACTACCGCTCATTCAACAACACGAGCTCCAATAGTAAAGGTAATTGCCCCTGAGCAACCAACGGTTAAAGCTGCAGTGCAGGAAGTGCAACCGCTGTTTGGTTTCGAAACTAAAGTCATCTCGCAGACACCAGAAAGAATCATCGCCAGCATTACCTCTTTATCCAAAAATCCCTATGGTTTATATAAAATATCATTGGATAATGGCCAAGTGTGGAAGCAAATGAGCTCAACACAATTCAAACTCTCGACTAACGAGCAAATATTTATCAAGAAAGGCGCACTGGGTTCATTCCTGCTAGGAAAAGAAGGAAGAAACAAAAGCATTCGGGTTAAAAGAGTTAAATAATGACCGCACCGTTAATCGATATTGCCGTCAATTTGTCGTCTAGCCAATTTAAAAACACCCAAGACGACATTGTCACTCAAGCACAAAGTGCCGGGGTCAAAGCGATGATAGCGTTGGGCTGTAACTTATCTAGCAGTGAACAAGCTTTGAATTTTGCTAAAAAATATCCGAATGTTGTTTATGCGACCGCGGGCATTCATCCCCACGATGCCAGCAGTTTTGATGCTGAATCGCTGGCGCAATTAACCCAATTAGCACAGCATAATCAAGTCGTGGCTATTGGAGAATGTGGCTTAGATTATAACCGGGATTTTTCACCTCGCGATCAACAACGAGCCGCTTTTGAGTCACAATTACAGTTAGCAGTTGAATTGAAAATGCCGGTAATTTTGCATCAGCGCGATGCTTTTGATGATTTCATTAGTATTGTAGCTCGTTATCGCTCGCAATTAGGCCCAGTGGTTTTGCATTGTTTTACCGGTTCAGAATCAGAGTTAATCCGCTGTATTGAACTCGATTTACACATTGGGATCACCGGTTGGATCTGTGATGAACGTCGTGGCTTAGCATTACAACAAATGGTTAGATTAATCCCTGATAATCGATTGATGCTTGAGACTGATGCGCCTTTTTTGCTACCGCGAAATTTAAAACCGAAACCAAAATCACGGACCAATAAACCCGCCTATCTCCCTCATATTGCTGCTGAGGTTGCTAAAGCACGCCAACAATCGCTTTCTGAGTTACTCGAAAACTGCCTTACGACGACAGTGAGTTTCTTTGGATTAAGACTATAGTCAGGATAGATTTATGCTCACTCGCTATATAAAATGGATTTTTCTACTGTCATTACTATTTATTTTAGTGATGATTGGTGCGATGGCAACAAGCTCGACAAAGATCAAATCACCGGTGAATTATTCAGTTTCATTTATAAAACACACAGCAGCTATTAACCAGCTTAGCGATGTTGTTTTGATTCCTAGCAAGCAATGGAACGATGCCAAGAATTCGGAAAAATTATCAACGGAACAAAGCACCTATTGGCTCAAGATAGAGCCCAATTTGAGCAGTGCAGACGTTAAACAGCAACAATGGTTCCTTACCATCAATACCTTATTAATCGACCGGTTAATTGCTTATACTCTTGATTCATCCCACCTCAATAACCTTCATTTTATTAACACTAAAGCCCCTTTAGACATTGCCACTAACAGTCATATTTTTGTCTTACCATTAAACGCCCAAAAGAATGGAAAAGCACAGGCTTTTATTAAATATACAGGGATGCCACCAGTTCATATTGATGTTTCTCTGGTTAATAATAATGACTATATTGCAATGCTTAATCAGCAAATGATCATGGTCGGTATTGTAATAGGTTTACTCTTACTCGCCATTGCCCAAGCGGTGTTCTCTTACCTAACATTTAAAGTAAAACAATATTTTTACTTCTCTGGCTACCTTATTTCGGTCACTGTGCTATTGATCCATTTAAACGGCTTTACTGAGTATTTAGTTTGGTCTAAATTTGCATTATTCAGCAATTTCGTACTTCCGATCATTGCCATATTAGGGTTATTTTTATCAGTAAAAACAACCCTCAGTGCTAAAGGATTTCTGCTTAATAATAAACGCAGTAAACTGATTGAAAAAACATTTAGTCTTGGACTGTTATGTTTGAGCCTATTAACTCTATTGATACCACCGTTCATTACGATACTTTTGATTGTCGGTTTTACGTTAATTATTTCACTCACTTTAACCACTTTTTGTTGTAAGCTTGTTTATCAAAAGAAAAAATTCGCCAAACACCACCTATTCGCTTGGTTATTTTTATCAACCGGAATTGCGCTCGCCACGTTAAAATATAGTGGTATTCATCATATTACTCCCTCGTTGCTTTCGTTGTTCAGCGTTGGCGTGTTTAGCCAATTGGTCGCTTATTACGTGATGTTAACCAAGCAAACATTTAATGAACGCACCACAATTTTAGTCCAAAGACATACTGCGCAAGAACAATTACAGCAATTTAAAGAACTCCGAGAAATAGAGTTAAGGCAAGAGCAGAAACATCAGTTAGATCTTGAAGCGGTAGTAGATGAACGTACTTTTGAATTAAACATGACCTTGCGCGAGCTCCAAGATACCAACCGTCGTTTAGAAGAGCAGTCAACAATTGATGCATTAACGGGTGCAAAAAATAGAAAGTTTTTTGACAGTCAATACCAAGCAGAACAAAGGCTAAGTAGACGACAACAAACACCGCTGGCTCTGCTGATTTTAGACGCCGACCATTTTAAGGCAGTTAACGATAATTACGGTCACTTGGCCGGCGATAAAGTGTTAATCGAAATTTGTAAACGTGCTGAAAGCATCCTAAAACGTCCTAATGACTATGTTTGTCGTTATGGCGGCGAAGAGTTTGCCATTTTACTACCAAATACTGAGCACGATGGAGCTATAAAAATAGCCGAACAGATCCGGCTTAATATCTCACAAACCCCCATCCATGCTGATTCACATCAACTAACTGTAACGGTCAGCATTGGGATATCCTGCACTATTGTCGAATCAGGATTAAACTCAAATGCGATGTTTTTAGCGGCTGATAAAGCGTTATACAAAGCGAAAGAATTAGGACGAAATCAAGTTGTCATGGCTCAGCCATGCTCAAATAACCCGCAACACAACGAGGAATAATCCATTGCGTAATTTACCAGAAAGTTTTCCGGCCCGTCGAATGCGTCGCATGCGCAAGCATGACTTTAGCCGCCGTCTAATGGCTGAAAATAATCTAACTGTCAATGATTTGATTTACCCGATGTTTATTGTCGAAGGTAATAATCGTCGTGAAGAAATAGAATCAATGCCAGGTGTTGCCCGCCTTTCGATTGATCTTTTATTAAAAGAAGCACAAGAATTAGTCACCTTAGGGGTGCCAGCTATTGCCTTGTTTCCCGTCACCCCGAGCACTTTAAAATCATTAGAGGCCGAAGAGTCCTATAACGATAATGGCCTAGCACAAAAAGCGGTGAGAGCATTAAAACAAGCCCACCCAGAATTAGGGGTTATAACCGATGTTGCCCTTGATCCTTTTACGGTACACGGTCAAGATGGAATTATTGACGATTCAGGCTATGTACTAAATGATATCACCACTGAAATACTGGTTAAACAGGCATTATCCCACGCCAAAGCCGGTGCAGATATGATCGCACCATCGGACATGATGGATGGGAGAATTGGCGCAATAAGACAAGCGCTTGAGGCTCATGGTTTTGTAAACACCCAAATTATGGCTTATTCTGCCAAGTACGCTTCTAGTTATTATGGTCCTTTTCGTGATGCTGTAGGCTCTGCTGGCAACCTAAAAGGTGGTAATAAGAAAACCTATCAGATGGATCCTGCCAATAGTGACGAGGCGATACAAGAGATTGCGATGGATATTCAAGAGGGTGCGGATGCTGTGATGGTTAAACCTGGTATGCCTTACTTGGACATCGTCCGTCGTGTTAAGACCGAGTTTGGCGTTCCAACTTTTGCTTATCAGGTCAGTGGCGAATATGCGATGCATAAGGCCGCGGCTCAAAATGGCTGGCTTGATGAGAAATCAGTCGTGATGGAATCGTTGTTATGCTTTAAACGCGCCGGTGCTGATGGCATTTTAACTTATTATGCCAAACAAGTAGCGCAATGGCTTAAAGAAGAAAATAGCCAGTAGTTATCCATAAGGGGCGTATTCGCCCCTTATCATTAAACGATATCAGTTGGTGGGCAGATATAACCTTGATAGCCGTCTGTTCTTAGTGCTTTAAAATGAGATAGTTGTTCGTCGTCTTCAATCGCCGTTATAATCACCTCGATGTCTAACCCTTTAGCAACGTTAACGAGCGCCCGACACAATTCATTATTACTATTAGAACGATCGTAATAAGCAAATGATTGATCTAACTTAATGTAATGTGGTCTTAATTTTCTGAGGTAATCAAGCGAACCCATGTGCCGCCCACATTGGTCAATCCCAAATTTAGCCCCACAATCTCTAATAATACGACACAACTGCTGACATTGACTCGAGCTATTGTTAGCACTCACTTCCGGTATTTCGAAATTAAGACGTTCAACAAATGTCACCCTTCTGAGAAACTTCTCGAGCCATAAGTGAAAATTGGGATCGTTGAGACTATCATGGGTTAAATTCACTGCCACCGATTCATAATTCATCGCCAAAATAGATCGTTTTTCCATCGCGGTAAGCAAACATTGGTCTAATTGGCTACCCAACGACAAGAGTTCAATGTACGGCATAAACTGTGAGGCATTGACAGTTTTATCATCAATAAGCAAGCGACAAAACATTTCCCGCTGCATCACGTCATCACGATCGTTAAACATTACTGCTTGCCATTGAAAAGAGAACTGGCTATTGTTAATCGCTTTGATCAAGCGTGTCCGCCACTGCTCACGGCTAAATTGTTGTGCTTTCTCAGTGTCATACCATTGTAATACTTTGTTACCTTTTAAGGCTTGTTGCAGGGCATTATCAGACTGTGAGAGAAAATTACTTAAATCGATACCTTGGCTTCGCTCACTGACTCCCAATGCATATTGATTATTAGGTTCACAACCCGCCTTGACCATTTCTTGGTTGATTACCCTAATTAAACACTGGACGTACTTTTCGATCTGACCGTGTTCTGCTTTAGAGACCAAAAATGCAAATTCAGTGTTAGCGACTCGCGCGATCACCGTTTCTGATATTTTAGATAATTCAGCTTGCAGCCTCACTCCTAGCACTCTGATGGTTTCATCTCTGACTTGGTAACCGTATTGACTATGAATAGCATCGAGCCATTCCATCTTAGCCAGAATTAAGCCGCCGATGCCCGGTTCACTAAGCCAACTATTAACTTGAGCACTAAAATATTGGCGGTTTGGCAACCCAGAGGCATGATCAATCAGATTTTCTGTTTTTAGTTTACTCACTTCATTGTCTAGTGAGTTAAATATTTCCTTCAGTTGCCGTGACATCGTATTGATCGATAGAACCACGTCTTGTAGCTCTTTCGTTTTAGGCAACGCCATATCCTGAGTGAATTTTTTCTCAGCAATTTGACGGGCATGCCTCGCTACGTCATCTAACGGCTTTAAAATATAATTAAGCCTAAATCTTAGTGAGAATATAGAGAGAATAAAAAGAATCGACAAAATAAGTAAAGTATCATTCATGATCCGCCATAATTCTCGGTAACCTAAACTGGGATCACTTTCAATTTCAAGTTTTGCCAGTTGCATCCAACCCGATGTGATGATAGTTTCTTTACGCTGAGACTTAAACAAATCCAGCTGTTCAAACCAATTAGGGACAGAAGAAACATTCGGATTATTCCAGGTCTGGGTTTTATCGCTGCTGAGCCACGTCAATGTCACACTACGATACGATCCACCTTCAAAAATAACATTAACAATGGTTTCAGCCCCGACCAAATCACCAGTTTCTAAGTGTGGCTTTAACATTAACCCCAAAGAAGTACTGGTATTATTCAGGTCAGATTCCATTTGGTTATTCATGAAATCACGAGTTTGGGTAAATTGAAAATACACTAATGTACACATGACCAACAAAAACAATCCAAACAGTAACGAGTTTATTTGTCGAAACAGGGTCATTTATTTTTCACTCCATTCTTAATCTTGGTTGCTTTAGTTTTGTTGAATTTAATCGACTTCTCAGATTATTCCAACGTTTGAGTCGTGACGATTTCCCTGCAACGATCCCTTTACCTTTCTGTTTATTTAGCCATAATTGTTTACCATTAAAACTGTAAACGGGCAGTAAATCTCTCCGCTGATGGCCTGGTTTTATCTCGCCGTCAATATTATCTAAAATAAGCGGAACTGAACTGGGTGTTTCATAATAAGCCAATACCATATGATACTGATTAAGCTTAATCGCCTTAACCATCGTGATGCGCATTTTCTCTTCTGCGACACCGAGCTCTAATAACGTAAAATATTTAGCAATTGAATAGTCTTCACAATCACCACCGTTAACACCAATAAACTCAACAGGGGTTGCCCAATAATTTTTGAGTCCCCATAGTTTTATATCATCAATAAATCGAAAAAGGTTAAAAAAACGATTAACTTTTTCCAGTTTTTCCAACTCAGGTATCGCTTTATTTTGATTCATTATCTTAAACCAAGCTTGACCGCGTTTACTGGCACGCTCACCATAGCTTGATTTTAAGGCGCTAATGATTTTAACCGAATTTAAAGGTTCAGTTGCTTTAGTGTTAAACGTCGGCATAAACACTAATAAAACCAATAGCAGCTGGGGCATGCTAAATAATCCCATTAATAACCCTTTTCCTTGGGTATATATATTTACTCTGAATCTACGGTATATATAGTCCAAATCATATCGGCAACTTCACTATGGCCGGTCAATTCAGCCATAATACGTCTATTTTCAGCATGAGCTATTGCCGATTCTCCGAGGTTAATTCGCTGCTCAAAGCCATGCCCTACAGTCGATATTCTATCACTTTCAATATTATAGTTATCAACCAATACGTTAGCGATAGCATTAGCCCGTTGTTCTGACAGTTTTTGATTAAATACCTGACCTCCGATTTGACTGGTATGTCCCTCAATTAACACGCTGCTTTGTGGGTACTTGTTAAGAAATTGAGCCACGGTGGCAATTTTATCGTAAAAACTGAAGTCTACACTGGCAGAGGCGTTTTCAAATTGAACATTCAACTGTAAATTTTCAGCAATTGGCCGAACGGTGCCACACCCATCATTAGTGATGGTAGAGCCAATAATCGTTTGCTCGCAGTTATCTCTGGCCTTGATAACGCCATCACTATCATAATCGCCAAGGTTATGAAGCTGCTTAACTTTCGGTTCTTGCTTCACGATGTTATTACCAGTACAGGCAGTGAGCATCAGTGCTAATAGTGTGATCGTAACTTGTATCACTTGATTGCGATTAATCATTGTTTAACCCCTCTTGATAATCATGTTCGCCCTGCCAAGTCTGTGAACGAGAGATCCGTAACGAGTCCAATAACTCCCCCGTGGCATTAAGTAATCGATAACGCGCGTCTAGCTCACTAAATTGTGTTTCTAAATAATCCTGACGAGCCTGATATAATTCATTCTCAGTATCTAATAAATCCAATAAGCTACGTTGCCCTAACTTAAATTGTTGCTGATATGCACCTTGAGTTTCTTTAGCTGCGACAACATGCTGTTGAATATACTTCTTTTGTAATGCCAACATCTCAAAAGCATTCCAGGCCAACTCTAAACCTTCAGTGACTTGCTTATGGGCCCGATAGTTGATTTCATTGGCTTCACTAATTTGATAAGCCGCGTCACGTTCTTGAGATACATTTTTGCCACCCGCATAAATATTATATCGTAGCCTAATCATTGCCGTAACGTCATTAGCGTGACCGCCAACATCATTAATACCGCTACCATCTTCACCTCGAATGTTATTATTAGCGTTGGCATCTATTTCGAATGACAACTTCGGATAATAATTGGCGTTAATTGATTTTTTTTGCGATCGGGCCGCTTTAACATCTTGCTGTGAAGACTTAATCACAGGATGATTCGCTAGCGCTTTTTCCAGCCCGAGCACTAATGTTTTAGGCAACATGTCAGCATCCGGTACAGGCATCACGAGATCGATGGGCGCGGCATTGGTTAAACGTTTAAATTTAGATTTTGCATCCCGTAAGTTATTACGTGCCGCGATCACATTCGATTGTGCTCTTGCTAAACGTCCAGTCACTTGAGATAAATCAGCAATGCTGCCTAAGCCTGAATCAGTTCGTTCTTTAATTTGACTATATATTTCTTGATGAGAAGCAATATTTTTTTCTGACAACTCAACAATTTGACTCGTTTTTATATAATTCAAATAAGATTTAGACACGGCCAAGGCAACATCCTCAGCTGTCCCCATTAATGCCCACTGCTCAGCACTCGCTTCAAACATAGTGCGATCAATTTCATGACTCGTATATAAACCATCAAAAATCATTTGGCGGATACTAATCCCAAACTCACCACGTCTTAGCTCCGTATCACTATCAAGTGTCACGCGGCGATTACTTGGTAAATTGGTATATTCGTAGCCGTAGCCAGCAGTTAAATCGACGGTCGGTAAATAACCAGAAAAAGCCTGATTTACTTTTTCTTCTAAGGTTTTAAACTTAGCAAATGACTGTCTAACATCAGGATGGCTATCTAGCGCTTGAGCAACAGCTTGCTCTAAACTTTGTGCCATTGTACCTGCTGAAAAAAATATCATTATACTTAACGCAACAAAGGTATTTACCTTTACTGAGTTAATACTTACTGCTTTCATAGTGGCTCCATGTATATGATTAATACTACTTTATATCTATCTTTCTCGTAAGGCCGCTTGCTGAGCCTTCAAAATTGGGGTTAATATATATTCTAAAATTGTTCGTTTTCCAGTAACAACATCGACTGAAGTCAGCATGCCTGGGATAATTGGCATATCTTGGTTATCTTTATTTTTAATACTAGAGGCTTCGGTACGCACTCTAATTAAATAAAAACTATTACCGTCTTCATCCTGTGTGGTATCGGCACTAATATGTTCTACTCGTCCTTTTAAACCGCCGTATCGAGTGAAATCATAGGCTGTTACTTTAACAATAGCGGTAAGTCCTGGTGATAAAAAACCAATATCACGGGGCTTTATTTTAGCTTCAACCAGTAACATATCCTCTGTTGGCACTATTTCGACAATAGTTTGACCAGGCTGAACAACACCACCTAAGGTATTAATATGGATTGTTTTAACCGTACCAACGACCGGCGATATTATGAGTGCTTTATCGACTTTATCCTGAGCGCCCACCTGTGCTTCATTAATTTTCGATAATGAGCTCTGAAGTTCATTCAATTGCGCTCTGGCTTTGGTGCGATATACCAAGACACTTTCTTTACGCACTAAAATTGATTCATTCACCGAAGCCATTAACTTTGGTAACAGCAGTTCAACCGATTTTAAGTCGCCTTTAATACTATTAACACTGCGTTCAAGCTTTAATAACTCTATTTTAGGCACAATATTCTTAACCGCTAAAGGCCGAGTCAATTCAAGTTCTTCGCTAGCCAAACGGTAACTAATGGCTAAGGTATTAATCTTCGAATTCAGTTCAGCAACTTCCTGTTCACGCTGCTGGATTTGTTGTGCCTGAATTTCAATTTGGTTATTGAGATTATCTAATCGTTCATTATATTCGTCTTGCTGCCTAATGACTAAAGAAGGATCATTGAGTTTAAAGGTTACTGGAAAAATTAACTGTTTCTTATTAATGATAATTTGTTTTTTCCAAACATTATTGCCACCGATTAAAATACTTGATAATTCAGTTCGTAATCGAATAATGTCAGACTTAATACTATCTAGTTCTTGTTTCTGTTGTGCAAAATCGGCTCTAAATCGTGTGTCATCAATTCGAACTAGTGGCTGGCCCTTGATCACAGCCATGCCTTCTTTAACAAATATTTTTTCTAAAACTCCGCCATCTAAGCTTTGAATAATTTGTATTTGAGATGATGGAATGACTTTACCTTGGCCTGTTGTCACTTGATCTAACTCAGAAAAATAAGCCCACAGCATAAAACAAACAAACAGACTGGCCATTGACCAAATCGTTAAACGATGTAAGCTCGGCACCTCAGTAAGCAATGCGCCATAAACATCATCGGCCATTTCCAAATCTTGCTGCGTTACTTTCATTGCACAACACCCTGCTTAATTTTACCTTGCTTTAATTGCTGTAATACTTGATCTTTTGCACCATCAGCAACGACTTTTCCCTTTTCTAACACAATAATTCGGTCTACTAAAGCGAGCAAATGCATTTTATGAGTGATTAGGATCATCGTTCTATCGGTGACAGTCGCTAAAATTGACTCAACAAATTGCTTTTCAGAGCGAGCATCTAAACTCGCGGTCGGTTCGTCGAGCAATAGAATAGAAGGATCATTTAAAATTGCTCGCGCTAATGCAATTGATTGCCTTTGACCACGGGACAATGCGCGACCACCTTCTCCAACTTGGCGATCTAAACCTTGCGTTTCAGTATTGGTAAATAACCCGACTCCGGATAATTGCACTGCTCTAATTAACTGGAATTCTGTGACCTGCCGGGCGCCAAACAATATATTGTCTCGAATAGTGCCATGCACTAACGTAATGTCCTGTGGTAGATAACCGAAGTTATGTCTAATATCACTTGGGTGGACCTGGTGGTGATTAAGGCCATCAAAGCGTAAACTGCCCGATGTAGGTTGGTATAACCCTAAAAATAACTTTGCTAATGTTGTTTTTCCCGAACCATTGCGACCAATTATCGCTATTTTTTCACCAGACTTAATTGAGATCGACATCGGATATAATGCCGGCTTATCCTCATCTGGATACTCAAAGCCTAGATTTTCGGCGTCAATTTGTCCTGATAATTTAGCTCGACTCGCAAGATGCCCTTTATCTTCAAATTCGCCAGTTTGCTCCATTAAGCTATCAAGCTGGCGTAATGCACTGATCGTTTGATTAGACCTTGTCATTAACGATGCCAATTTGACCATCGGGGATATTGCACGTCCCGATAACATCACCGCGGCAATGATTCCGCCCATCGAGATCAAGTTATCAGACACCCGATAAACCCCCAGCACTACAACCCCAACCACGGTAATTTGCACCACAAAGCTTGCAAAGTTAGTGACTGAGTTAGTAATTATTTTCGATTTAAGCTGCCAAGTAGAAGTATGCCCGATCATTTGCTGCCAAGCATTTTGCACGACACCTTCAGCACCATTGGCTTTAATCGATTCTAATGAACTCAAGCATTCAATAAGATGCCCATGACGTAACCCTGAGAATTTATTTGTTTCTTCAATCGCCGCCCGCAATTTAGGCTGTGTTATCAAGGTATAACCTAAGATCAAAATAGTAGCAATAATAGGTAATACCACTAAATCACCTGCAACGACCCAAATCACCAACATAAATAATGCCGCGAAGGGTAAATCAACCAATGCAGTCACGGTCGCTGATGACAAAAACTCTCGAACACTATCAAATTCACTTAATTGCCTTGCCATACCACCGACACTAGAGGCACGCCTTTCTAGAGGGATCCCCATCACTTTAGCAAACAATTTTGAAGAGACTTGTAGATCGACTTTTTTCCCTGCAACATCAATTAAATAACTTCGGAGCTGTTTTAAAATCAAATCGAAAATATAAGCGATTCCAGCACCAATTGCTAAAACCCATAACGATTCGAAGGCTAAATTTGGCACGACTTTATCGTAAATATTCATCACAAACAGCGGTGATACTAACGCAAATATATTGACCAAAATAGACGCAATGATGACATCACGGTAAATAGGAGTAGCTTGTTGAATGTGCTGCCACAACCAATGCTTTGTGTTGTCATTAACGTGAACATCAAAATGGCGATCACCACGATATTGCTGCTTGATTAAAAAAATATAACCGACAAAGACCGATTCCAAATCTTCAATCGACAGCTTCTCTTGACCACCGGTTTCAGACATTGTAATGACAGCACAATTATCATCAAAGTCTATCCGATGTAAAATACACGCTTGCTTATCTTTTAATAACAGAATGCAAGGTAACAACATACTTGGTAATTCATTAAGTCCTTTACGCGTTAACTTAGCACTTAAACCTGCTCGGTCTGCAGCCTGTGGAAGTAGTTCCGGTGATAGCAGGCTATCAGACAGCGGTAAGCCCGCAGATAACGCCTGTGCAGAACAAGGTGTACCGAAATGCTCAGTCAATAAGACTAAGCTATCAAGCAGTGGATCACGATTAGTATCTTGATCAGGGTTAATAAACCATTGAGATGATGAAAGCACTTAGTATCTATTTCCTTGAAATATCCAACAACTGGAAAGATATCGATTTAACATTATAATATAAAATCGTTTAAATCATCGTGCACTGCTACCATTGAGTCATCCTTAACGATTATCGGTTTGTCGGTGGAATGTAGCAGCCCCTGAATTTGGCTATTACTTACAACAACGTATTGATTCAAATCAACATCAGCCGTAACGTTCTGAATCATATAAGCAGCTAATTCTTCCAAATCGACTAACCTTTGTTCATTATCTGACTTGAAATTAATTGTTAAGAATTGCTCTATCGTGTCAGTTTCGTTCACTAACAATAAATCACTTAATTCTAGGTGATTACCTAGCTCAAGCTCGACACCAATCACATCGTCGGTTATTGAATCATTTTCATTACCGAGCCACTTAAAAATTTCACTAACGGCCTGTTGCTCTGAAGCCTCAACTTGAATATTGGTATATTGTTCAATCATTTCACCAACATGCTGCATTGCTTCGGTTTCTGACACGGCTTGCTCGCCAGTTTCAGCAAACAGAATATCTCGAAGCTCTTGTTCTGAGATAGTTGCTAAATTAAAACTATTATCACTAAATGCTGCGTGCATCGCTGCTGTAATGACAATGCCATCATTAGCGTTACCGTTTTCATCTAATGACTGTAATAACACCGCCATATTTTCAACATATTGGTCGCTCATATCACCACGTTCGATATCAGCAATATCTTGTAAGAATACTTGACCATCACTAATTTGGGTTATATCTACTGAGCCAATAATAATATTACCGAGCGCGAATGTAACCGTATCGCCGTCATTATAGGCAAATGAACCTTTATCCGTGGTTAAACCGGACAAACCGGTCGACGTCGTATATTTTAACCCAGCAACAATACCATCAATAATGACCGCCGAATTTGAAGTAACATGAAGATACTGTGGATTAGCCGCATCACCATTATATTGATATTTATCGCCATTCTCGAAAATAATATATTCAGCACTTTCAACCGTGATATTAAAAAAACGACCAGAGTTTAATACAATGGATTGTACTCCATTAACATCCACACTAACGATATTGATACCACCGACACCATCTACGCCATCAATATCAGCGGCATTAAGATCTTTGATATAAAGAGTATCCGTACCAGAACCTAATTTAATCGTTTCGGTACTTTTGATCCGACTAGAATTTAGCGTCAGCACATCGTCACCACTACCTAAATCAATCTTAGCGTGATGCCTCATTTTATTAATCGTTAAATTATCATCGCCATCGCCTAAACTGATAGTGACAGAATGACGTACATAACCATGAAGCACTACGGTATCATCACCTAAACCGGTTTCAATATTGACTCTATTACCCAGCCTATTCTCAACAATCACTAAATCATCAAAATCACTGACTTCAATATCATTATCATTGATCATTTGATGTAATAAGTTTGTCTTTCCCTCCGGCGTCGAGACTTCATTACCAACTTTTAATTCAATATGTTGATGAGCATAATCGCTATCTAAACCCGTTTGAGTTTGAATAACATTAAAAGAGCTAACACCCACCGGAATAATTATCCCATCACCGGCAGCATTTAATACCACGCCATCGCTAAATTGTAATGAAGTAATATCGGTAGATAAATTACCATCATCAATGAATGAGAAACTATATTCTTCTTCGCTAGTTGAAGGCCCGTTGATAGTGACAGTAAATAGTATCTGGTCGGTTGTCAGTGCTTGTGCCATTCCGACTGAAGAAACTTGATAATTATTATCGAATTTCACCGAAACATTTAACGTAATATTATCAGTTCGATCACCATCACTATCAACCAGACTAATTGTTAACTGCTCATTAAGATCTGTACGACTAGAAACAACGATTTTAGTCTGATAGCTATAGTCTCCTGTGAGAAAATTAATATTATAGACACCATCACTACCCTGAATTGCCTGTACTATATTATCAGGGTCATAAGAGTAAGTATTATTTCCAATAGTAATCGATAATAGGTGTCCGCCATCAGCACCATAAGATAATTGATTTAAACTACCACTATCATCAAAAATATTACTTGAGAACGTGGTTATTAAATCATTTAAAACCGCTTCATTTAAATTTATAACATCGGAAATATTAGTCGCAGGGCGTGAAATATTATCGCCCTCAAAAGTCGATAATAAAAATAAATCACTTAATACGGTAGGAGTGTTCATGCTATAGGTAAATAACGCATCAATATCGCCACCAGTAACAAAATCCTTCCATTCATTTTTTATATATTCTAAGGAGTCTTCACGTCTGCTCGAATTATAGAAATCAGTTGTGTTACCATCACCAAAGAAATATACAAAATCCTGATCTGCTTCTGGCTTTGTTTCATAATTTCCCTGAGTATCTTTGCCATATGCTCCTTCGATAGTTTCACGAAGTCCTTGTTCAATATCAGTCGAACCACCAGATGTTAACGTAAAGTCAAATGCTTCTCCGTTAGGTATAGCAACCCAATTAGTTGTCTCTGCGCGACCATTAAAAAATTGAATAATGTTGATATTAACGCTACCAAGATCATCATACTCTTTAATCAACGATTCTATCGCATGTTTAGTTAAATCAAGATCAAACGGTCGCATACTTCCAGAGCCATCGACAATAAACGTTAGATTAGTAACTATAAGTGCTATTTCGATTTCTATAGATTCAATTTCTGAAACAGGAACGTCATCGACAATTTTAATTAATAAATTAGCTGAAGCTGTTGTACCGTTTGTTGCTACGGTCGTGTAAGAGAAAGTGTCAGTAAAAATATTATTGGCATCAGCAGTACTATGGCTAACATTATTATTTAAGGTATAAGTATAATCACCATTTTCACTAACAATTAATGTATTACCTTGGGCGGTTATTATAGATACATTACCATTTACATCAACAACTTCGCCATTAATTTCACTTAATAAAGAGCCAGATGACAGCGAGTCATTATCAAATAAATTCCCTGTTATTTCTGTAGGCGCATTACTATCACCTGCGGCTGTGCCAGTAGAAAGGCCGGATTCATAAACAATGCCCTCATCATCATTAGCTTCATTACTAAAAACGCTATATTCCTGAGTATCCGTCGCCGTCACGACGTTACCGGCTGTGTCCGTGGTCGTCACTTGCGCATCAACGATTAAATCAGGATCATTAACTAAGGCACTGCCCGGAACATCGATACTAAAGGTGTTCCCTGCTAACACCACGCCGGTATATTGGGTGCCATTAATGGTTATTGTCACGGTATCGTTGACTTTAACATCACCGCCAACGGTACCGGTAATGGCAACATTAGCGCCTGCTTCTGCGGCGTTAATGATGTTATCAGCGGTGATATTATCTAAAGTGATTTCAGCGTTCGGCGCGGTGGTATCAACCG
>JABSRU010000006.1:121304-136621 GCA_013214965.1 Gammaproteobacteria bacterium
GCTTCTGCGGCGTTAATGATGTTATCAGCGGTGATATTATCTAAAGTGATTTCAGCGTTCGGCGCGGTGGTATCAACCGTATAAGTTGCGGTGACTGAGTTACCTGCCGTATCTAACGTGGTCACTTGCGCATCAACGGTTAAATCAGGATCATTAACTAAGGCACTGCCCGGAACATCGATACTAAAGGTGTTATTCGCTAACACCACGCCGGTATATTGGGTGCCATTAATGGTCAAGGTTACAAGGTCATTTTCTTTAACATCACCACCAACGGTGCCGGTCACGGCAACATTAGCACCAGCTTCTGCGGCATTAATGATGTTATCGGCGGTGATATTGTCTAACGCAATGTCAATTGTTAATGTGGAACTAGCTCTAGTATCAGCGTTGTCTTTTCTGGCCTCATCCACGGTGTTTATTGTTGTCTGTGTATCAAAACCGGACTCAGCTAAAATTTCATTACCACTTCGATCAAGGGTTATGAAATCCAATCCTTCGTTACCACTATCACCACCAGCTGCAGTTTCTGGTAAATCAATTTGATCATCACCGGATTCAATTAAAGCTTGTATCGCATCAATTTCGTTTAATGCATTCGTTAACTCATCCCCTTCTAGTGAGGAGTCATTAACAAAATCAGCTTCTGCTTTTTCAACCGGTAAAGAGTTACCGCGAATGGTATGTTGAGTGCCATCAACAAACAAGAGAACTATCTCGCTATCTACCGAGAAAGTAATAGTGGTGCCAATGTCGATTTTATCGCCCAACATTAACTGATGACTGACACTTTGTTGTAAGGCAACATCACCACGAATGGCTGTGATTGTAGAATTTTGGGGAGTTATAAAGACTGTTTTCATCAAAATGTACCTTACGTTTGTCAACTAAGATTAATTTTGATACTTAAAAATAATCTACAGCATGAGTTGGCAGTAATAATTATAAAGAAATTGAACAGCTTAATAATAAAGATTCATATCATTCAAGTTCAATATACTTATTATATATTGAACTTGACAGTAATAAAACTTTTCAATGAACAATATAGATACAGTACTACCTATTAACCAAACTAAAGTAAAAATACATAAAAGATCATTCAATTTTCAGTGATTGCCAAATAATACAAAATAACAGGTGAACAACCACTGAATAAAAACGCAACCTCGATTCCTAACCGGGCTCTAACGATTAATCATTAGATTCAACTCGTCTGCCCGTTTGGTTGAATTTGCGGTTACCGCTTGGGCCATGGCGACAACTTTTTCAATTCCTTCACTTACTTGCAGAGAAACAGTGGAGGCTTGATCTGTATTACCAGCAATCTCTTCAGTGACCACAGATTGCTGCTTTGAAGTGGCCGCTATAGTATCGACCTTCACTGCGACATCCTTTGCACAATCAATGATCTGTACTAAAGCATCAGCGACTTTATTGGAGATAACAATCCCTTCAGATACTTTATCGCGCCCAACGCCCATGCTTTTAACTGCAACATTGGTGTCATTACGCATCGACTCTATCGCTTTTTCAACATCAGTCGTCGCATCAGTCGTCCGGCTAGCGAGCTGTCTTACCTCATCGGCAACCACGGCAAACCCACGGCCCTGTTCGCCCGCCCTAGCAGCTTCAATTGCAGCGTTTAGCGCTAAAAGATTTGTTTGCTCTGCAATACCACGAATGACACCTAAAATATCTTCAATTTGCTTACTTTGTAAGCTCAACGATTCAATCGAGGTTGCACTTTCATTAAAGGCATCACTAATCTCATTCATTTGACTTAATGAATCGTCAACTAAGATACCACCTTGCTGGGCTATTCTTAAAGATTCATCAGCACTCGATGCAGCCTCGGAGCTGTAATTTGATACTTCCGATGCGGAAGCTGATAACTCTTCAATCGCAGAAGCAATTAAACTAATTTGTTCAACTTGCTGAGAAATACTTGAGGACATATCAGAATTTGCATGGTAAATATTGTTCGCATCATTAGATACTCCTCGCATTGACTCGGCGGTAGAATGAAGAGTATCGCTTAATGACGAACTCATGGCATTAACTGACTGTGTCAATTTAGCCAATTCGTCATTCCCCACAACTCTCAAAACAGGAGTCGTTAAATTATTGTTCGCTATATCCTGTGATTTTTGTAAAATTGGATTTAGACGTCCTAATAAATCCTTACTAATCCATGACGCCATAAATAGCGACATCAGCAATGAAAGAGCACCGCCCGCAATAAGAACAAAATACTGCATGTTTGATTGCTCTTCTAATAATGAGACATCAGCGGCCAACAATGCTTCCTGTGACTCACTTAATGCATTCAGCAACCTAAATGATTCGACAGCTTTGGGTGCAGCTTTGGTTCCTAAGAAGTAATTTGCCTTATTCCAATCCGCAGCATTACGTAAATTGAACATTTCATTCGGCAGATTAGAAAATGCTAATCGAACGTCAACATATTGATCCCATAATTTTAATTGCTCAGCCGTAAACAAGTACTGATAATTATTAACAATAGTTTCTAACCGTTGTTGATTGACTTGCCATTGGTCTAAAAACTTTTCTTTAAACATCACATCGCCAGATAACAAAAATGCACGGATGTTCGCCAAACCAATTGCAAACGATCCCCGTGAATCAGCGAGTAACTTTAATAATATCTTTCTTTCAGTGGTAGCGCTTAATGATGATTCCAGATTAATGATATTAGTTAAGCTACTCATGATGATCGAGGCTTTAGGGGCTGCTTCAGTTAGCAATAGTTGATAAGAAGGGATATTCTGAGGAGCTTGCGCAATGCTTTCTATTTCTTGTTGAGCCACTTTAAAATCAATCAAAACTTTTTTGAGATCTTGATAGACTTCAATATTTTTAGGTACTGTCCATCCCGATGACAATATATCTATCTCTTTCAGGCTGAGACCAATAGAACTCCAAGCTTGAGTACGCTTATCCCTCATGATTTTAGCCTTTGCAGGATCATTACCGAGAATAATATAGCCTCGAAGCGCTGCTAATGATGCATTAATTGCGTTAGTGATATCTTTACCAGCATCCACGGTGTTCACTCTAAGATTGATGACACGATGTTGAATATCAGAAATTTTTGATAAGAAGAAGAAATTAAGAGCAGTTGAAACGCTCAAAATAACTAAGATTGTTCCAAAAGCAAATATTAATTTTGCTCGTATAGAAGTGTTCATAAACTTTCCTTGTTCGATACTGGACCATAACCCTGTCCATTCATGCGCGTTAAAATAATAGAGATAGATAAGCTACAAAATTAATCTATTAATTAACAGTCTACCTAACTAAAAACAAGATACAACTTAAAATTCAATCTAACCTTTTTGTCAGGTTGAACTATCATAAAATATATTATGTAGCATATTAGGTGTGTGCGATGAACATAGTGAGTAATAGAAGAGACGGGATCAGAGTGATGGTCAGCCATCATATAGAAAGTATTATCTATGCTGAAAATGGCTTCCCAAATTTTTGTAGTGATTTTATCATTAACATGGGGGGGATAAAAATTTCAAATGACAGTGGTTCGGTGATGATGCCAATCGATGCCAGCGTCAAGGTTTGTTTATTCAATCACGACGGCAGCACGCTAACTCTCGATAGTAATGTCATATCCTGTATTGAGGAGTACACGGTGATAAAATTTGACCCTTTGCCTCAAAAAGAGCGAGTGTCCCTAGTAAACATGCTTTCATTACAACAAGCATGTTTACCGGGTGAAGATATTTAAACGTCGCCGTAGCGGATTTGCTTATAATACTGGATTAAATTAAACGTTGATGAGTCATGTTTCGCTATCTCGCCACCTTGTTTAAGTTCTTGATGTATTTTAGCCGCTAGCCCTTTGCCCAATTCAACGCCCCATTGATCAAATGAGCAAATCTGTAAAATAATTCCTTGTACAAATATTTTTTGTTCGTATAACGCAATAAGCCCACCTAAAGAATGTGGGTCAATACGATCAAGTAAAATAGTATTAGTTGGTCGATTGCCCTGGTGGACCTTATGTGGCGCCAACTGATCGATATATTCAGGAGTTCGCCCTTTCGCTTTCAAATCTTCACGAACATGCTTTTCATTGACACCACTCATCAATGCTTCCGTTTGAGCAAAAAAATTGCTCATTAAGGTATCGTGATGACCACCAATCGGTGTAGAGCTTTCTACTGAACCGATAAAGTCAGCGGGAATAACATTTTTACTTTGATGTAAGTATTGATAAAAAGCATGCTGACCATCAATGCCTAAGCCTCCCCAGATTGAAGGCACCGACTGATAATTAATTTCTTCACCATGCCAGTTTACCGATTTACCATTAGACTCCATCTCAGCTTGCTGCAAATAGGAAGCAAGCATATGTAATGTTTGATCATAGGGTAAAATGGCTTGAGATTGCGAGCCTAAAAATGTTGTGTTCCATAAACTTAACAAAGCTAAAATAGCTGGAGCATTTTTTTCTAGTGGGGTTTGACAAAAATGAAGATCCATTTGATGAGCACCTTCGAGTAACTCAATAAATTTATCAAATCCCATATCCAAAGCAATGGGTAAACCAATGGCTGACCATAATGAAAAACGACCGCCAACCCAATCCCACATTGAAAAAATATTTTCGGCATCGATACCAAAATTTACTGCATTTTCAATATTAGCAGTAACAGCAACAAAATGATGTTTAACCGCTTCCTGATCAAAAGACGCCGAGATCAACCAACGCTTAGCAGTATTAGCATTGGTAATCGTTTCTGTCGTGGTAAATGTTTTAGAAGAAATAACGAATAACACACGAGCAGGATCAAGCGGTCGCAATACTTCAGCGATTTGAGCACCGTCAACATTAGATACATAATGTACTCGCACACTATCATCACTATAATGTTTTAACGCTTCAGTCACCATTTGCGGTCCAAGATTAGAACCACCAACGCCAATGTTAACAATATCTGTGATCCGTTTTCCCGAGTAGCCTTTCCATTCTCCCTGCCTGACTTGCTTAACAAACACCGCCATTTTTTCTAATTGCTGGTCGACAACTTCAGTAATGTTCTCACCTTCAACCATTAACTTAGTACCAGAACGGTTACGTAATGCTGTATGTAAAACCGAGCGATTCTCAGTGAGGTTAATTCTTTCACCAGCAAACATTTTATCGCGCCATAGCTCAACATCACATTCTTTAGCTAAAGCGATTAATGCTGACATCGTTTTATCAGTCACTAAGTTTTTTGAGTAATCGAGTAATAAGTGGGGTAATTTTAAAGAAAGTTTGTTAAAACGCTCCGAGTCTTGCGCAAACAATGTATTTAAGTGACATTGTTTCATTTCTTTGGCATGTTCAACTAAAAATTGCCAACTGGCCAGTTCATCGCGACTACTCATTATTACCACCTAGTGTTTATTTTGTAATTAAGTTACAGGATAACGAATGATTAAGGCTTAAAACAAGGTTTTTATCTAATTAAATTACAAAAAAGAGAGTTAGCGATAGCTAAAGTTAAAGTCAACTTGATAAAATATCAAAAATACCGATAATCATGCCTCCCCGTTAATGGTCCCTCATTTATGTCGACCATGGGTCGACATCAGAAATGGAGACACTTTGTGTTTGAGCCACTACTAATCATCAACGATCTTAATTGGCAGATTAGTGATCATACTATTTTAGAGGATATAAATTTTACGGTAAATACTGGTCAGTTCATTGGTATCATTGGCACTAATGGGTCTGGAAAATCAAGTTTACTAAGGACAATTTACCGCTATATAAAACCATCTTCAGGCTCTGTTGTTGTGGCCCAGCAAGATATCTGGCAACAAAGCGCCAAGCAAATTGCACAACAGATTGCCGTGGTGCAACAAAACCATGAACAACTGCCTTATCTGGTTATTGATATCATAAAAATGGGCTTAACTCCGCGTAAGAATTTTTTTGAATCTGATAATCCAGATGATTTAAAAGTAATAGACCAAGCGATTAATGATGTTGGGTTAGGACATTTAGCCCATCACAACTATCAAACACTGTCTGGCGGAGAACAACAACGAGTTCTTATTGCTAGAGCAATTGCTCAACAAACACCCATCCTAATTATGGATGAACCAACCAATCACCTCGACATTCATTATCAAATAGATATTCTTAATCGCATTAAAGCGTTAAACAAAACGGTTATCGTGTCTTTACATGATTTAAATATTGCTAGTGCATTTTGTGATGAGCTAATTTTACTAGATCAAGGAAAAATTATTGCGCATGGTTCACCAATGGAAGTATTAACGGTGCCACTAATCAGCAGTACCTACCAAGTAGAGGTCACTATCAGTCAACACCCTGTCCATGGTAATCCTTTATTAACCTATCATTATAATCAGGCTCAAAAATGAGGGGAACAACTTTAATTTTAGGCGTCTTAACTGTTGCTGCTAGTATTATTGTTAGCATGAGTTTTGGTGCAGTCACCACATCTATTAACGATGTAATTCAGATTTTAATTGCCCAAATCACCAAGACTGCACCATTAAACTCGATGATTGAACAAATTGTCATTGAATTACGATTGCCACGGATTTTACTCGCCTTTATTGCGGGCGCTGGCTTGGCGTTATCAGGAGCCATTCTCCAACTAGTGACGCGCAATCCGCTGGCTGACCCTTACTTATTTGGAATTTCATCGGGCGCATCCTTTGGCGCCGTGGCCTTAATGACCGTATTCTCCAGTGTCAGTATGCTTTATCTACCCATAGCCGCTTTTATTGGTAGTTTGTTTGCTGTGATTTTGGTGTTAAGCATCGCTGGCACGAATAGTATTAATCAAATTGAACGCATGCTACTAGCTGGTGTAGCCAGCTCCTTTTTATTTAGCGCCGCTTCCAGCTCAATGCTATATCATAGCGATCCTCAAGCGGCGGCGGCTATTTTGTTCTGGACCTTAGGCAGCTTTGCGCAAGCACAATGGTCAACGTTAGTCCTGCCGACAATAATTATCTCTATAAGTTTATTAGTATTTTTTGCATTTTCCCGTCATACTATTGCGATCTCTTCCGGCGATGAGACAGCGAGTACGCTAGGCGTCAAAGTGGCGCGAGTTAGATTGTTAATGTTAGTTGTTAGCTCAATGATATGCGCTGTGATTGTCGCGAGTTGTGGTGGGATATCTTTTGTCGGATTACTTATCCCACATTTAGTACGGATAATATTTGGACAAAAAATCGCGAACAACTACTTGGTGGTAGCAATGCTAGGCGGCCTATTTATGATTTATGTCGACATCATCGCTCGCACACTGCTCGAGAACCAAGAGATCCCTTTAGGGATTATTACTTCGCTCATTGGTAGCGTATTCTTTTTATATATATTGCGCCGACGTCGCATAGGATAGTGAAAGTATTATGTTTTCTATAACCCCTGTTTCCACCTCTCATATTACAGCTATCAAACATCAGATAGATACCAAAACGAAACCATTAGGCGCATTAGGAAAACTCGAAGATTTAGCCCAACAATTGGTCCAAATATTGGGTCCACATCAAACAGAGATTAACCAACCAACCCAACTTGTATTCGCCGGAGATCATGGCATCGCCGAGTTTGGTGTTTCGATTGCAGACAGCGAAGTAACAGGGCAAATGGTCGCTAATTTTTGCGCTGGCGGTGCGGCGATTAATGTCTTTTGCCGACAAGCGAATATGAACTTAGTGGTCATTGATTGTGGTACCACTAATGAACAACCAAATCACTCAAGGCTCGTTAAACAGCGATTAGGCGAGGCTACCGAACCCTTTAACCTTTCCCCGGCGATGTATGAACAAGACGCAGTGTTAGGTATAAAGTTAGGTGCTAAAATAGCACAACAATACCTAGACCAAGGCTCAAATCTAATTGGCATCGGAGAGATGGGGATTGCCAACACCACATCTGCCGCAGCAATGATGATGGCATTAACCGCACTTGACCTTGAATACTGTGTCGGGCGCGGTACTGGCGTAGACGATGATAGCCTAGCGAGAAAAAAACAAATCATTGAAACTGCGATGCTATTACACTCCGACATTTTAACATCACCACTGGCTATTCTTGCCGCACTAGGCGGCTATGAAATAGCACAAATGGTTGGCGCGATGTTAGCCACAGCGCAAGCAAAACAGATTATTTTAGTTGATGGCTTTATTACCTCAACCGCGGCATTACTCGCCATGAGAATGTACCCTGCTGCTCGTGGCTATATGGTTTTTAGTCATTGCTCTAAAGAACTTGGTCATCATTTGCTATTAAAGGAGCTTCAAGGAGAACCTTTGCTTAATCTAGATCTCAGATTGGGCGAAGGATCTGGCTGTCCATTAGCGCTGCCATTGATTCAAAGTGCATTAGCGTTTTATCACCAAATGGCTAGTTTTGAACAGGCTAAAGTTACTGAGGTTAACTAGTGTTACGACTAAAGGAACAACTAGCCCATCAATGGTGTCTGTTATTAATTGCTATTAGTTTCTTTACTCGACTAAAAATTCCACCAATTAAAGACTTTCAACAAAGCTGGCTCAATCAAGCAAATCGATATTACGGTTTGGTCGGCATATTAATTGGCAGCATCTCAGCATTGGTATTATTGCTGGCAAGTCAGTTTTTACCATTAAGCATCTCGATAATCCTATCAATGATCTGTTCGGTGCTAGTTACAGGGGCTTTTCATGAGGATGGCTTCGCCGATACCTGGGACGGATTTGGTGGCGGCTGGACTATTGATAATAAACTATCCATCATGAAAGATTCACGTTTAGGCACCTATGGTGCCTTAGCTCTTGTATTCGCTATTTTGATCAAATATCAGCTTTTAATTGAAATATCTAATATCGACTCGGCGACAACATATCAAATAATCATTGCTATCATCATCGCCCATACAGCAAGCCGCGCGATGGCCGTTAGTATTATATTCGATCAACCCTATGTCCGTGATAATGAGAGCAGTAAAATAAAACCAATGACCGAACAACAAAGCATCGTTGAGCTCATCATTTTATTAGCCACCAGTGCGTTGCCATTATTGTTGATAGAATTTAAGCTCGCCTGCTTGCTCATCGGACTATTATTATTACTCCGCTATTTTCTCATTCGTTGGTATCACCAACAAATTGGTGGCTATACTGGGGATTTATTAGGAGCAGCTCAACAGATTGCAGAGATTTGTTGTTACACCGTATTATTAGCCTATTGGTTATAAGGATTCCCCATGAAAGAAACTGAAAAGAAACAACGTCATCAAGCTAGGCAACAGAAACTCAAAGAAACCGTTGATCAAAAAATAGCGCTAGCAAATAAAGAACAAGGAATTTTTCTCATTTTAACCGGTAATGGCAAAGGAAAAACCACCGCAGGTTTTGGCACCGCACTACGCTGTGTCGGCCACGGTCAAAGTGCAGCGGTGGTCCAATTTATAAAAGGTCAATGGCCCTGTGGCGAACGTAATGTGCTCGAAAAGTTAGGCGTTAGATTCCATGTTATGGCAACAGGGTTTACTTGGAACACCCAAGATAAAGAATTAGACACTGCCGCTGCAATTTTAGCCTGGCAAGAAGCGAAAGAAATGTTACAGGATCCAACGATTGATTTAGTGTTACTGGATGAACTCACTTATATGCTGAGTTATCATTATTTAGATCCGACAGAAGTCGCCAATGCCATCAGTAATAGACCACCAATGCAACATGTGATTGTCACAGGACGAGCTTGCCACCGCGCACTATTAGACATCGCCGATACTATTAGTGAAGTAAAGGATCAAAAACATGCCTTTAATGACGGCATCAAAGCGAGCATCGGTTTTGACTATTAAGTTTCAGTTGAGCTTATTATTGTTTTTGCTCTGTTACAGTCAGTTTAGTATCGCAAGATCTGCACAACGGATAGTTGCACTGTCTCCTCACAGCGTAGAACTATTATTTGCCATCGGTGCGGGTTCAAAAATAGTAGGTTCCATTGATAGTGCTGATTACCCTGATGCGGCCAAAAAATTAAATTTTGTCGGCAATTACCATGGATTGGTGATCGAAAAGATCATCGCGCTAAAACCTGACCTGATTATTTCATGGGCGAGCGGTAATAAAACCGATCAGATCGAGCAGCTAAAAAAATTAGGCTTTAATGTCGTCAATTCAGATCCTAAATCCCTCGATGATATTGCTGAAAACATTAGATTACTTGGTCAGCTAACTGATTTAACCAAAAAATCTGAGCAAGTAGCTAAAATCTATGAGCAACAACTGGCTGAGATAAAAGCCCGCTATCAAACCAAAGCGAAGATTAAGGTATTTTATCAGCTGTGGTCCAAACCACTCATGACCATCAGTAACAAAAGCTGGATTAATCAGTTAATTGAAAATTGTGGTGCCACCAATGTCTTTGCTAACAATCAAACAGCCTATCCGCAAATCAGCATCGAAAATGTATTAGTAACCAACCCACAAGTTATCTTAATTCCTAGTGATAATAATACCCGTAATCACGATATTTTTGGTTGGGAAAAATGGACATACCTTGAAGCCATCAAAAATCATCATATTTACTACCCCGACGCAACGCTATTACACCGCCCTACCCCTAGATTATTAACGGCGATGGCACAAATGTGCCAACAAATAGATCGAGCAAGGTAATTGATATTTTATGGACTATAGACCATTGCATCGCCATTTAGCTACTGCGATTAATTAACACCCCTTGAATTGCTCAAAAAGTTAGCGTAAAGTTCAAACTAGTGTTTGAATAGAGCGTCGACTCTAATTTTATAAAAATAGCTGGGATCCACTAGCACAAAATAGCGGAGTAATTATGTCAACCTCACCATATAGCCACATGTTAAGTCCATTAGATTTAGGCTTTACTACCCTCAAAAATCGCGTCATCATGGGCTCAATGCACACTGGCCTAGAAGAAGAAAAAGGCGGTTTTGAAAAGCTTGCTGCCTTCTATGCAGAAAGAGCTCATGGCGGTGTTGGCTTAATCGTTACTGGTGGTATTGCTCCTAATTTTCGCGGCAGGATTTCACCACATGGTTCGCAGCTTAGTTTTTCATGGCAAACCGGTAAGCATAAAATAGTCACCGATGCAGTGCATCAAGCCGGGGGAAAAATTTGTTTACAAATACTCCATACTGGCCGTTATGCTTATCATCCATTTAGTGTCAGTGCTTCAAATATCAAGGCACCAATCAATCCCTTTAAACCGCGCCAAATGAGTGAGCGTCAAATAAAGAAAACCATCAAAGATTTTTCTACTACCTGCTACCTAGCTCAAAAGGCAGGTTATGATGGTGTTGAAATCATGGGGTCGGAAGGTTACTTAATTAACCAATTCCTATGCCAACGAACCAATAAACGTCAAGATAAATGGGGTGGTAGCTACGAAAACCGGATGCGCCTAGCCCTTGAAATCGTTAAAGCGTCACGTAAAAAAGTCGGGACAGATTTTATTATTATCTTCAGACTTTCGATGCTTGATCTGGTCGAAGGTGGTAGTAACTGGGACGAAGTTGTTATCTTAGCAAAAGAATTAGAGCTAGCTGGGGTCACAATTATTAATACCGGTATTGGTTGGCATGAAGCAAGAATACCAACTATTGCGACTTCAGTACCCCGTGCCGCCTTTAGCTGGGTAACAGCGAAGATGAAAAAGGAAGTCTCACTGCCTCTTATTACGACTAACCGCATTAATACCCCTGAGGTCGCCGAAGAAATATTAAAGCGCGGTGATGCTGACATGGTATCAATGGCACGACCAATGTTAGCCGACGCTGATTTTGTTAACAAAGCAGCACGTAATGAAGCAGATTCAATTAATATCTGTATTGCTTGTAATCAAGCCTGCCTAGATCACGTGTTTAAACAAAAGCGAGCGAGTTGCTTAGTGAATCCGCGCGCCTGTTATGAAACAGAATTAAATTTCGAATCAACCATCAACGCGAAGAAACTCGCGGTGATTGGCGGTGGCATGGCTGGTATGTCTTTTTCTATTTACGCAGCTCAACGTGGACATGACGTCACTTTGTTTGAAGCAAACAGTGAATTAGGTGGACAGTTTAATTTAGCAAAAAATGTTCCTGGTAAAGAAGAGTTTATCGACTCATTAAAATATTTCCGCTCAGAATTAATCCGACAAAATATTAAGGTTGAGCTCAATAGTTATCAAAGCGTTGATTCAATTAAACAATCTGGATTTGATGAAGTTGTGTTAGCCACTGGCGTCGTCCCTCGTATTCCAGAGATTGAAGGTATTGATCATCCAATGGTATTTAACTATCAGCAAGTATTACGTGGTGATACCAAAATGGGACAACGAGTAGCGGTGTTAGGCGCTGGTGGTATCGGTTATGATATCTGTGAATTTCTCACCGAAAAGGGCCAATCACACACAGTTAATCTTGAACTTTGGATTAAAGAATGGGGCATTGATACCACCATTGAACATCGTGGCGGCGTTGATGGTGTTCAACAAGAAAACCCCGCCTCTGCGCGTCAAATTTTCATGCTACAACGAAAAGATGCTCGCTTTGGCAGATCCCTACAGCCAACCACAGGCTGGATTCATCGTGCCGCATTAAAAAAACGCACCGTTGATATGATCGCTGGCGTTGAATACATAAAAATTGACGATCAAGGCTTACACATCAGTGAAGACGGTCAGATTAGAATTTTGGCGGTCGATAACATTGTGATATGTACCGGACAACAGTCACAAAAAGAACTTAATGATGGTCTAGAACAGGCTGGGATCAAAGTTCACCTGATTGGTGGTGCAGATTATGCTGGCGAATTAGATGCTAAGCGTGCGATTAGACAAGCAGCTAATTTAGCGGCAATTATTTAAACGCCGATCCTTAAAGATCCTAAAATAAGTTAGGGTCTTTAAGTTATTTAAATTTCCAATATCGCTGGACAACGGATCAAAACGCGTCTATTAATAATAGTAACAGATTATTAAAGGATGTAATTGTATGAAGAATGTTGTCATCACTTTCGTTGGTAGCGATAAACCTGGATTAGTAGATCAACTAGCTCAACTGATTGTTACTCACAAAGGAAACTGGTTAGGAAGCTCAATGAGCCATCTTGCAGGACAATTTGCAGGGATTATCGAAGTTGAATTACCGGAGTTAGAGTTAGCAAAATTTAGCCTCGAAATCGCCACCATTGACGATTTAAGCATTACCATTCAACAAGGTCATAATACAGCGTCAGAAATAGAACCAGAAGAGTTACTTAACATATCTATTGTCTGTAATGATCGTCACGGCATTATTCAAGAAATCACTCAAGCACTGCATGCTGTTGATGCCAACATTGAGCAGTTAGGCAGCCAATTAGAAAGTGCTGCTAATACCGGGCAAACGCTATTTAGGGCCAATATAGTCGCCTTGCTACCTGAACATTCATCAATAGAACAGCTTCAAGAATCCATTGAAAAAATCGGTGATGATATGATGGTTGATGTTGAATACGGCAGTTAACTAAAAGAACAGGTCAACAAGTTCATTGCTGACCTGATTCGTTTATCTATTGACCTAATGCTTGCGCCATTGATAATTCAGCTATTTTTTCAAGCCAAACTAAATCAACATTCTGATGAGCTTCACAAATAAACCAAGGTTCACGGGAATCAGGTTCTAACATCACACCATTTTTAATTAAATTCAACGCAAATTCAGTATAAAGATCACTATTAGTTTTTTTCCAATCACGATAGTTCAGTGGTACTTCGTTACAAAAATGAATACCGAACATGGAATCGGGACCAGCAAAACGATGCTCTATTCCAAATTTAGTGAAAACTCTTGATAGTAGCTGCTGAATATCAGCACCAACGCGATTAATTGTCACTAACGCATCAGTTTCACTTAATATAGTTAAGGTCGCTTTAGCAGCACTTAACGCAATCATATTAGCGGTATAGGTTCCACCATGAGTAACTCCATCTTTTTCAAAACTAATTTTATCCATCACATCAGCGCGACCACCAAAAGCAGCTACCGGATATCCATTACCAATTGCTTTGGCATAGGTGGTTAAGTCGGCCTTAACGTCATAAAGCTCTTGTACGCCACCTTTTGCAACACGGAAACCTGTTTTAACTTCATCCATGATCAACAATGAGCCATTACTATCACTAATGTCACGTAATTTTTGCATATATTCTTGGGTGGATGAAATGCTGCCACAATTACCCATAATAGGTTCGATCAAAATCGCAGCAATATCATTACCATATTGTGCAAAAACAGCGTCTAATGCCGCAATATCATTTAATGGCACACTCACTTGATGCTCACGAGTACTTTCAGGGATACCCGCGCCAAAAGGGATAATTTCTGGAGCCGATTGCGTGTCACAGTTCCAGTTATCAACATCAGATTTCCACATCATTTCATCATATAAACCGTGGAAACCACCTTCAACAACCACAATCTTATTACGTCCAGTAAAACCACGAGCGGTACGAACTGCACCAATAACTGCTTCAGTACCAGAATTAGCAAAACGCATTTTTTCAATGTTTGGACATAATTTTTTAACCAAACTAACAACTTCAGAATCAAGACCGGTTGAAAAACCAGAGATAGTACCAACATTAGTGATTGCGTCAATAACGGCGGCATCAACCCGCGTATCACGATAACCAAGAATAATTGGTCCATAAGCTAAACGAAAATCGACAAATGTTTGATCATCACAATCGGTAATAGTGCAGCCTTTCATGCTTTTCAAAAATACAGTGTTCTCTTCACCCCAATATCGGTAACTATCGGCAACGCCCATTGGCATATGGGTATGTGCTTGCTTTAACATTGCTGCGCTGGCGGCTTTATGAGTATCAGTCATCTTCTTTGTCTCAATTGATATTTTTAGGTGTTTTAGCAGTAAAAACCACTCAAACGGAATTTAGGCGGAATAATACAGGGCTAGATATAAGATAGAAAGAGTAAAATAGTGCTTTTTTATTTTTTGCGACAATAGTTCAATTTTATAGCAGAAATGAAAAAAACGCTGCAAATAAATGCAGCGGCTTTCTCTAATAGTAGCCTGGCAATACTACCACTTTCTACAACGACCGATGAGCCAAGTTGCACTCGCTCCGCGAGCGGCAGGCGCTTTGAAAACGGTGGCATCATGCCGGTCATTGCCAGACGCAACGAAAAAAGCCCCAGTCTTTCGACTGGGGCTTTCTTCTAAATAGGAGCCTGGCAATGACCTACTCTCACATGGGGAGACCCCACACTACCATCGGCGCTAAA
>JABSRU010000087.1 GCA_013214965.1 Gammaproteobacteria bacterium
AAAGTAACGTTCGATTCTTTTTGGCCGTTTGTTACCCTGATCTAGGCCTATACAAAGTATTTTATGAAAGCACCAGCTCTGTTTCCAGCCAATTACTTCATACTCATCTGTGCGGCAGTAATAAAGAATATAAAAATAAGACCGACAGTGGCAGGTTACCACCAATCGAGATGGTTCAATTAAAAGCAGGTTCAGGGATAAAGTACGAACAAACAGTTACCGCAAATCAATCACGATATTGGCAGTCTAAATACATGCATTTAATAAGTGACCATGAGTTATCCTTCTCTTTTGAAGAAGAGGTGATGTATGAAAATTAGTATATTGCCACTATCAATTCCCTTTAAATCCAAGTTTTCTCATGCAAGTTATGAACGTGCTCACACTGAATCGTTCTTTGTAGAGATTACAGAAGAAAATGAAATAGGTTTTGGTGAGTCTTGCCCTCGAATATATGTTACCGGGGAAACCATTCAATCCTGTAAGTTGTTTGTCACTAATTACAGTGATGATATTAGTTGCATTAAATCGATGACCGATTTAATGCAATGGGCTAACGAAAATTCAGAATTAATAGACACCAATCCAGCGGCATGGTGTGCGATAGAAATGGCCATTATAGACTTGTTCGCAAAAGTAACTAAACAACCAGCCTATAAAACTTTAGGCCTTGAACAGCATGAACATAAACAACCTTTTTCGGCCATTGTTGGCTATAGATCGTTAAAAAAAGCGTTATTGTTTAGGTTAATGGGGTTTTCTGACTTTAAGCTCAAAATTGGCAGCTCTATTCGTTCAAACAAAATCGGCATTAAGTTAATTAGTTTACTTGGAATTTATCCGCCTAAAGTACGTTTAGACGCAAATAACCTTTGGACGACGCCGCAAGAGTGTATTGATAGCTTATCTGATTTAAAAGGGACCTTTTGGGCATTGGAAGAACCTATTCAAGCCTTTGACTATGAAGGTATGTATAAAATAGCACGAGCTTTAAACTGCAAGATAATTCTTGATGAGAGTTTTTTAGCGCCTAAACATGTGGCTGACATAAGTCATTATAAAGATGTTTTTATTGCAAACGTACGGATATCTAAAATGGGTGGTGTATTAAGAACAATAAAGGCGATAAGGATGTTAACTGCGTTAGATATTCCTTTTATTTTGGGCTCACATGTTGGGGAAACTAGTTTATTAGGTAAAGCGCAACAAGTTATTTTTCAATCGTGCAAACAGCCTTGTTTAGCTGTGGAAGGTGGTTTTAGTAGTTGGTTGTTAAAACGAGACCCTTTTCAACCGCAATTAAAAGTTGGTTATGGTGGTGTATACCCACAAAATAAGCAAAAAGAAGTCTTATTCGGCTGGGGAGTACATTATGAAAAGTAGACTACTGCTATTGGTATTATTGATAGTTGGCCTGTGGGGACTTAAAGACATTGGTATTGCCTCTGACTATCGCGTGTTTTTTGGAAAAGACACCACTGATATGCAGAGCTTCACTAAAATGGAGAATGAATTTGGCAGTTCTGACTCCGCTATTTTTGTCATTTCGTCCGTTTCAGGTACATTATTTGAAGAACCTAATATCTCTATACTACGAGAGGTACATTTACATTTATTAGCTACACCTAACCTAGTCTCTGTCACCTCTATTCTCAGTAATCACCCGTATCTAGAATCAAATGATTTTTCTGCTGGTTTAATAGAGCAACTAACAAACGCGAAGCAATCCACCCCCTCATTACTTAATTCAACGTTGACTTCAACAGGATTAGAAGTGCGGATTGTTATGCCTAAAGACAATCCCAATGCGGTCATAGAGTCTGCCAATTTTATTAAAGAAACCGCGGCTATCTTTAGCAAAAAAGACACTAACCTAAGGTTTGATACCAGTGGTATTGTGATGATGAACGATGCTTTTGCCTATCACTTAATCGATGATCTTATTAAACTAGTACCAGCTAGCAATGCCATCTTGTTTTTAATAACGGCTTGGTTATTTCGATCTGTTTTTGTCGCTGGCATTGTGCTTGGTGTTGCAGGTGTAAGTAATATTATTGCACTGGGCATGGCAACGCTTGTAGGCATTCAATTAACACCTCCTTCTGGGATGTCGTTAATTGTTATTTTAACCATTTCAATTGCTTGTTCATTTCATACTTTTTTAGCCATAGAGCAGCAAAAAGGATCTTGGCTTCAAAGAATAGAATTAGGGACTTCATTAACGGCAAAACCCATTTTATTTGGCTGCCTAACGACGCTTATTGGCTTTTTAAGCCTTAATTGGACAGATACTCCGCCTTATCAAGATTTAGGGAATATTACAGCCTTTGGTGTCGCAATAGTGCTACTAATCAACTTTGTTTTATTACCTTGGATACTGGCGTACAAACCCATAAAGTTTGAATCGAGACTCAAGTTTAACTGGGTCTCTTATTTACAATGGATTGAAAGATTTCGTAAACCTATTTTAATTATTTCACTCGTATTAATGACCATCAGCACCATCTTGGTTTCAAGGCTGGAAGTAAACGACAAATTCACAGATTGGTTTTCGTCAAAAACCGAGTTCAAACACCAAGCCGATTTTGTCTCTGAAAACTTAACGGGCATTTACTCAATTGATTTCATTTTAGAACCAAAGCATGAGTTGCCTAACGAGAATAGTAATTTCTTTGTTCAGCTGTCTGACGTTGCTGCGCATTTTAAAAAATTCGATAACGTCTGGGAAGTGCGTTCCATTCATTCCATCATCAATAAAGATCACGGTGCAACTCAATCATATAATCAAATAAAAAGTAACTTTGAAATATTACATGCTAAAGGCTTAATTGATCAAAGTGGCAAGCGGTTTAAAATGTCGATTATATTTAAGGATGCCGACTCCAAGTATATACAGTCATTTAACACTAAATTTCATCAATACATCATGGAAAATACAGATACAATGGTTTTTCATGGTGGGCATGGGCCATCTGTTTTATTCGCTAATATAGTAAAGCGAAATATAAATAATATGATGTTAGGCGTAATTATCATGTTAATTACGCTCTCTTTTTTATTCTCATTTTATTTCAAAAATTTAAAGCTTGGAGCTATAGCGTTATTGACTAATGTACTGCCAATTTTGATAGCATTTGCGTGTTGGACTATACTGTACCAACAAGTTGGTTTGGCTGTGTCTATTGTTGCGGCTTGTTCGCTAGGCATTATTGTAGACGACACAACGCACTTCCTTTTTCATTATCAAGAACACCTCAATAAGCAAAACACGACAAAATTACAAGCGCTCGTTGTAAGCTTCAATTTAGCAGGCCAGGCTATTATCTATACATCTATTGCCCTGGTGACTGGGTTCAGCGTTTTTATGTTCTCAGATTTCTTGTTAAATACAACGTTTGCTAGCTTAACAATCATTACTTTTATTAGTGCCTTAGTGTTTGACTTATTGGTCTTACCGGCCGTGTTATTGATAAATACAAAGGAAGTTAATAATGACCATTAACAACTTTGCCATTAAGTTAATCAAGGGCACCATTTTAACCTTTCTTTTTATTTCGGCATTTTCATTTGCTCAACCTGATTTATTGCAGAGCAGTAAAGTGCAGTTGATGATTGTGATAAGTATTTTGGCTTCATTATTTCAACCAGACTACTCTCCGTTTAAATCGGCGAAAGATGAGCATGATAAAGGCACAGCACTGCACATTATTTGGGCTGTCTATTTGTCACAAATATTTGTACTTGCTGAGTTTGTTTTCAATGATTACCAAGGTTCTATGCAGTGGGGTGTTATTTCCATCATTGGCGCTGCGTTAGCTGTATGTGGTTTACTATTTCGTAGTTGGGCTTTTTTGGAGCTTGGTCATTATTTTACTTGGCATATTAGTGTTTCCAAAAACCAAAAAGTTGTTGATACAGGGCCATACCTATATGTTTGTCATCCTGGTTATTCTGGAGCTTTACTCACTTATGTGGCAACAGGTTTAATGTTTCATTCTTGGGTCGCTACGTTTGTTTCTTTATTGATATTGTTTTATGCTTTTTATCGAAGAATAAAATTTGAAGAAGAATTTTTGGTGATTCATTTGGGATCTGAATATCTCGACTATTTGAAAAAAAGGAACAAAATAATCCCCTACCTATATTAGAAAAAATATTTTTTATAAACCGTTGGGCAGAAACTCTATTTAAATATGAGGAAAATCCACTCAGCTACATGGTTAAAAGGAACAATGATTATAAGAACTTACTTCTAAGGATTTATATGCTATCAACTCAGCAGTAGTGAATCGATGGAGTGAAACATGACAACGTACGCAGTGCCACTTTAAATCAGCCCATCTGCCTATGTGAAACTGATCTTCAGTTATATCTCACTCTGGGGGCGTTATCACCAGAGAATAAACACTCTAATTTAATATAGTCTTGTATGGCTAAAGCTGATTTTTCCATGCTATGTTTGATAAAATAAAGCCAGTTTTGGCTATTGAAGCTTTAAAAGGTATATTGAATTTTTTGGGAAAAACCCAGTTATTAAAGAGTGTCAGTAACTCAAGGGTATAATGCAGGGCACTTTGATTTATGGGTGTTTGTTTTTCTTTTAAATTAGTGTGTTACAGTGTTTTGGTAGTATGATGTAATTTATGCTTGATTAAATGGTCTACTTCATCGTTGCTTGACTACTCGTTTAAGAAAACACTAAACGTCGCGACCAAGCGCCTTGAATTAAACAATTTACTCTGCGTATAAACGCCTCGTTACAGAAAAGTCTGAATAGTGATATTCAGGTTTTTTTTGTGGGTGAACGCTGGGCAATGTTTTGAAATATCATTGATATAAAAGTGTCTGTCCCAAAATTTCTCGTTGGAGGTGATCTTTCTGCAGGCGGTACTGCAATCGCAGCGCTTCAGAAGTGGGATTTTGATAATGCTCTATATCACTGTGCCTTCTATGGTAGGGAACGTCGTAAACAGTCTGCGAACGCTCATTGTTGGTCAGTAACAGAAGGGGTTAGTCGTGCCATAAAAGGAGGGGCGAGAATTGATGCAAGTATTAAATCGTCAACAAATTCATGCAAAGGATCAAACGTTTGTTCTTATGAAGTTAAGCCCGTAGAAGTTTATTTTGACAGTAACTTAAAGTTTGAATTTTTATTTTTTGATTTTGAATATGTATGGAAACCTGAGCCATTAAAACTGACTGAGGGATCTACTGGCGATTGTCGCTCTTAATTTGTAAGGTACAAAAATGAAACATACTTTTTTTAGTTTTATAGCAATATCAATGTTAGTTATAAGTTTTGGGACGTTTGCGTTAGAGCTACAAGATTGGAGTATTGTAGCCAATAAAGGGCGTATGATGTTAACCGCTAGCGAACACATTAGCGCATCACGTAAAGGTGAGATATTAATCCTTAGTGAAAAGGTTGACATGTCGTCACCTAAGAGTGTAATAGCTAATTACTATTGGCTATTAAAAAATCAGAAGCTCAGTAATATTGCAAAATTATATACCAGCAAGGATGGTAGTAGGCAAAAATTCGAACAGGAATTGAGCAGTAAACGATTGAAGTTAAATAAGTTTTCTTCCCTTGAGTCCGTTCGTATTACCGGTGTGCAAAAATGGGATGAATTTAGCGTTTATGAACTCCAGTTATTCGCTAAGAATAAGCGAAAAATGAATTGGAAAGAAAAAGTAGTTTGCGAAAAACAGTGTTACTTGGTTTTTGACTTATTGGAGAATACTCCGGCAAGTGAATTACTTGATATAAGTAAAATGACATATTTAGAGTCTACTCGTGTATTTGGTGATTTGACTAATAAAATAAAATTTAAAAATAAGCCTATAAAAATAACAGTACATCACCCGGATAGTGGTGTTTACAAAGGCAAGAAATTGCCACTCATTTATCGGCTTGATTTAGTTCGATATGCTAAGAGTGATGTTATTGACAGAAATGTTAACTGTGAACAATATAAAACTATGGATACTGCAGCTTTTTGTCAATTCTTACGCGAAACTGAGCAAGTGGATTCTGCAGACGAATCCGAGTTAGCTAAATATTTAGCGCAAGTGACAGGTAAGCCTGGCGCATCAGTTGTTACTGTTAATGAAAATAAAACTGGCTCAATGAAAAGCGTTTTGTACTCAGCCAAAGCCTTTGTTATTTTAGTGAATAAATGGCAGTCGATTAAACTTATTGGCTATATTGAAAGCGATTTAACTCGTTTTGTTTTATTTGAACCTACAACAAAAAATAAAAAAACATTACCGATACAAGCGGTGTCTTTTGCTATTGGAGCGGAAAGTAAATCGAATAAGTTAATTTACGGTAGTAATTGGGAAGATGGATATTTGTTTTTTTATAACAATATCTTTATGAATGGATTAAATCGTTCGCTATGATTAAGACGCCAGGGAATAGAAATGATGGGATTAAAAGTGCCAGAAAAGGGGTGTATTTTGTTCTATTTATTGTGTCATTGTTTGTTTTGATCTTTTCTAATATTGTGATTCAAAGAGTCAGTGGGTCGCTTAATTCAAGCGATTGGTTCCAAGTGGATGCTAAATTATTACACGCTTCTATTGAAGAACGCCAAGGGACTACATCTAACAGTTCTCGTACTAAGTATACTTATTATTCACCTAAAATATTATATGAATATAAGGTTGAAGATCAGTTTTATACAGGTAATCGCGTCAGTTGGCTGAAAAAGTTTGACGACGGTTACATGTTAATTAAAGCGAAAGAGTTTAAATATAAATATAAATATAACGAATTAATCACTATTTACGTTAACCCTGAAAACCATGCTGACTCTACCGTATTAAGAGATGTTGCTTGGCAAAATATCAAAATTGTACTAATTGCATGTATCGTATTTTGGCTACTATTTTGGGGTTGTATTTATTTATTGGTATGCAAGCTAAAAACGAAATGATTATAAAGATGTATCAGATAGAAAGAGAAGAACACTTTTCTCATCTTGTGTTGTTTGATATAGATATATTATAGGGATATAAAATGAAAGTTTGGTTTAAATATTTTATTGCTACAGTTGTACTGTTGCCATTAGTTGTAAATAAAGTATCTGCAATTACATTAAACGAAAAATGTGTCGTCAACATCCTTAACCGTACCATTCAAGTTAGCGCTAATGGCGGTTGGGCGCTGCCTAATGTTCTATCTAATATGGGGCAAATTAGGGCAAAGGCCACGTGTTTACTGGGTAAGCGCTCATTTAACCCCACCTACCAATGTTAATGGGCTTCTAGAATAATAATCCCAATATTTTCAACATTGAGATTCTGATGGCATCATCTGAAAAAATCACCCACTGGCAGTCAATTTTCAAGTCGCAAATAGACAGCGGATTAACGATTTCGGCATTCTGCAAACAACAAAAAATTAATATATCCACGTATTATTCCTGGCGAAAAAGACTGGCAGAGCCAGAACCAAGCATCGTGAAAAAGCAGCAAGTCGTCCCGTTATTTGTGAGTGAATCGATCATGCCCCAAACTTCTTCATTGATGATCAAAACACCAAGTGGTTATCACTCGCCTCGTTCTGGCAATAGAAAAGATATTGCCATGCTCAACATATCATTGACAGCCTTTGGTATTTTACCCGGTGATAAATGCGGCATGATAGATAATTGCTGGATTATATAAGCCGACGCTCGACTAAAACTTAACTGTATTGGCAATATGCTGTCTAAGCTGTACGCCATTTTACCGATTTGAAAACGTATTAA
>JABSRU010000088.1 GCA_013214965.1 Gammaproteobacteria bacterium
AAGGTCACCCGCACCTGTGCTGAATCAAGTAATTGCTGCCAACGCGCTGACGGTTGCTCGGGTCCTAACGGTAACCAAGCACCTCCCGCTTTTAAAATGCCTATCAGCGCCACGATAAATTGTCGGTTACGTTGCCCTAAAATGGCAACAACGTCATCGACAACCACCCCAGACTGCTGCAAATAAGCAGCCAGTACGTTACTTTGCTCATCCAGTTGCTGCCAGGTTAATGTCCCTTCAGCATCATAAATTACAACCGCCTCGCCTTGCTCGGCAACTTGCTCAGCAAAACGCCCTAACCAACTAGGGGATAAACTATAATCAGCCGCTTGTTGCTCGAACGGACGTAAGGCGCTTACTTGCTCATCAGACAATAAACTTAATGTCCGTAAATCTTGCGTCGGCTCTGTGATGATTAGCTTCAATAACGCCTGGTAGTCTTGTACTAAACGCTCTATGCTCTCCCCTTTAAACAATGCAGTTGCATATTCGATGCTGCCGGTAAATTCACTATCAAGCATATTTACAGCATTATTTTGATGAATATTTAACACTAAATCACATTTAGCTCCGACCTCCGGCTCCATAACCAGAGATAGCTCAGCATCCGGAAGGTGAATATGCTTTTCTGCCTTTTTGCTTAATGAATCACTCTGATAATTGAACATCACCTGAAATAAAGGGTTATGACTAGGATCACGGTCTACATCGAGTTTTTCAACCAATAGATCAAAAGGAAAATCTTGATAGTTTTGTGCCTGAATCAAATCTTTGGCAATATTATCAATTAATGATTGTGGACTATAACAAGACTCTAAGTCGGCTTTAAACAGCTGAGTATTAATAAAGCAGCCTATAAGTTCTTCTAGTTCAAAACGATTTCGATTGGCATTAGGTACTCCAATCAGAAAGCTATTTTGCCCAGAATAACGTTGCAAAATAATTTGCCAGCTCGCCATAAAAATAGGAAAAGGACTAATATTTTGCTGCTGAGCATATTTTTCAATCTGTTTACAAAGCTTGCTGTTCATTGAAAATTTATATAAACCGCCCTCTTCTGATTGCATTGTTGGACGTTGATAATCAGTAGGAAAATCCAATTTAAAAGGAATGTCGGCAACATAGTTTTTCCAGTACAATAACTGCTGTTCCATAACGTCTGCAGTAAGTGTTTCTCTTTGCCAAAGTGCGTAATCACTATATTGAATGGATAAAGGCGCTAACGCCAATTCTTGTTGATTAAAAACGGCATGATAACAAGCAACAAAATCACGCAGAAGAACCTCAACTGACCAGGCATCCATAACTATATGATGTAAATTAAGCGTGAAATAGGCTTGTTGTTCCTTACATAAAAGTAACGAAGCCCTGATTGGGATCTCATCTTTCAAACAAAATGCATGATTTAGCTCTTTTTTAACTAAAGCTTGCAAATGAACCTCTTGTTCATTTGTTGTTAAGTTCTGCAGTTCTTTTTTTTCAAGGCTAACAAATTTTTCTTGTACAATTTGAACCACGGATTCAGATTGTGACTCAAAAGTACTTGCTAAAACATGATGACGTTGAAGCAGCAGCTGCAAAGCAGCTTGTAATTTACTATGACTGACTTCTCCCTGAAGTGAAAAAACATACAGGGAGTTATAGGCTGATCCTTCCGGCGATAATTGCTGCAAAAACCAAAGCCTTTGTTGTGCATAAGACAGAGGTGTACATGTCATACCTCTTGCCTTAATCCGCTCAACAGAGCTGGAAAAACCCTGTTTTTCCAGCTCTAACTCTAATTCTAATTCCAACGAATCGTCATCAATATTATTAAGTAGCAGATCTAAATCCATTCGTGATTTCCCTCAATCTTCCAATACTTTATTTTGTTTTTGTATCGCTAATTTTTTTCTGGCTTTTGCAATTGCCATCAATTGACCGGGCTTAGTTTCAAATTGCTGTGCTGCTACAGCTAAAGCCCTGATATTACTATGTTCAAACATAATCCCTGGAGGCAAATCTACATGCAGAAGTTTACGAATACGAGAAACGACTTTAATAGCCATTAGTGAATGCCCGCCCATTTCAAAAAAGTTCCAGGTTACTCCTAACTTTTCCATATCCAGAATATTCTTCCAGATAGCCAAAAGAATTTCTTCAATTTCATTATCAGGTTTAATGCATTCTTTTTGTTGACTCGGTAAATCATCTGGTGATGGTAGTTGTTGGCGATCAATCTTGCCATTTGGTAGCTGAGGTAAAACCTCTAACTGATGAAACTGATGTGGCACCATGTAGTTCGGTAATATGGTATTTAACTGTGATTTAATCGCAGCTAAGTCAACGGACTCTTGCTCTGATACAATAAATGCACAAAGTTTCAGTTGATTGCCTTCCCCATGAGTGACAACAGCAGACTGGCGTACTGCATCTAACTGACGCAGTGCACTCTCTATTTCAGAAAGCTCAACTCTAAAGCCCCTAACTTTGATTTGATGATCTTTTCGCCCTATCAGTTGAATTTTACCTTCTGCGGTATAACGTGCGAGATCACCAGTTTTATAAAATACTTGTTGCGGATATTGCTTAAGCTTTACAAAATTTAACTCAGTCGCTTGTTGATTATTAAGATAACCCTCTGCAACATTTGCCCCGCTAACATAAAGCTCAGCTTTCTCGCCTATGCTTGCCTGCACACCTGACGCATTAATAAGAACAACACTGTTATTGGCAATTATTTGATCCAATGGCAGGGTATTCTCGTAATCATTTTTCTCATCATATTTATGAAATAAAACACCAACCGTTGTTTCAGTTGGACCATAGTGGTTATAAATAGCTAACTGAGGAACTTGTTGTTTGATCTGACGTACCAAGTTGATATCAGTAGCCTCACCACCAAATACAAGTACTTTGGCCGATGACAGCTGATTTATATCAGCTCCGGTAAATAAAGCTTCAAGGTGAGAAGGAACAAATTTAAAAGCTTCAATTACATGGCATTGTAAATAATTGGCAAAAGCACGACTATCTGTTACTTCATCCTGAGTAAGCACATGTAAACAAACACCATTCACTAATGCAGCAAACAGCATGGTATTACCAAGATCTGCCGCTAAAGTTGATGTTAAAGCAAAGCTTTTACAAGTAGATAAGCCTAATTGTTGATTAACTGACAAAACATAATTATGTAAGTTGGCGTGTGTAACCTTCACTCCTTTAGGCGCACCTGTAGAACCAGAGGTATAAAGCAGGTAAGCCATTTTATTGGGTTCAATATCCGCTAAGTTAACAGTCACATCTTTATTCTGCTGTATGTTGTCCTTATGTATATTATCTAGGTCCAAACGAGTTAAATCACTGTCAAATGATAACTGAGAAGAACTGACTACAACCCTGGCTTGTGCATCAGACAATATTGTATTACAACGCTCTTGCGGCCAGCCAGCATCCAGTGGTAAATAAGCTGAACCTGCTTTCCAACAACCTATAATAGCAATAATACTTTCTATACAACGAGGCAAGAAAATAGCTACTGGCTTCCCTGATGAGCCGTTAGTGATTAATGCCATAGCGAGTTGATCAGAAAGCCTGTCTAACTCTGCATAGGTATATTGTTGTTCCAGTCCTTGTAAAGCTATTTCCTTAGCTTTACCTTTCATATTTTTCTTAATCACATCCAATAAAGATGGCTCTGAAAAAGCTAAATTTTCCGCAACGATTGGCATTTTAAAAGACTGTTCAATATTGTTACTTAACTCATAATGCGACAATGGTTGTTCAGTGCTAACAATAATCTTAGTTAAAAAAGCTGAGAATTGTGCCAAAAGTGATTTCATCTGCTCTTGACTGTAACAGCCTGCAGCAAAATTCAACTGAAGCGCTAACTGATGTTTAGAATCTTTAACCTGAAGATGTAACTCTCCTGCTGTATTATTACATTGGTTATTAACTAATTGAAACGAAGGTGTATTATCTGAGAATATGGTTCGTTCACGAATATATTCAAAGCTTGGCAACCTGCTTTTGGTTGCCAATATATCATTTGCAGGCCAGTACTCTTGTGCTTCCAGATACTCGTCAGTCAATTGAGTAAATTGTTCTAAGTAATATGCAAAACTTTTATCAATATCGATACCAACAGCTAACGGCAAAGATTTTTTAAACAAACCTAAGCTTTGAGCAAGCTCTTCATAATCATGTCGACAATCATGTTGCCAATTCACTAAAAATTTTATTTTGTCATTAATACGTGCCAAAACAGCAATCCAGCTAGCAAGTAACAAACGTTCGAGATCTAGTCCCGTGGACTCAGTAAGTTTTTCAAGTTGGCTTTTGACTTCTGTCGGTAATATATATTCAATACTGGATTTGTTGGGGTCTCTTACATCTCGCCGAGAAGAAAGCTCTCCTGATGGCTGTTCATTTAATGCTAGGGATTTAAAAAAGTTTTCATGTTCAATAGCATCCTCATCTTGCAATAACTCTTCTAACCAAACAACAAATGATGCGTATTGTGTTGTATCCTCATTTAATTCATCGGCGTCATAATCACCATGATAAAGTTGATATATTTGTTCAACTAACTCTTGGGCAGTATAAATATCAAGTATCAAACCAGGAAGCTGTATAAATAAAGTGTACTCAGCCTCTTCAGTATTTAAAAGTAAGCACTTTATGGTCGCTTGTTCCGTATTTTCGTTTTGAAAAAATTGTTCATTCACAGATGAGAAATCAGCAGAATTAAGCAAGTTTTTTTCATGCCAATATAAACTTTCACCGCTTGCTACCCCTTGCAAAGGATAAACCAAACCGACTGTTTTAATATACTCATTCCGTAAAACATCATGTCGGGTAATAAGTTGTTTCACTGCAATTTTGAGTTTATCTTTATTTAATTCACCACTAATAGTTATCTCAATATGAGAACTATCACTAATACCAGCTTTAACCTGATCATATTGCAATTTTTGCTGAGGTGATAAATTTACGCCTTCAAAGTTCATGTTAATACTCTTCATTATTTGTTATTTACTATTAACTATTGATTAAGCTATTTTCAACGGAGATCTGGTTTGCATATCCCCCATCGCGACAACAATTTTGCGTTCCCCTTTAAATGGGTCACGTGCATGTGCAGTTAACATATTGTCAACCATGATCAAATCACCTGCTTGCCACTGAAGGCGCACTGCACAGGCTTCATACATTTTACTAATAAGTGCTAAAACAGAATCTTCAATAACACTGCCATCACCGTAATAAACATTACGTGGCATGCCTCGTAAACTAACCATATTCAACAAACTTTCACGTATTTCTGATTCTAAGAAATAAATATGATGTAACTGTATTTGATTGAAGAACGATTTTTCACCTGTGATTGGATGAGAAATAATGGCCGGGCAAAGTGTTCTTGTCTGTAAACCGTCATTATCAAGCCACTCATACTCCATGCCTTCTTCACGGCACTTCGCCTCTACTACTTCCCGACTATCGGTTTTAAAGAAGTTTTGCCAACTCACATCAAGTTGTTTAGTAAAGTTACGTACATACAGTAATTTTTTCTGCTCTAGCTTTTCGATGATCTCTTCTGGCATTTGGCGATACATTTCCCGACAATCAACAATAGGAGTAGCACCGCCCTCATTAGCAACAACTTCGGAGAAGAACCACTGTTTCATTGGCCATTTGTTTAAATGAGAACTTTCATTATGAAATAAAATCATCTGTTCTTCTGGATATGGCGTCGACTTATAAGTTTTGTCTCCACCATCTTTCTTTGGTAAATCACCATATTCTCCATATAAACCTGGATATATAGCATTAGCAAAACGTTCAAAATCTTGTGGATTATTTAATGGGAAATCCCGGAACAAAATGCCCGCATGCTGAGAAAGTAACTTATTTATGTATTCTCGATTAGACTCAGCCCAACCATAAACATCAATATCACTCATAGCGGGAGTCACTATAACGGGGAAGTTACTGTCTTCTTCGACAAATGATAATTTCACTAATTCTTTTGCATTAGGTTTAATCATTAAAGGCTTTATTTTCTTCAACTTACCCAATTTGCTTTTACCTGGCATCTTTTTTTTCGTTTCCACTTTCATGGCTTTCATGGGTTTCTCCTTCGTCGTTTCTACAACATACGATGACAATAATTGATGAGGAGCCGCCACTATCTGCGCTAATATCTGACGATAACCCTCCATAAGCGTTTGCAATGTGCGCTTTCTAAATAACGCAGTCTGATACACACCGTTAATCTCTATTCCGGTGTCCGTTTCAGTGATAAAAATTGACATATCAAACTTTGAATCCACCTGAGCTGCCCCTTGACCCTGAGCCTGACCGACTATTTTCAATCCAGGTATTTCAATCTCTGCCTGCTCTACATTTTGCATCACAAATAAACTTTGTACTAAAGGCTGATAAGCCTTATTACGCGCTGGCTTTAAAGTCTCAACCAATAAATCTAATGGCATCTGTTGATTATCAAAAACGGATAAACTACTTTGCTTAACATCACTCAGCCAGTCACCAAAACGCTCATCTCCCTTTATACGCGTACGTATCGGCAATACATTGATAAAGAAACCAATCAAACCTTCAAGCTGACTTTCCGTTCGCCCGGCTAAATCAGTGCCCAACACAATATCATTGAGCCCGTACAGACGATGTAATGTCAGGTTATATCCAGCCAGTAACAGCATGAATAAACTCACCTGATGCTCATTAGCTAATTTTGTTAATTGACGCGAGAGTACTAAAGGTAGATGCAATGAAACACGTCCTCCGTGTGTATTGCGAACATCTGGTCGTGGAAAGTCTAGTGGTAATGCCAGTAATGACGGTGCTTTATTCATGTACTGTTGCCAAAAATCTTGGCTTTGTTGTAACAACTTCCCTTGCAAGCATTGTTTTTGCCAAACAGAAAAATCAACGTATTGTAATGGGAGTGCTGGCAAATCTATTGGCTCTGCTTGTGTGAAGTCTATTTGAGCTAATGCACGATATAAATAACACAGCTCTTTAGCCATAATTTGCATCGACCAATCATCACAAGCAATGTGGTGTGTGATTAAAGCCAAGGTATATTCTTCTTCATTAACGCGTATTAATAAACCGCGCAACATTAAATCATTCGCTAAATCAAAGACCATAGCGCTTTCCGTCGCCACTGACTTATCAACCTCTTGTTGTTGATGCTCTGTGGGTAGCGTGCGTAAATCTTGCTCCTTAAGAACAAAACAGGCATTGCTATGAATGACCTGAACAGGCTCACCTTCATAAGCACGATAATTAGTCCGTAAAACTTCATGACGCGCAATAAGCTGGTTGATAGCAAGCTCAAGTTGCTTAATATTAAGTTGACCTCGAATAGTCAGCAACGCTTGCATGTTATAAGCGGCGCTGGCACCGTCAAGTTGTTCAACAACCCATAGCCTTTGCTGAGCAAACGACAATGGCATATGTGCTTGACGTTCACAACAAACCAACGCTGGTAATACTCGCCCTTGACTCTGGGCAATATGTTGCGCCTGAGCGTGTAATACGGGCGCTTCAAATATA
>JABSRU010000089.1 GCA_013214965.1 Gammaproteobacteria bacterium
TGAGATAGAAATTAGCTGTCACCATTGCTCATGATGACAATCGGGCAAACTTTGTTCCTAAACACAACTACACATCTTGACCGCAGGCCCAGCCGCTTGACCATGCCCATTGGAAATTATAGCCCCCGAGCCAGCCGCTGACATCGACGACTTCACCAATAAAGTAGAGTCCTGGTACTTTTTTCGCCATCATGGTTTTTGACGACAATTCGTCGGTGTCGACACCACCTAACGTGACTTCGGCGGTGCGATAGCCTTCGGTGCCATTGGGTTTGATTGACCACTGATGAAAATAATCACTGAGCTGAGCAATGGTTTTGTCATCGAGTTGTTTCAATGGCAAGTCCTTAATCAGGTTGAGCTCAATGAGGCGGTCAATTAATCGTTTTGGCAAGGCTTGTGATAAGCAAGTTTTGAGCGCTTGATTGGGGTGATTGATTTTAGCGTCGTTGATAATGTCAACGAGGTTACTATAGGGCAATAAATCGATGGTAATTGCTTGTCCTGGTAACCAATATGACGATATCTGTAATACAGCAGGGCCAGATAAGCCACGGTGAGTAAATAACATGTCTTCGCTAAAATTGACCCCAGATTCTGTCGTCATGCTAACCGGTAAGCTAATGCCTGATAGCAATTCATAGTTCTCTTTATCACTATTTTGCCAAGTAAAAGGCACAAGGCCTGCGTGAGTGCCGAGCACCTGTAAACCAAATTGTTCGGCGACCTTATAACCAAATGGACTCGCACCCAGTTTTGGCATCGATAAGCCGCCGGTGGCGATAACGAGTGATGGTGCACAAAATGCTCCTTGGCTGGTGGTCAGCTCAAACAACTCGTTATTTTTGTTAATGGCGGTAATTTCGGTGCGTAATTGAGTCGTGACATTGCCATCACGACATTCGGCGTCGAGTAATGCGACGATGTCTTTAGCGCTGTCGTCACAAAACAACTGACCGAGGGTTTTTTCGTGATAGGCAATGTTGTATTTGTCGACTAAGGCAATAAAGTCCCACTGGGTGTAGCGACTTAATGCCGATTTACAAAAATGTTTATTGGTGCAGAGAAAGGCTGAAGGTTCGATATTGTAATTGGTGAAATTACAGCGACCACCGCCACTAATTAATATTTTTCGACCAATTTTCTTGGCGTTATCGAGTAACAATACACGACGGCCCCGTTGCCCTGCGGTTGCTGCACAGTGAAGTCCTGCGGCGCCAGCACCAATAATAATAACGTCGAAATTTTGCATCTAAAGAGTCTCTACAATAAAAAAGGATGCACAAGCATCCTTTTGGAAAGCGGGATTATACCCTTAGCCTAAGTCGGTTACTACACTACTGTAGAACCCGGTGCCATGATGCTGCTGCCGCCGCTGGCTGCTAACAAAGCAAAGTCTTTGTCAATCAAGAACATTGCGGGGCCATCGTTACCAACGAGATCAAGTTTATCTAAAATCCCTTTAAACAGTTTTTCTTCTTCATGTTGCTCAGCAACATACCATTGTAAAAAGTTAAAGGTAGAATAATCTTGAGCCGTAAATGCAACATGGGCTAAGTCATTAATTTGTTGAGTGATTAAGCATTCATGTTCAAAGATTTGTTCGAAAACATCACGTAATGATTCAAAATTATGCGGTGGTGCATCGATCGCTCCAAGGATTGGTAAGCCACCAGTTTCTGATACATAAGTGAAGAGACGTTTCATATGTTCCATTTCTTCGTTGGCATGCTTGCGTAAAAATAACGCGGCACCATCAAAGCTTTTGTCTTCACACCAAGCACTCATTTGGAGGTATAAATTTGATGAATAAAATTCTAGATTAATTTGTTCGTTTAACTTTTCTATCATTGGTTGAGATAACATAAGATCACTCGTTTCGTTAAAATATGGGTGGTGCGATTATTTGGCGCTTGAGGTGTGATCGCGGGTAATTAACCATTGCTTGCCAAACTTCCTAAACACTAAAGTAAACAAGCCTTGTGGCTTATCTTTAGTGCGGGTTAGTTGCCAGCGGCCAAATACTAATGCGGCATTATCACTCAGTTGTTCAATGTCAATAATATCAAACTTTAGCTGACCCATGGTAGTAGCATCTGGATAGCCTTTGATGTAATTGTCGAGCGTGGTTTGCCAGCCGTGGCGATAACTATCGCCAGAGGCAAAACGCAGCTTGTCACTTTGCCAATAACCGGCCATAAACTCAGTGAGGTTGCCGGTGTTCCATGCGGCTTGTTGCGCGGCCATTACCGCTCGAATGGAGCTTTCAGCCTGATGGTTATTGTCATTGTGCGCGAATAAGTTGGCGCTAAACAATAAAGTCAAAAAAATAAAGGTTCTCACTGGTTCATTCCTTGAGTTGGTTGGCGTAATTGCTGAAAGTCATGTCCGGTCGGATTTTGAAAGGCGCGTAAATTAAATTCCGGTAACACCGCATAAATATGGTCAAACAAGTCTGCTTGAACGGCTTCATAGGGTGCCCAACTTTGGTCAGTACAGAACAAATAGAGCTCAATGGGTAAGCCATATTCTGTGGCCGGTAATTGCCGAACGATTAAGGTCATTTCTCGATTAACCATCGGATGATTTTGTAAGTAAAACTCAAGATACGCACGAAATGTCCCAACGTTAGTGAGCTTGCGACCGTTTGCTGTGATATTAAGATCACCATCAATGAGCTTATTGTTTGAGTCCATTTGATGCTGTTTTTGGACTAAATAATCTTTTATATTGGTGATTTTCATTAGATGATCAAGCAGCTGCTGATCTAAAAATTTGATGCAATTAATATCAATATTAACGGAACGTTTAATCCGGCGTCCGCCAGATTGCTCCATGCCACGCCAATTTTTAAATGAATCAGTAATGAGCGCATAGGTTGGGATCATGGTAATTGTTTTGTCCCAATTTTGTACTTGTACTGTGGTGAGTGCAACTTCAAGTACTTCGCCATCGGCACCATACTTTGGCATTTCTATCCAATCGCCACGGCCGACCATTTGATTAGCGGCAAGTTGTACACCCGCCACGAACCCTAAAATTGTATCTTTAAACACTAATAATAAAACCGCGGTCATTGCGCCTAAACCACTGAGGAAATACAGTGGTGATTTATTAAGGACCATTGATATAGTTAAGATAATGGTAATGATGCACAATGCCACTTTGATCAACTGAATAATGCTTTTGATCGGTAATTTCTTATTTAAACCATGTTGTCTTGCCGTACCTAATACGACATCGAGTAAGGCAGATAAGAACAGTGCTACTTTAATGAGAATCGCAATATTGCAAATGGTGAGCACTAAACTGGCGAGCCAAGGATAGCTATTGAGGGCTATCGGCGTTAATAACGAAATAATAATGAGTGGAATAATGGCGGCTATTTTAGCCAAAGCTTGATATTTGTCTAACAGGGTAAATAGTGCCGGGGATGTTTTATCCAATAGTTTATGCAGCAGGTTTAACAGAATTTTACGATCTATTTTATCGATGACAAAACTGATAACTAACATAACAGTGACTAATATTGCACTATCAAGCCATTGATATTGAGTTAATGGTTGGTATTGAGCCAGTAACTGGTTGATATAATCAGTCAAAATAATATTCCTAAACAGGGAGAACCAGCCATTAGAATAGATTATTTATCATGACTTTGCTATGACGTTACTTATCTGTTGAGAGTGTTTTTTCGATGGTGGTTGCCAAATTCATCAGTGACTGTGCCATTGCGTGATCACTGTCTTGATGTTGCTGCCGAACATTGATTAATTCATTGCTAATATTGAGCGCAGACATCAGCGCGACATTCAGCAGGCTGGTGGTCGGCAATTTTTGACGCATTTCTGACATTTTCTTATTCAATATATCCGCTGACTCAAGCAGTGCTGCAGCCTGTCCTTCCGGACAAGCAACAATCATTTTCTTATCAAGCAACATAATTTCTAGCTGTTGGCTCATTAAGCTTCCTGCTCAAGTCGACCTAGTAGCGCATTGATTTTATTCAATGTTGAATCATGTTTTTCTTCTTGCTCAAGGGCTTCAAGCTGAAGTGTTTCATTCTCTTCAGTTAATGAAGTTAATTTGTTGTTAAGCTGCTCATTTTGTTCAGTAAGACGAGTAACATCTTGTTGCAATGACTGGTTTTTTACTAGTAATTGTTCGATAAGCTGCTCTAGTTTTGGCAGGGCTGTCTCTAGCATCGGAATAGTCCATTTAGTAGTTAATAACAATAAAGGGTTAATTTAATCAAAATAGCTTAAGAAAGCCAGTAACCAAGCCATTTTAAGCGTTATTTTTATCAATTACCGTGATTAAAGATAATTTTAAGCCCTTTTTTGATTTTTTGTGGGCACATTCCGGAAAACCCCAGTCGAATATGGTGGTTTTGGCTGCTGATGGGATCGAGTTGAAAATGGGCTTGGTCTTGGATGAATACTTGATTTTTGACCGCATATTTAACTAACTGTTTGGCATGACTTCCGACATTGATCCAAATCGCCATGCCACCATCAGGCTGCTTAAAGTTTATTATTTTTCCATTGTTTATATATTTCTTCAATTCATCACACATAAAATCGCGTCGCTGTTGATAAATTTTGGTTATTTTTCGTAAGTAGCGTTCAAACTCACCGCTGGCCATCCAACGTGCTAATGCATCTTGTTGTGGAATACTGACTTTATGATTAATTAAGGTGCGGTAACTGACAATGGCTTGGGCTAATGTTTTATCGACTGCGATAAATCCGAGTCGAACCCCGGGATACATGATTTTTGAAAAGGTTGAAATATAGATGACCAACCCTTGAGGGTCGTCACTGGCCATTGGTGCTAAGGGTTGGCAGCGGTAGTGGAATTCATGATCATAATCATCCTCAATAATTGCTATTTGATGACTTGCTGCAATTTTGTAAATTGCCATTCGACGGGCAATGGGCAAGGTCACTGTGGTGGGGTATTGATGGAGCGGGGTTAAATAAATCATTTTAATGTGATGGGCGCTAATCGCTTGCTCTAATGAGCTGGGGATCATGCCATGTTCGTCTTGATCGATGCCAACAAGAGTGGCCCCTGAACTTAAAAAGGCGCGCCACGCCGGACGATAGCCCATCGCTTCGGTGGCAACGGCATCGCCTCTGCTTAGTAGTATTTGGGCGAGAATGTATAGCGCTTCTTGGGAGCCATTAGTGACCACGATTTCACGATGGTTTAATGAGCGTGCTCGTCGTAGGTATATTTTTATCTGCTTGATTAATGGTTCAAACCCTTGGTTGTTGCCATAATTCAAGCTGACCAAATCTGGGCGACTCATCGCATCATTTAAATGGTTTTTAAATTCCTTAAAAGGAAATAGGTTTATATCAGGATTACCGCCGGCAAAGTTATATTGAAAGTTGGCGGCAATGTTTTTCTCGGTCGGGAATAAGGTTTTAGTAAAACGCCACTGAAACGGTGTGCTGTTATTTGTAACCTCTGCGCTGTGGGTGCTGGTTTCGATGGGCAGCGCTCGGTTGACAAAATAGCCACGTCGCTCAATCGATTCGATCCAACCTTCGGCGATGAGCTCTGCATAGGCGGCCATGATGGTGTGGCGATTTGTGTTGAGTTGAGCCGCTAGTTCTCGTGCCGACGGTAATTGTTCACTAGGAAGCACTTGGCAATGCCTGATTGCATCACGTAGCGCGGCGCTAATTTGCAAATACTTTGCGCCATTTCGTGACTCAAGTGATAAGTTAAGTTGCTTCACTGGTCTAGTGCTTTTGTTTAGTTTGGTTATTTAAAATATACCAGTAGTGGTCACAATGATTCAAATTATTTTATTTGAGGTTTAAATCATGAAACAACCACGTTCGATTACGTTAAGCAGTGACAAGGTAAAGTTAGAGCCGTTATCAATGGATCATTTACCGTCGTTTTATCAGGCAGCAAAAGATCCACAATTATGGACTTGGGTTAAGTATCACCATTGTTGTGATTTATCCACGACGAAAGCTTGGCTGCAATTAGCACTAGATAAAGTTGAAACGGGTCAGCATGTTGCTTTTGTTATTATCGATCTAGATTCAGGTCAATTGGTTGGCAGCACTCGATACTGCAGCATTGATTTGGAAAACAGTGGTATTGAAATTGGTTTCACTTTTATTGACCCAGCGTTTCAGCGCAGTTATATAAATACTCATGCTAAATATTTATTGCTTAAACATGCCTTTGAGCAATTGGGGGCAATTAGAGTACAATTTAGAGCCCATCAACAAAACCATCAGTCTCGTCAGGCGATCTTGCGACTCGGTGCAAGTTTTGAGGGAGTTATTCGTCACCAGCGTATTTTAGTGAATGGCGATATTCGAGATACGGCGCAATTTAGTATGATTGATCGAGAATGGCCGCTAATAAAATCTCAGCTACTCGCGCGGGGTGGCGATAAATTACCAATCGATTACCTTCCGCTCATTAAACAAAATCCATTAGCACAAATTATGCTGGTTAGCACTGAGCCGTTAGCGAAAAAAATAACTTATATTCCCTTGGTTTATGATCAGAAAAGAGGGCGATTAACCGGGCATATTTCAGTACAAAATTCCCTCATGGCAGCATTGAATGATCATCCTGAACTGGTTGTCGTATTTTCAGGTGATAACGGTTATGTGTCACCGAGCATTACCAACGAGCTTGTGGTGCCCACTTGGAATTACCAAGTGGTTCACCTAACTGGACGATTAAGCTTTGTGGCCGATGATGACCCCGAACTAAAGTATCAACTGTTGATGCAGCAAATCAGCTGTTTTGAGGCTTCTGATTGGCAATTGCAACCATTGGTAACTACCGATGCAATGCTTAAGCATATTCGTTGTTTCGAAATTTCAATCATTGACGC
>JABSRU010000090.1 GCA_013214965.1 Gammaproteobacteria bacterium
GATAATTATTATTCTGTAGAAAGGCGGAAAGTTTCCGTATTAGCGGTAGAAATACGGAAACTTGATACTCCTGTCAGCCAAGTGAGTGGTTTCAGTTAATTATTCATTAGAAAATAGATTAAAAAAACCTGACCGCATTTATATCTTTATTGATATTCTATCTTACTATTGCGCGTTAGCAAATTTCAAAAATCGCTATCACGCTATGAGACATAGTAATAGTGGTGCTATTTGGTTTTGGTGATTTTACGTAGAGCTGTATCAATGTGTTTTTTGTTGGCATAGGCGTAAATATTCACATCACCGTCAATATTGATGCCGTCGCCTATCTTGATCCCTGACTGTTCTAGCATATCCGATCGGTAGCGTTTGGCCGTTAAACCAAGAGAGGTGTAATTGTCTAAGCTGAGGCCAGTGCGGGCTATGGTGCGTTTAATTGCACTTTCTAAAATTGCATAGTCTTCTGGTGTGATTTTTAGCTTCATTTTTCCTCGATGTTATTCAGTAAATGACGACTTATTAGCTAACTCATTCAAGCGCACAACACACTGATTTTACTTCCTAAACGTTCAAATAACCGTAACTAACCGTTCAAAAGTTCAGCATTAGTCGGGTATTGCTCAAGTAACTCAACAAGATTTTTAGCACCCTCTACAGGTTTAAGACTAGTAAGTGCCCTTCGCAATACAGTTACCTTTTGCAGTTCTTTTGAATTGAGCAGAAGCTCTTCACGGCGTGTGCTACTTTTGGCAATATCCAGCGCGGGAAAAACCCGTTGATTTGCAGCCTCTCGTGATAAAACGATTTCCATATTACCCGTGCCCTTAAATTCCTCAAAAATTACTTGGTCCATCCTGCTGCCAGTATCAACAAGTATGGTCGCTAGAATGGTAATCGAGCCTCCATTTTCAATTTTTCTAGCGGCGCCAAACAGTTTTCGGGGCATTTCCATCGCTCTAGAGTCAAGCCCACCTGACATGGTACGGCCGCTACTCTTTTGACTAGCATTATGTACTCGTGTGAGCCTGGTCAGAGAATCAATAACAATCATGACATCATGACCTTCGCCAGCTTCCTGACGTGCGATTTGAATCAGTTCATTAGCGACGCGGACGTGTTGGGCATAATCTTCATCTGTGGAAGACGCGTATACTTTTGCCGGCACACTGCGCTTAAAATCAGTCACTTCTTCTGGGCGCTCATCAATGAGTAATGCATAAAGCTTTATTTTGGGATAAGCAGCCCCCACCGATTGGCAAATATGTTTTAACATAGTCGTCTTGCCTGAGCCTGGCGGAGCAACAATCAAACCTCTCTGCCCCAATCCTATTGGCGTGAACAAATCCATCGCTCGCATGGAGAGTTCTTTCGAGCCTAATTCTAAACGAATACACTGATAAGGATTGATGGCTACGCCACTTAAAAAACGCTTTTGAGGGTCAACATGAGATACTTCTTTGACCACTTGGGCGACTGGTTTGGCGACTTTTGTTCTTTTCACATTCAAACTTAATGTTTTTCTTGTCATGATATTGATTTATAGCTCTAAGGAATTAATGATTTTTGACGACGTTACCCTGTTCTAACGTAGATAATAACGTATTAGAAATAATATTGATGAATTTTTTACATTAAATGTCAGCAATGTGTATTTATCACTAACAACCCGTTATTGTAAAAGATACACTCGCAATAGTTGTTGCTGTTGCTTGAACATAAGTGACGAGACAATCGTCATTTTCAGTCATACCATTTGGGAATATGATAAATTTGTGCGGACTTGTTTGACGTTTAAAATCAAAATCGCCGCTTTTACCATCCCGATGTAAACTTATTTCGGTCCACTGCTCGATGCTGCCTTTATTCGCCTTTGGATAGCCAAAGACCAATGTATCGGTAATGCCAAGGCCTAGATCTCTTTGCTTACCTTTAATGGCGGCAGACGCGTACGCCATATTTTTTTGCGCTATTGATTGCACCAGCAACCCCTTTCATTGTCGCACCTTGGGCATCCGCGCTAATATCAATAAATTTTGGTGCTGCTGTAACGGCCAAAACACCAAGAATGATAATGACAATAATTAACTCAATTAGGGTAAATCCATTTACCTTTCGCATCTATTAATTCCTCTGTAATAGGCTGGGACGACACAGTAGTAAAGAACGAATTCATATAAAAACACAATTTAAAATCAAGACATTTTGTCGACGAATGTAAATTATCAATAATAGATTGGCGACACAAGAAATGCTTATTACTTGAATTTCGATCGCGCAAAAAACAACCTAAAAAATCAGAACATTGAATTAGATATACTGCCACAAGATATGTTTTATAGAATAGTCATTAATTGATGATGGCTGAGAAGATAATTTTCTCAGCCGAGCAATAACATTAACCTAATAGGTTACTTAAACCGTCAGTTAACACTTTTTTGGCTTGTTGTCCGCCATCAGTATCCAAATAGCCTTTAGCACTATCAACGAAGTTGCTGATCATTTCAGGTTTTAACCCTAACGCTTCAAATTGCTTTTTGACATTGTTAATCGACTTTAATGAACTACTGTATTCTGATGCTTTATCAAGTAAACCACCTAATCCTTCACTCGAACCAGAACTAAGTTTACTAATATCAGGCATTTGACCAACAAGCCCTTCAACACCGGGTAACGATTTAGCAAGCTGGCTAAATTGGTCTGTTGATACATTACTTTTGACATAGTTTAAGATCGCGCCCATGCCACCAGATGCTTGCTCAGTGTTAACATTTAATGAGCTAGTTAACATATCAACTAAACCAGCAGAGCTTGGTAATGCAGACTTTACCGCGTCAACACTTTGTTCTTTGGCATCATCCAAGCCAATAAGGCTTTTCAAGCTATCAAGCCAACTTGCTTCCTGTGCTATAGCTGAGCTACTTAGCACAGGGATAGTTAATGTAGAGACAGTTAAAAGTATCAGCAGTTTTTTCATAATATATATCCGTTATTTAAAATAAATTATTTAGTTAACACAAGTATACAACATTTAAGAAAAAACTCAGGACTCAATAATAAGCTTTATCTTCGAAAACAAATGTTCATCGTAATACCGCTCGTTTTTACACGATGATTGTTTAAGGATACCTTCCAAAACATAGCCATTTTTATCTAAAATTCGAATAGAACCCGTGTTAATCGAAACAACAGAGACAAATAACCGAACAATGTTAGTCGTTTTAAAGAGCAACTCAGTAAACTCTTGCACCGCTTGTGTCGCAATGCCTTGATTCCAGAACTCTCTACCAATCCAATAGCCTAATTCAGCACTGCGGCTATATTCAAACTCCCCTCTTTTAGCTGAAATACAGCCAACAAATGTCCCATTAAACTCGACAGCTTTGGTAAATTCAGAGTTCATGCTGTTATTGACCCACCACTGAGCATCAGTTTCAGTATACGGCTGAGGAATGGCACCGGTTATATATTGTGTAACCTCATTATCGTTTAAATATGAAACTAATAGATCAATATCTGAATTTTTAAAACTCCTAAGGGTGATCATAAATTACAGCCCTCTTTCCCATTCTTGCCGTAATACAACTGATCCAGGTTGCTCCTGAGCTTGTTTAACCTGCTGTAACAACGCTTGTTTGTCTTTGCCTAACACGCCTTTTAATACTAAATAATTTGAGGCATGGTCTGACCTGAAAATGGTTTTATCTAACTCAAGTGTGGTCAGTAACATTTCCATTTCTTTAAACAGCTCTTGCTGATTCAATTGACGATATGGCTGATGATTGTTGTTACTGAAGTTTTGTGCAAAACGTTCTTCACCCAAAGGAAAACTGACCACTAAGGTCGATAAAAAATCTGGCTGCGTTTCATTAATGAGTCGTGCTGAATTGATTGCGTGTTGTTGTGAAAATTCTGGCCCACCAAGACCATTTAAGATCATTACTGAGCTTTTCATCCCCGATTGCTTAATTTTATTAAGGGCAACCACAGAACTTTGATAAGTTTCACCTTTATTGATTAACTCCAATACTTGATCATCACCGCTTTCGCAGCCAATATACAGTAGCTTTAAACCGAGCGTTCTAAGCTCGGTTAACTGTTCAATGGTTTTATTGGTTAAATTACGAGGTAGGCAATAACTCGACACACGAGTCACTTGTGGCAGGTGTAATTTTATCAATTCAAGAATGTGTTTTAATCGTTTAAAGGGCAACATCATTGCGTCACCGTCGGCGAGGAAAACCCGACTAGTGGGCAAGCCTGATTGCGCAACGGTGATGATTTCTTGCTCGATGGTATCGAGATGCTTAGGTTTGAATTTCTTGTCTTGATCCGTATACATATCGCAAAAAGAACACTTGTTCCAAGAGCAACCATTGGTCACTTGCAAGATTAAACTCTTCCATTCACTCGGTGGTCGAAAGACAGGTTCAATATAATTTAGAGGATACATCACGGCTACTTAACAATTTAAACCCTAATTCTAAATCAAAAGTGCCCGACAGGCTATATTCAAACGCCAGTTCAAGATACAATTCATCTAAGATAACTTCAAGCTTATACCCTATGACAAATGTATTAATTATTGGCTATGTCTGGCCAGAGCCTAACTCTTCAGCCGCTGGCACTCGAATGATGGAGCTAATGGCGCTTTTTCGTGCCGAGCAATGGCAAGTCACTTTTGCCAGCCCGGCGGCGCGTTCTGATCATATGGCCGACTTAAGCCCGCTTGAAATTGAGACGGTAGCAATTGAACTGAACAACAGCAGTTTTGATCGCTACATCAGTGAATTACAACCCGATATCGTGATGTTTGATCGTTTTATGATGGAAGAACAATTTGGTTGGCGGGTCGAACAACACTGCCCAGATGCATTACGTATTCTTGACACCGAAGATTTACATTCATTACGTGACGCCAGACATCGTGCTTTTAAGCAACAACGCGAAGTTAACCAACAGGATTTAAGCTCAGATATTGCGCTGCGAGAAATTGCCGCGATATTACGCTGTGATCTCTCATTGATTATCTCAAGCCATGAAATGAAGCTGTTAACCGATCACTATCGAATAGATAGCAGTTTGCTGCACCATTTACCTTTTATGCTCGACCCTCAGCAATTGTCACAACCACGATTGAGCTTTGAACAACGTCATGACTTTATCTCCATCGGTAATTTTCGCCATGCCCCTAATTGGGATGCGGTACGTTATCTTAAAGACACTATTTGGCCGTTGATCCGCAAGCAGTTGCCTAAGGCTAACCTCCATGTTTATGGTGCTTATCCGCCAGCAAAAGCGATGGCATTAAATAACCCTAAACAAGGGTTTTATGTTAAAGGCTGGGCTAAAGATGCTCATGAAGTGATGGCGCAAGCGCGAGTTTGTATTGCACCGCTGCGTTTTGGTGCCGGAATTAAAGGCAAACTAGCCGATGCGATGCTTAACGGCACGCCAAACGTCACCACAACTATCGGCAGTGAGTCTATGCACGGTCAATTAGCTTGGAGTGGAGCGGTCAGTGACGACCCTAGTACTTTTGCTTATCTCGCGACACATTTGTATAACGATCAGCAAGCGTGGCAACAAGCGGTAGAAAATGGCGATAGTATTATTTATCAGCAATATAATAAAACCTTACTCGGTCATGCCCTGTTACAACAAATAGCCCAATTACGCGCTAACTTAGCCAGTCATCGTCTGAATAACTTTCAAGGGATGATGCTAAGGCATCACGGTCACAAAAGTACTAAATACATGGCGCAATGGATCGAGGCCAAAAACAAGCTCGTGGTCAGCGATTAAATTGGCTTATCAATTACGTCCTTATCAGCAACAGGCTGTTGAAGCAACACTAAAACATTTTAGAGCCAGTGATGATTCTGCGGTTATCGTGCTGCCCACTGGTAGCGGTAAAAGCTTAGTGATAAGTGAATTAGCACGGTTGGCCCGGCATAAAATTTTAGTGCTTGCCCATGTTAAAGAGTTGGTCGAGCAAAACCATCAAAAATACCAAAGCTATGATTTAGTCGCGGGAATTTATTCGGCGGGTTTAGGAAAAAAACAACTCGACCATCAGGTGACCTTTGCCAGCATACAATCGGCCGCCCCTAACTTAGCGGATTTTAGCGAATATTATTCACTGGTTATTATTGATGAATGCCATCGTATTGGCATCAGTAACACGGATGATAAGAATAAAGCCCAAAATCAATATCAACAAATAATTAGCCAACTCAAAAAGCGCAATAACAAACTTAAAGTACTCGGGTTAACCGCCACGCCGTATCGCATGGGTATCGGGTGGATTTACCAGCGTCACTATTATGGTTTTATCCGAAGCGATTTACCGACCCCCTTTGTCGATTGTATTTTTGACATGCCACTGGGTTTAATGATTAAGCAAGGTTATTTAACCACCCCTAATTTAATCGACGCTACTATTGCTCATTACGACTTTGCCAGTTTACAAAGCAATAAATTAGGAAGTTACCAAGCCGGTGAGGTGAATAGTTTACTGACTAAGTATCACCGAGTCACCAAGGCGATTATTGAGCAAGTGGTCGAGCTGGCTCATGACCGCCTCGGTGTGATGATTTTTGCGGCGACCACTGATCATGCCCGTGAAATCATTGGCTATTTAGCCCAACATAAACAATCCCACGCGATGATTTTAGGGGATACCCCCAATAAAGACCGCGATCAAATTATTAACGATTACAAAGCGCAAAAAATCAAGTTTTTAGTCAATGTCGCGGTATTAACCACGGGCTTCGATGCGCCGCATGTTGATTTCATTGCCCTACTGCGCCCCACGCAATCATTG
>JABSRU010000091.1 GCA_013214965.1 Gammaproteobacteria bacterium
TTAAAACTAATAATATATTCATTCTACATTAATTTAGATTAGTTTAACGGCAGTATTTATATTATTCATAAAGACTAAAAATATTAAACATAGCCTCTTGTAAAACTGACATATCATAAATTAAGCAGATAATCATTATTTTTGATAATTATAAAACTAAAAGAAGATAAAGGAAAGACTATTTAACCAGCTAAAAACTATTATTTTACCTATTTTGACGCTGCATATATTAAACCTAATAAATTCTGCTCAATATTAGGCTGCCTATTTTTATTGGAACACCTTCTGCTTAATATATTAGGCTGTCTTCCAATTAGTCACGTGACATCTTTTCATTCAAAGACTAATAATTAAAGAAACTCCAGTATTATTATTGATTTTATTTATTATGAAGAATGATTATTATTAATTATAATTAATAATAAATAATGATATTGATATTGAACATACTAATAGATAAAGCCTTTTCTTCAACTTTAATTCGGTATTAATCTTAATACAGTATAAAACTATTAAAATAAGAACAAGATATTGAAAAGGACGTGTAAATTTTCACTACTAATCATAATTCCTCCAATACTATTGTTACAGTAATTAATTTTAGCACCTCAATGTTATTGATTAATTCCCTTTTAATTCGCGTATGCTATATCTAGAAATGAAATTTTAATTACTAGGATTAATTCCTCCATTATACTAAAGGGGTAAAGGATTAATTGTTAGATAATATATATTTGAAAAAATCCAGGATTAATTGATTTTTACTAATTAAATTCCCAATAAAAAAATGCAATTTTTTTTCTATTATTCTTATTGATTTCTATATAATCTCGTACCTCGATTTTCATGATAAAAAAATAGGCCCTATAAATTCGTTCCGAATTTAATAAAAAGCTAAAAAATATCCAGAAATAACTAAAAACGGCCCTAATAAAGAATAAAACCTTAAAAATTAAAAAATTATAAAAAAAATATCGAATAAAAGTCAATTAATAACTAATAAATCAATATTAATTAGTAATATTTTTAATATTTTAGGCCGTTAACGGCCGTATTTTCAAGATAATTAATGATTAATTAAAATCCATTTATTGATTGTTCTATTTAATTATTAGTCCTTCTTTATTACCTTTTTTTCTAGTATTTTTATTTGGAAAAATCAAAAAAAATTACCAATTTTTTTAGGCCAGAAATCCACTAATTTATATTAAGCTTTCTTTATTGATTCGTCATTTTTTTCTCCTTTTTTTAACATTCTTTATTTTTTAATTATTAATATTTATTTCTATTGTGCTAAATTTTTATATATAAGAATAAGAACTAATATTAAACATAGCCTCTTGTAAAACTGACATATCATAAATTAAGCAGATAATCATTGGGAATTCGGTACGAATTCAGATAATTATAAAACTAAAAGAAGGGAAAAAATCCAATAATTACTAAAAAAATAGCTATTTTTTTACTATTCTAAATAAAAAAGTTTAATAATTAAAAAAATAGCTATTTTTTTATCTGTTATTATTTCAACTATAGCTATAGTTGATTTTTTAGTGACTTTTTTTAATTTTCTTTATTTTTTCTTCCTTTTTTCCTATTTTTTTCTACTATATAAATTTATACTGCTTTTAGTTCAATTTTTATTATTATTTATCATCTTTTTTTAGAATATTTAATTTTTTATTATTTTTCTTTTTTTATTAGCTTTTGAAATAATTAATCTAAAAAATATAAGAATTATTAATATTACTAAAAAATATCCCGAATTAAAGCAAAACTAATTAATAGGCCGTTACAATAATAGAATTATATAAAAATTGATCCAATAAAATAAGTTTAAATCAAGATAATCAGCAAGATAACTAATAATCACAGGATATATAAAAGGTATTTAAATCAAAGTTATTAATATATAAGAAAATAGCAAGAATTAACTAAAGCATTAAACATTTAATTAAGAATAATAATAATATTGATATTACTAATATTTATGTTTTTAGCAATAATTTAGTTTTACTTGGAATTCGATTAACTTTTCATATATTAAATTTTTTATTTATTAATTATTAATTCTTATTCATATTGATTCGTTCCAAAACCACCTTTCTTAATTACGGCAGTAATTATATTAATTTTTCCATTACATTAGGATAAAGGCCTTTTCAATAGTATTCTTAATTTTAATTTATAGCTTTTTATTTCCTTTAGTTTTATTATTTTACCATCTTAATTCAAATCCATTCCTTATTTAGTTAAAGTTTAGTAATTATATTATCTTTTCATTCTATTTTTTGTTTTCTTTATTTAACTCTTTCCTTTATCTTTTTTAATTAATACTTTACCTCCTAATGGATATCTCAGACTAAAACATGAAAAGGAATAATTATTAATAATCCTAATAAAACTGGAATAAAATCAAATATATTCAATAAAACAATTAAAATTTATTATTTATTATGATTTTTTTTCTATTTTCATTATTATTATTTCTACTATTTATTATTTTAATTTTAATACTATAAAAATTTAACGGCAGCATCAAGATTACCAATAACATTAGGAGTACGAGATAATCAAATGTAGTACAAAGCTTATATTGAAAAGTTTATTGCATTATATTAAATAGAAAAGATGTAGTAGAAAAGAAGGCCTTTAAATTGGAGCTGGTTTTTAAGTTAATAGAAGTAGTGAAAAAGTAATCTAAAAAAAATATATAAGAAAATGGAACTAAAAAAATAGATAAAAAAGTAAAATAGGATTTGTATATTGATTATAATTAATGCATTCTTTTTCAATTCGCACAAAGGATAAAGGAGTAATCACGAATCTAATAAACTCAACTAATTAATACATATTCAATATTCATTATTTTTGCTATATTTTTTAAGTTTTGGCATTAATTCTGTAAAAAATTAGGATCTTTATCAATAGCTGTTCATGTAAAATCGGATTTAATCAATTTATTTCTTTACTCCATTCTTTATTTGGATTTCTTTAGTAGTACCATTACCAGCAGTATAAAGCAATTATTAAGAATATTAAAAAATACGGCACTAACTAACTTTAAATCAAACGAATAATACATTTTGCTATAGTTATTGATGTGACCGAATAAGAAAAACTAAATAAGAAAAAGGAGTTAAAAAATAGTTAGTAAAAACCATGTATAAAAAAGTAGCTAAAATTCAATGTTATTCCTTTCCTGTTTTGTCATGTCCGAAATTAAAATACAAAATAAATATATTAGAATAATTAATTAATAAATGGAAAAGATTATACATTAAAATAGTTTAAATGAATTATAATATTGAAAATCTAAAAAAAGTGATTAAATAAAAACTAATTTTTGAACGAATTATAAAAAAATTATGGAAAAAATACAATAATACATGTGATTCTTCATTACCAATTGCTCCTTTATCTAGCTGAATATCAAATATTATCTTTTTACTTATCTATTTCTTTTATACTATTAAATTTAGAACTAATAATAAAGAAATCACTAAAAAAACCTCTAATTTTTAGGTTACATTATTTCTAATAGTTATACCACGAAATGATCACAGCATGAATTAAAGAAGAATCGAGTTCAAATATTTTTTATTAATTGTTTCTTTATTAGTATTATTTAAATTAAGTTTATTACTGAAAATAATGCCATTTTTTAAGGAATTTTTAGATTATTGATTCGTTCTTTATCATTGTTTAATAGGAGTTTCAATATCATTGCATTACTAATTATATATATTCAGCTAGAATTTAAGGTATATTGATTTATTGGTGCTCTTTTTAGTATTAATTGTTTCATTCATTATTTTAGTAGTTAAAAATTATCATGTATTTTAGAATTATTGGTTTTTATCATCATATTGTAGCAAGAGTTAATCTAAAAATTATTTCTCTAGTAATCAAGGACTTAAAAAGTATAAAGAAAATCAATATATTAAAAAAGGCCCGATTTTTTAGGGCCTTTTTTATATTTTTTTATTAGTTAATTCATGTAAAATATTATTTATCATAGTAATTGGAATGAAAAGGAGAACTAAAAAGTTAAGCCTTAATAAACACAGTATCTTTATAATTTTATAACTGTGAAGGAAAGATAAAATAATTAAGTGTAAACTATAGGAAAACATGATATTTATTTTCAATAATAATGATTTTTATTGTTTAGTAGCCTTTTATCCTACAGCTGAAATAATTGGTGTCTTTTATATTAATTAATAATAATGGAATAAAGACATAAAGCATAATCGATATTATATGATTTAAAGACTAACGAATAAAATAGCTCATCAAAACGTATAATAGTATCAAAACCTCTATCTCTTAATTTATGGTTGATTATTGGATATCTAATACTAACTAAGGAAAGGTAATAATATATGGTTTTTTCCTTTAATTGCACGAATTATAAAGCATAACTGCCTTTGGTATTATATTATATAGTTTATTCTCTATTCACTATTTACTTTACCTTACCTTTTTATCCATTATTTCCTATTTATTATATATAAAAAGCAGTATGATGACCTCGAACAATACATCCTGATACTGCAGTTATTAATAAAGCAATTAACATTGAATCTCTACNAGATATAATACACTGACTAAACTTAGAAATCATTTCACTAATTAAACCAAAAGCAGGTAAAATTNATATATAAACTTCTGGATGTCTAAGAAATCAAGGTAAATGTTGAGGTAATAATAAATCTCCACCTCTTAATGGATCAAGAGAAGGACGATTAGAATGTCGATCAGAAATAATCTATTCATTCATTTATTGATAATTATTCAATATATATTACTAATCAATTATATACTTATTATTCAGTTTTTATTTAATTCTTACTGTCAATGATAATCTTTATTCTATTAATTCAATATTAATTAGTCCTTTATCTTTTATTTCCTTTTCCTTTTTTAATTATTGCTAATTATTCAATATAATCTCGTGCTTTATTTTAGTTATTATTAATGGATCGAATATTCATTACTTATTAATCATTAAAACATTTAAATAAAAATATTCATCAATAACATATAATAATTAGTCTTTTATTAGAAGATCGATTATATATTATTTACTATTCTTTCATTTATTGATAATTATTCATTACTAGTTATATTTATTAGTTATTTTGGTAATTATTTATTTATTAATCCTTAATGATTGGGGTGTTATTATTAATTATATACTTTTTATTTACTATTCTTTCATTTATTGATTAGGCATTATTTAATTTATATTTAATCATTAGTAATTATATATCAATTATTCAATATTTAATAAGTTTTATTCATTAATTATTCTTGTTATTATTAATTAATAGATCAGTTTATTATTAATTATGTTATTATTAATTATTCATTAATATATCAATCATTATTAATTATTATGTTATTATTAATTATTCAATAATGTATATTAAATTATTTATTCTTGTCATTATTATATATTGATCAGTATTAATTAATAGTCAATATTATATAATAATTAGTCTTTATTTAATATTAATTAGTAATTATTTATTATTGATCAATCTTTAATTATTATTAATTCAATTATTTATTCATTACTAGTTATATTTATTGATTATTATGCTTTTTATTATTAATTATTGAATATGTATTATTAAATATATTGTTTTTATTAATAATTATTATATATTATTTATTTGATATTGATTATTTATTATTATATTAAAAGTTAATAAATACAGAATAAATATAATTTTACTATTAACTATAATTAAATGCTATATATTATATTGAATTATCTCATGTAATTTCTCAATTAGTTTTATATCTATTAATCTCTATAGTAATTTAAATTTATATATTACAATCTTAATTAATAATAAGTTTTATCCATTATCTTGATTTATGGTTACAGTTGTTATTTTAATTAGTCCTATTGTAATATTTAATAGTATTAATTATTTAAGTATTATAGATTCTTATTCATTTATTTTTTATATTACTTTATTTCAATTATCTATGATTAGTTTTGTATTATCTCATGATATAATAATAACTTCTTTTTATTGAGATTTATTAGGATTAATTAGTTATTTACCTATTAATTTTTGATCTAGTAAAATAAATTGTGGTATTAAGGCAGTATTATATAATAAAATAGGTGATAATTTTTCCTTATTCTTATTAATTTTATTTTATTCATTTTTAGGTTTTATTTCTTATTATCCTGAATTATCTT
>JABSRU010000092.1 GCA_013214965.1 Gammaproteobacteria bacterium
GCACCGGTCTTGAAAACCGGCATGGGTTTATAGCCCATCTAGGGTTCAAATCCCTATCTCTCCGCCACTTATATAGAGAAGCCCGATAATCGAAAGATTATCGGGCTTTTTGCGTTATAGAGTTCAAATCCACTTTTTATCTGATTTTAATTACCAGCTTCTGATCCCTGTACTAGTTAAAGTTAATATATCCGTAATGTCGGTTACTGAGGTCGCGCTAAGGCTATAAGATGCTCCGCTAGTGGCAATGCTATCTATTGCTAAGTTATGAGTGACCTTACTGCCATCGCTAGGTACCACGTCAGGATGGATCGCGGGAATTAAGGCGCCTGTGTAGGTATTGTTTTCACTGTAAAATTGTTCCATCGAATGACTTAAACTCACTAAAGAGGCTTGGGCGACTGCACGTTCTGATTTTAGGATGTAATCACGATAACTTGGATAAGCTATTGTTGCTAATATCCCCAAAATTGCCACTACAATCATTAATTCAATTAGCGTGAAGCCGTTAGTTTTTCTCATGTTCTTACCTTAAATTATTGGCTGTTTGACCAGTACATGTTGGTGGTCTTATTATTGAGGGCCGGGTAATACTCACTGCCAACCCCAATTAGTCTTTTGCCACCGATATTAAGCAGAGCAGGGCGAGGGGGCAAGGTGGTGTTGCGTAAAATCATTGAGCGGTCAGAGATGTTGCAACTAACGCTGCGACACTTGTTGGCTGAATCGAGCTTTGCTTGATCTGGATCTTGTGGCACAACTTTTCGGTAATCGGGCGTAGCATCCGATACACCAACGCGGTAGAGCCGAGATGTCCCTTTTCTGTCGGCGCAGCCTGCCGTCGTTAATGAAGGTTGGAATGTGGTGAACCAAATAGCATGGTCAACCGTGAGGCTCGACGCCAATACTTTTTCACCGCCACTGCTTAGTGTCAGATACCAACCATCGGCATTGTTGAGCGCATTAGATGCAATATTCACAGCCCCATCACTACCTTGTCCGATGGTGTTACTGGTGGCATCAAATAAATCGCTTTGAACTATTAGGCTTGGATAGCTGCCTTCAATCTTGAGCGGCTGTTTAAACATATAAAATTTATCTTGAATCACCCCATTGTTTGGGTGAGCGCGGTAACCTGATCCAATGGCAACGGCTAACACTTGACCACCATGACCTTTCATCACTGAGACATCTGGTGCGTGATAAAATCGGCGATTGTTAGCGGCGCTAGCATCAATTGCTATGTTGGCAATGACATCGTAAGTGATTGCATTGCTACCACTTTTATTGGTGACATCGAAACGCCATAGTTGACCCCCCATGTCGCCAACATAAATTTGGTCGACCGCACCGTCACCATCAATGTCGATCGCTTTAACATCCGATGGAATACTGTATTTCATCGCTGGGTTGCTGCTGTTGGCAGCAGTGGCTGACCATAGAAGTTCGCCGTCATCAGCATCGACAATATAGACGCCTACGCCTTTGTTATCGGCTGTTCTAGTATTTGAATTATCTTGTGCAGGATCGTAGCCACCGCCAAAAATAAGCACGTCACGGGTCGTACCACTTAGTACTATTTTAGTTTTAACTGGCTTCGACCAGGTTTGACCTAGTCTTGAAAAACCCGAGGAACTAGGGTCTATTTTCCATTTGAGTGATGGCGTGTCGCGCGTGGTGACATCTAACGCGTAATAGCTAGAGCCACCGCGGCGCATGCCGCTGTATATATATTTAGTACCATCTGATTTTTGCCATTGAACTATTTCGCCATCCATACCATAGATATGATTACCATTAACCGACGCCAGATTAGCTTTGACGTGTTGTTGATTGCTCAATAGCTCCTGAGGCATAAAGGCGTACAATTCACTACCAGTTGCTGAATCGATGGCATGCAGGTAGCCTTGGTTATCGCCAAAAAATATGACTGGATTCTTATTTGAATAGCTGATTTCTGTCGGGGTTGAATGCAGTGGATCAGCAATGGTTTTATTGCTGAGCATCCATTCAATTAAAGCTTCTGCCTCAGTCGTGTCGCTGACGTTAAAGACGCTAGGAGTCAGAGCGTCTTTTACCGTTGTGGTATTAGCTAGTTTGGTTAAGGCACTACTTGTGCCAGCATTAATATAAATATTACGAGAACTATTATTGGCTAATACACTTACAGCCCCACCTTGAGCGACGTTAGACCCATCAGCTGTGGAACTCCAAAAACTTTTGGCACTATCGATGAATATTCCAGCATCATCGGTGGCTGGTTGTTGTGGATTTGAATTATCATAAATCTCACCGTTGGCATGGAGTTGATAACGCTTTAAGTTACCTGCCCATGATGATTTGTCTCCAGGCGCAAACAAAGCAAAGTATAAAGTATCGTTGTGACGTAGCCGATTCGACGTGCTAACAGATGCCGCACTATTGGCAAAGGTCGAGGTATCGGTTAAAACACTATTTTTAATTTCGTTGAATACGGTTAACAATTGGTCCGAGTTGGTGGCACTATGGTAGCGACTAGGTACTGCGGGAGCGGGCTCACCCTGTTGAGCCAAATCGTCCAAGAAATCGTTGGCAGTGTTAAACCCAATGGTATGCAGGCTAATTTTTTTAGCGGCGTTGTTAACCAGAATACCCTGGGCCATTTTGGTTGCTAGTCTGACACCACAGGCTTGTGCCGAGGGACTACTGGTGCAGCTACCCCCCGTAAGAGTACGGATATCAGTTCGCATATTACTCCACCATGTTCCGCCATTATAAAGAGTGGCATCACCGTCGGTTAAAAGCACAATTGCAGCCTCATCGTCATTGCAGGTACTAGTTAGTGGACTAATATATCGGGCTGTTGACTCAATCGAAATATTTTGACATTGAGTAGAATTTAAATTCCCTACGTTACAGCTTGGCGGATAAATGGTTGATCCATTATTAAAACTTTGAGGGTGTGCGACCCGTTCATGCAGCTTGTTGATGATCGTATTGTTAGGAGCACTCCGGGTTCGACTGATACCTGTATTATGAGTACTATCGATGTTGGCACCCTGAAAATATTTAACCGCTTCAAATAAGGCTGGCACAATCGGGGTATAGTTGGTCATCTTTTGGTTTTCTAATGCTTCGAGCATTTTATCTTTTACACTAATGGTACGCTCATAGGGGGTAAATTCGATGAAGAGAGTAGGGGCAAATCCAGCAATAACATTATGGATGTTAAAACCTGTAGTAGATAGATAGTTATCGGTTTTTTTTGTGTCGATAATTAGCGATAAGGCATTACCTTTTTTCCAGCCGTCCTGGTCAATGATTTCTTTGATGATGAGTGCCAAACCATTGACCACAACCGAAGTGTTATTGCTGACACTTTGTTGCCAAGTGGTAATTTGATGCGCTGTGATCTTTGTCGTTGGCGGGCGGCTGCTAATGCTCATATCTTTGGTATAAAAATCAACAGAATTTGGAGTTTTATCGCCATGGACTGTGAATTTTATTTTACAGTTGGAGTCAGTGGTCCAATCTCGATAATAATCATCATAGGTATAGCTTTTACAGCTGCTCGAGGTTGGAATTAATTCGAGGTATGCCTTGGTTATTACATGCCCCTGTGGGATCACAATGTTAGTGAAGCGCATGCCTATTTTACCCTCGCTTGACAGTGACATCGAGGATTGCCAATCGACAGTTTCAATGCTCAACCTGCCAGTTTTAGATTGATAGGCATGATTCTTATTGGCGGTTAATGGTCGATTAAGTGAGCTAATAGTTTCAGTGACTTGTGCAGTTAGATTAGAAACAGGGTAAACCATGGCCCCAGTTCGTGTGTTGAACCTCATAATCCCAACGTGAACGCCATCGGCACTTTCGATGAAACTCTTCATCGCTCTTTTCATGTGGGTTAATCTATTTTCATTATTGCTGACAGGGTCGGCCATTGATAGCGAAGTATCAAGGATCATCAATATCTTTGGCGTGACCGCAGAGCCAACAGAAAATATCTCTATATCGTCGGCATAAGCAGGTTGTAGTGTCGCTAAAGGCAGTCCTAGTCCGAGGATAAAGTATGCTAGCTTGCGAGTTACTATGTTCATGGGTTAATTTCCTTATTCATAACTGATGCCTTGGCTAATCACCGATACTGCACCCGATGAAGCCATGGTGGCACGACCTTCTAATTTAAATCTGGTCTCACCAATCATCATTTCATTCTCGTCGGCGTTAAGAGAAACCCCTGGTTTTAAGCCATTGTAATCTTGATGGGTATAGGTTACTGAAACGGTCATTAATCCACTCTTAGTTAGTTGCGCATCAACAATTTTGACAGGAACACCATCAGCTATTGCTCTCGTTAACGCGGTGCTCGATCCTGCAACATTTGGTAAACCGTTAATAAGTATCAGCGCATGAGAAACAGCACCTTCGGCATTTTGAAAGACTTGATTTGATTGTTGGGAGTTAGCTGCCATTTTTTCTTGAATCGCACCATCCGATAAGCCTGAAATAGAAATGAGGGTTATGACTAGCAATAGCACTAGGCTAATGACCAGGACAACCCCAGACTGCGATGATAAAGAGTGATTAACATAGCCACGCATCATATATTCCCTAAAGTTGACGATTTCTAATTTGAATGGTTGAAGTCACGACCCGACGTAATCGTTTATCGCGTTGGTGTTGGCTGTTGCTAGTGCTTTTACCAGCAGCACTTGGTGCGATAGCCTGACCTGGTAATTGGTAAGTTTTGTCATCACTAGTTTGTCTGACATTGTCACGGCTCGAAATTAGTAAGCCAATTTGAATCGAAATAACTTCCGACATGTCAGAAACCTGCGTTGCTGTGCGATAGCTAACATTGTTATTGGCCAACACTTCACCATAAAGCAGTTGCATGTTTTCAACTCCTTCAATTAACTCTTCTACCACAAACGTCGGAGCAGCTGCATTGTATGTATTGGTGGCCTGGTACAACGCGAAAATTATTTCGCCTCGATCATTGGTTCTGGTAGTATCACCGATAAAATATAATCGGGATTGGTATTTTGAAATTGACGCATCAAGTTGATAAATCTTGGCTAATTTGGGGGTTTTATTGCCGTTGCCAGCATGAACTATGTTAATTGATTGTGTGTTCTCTTTGACCGAAGGGCTGTTAGTGACTTTAAAAATATCAGCACTGCTACAGTCAGAAATAAAAATGATCTCACCTTGGCTAATTTTAGGGTCTGGGCTTGACTCTATTTTTATATTGGCATTATTAGGGGTGAAATTTTCCGCCATTGCGTTGGTGAGACTGGCCATGCGACCAATACTGAAGGCGTCGGTACCGACCTTAATAATATCCTTGATATTACTAGCATTGGCATACATAGGGTCATTAAATGAATTAGCGATGACTTCATAACCAATCAGTTCATTATTTGCAGTATTAAAACCAGCTGGCATAACTTTGACATTGACCGTAACGGTGGGATCGTCAAAACTAATACAGCCGCGATAACCAATCATCCGAATATCTTGTTTAAGGTAATCGAGACTAAAGCGAGATGACTCTTGAGTTCGTGACACTGCCGTTGAATAGCGTTGACTATCTTTGGTTTTAATAAATATCGAGAAGACACCACCAATGACGATGGAGCTAATGACCATTGCGATCATTAATTCAATCAAACTAAAACCTAATTGCGCTTTATTGACATAATTATTTGTAGTTTTGTTCACGATTTGTACTCAATCAAGATTAATTAATCACAGTTCGAAAACTGTATCCCGCCTTTTTGTTAATGCGCTGGTAGGTTGTTTTCCCGCTGGCACCACTAGTTGAACTGCTCGTATTATGATGCCAAGCTTTAGAGTCCCAACGGACCGTAATCTCAAATAACTGATTGCCCTTATTTGAGACTATTGCAGTGGCTTGCGGCAACTTACGGCGCGAATTATCTTTATTAATCCCAATCACAGTCGCTGCCCATTGCGCAATATCGACATCTGCGAGGGTGGCACTATCGCAACCCGCTGCGGCTTGGCATAGTGCGGTGTTTGAACTATAGCTCGCCGAACTCTCGCCTCCGACGTTTATATCATTGAATTTACCCAGCTCAATTTGGGTTGGGTTACTTCGCATGCGTTCGACAATATCTTGCGTGATATGAACCGCTTGTGAGCGTAAATAGGCGGAGTTGGTGTTCTCTAATGACACTAATTGCAACCCTGCTATGCCCAACATCCCCGTCGCCAAGATTGCAGTTGCAATCATCACTTCCAGGAGGGTGAATCCTTGCTGCCTTGCTCGTTTTAAGTGCACGATAATAATGACCTTTTTGATTCATCGATCTGTCGTGTTTGACCACCCATGTTTAGGACAATAGCCTTAGCATGGTTTG
>JABSRU010000093.1 GCA_013214965.1 Gammaproteobacteria bacterium
ACATCGCTAGATCATCTGCATCATAAGGGGTTTGTTCGGGGGTTAATAATTGCTGATAATTGGCCAGTTGATTAAATAACGCTGCGCTTATCACCTCGTGGTTGTTCTTTGGTGCTTGATCGGCTGAACCGTTTGGAAATAAGCCTAATTTAAGCTGCTGTTCACTATGCTCAGAATAGGTAGCATTACTGCCAAAGTGATTATTAAAGTGATGAGTAACCCCTAACCCGATTCGAATATTGTCACTGAGCTGAAAGTAAGGAATAGCTTCTATTTCAAAGCGCGATAATTTTAAACTCGGATCTTGTTTGCGATCCCAGTGATAACCTAAATTAACTTGGACATCGACTCGGTTATGTAATTTAACATTGACCCCAGCACCAATAACCGCGAACCCACCGGCTCGTAAGCCTTGATGATTGTATTGCTCGCCGACGGATTTGACCGCCGCGGGTTGCAACGGTCGTTGATCACCGGGATTATTGGCATTGTGATATTCAATGGTTGCGTTGGTATAAGTATCAATAATATCGGTCGCGAAATAATCGCCGCCATTGGTTAAGCCGCCAAATATTGAAAAGCTGACAATGGCTGATTCGTTTTCAGCAGCACCGGCCATAGTCGCTGCTAACATCAGTGGTAATGCCAGCAGGGTGAAATTTTTAGCCATCGCTAATATTCCTTGTGGGTTAAATCTTAAAATTTATAGTTAATACCAGCAACCAACCATGTTGCAGCGAACTGGTTACTTTGTTGATAACGATTAGCAGCTAAATCTATTTGCCACTGCTTAGTGAACTGATAGCTTAGTGCTAGGCTATATGTTTGAGCGTCGAAGTCGCCTAACCGTACGTCATTACTGCCATATCCTGAGCTGGCAAAGTAGTGAGCATTGCCATTCTGATTGCGATAAAAGCTTGCCTTGGTTTGTTGATACCAAGTAAATTCAGGGGTGATGAACAAGCCATCAAACACTTCAAAACTTAATGAATTGGCGAGGGTGTGCGATGCAATGTCCCAATCATCGGTATAAAACCGATAACTAAACTTCCCGGTCAGCCAAGGCCATGGTTGGGTGGCTAAACTCAGTTTAGTACCATAAGAGGTTCGGTTATTAGGACGACTATCGGCCGCTAAAAAGAATTCATCAGATTCTATTTTAGCATTCTCGTTACCGTCGATATGACGCACAATTCGTAAATAGTGATTACTTAAATAACCAGAGTCTTTGGTGCCAAATATCGTGAGGTCAAACGTCATGCTTGGTGATAGTACTTGTGTAAAACCGAGTTCTAGGCCAATACTTTGGATTTTTTTCTGTTGGCGTGGCACCGTGCTTTGGCCAAACTCCGTAATCAATTGTTCCCGTACAAATTGCGTTTGTTCGACCGAGTTTCTCGCCACTTGGGTTTTGTCATCGAGGTATGAGAAACCAACATTAAGCGAGCGATTTTTGTATTGATCTAAAAATAATAAATAAGCAGCAGAGACCCCATTACTTTGATAATCTCGTTCCCGAGAATGGGATAAGCCCAAGGTTAATTCATTACGATAGCTATCGCGAATTGTTAGGGCGCCATTCATTGATTTTCGAACATCGGTTAATGGATAGCGTTTAACATAATAGCGTTTAACATCGTTAATATAACCAAGTAGCGTTTGCTCGGTTTGTTGCTGCGCTTTGAGCAGTTTGATTTTTCGATCTTGCCAATCTTCAACCGTTGCGTCTTTAGGTTCTTTGATTGCCCATGACGGTGAAGCGCCCGAAACGGAGTCATAACCGATACTAAGATCTAAGCTGTAATCAACGCCAAAATCGAGTTTAAGAGCCAGCGAGGTATCAGCAACTTTAATTCGTTGATCATCTTCTTTATATTGCATTTGATGCAATGAAACTGACTGCTCGGCTTGAACTAATCCTGATGCAATAGCGCCAGCGCCTAGTATGGTTATTTTTAAATGTTTATTCATGGTTTCCCTTCTATTTACAGCCACAACCGCCGCCAGCAACACCGTTGCCTCCGAGCGTTGCTTCTTTTGATATGAAAATTTTGGTGGCGAATTTGGTTAATGTTGGCGCGACGCCACCGGTCATTGCCGGCTCGGCTAATGTGGCTTTTTGCCAGGGTTTGACATCTTTAACCCCTAAGCCGGAGTTTATCCAACTAAAACCATGATTTAGCCAACGACCAGCGGGACTTACCGTTGCTGTTTGTGGTGTCGATAATGCATTTAGCGGCAGTAAGTCAGGTAATGATGCTGCACTGCTAGCAACTATCGTTACTGGCGCTGTTATCTGACGTCCTTTGGTGCTAAAACGTTTAACGACAACCTGTGAAGACACATCGCTGCTAAGCGCTGGTGCCAATGACATTGAGATGGATTGTGCTGATATCGAACCGCTGGTGGCTGTTATTAACATGATTGGCCAGATTAAGTGCTTCATAAAATTAGCCCTAATTGTTGAAGATCGTTTTTAATTACTTGATCAATATGAGGGATCGCACCATAGCGCACGCCTAAAATTTTATTATCTTTAATGTAATATAACGCTGGCATCCCAATGGGGGCGAATGCACCAATCACTTGTTGAGATTGATCACCGACGACCCGAAAGTCGAGCGCCATTTCCTGCAAAAATTCGGCGGCTAATAACGGATCTTCATCCACTTCAACCCCAACAAAATCAAGCTGAGCATGACTAAGTTGTTTGGACAATTTATTAATTTCAGGTAACTCAATGCGACAAGAGACACACCAAGAGGCAAAAAAGTCGACTAAAGTGATTTTATTAGGATCAAGAGCCAGTTGTTTGGCGATTGTCGGTGGTAATTGATCACCACGGCTCAAGGCGTGAGTTGGTGATACCGTTATTAACGCGATAAAAAATAGGGCAGTAAGTACTAATTGGCGCATTGTTTTCTCTTTATTTAACTAAACGTAATTGATTGGAATAAATACCATCGAGAATTTTTTTAAATTGCTCGATAACTTCGTCGCTATTGGTGGCTAAGTAATGATCGTTAGCGCCACCGGAGCTACAAGATCGGAGGTTTTCTTGCTCTTGAGTATTGTTGCCCCAGCTGCTTGTCTCGAAATACATCGTGACGATGCGAACACCTAACTCTTTGGCATATTCACATAAGGGAATTTGGTTAGCACAGTTACCGCTGCCATTATCGATTAAATGACACCAATTGCCGGATGCCGCAGCATCGGTCATTAAGAACAGAATTTTTTTAGTCTCGGGATCTGTTGATGAATCGAATGGCGCTGGCTGATTATCGGCGTCATATTCTTGCCAAGCGGGTGACAATAAGCGCAATCCCCATAATAACCCTTGATCAATCTCTGTTCCGCCATTGGTCGAATAGTCGGCGGATGCTTGGGAGATCATGGTCTCAATGTCACCAACATCATCGGTTAAAATCAGTCGGCTGACTTTTGGGGTTGAATAACAATATTGATCATATTGTTCTAACATCGGTTCTATTTGTTCTAATAGCAATGGCCAATCTAGATAGGTCTCAGACCAGCGGGTGTTATTTTTTTTGTAGCATCGGGTATTTAAATAGCCGTTAATTTGTGTGGTAACACCCGATGAAAAAGGAGCCGCAGCCAATTTCATGTTGAGAAATTTACCATTTTTGGCCGAAAATAACTGAGAAATTTGCGCGAGTGTAGTCCCCATTGTTCGCTCTTCACCGTACATCGAGCCTGAATAATCAAGGACTAAACTCATCTCTATTTTCTGGATTGACACTTCATTTTCAGCTTTAATGAAGGAGTTGACCGCCATTTCTATGGTGTTTTCGTCAGTGTTTAGCAAGTACATTGGCGTTTCTAAACTGGCATTCACTTGATAGCCTTGCTCAAGTTTAGTCACTTTGATGTCTTTGTTAGTGATCGCACTAAGGCTGCTAAAATGACTGATAATGACTTGAGTGGCGTTGAGATCGTTCGCACTATTATCACCATCGCGCAGGCTTAAAAATAAAGCACTGGTTTCGGCACTATTGGCCAGTTGAGTTTTAGTTGCCAGGGCTTGCGATACGGTCGCGGCAACGCCACCTAATAGTAGCAAAACTGGGATCACTATTAGTGAGGCAACATAGACAAAACCCTGTTGGTTTTTGCGTTGATAGTGAGGGTATGATTGTCGTCTGTTCATTGTTACCTCGCGACCGTAATATTGCGAGAATATAGCGAACTAAAATCATCACTGTCACTGAATTTTGCAAAAAAGCTGAAGTCGCTTAATTCAAGGCATAACTCAACCACAAATAATTGAATTGCTGGATTGTTTTTTTCTGCGGTCGTTTTTAGTTGCTGTTTTAATTGCTCTCGTTCAAGGCGTTGGCAGCTAATATCACCTAATGAATTGTCTTTAAATACGGCTTTATTACCACGGTAATTGCGTCCGGCATTGAGGCTTATTTGATGCACCCTTAGTTTGACATCTAATTGATTTAGTTCGTTACGGGCAATCGTTGTTAATTGATCGACTTGTTGTTGGTTTAAAGACAGTGGTTTACCTTGGCGGTCGAGATAGTATTGACTGCGCTGCGAAATAATCGTCCCTAGGCTGTAACCTAGTCGGTCGAGTTGATCCTTTGCTTGAACATAACGGGTAATATCCACTCCCAGCAAAATAACCAGTAGTAAAGGGATCACCACAAAGATCATTTCAATCGCTATCGCGCCTCGTTGATGAGTTAAGGTATTATTTTTGTTCATATTTGACAATTATACTGCTGTTAAATTTTAGGGTGCCAAGCGGACTAATACTCTTAAAGTCATAATTGACTTCAAAGCGAGCGATTGGCGGAATATTTTGGCGCTGTTCTTTATTGCAACTGCTGCCAGTGGCTAATTGTGCAGGGCAATAAAACAGTTCACTTTTCGTCACTTTTATTAAAGAACTATCAATCAATGAATCTGTATTTCGGTTGACCAAATCGCGAATGAGCGTTTGGAAGTCGCCTTTGCTACCTTCAAGCTTGATCGCACGTGCCGCTTCAGCCAACGTGTTGTTGAGGCTAGCTCTGATCAGCAAACCGCGACTCAACTCAATGCCACTAAAGACGATTAAGAGGAAAATAGGAAAGACAAAGATCGCTTCAATTGTCATCGCACCCTGTTGTTTATAAAACGTCATTAGCACGGTCTTGTTGTTTCAATTGGTGATAATAATCAATGTTTTGTTGTACTTGTAATTGGTTAAGATCTTGGGCCAAGACTTTGCGCGCCAATGTTTCGTTATCACTCATTACTAACGCTAAGGCTAAATTTTGGCGTATTTTTACACTTGATTGCTGCTGTTGATACAGTGGGTAAAGGAGCTTGATGGCTGCTTGATATTGCTGCTGTAAAATATGATTGAGCGCTAAGTTGTTTTTGAATTTGATGTTACCTGGCGCTAACGCCATCGCTTGGATTAAATAACGATGTGCCTGTTGATAATTTTTCAACCAACTATTAGCGACCCCCAAGGCATTTAAGCTCGTGATATCTTGGGGGGATAATTGTTGCGCTTTACTCAATGATTGTTGGGCATTGGTGTAATCTTGCTGGTCAAGCTGAATCAAACCTAACTCACGCCAAGCGTGCATATTGCTTGGCTTAAGCGTGAGCAGTTGATCAATATAATGACGGGCTAGTTCCGGTTGCTGTATTTGGCGATATGCCTGACTTAAATTGAGTAGCACCGAGTGATCATCGGGTTTTTTTAATAATAGACTTTGATAAAGACCAATCGCGGTACGAATATCACCACTGTGGTGCGCTATTTCAGCTAAGCGTAAATCAGACAATTTGGTCTTTAGTGCTGGTGGCTGAATTTGGCAGCCAGCTAAGATTAAGCTCAAGCAGAGCATATTAATAATTTTCATCGATTATTACATTCCTTTAAGGGCATTGCTGAGCTGTGAGAAAAAGGGTGCGACAATCATCACCAGCATTGGTAAAAAAATAAGGAGCAGCATAGGCACGGTAATTTGGGCACTCAGTTTGGCGACTTTTTCTTCGAGATTTATTTTTCGTAGTTCACGGGTTTCCATCGCAAAATTACGTAAGCTTTGCGCTAAGGGCGAGCCAAATTTTTCAGCCTGATTTAATACCGTGACTAAGGCACTCATTTCATCAAGTTGGTTACGTTGGGCTAGATTGTTTAATACCGCTTGGCGGTCCGGGTTAACCTTAAAATGCGCC
>JABSRU010000094.1 GCA_013214965.1 Gammaproteobacteria bacterium
AATATATTGGCAATAGCAATACCGGCAAACACGCCGATAGCGCCTAGTAATATATTGCCTAGCCAGGCTAAGGGTAACATCACCAAAAAAATTCTCGATAGATTTAAGGCCAACGAACTACCAGGGCGGTTATAGGCATTGAGGCTCATAGCTAACATGATAACGATGCTTAAGGCCCCATAGGCAAATGGCACAATGTAAATAAATATCACTAAATACTCAATCACTGCATCATCATCGCTAAATAAATGAGCAATGGGTCTGGCGAAAGCCACTATCACTAAATAACAGACAAATTGACAAACAATACTGAAATGGGCACTGCCAATTAAGGCTTGGCGCGCCCGTTCAAATTGTCCTGCCCCTAAATTTTGGGCAATGAAAGGCGTTAATGATGACGATAGCGCAACGGTCACAATTAACATTAATGACTCTATTCGAATACCAACGCCATAAGCCGCTACCGCAGCGGTATCAGCACTGGCTAACATGGCCATTAAGATAGCATTGGTTAGTGGATTGACTAAATTCGATAAAGCCGCCGGCCGACCAATCATCATAATAATTTGCCAATGTCGATAACGCTGTTTGAAACTTAAGGCAACTGCGGCAATTAAGCCTTGGCGATATAAGATGACTAAAGAACCTAGCATCGCGCAAAACCAAGCGATTAAGGTTGCGATGGCCGCCCCTTGAATACCCAAGGCCGGAATGGGACCTAAGCCAAAAATTAGGATCGGATCGAGTATGGCGTTGACCAAACCAGCCATTGCCATAATGATACTGGGTAATTTAGTATTTCCAGTTGCCCTTAAAGCACCGTTACCCAGCATAGGTATAATTAAAAACACCACGGCAATAAACCAAATATGAAGGTATTGCTCAATAAAAGGCATTAGCTGAGGCGTTGCCCCTAACAGGTTAAATAATGGCTTAATCGATAGCATACCGATAGTGCTCAGGGTAATGGCAACAGCTAAGCCGAGCATTAAACCACTCACTACAAAGTTGGCGCTATCGTTTTGTTCTCCACGACCGAGCATACGTGCTAACGACGCCGACAATCCACTACCAATACCGACGATAATGCTTGATAGCATGAGAGTGATTGGGAAAGTAAAGCTAATTGCTGCGAGTTCATCGGTGCCAAGTAAACTGATAAACCAAGTATCAACTAAGTTAAACGCCAGAATCATCAAAATACCTAACCCCGAAGGAATGCTCATGGCGGTTAGCGTTTTTTGAGTTGAACCTTGTAACAAATTTAGCTGCAAAAGAATTGATTAACCTAAGTTTTGTAAATGATTATTGTACCTTGAATTGATATTTTTACGGATAAAAAAACAAATTTTTAATATTTATTATCATTGTTCCCTTGGATCTGTGAATTGCGCCCCCATTAATTATTGATAAGCATCGTTCGCATAAAATACATATTAAAACTATTAGGAGTCATCAATGAATATTCGTCCATTACACGACCGTGTTATCGTTAAACGTACGGAAAGTGAATCAAAATCAGCCGGTGGTATTGTTTTAATGGGTAGTGCTGCTGAAAAATCAACCCGCGGTGAAGTACTTGCCACTGGTAAAGGCCGTATTTTAGAAAACGGTGAAGTGCGTCCATTGGATGTAAAAGTTGGTGACACGGTAATATTTAAAGATGGTTACGGCGTTGAAAAAGAAAAAATCGACGGTGAAGAAGTATTAATTATGTCTGAAGCAGACATTCTAGCTATTGTTGAAGCATAAGCTTTATTTAATCAAATTATAGGAAAATAATATGAGCGCTAAAGATGTAAAGTTTGGTACTGACGCCCGNGTAAAAATGTTANNTGGTGTTAACGTACTTGCTGATGCTGTAAAAGTTACTCTAGGACCAAAGGGTCGTAACGTAATCATTGATAAAAGCTTTGGTGCGCCAATNATCACTAAAGATGGCGTAACAGTAGCTAAAGAAATTGAACTTGCAGACAAGTTTGAAAACATGGGCGCACAACTGGTTAAAGAAGTTGCTTCTCAAGCAAATGATGCNGCNGGTGACGGTACCACAACAGCAACAGTATTAGCACAATCAATTATCACTGAAGGCATGAAAGCGGTTGCTGCTGGCATGAATCCAATGGATCTTAAACGTGGCATCGACAAGGCTGTTATTGCCGCTGTTGCCGCACTTAAAGACTTATCTCAAGAATGTACCGACAACAAAGCGATTGAGCAAGTTGGTACTATCTCAGCGAATAGTGATACGAGCGTTGGCCAAATCATTGCAACAGCAATGGAAAAAGTGGGTAACGAAGGCGTTATTACCGTTGAAGAAGGTCAATCACTAGAAGACGAATTGGATGTTGTTGAAGGCATGCAGTTTGACCGTGGTTACTTATCTCCATATTTCATTAATAACCAAGAAACCGGTAGTGTTGAACTTGATTCACCATTTATCTTATTAGTGGATAAAAAGATTTCTAGTATCCGTGAGTTATTACCAACGCTTGAAGCGCTTGCTAAAACAGGTAAGCCACTGTTAATCGTTGCTGAAGATCTAGAAGGCGAAGCACTAGCGACATTAGTGGTTAACAACATGCGCGGTATCGTTAAAGTTGCTGCGGTTAAAGCACCTGGTTTTGGTGATCGTCGTAAAGCGATGTTACAAGATCTAGCGATTCTTACTGGTGGTACTGTTATCTCTGAAGAGATTGGTCTTGAATTAGAGAAGGCTACTCTTGAAGATTTAGGTACCGCTAAGCGTATTATCATCACTAAAGACAGCACTACGGTTATCGATGGTGCTGGTGATGAAGCCGCAATTAAGAGCCGTGTTGTTCAAATTAAAGCACAAGCCGCTGATTCTACTTCAGACTACGACAAAGAAAAACTTCAAGAGCGTATGGCTAAGTTAGCTGGCGGTGTTGCAGTAATCAAAGTTGGCGCAGCCACTGAACTGGCGATGAAAGAAAAGAAAGATCGTGTTGACGATGCACTTCACGCAACGCGCGCAGCGGTTGAAGAGGGCGTAGTTGCCGGTGGTGGTGTTGCACTAGTACGTGCTGCTGCAATGATTTCTGATCTTGAAGGCGAAAACGAAGAGCAAAGCCACGGTATTGCTGTTCTACTACGCGCGATGGAAGCTCCATTACGTCAAATCGTTAGTAACGCTGGTGAAGAAGCATCAGTAGTTTGTAACAACGTTAAAAACGGTGAAGGAAATTACGGCTTCAACGCAGCAAACGGCGAATATGGCGACATGCTAGCGATGGGTATTTTAGATCCAACGAAAGTAACCCGTAGTGCATTACAGTTCGCAGCATCAGTTGCTGGTCTTATGATCACAACCGAAGCAATGATCACAGATGCACCACAAGGTGATGCTCCTGCAATGCCTGATATGGGTGGCATGGGCGGAATGGGTGGTATGGGCGGCATGATGTAAAAATTGAATTTAAACTCTATTTTTACACGGTTCTAATCATTTAAAATAAAGCCCGAATAGAAATATTCGGGCTTTTTGTTTGCTATTGCGAAACTCTGCACTAATGGAGTAAAGAGTTTATCGGTTTGAAGTGCTGACATGAGGAAGCGAACATTACTGATTTAATCATACATGTTTAGTTTTCTAAGGTGCAATGGGGCACAAAGCACCATAGAAAGTATAGCTATTCTATAACATATAGGAATAGTTTAGAGGTATGCTCTAGTCTATTTATCAAAGTGGTAATTGTTCCTTGGATTTAAAACAGATTGTTCAAGTTGGAGAAAGTAATATTTTGAGTTAAAAGCTATTTGCTATTTGGTGTATGGTGTATGGTGTTAAGGTTCACAACGGTCAAAATATGTTGGTTTATATGTAAAATCAATATGATTAAGTAGATTTATTCGCTTATCTGATGATCAAAAGACCGTAATTTATTTCAGCTAAAAAATGGACTTTCTTTTGCTTATATACTTTTCATTATTATTGTTAACCCTGCTCTCACTTCAAGGATTGATATCTCTCAATATCCCTCATGAATTTTCAATGTACATCGCGGTTGTTATTCCCGCCTTATTAATTATCTTTCTAGAGTTTCGTTTTCCCTATAGAAAAAAATGGTTACCTAAAGCTGATGAATTCAAACAAGATTTGATTTATCTCTTTGGTGTTCAGCTCACTTTGGTTCTATTAGTAAAATACATGCTTGCGAGTTACCTCATTAATGAAGGGTTTTCTAACGCTGTCATTTTCGATATTTGGCCCAATCAATGGCCTTTATTTACCCAGCTAATTTTCATGGTATTAATGGGCGAGTTCATGCAGTATTGGTGGCATCGTATGAGTCACAAACTTCCTGCTCTTTGGGCGCTGCATGATGTTCATCACCAACCAAACAAAGTATATTCATTAAATACGGGCCGCTTTCATCCTCTCGACAAAATAGTTGAATTCTTTGCCGACATTCTTGTTTTTATCTTGATCGGTGCTTCGAGTGAACTTATCGCCTTTTACTATGTGTTCTACGCCGTAAATGGTTTGTTGCAACACGCTAATTTAAAGCTCAATTTTGGCTATCTGAACTATATCTTTGCTACCGTAGAAAACCATCGATTACATCATGATATTAATCACCAAAAAGCGAATTGTAATTACGGTAATAACTGTATGATTTGGGATCATGTCTTTGGTAGTTACCGCCACTATTCAGATAAGGTCGATATAGTGGGGACGTTTGATATAGCCCCTAATACTTTTATCAAACAAATCTGTCACCCTTTTGCTCGATGGGGAGTACTTAATCTATTGATAAAAATGAAGACTAAGCGCTATTGGTCTCTGTTGGAATTAGCAAGTTCTGATCCCTTAAAACATCAACAAAAGACACTGACTGAAATATTAGGTCAAAACGAAACAACCCTTTTTGGTATAAAAAATACGTTCAAAGATACCGACTCTTATACTGATTTTCAGAACAATGTTCCCATTTCTGACTTTTCAAACTTTCGTTCACTCATAGAAAAAAGCCTTAAAGAATCGCCATCAGAGCTAGTTAACGAACCTATCGTTTATTTAGCTAAATCAAGCGGAACGACGGGTGAGCCCAAAAACATCCCTGCGACATTATCAAGTTTAAAAGCTTTGGCGAGATCTCAACAAATTTCTGTCTATAGCGTACTATCAAATTACCCTGAAGTATTTTGGGGAGACAGTTTCGTACTTGTTGATAACGAAATTGAAGACTATGTAGAGCAAACGCCAGCAGGCTCTATGTCTGGAAAAGTTTATGCTCAATCGCCAAAGGTAATTAAGAATAAGAATATGGTAATCAAAGAAACCTATTTGGTGGATGACTATCACGAACGTTATTTAATTTTAGCCGCTACGGCACTTTGCAGCCCGAACGTTTCTTTATTTGCAACGGCAAATCCATCCACTCTTATTAAACTGACAGAAACCATGAACAAGTTCAGTGATGAGTTAAGTGACATCCTAGAAGCTAATTCTTTACGACTTCATTACAGTGATAAGTGTGAGCAAGTCCTTTCAAAACTCATATATAAGACACCTACAAACACCATAAATGGTGCAATAGATATTCTTCAAAAAATCACCATTGAGATTAAAGATTACTTCCCCAATTTAAGAATAATATTCTGCTGGATGAAAGGCAGTTGTGGTTACCCCTTAGCCGCTGTCATTAAACAACTACCAAATAAAACGCATGTAGTGGAAGTTGGTTTAGTTAGCAGTGAATACAGAGCAACCGTGAATGTAGATGCTAAAAATAATTTATGTATACCTTTGCTAAATGAGAATTTTTACGAATTTATTGAACCCGCTTTATATGACAATGGTTGTCAAAAGACCAAGTTAGCGCACGAACTTAGCCCGAATACTGAATATTATATTATTGTCACAACACGAACTGGCTTGTACCGATACTTTATAAACGACATAGTACGAACTGGAAGCTTGGTAAATAAAACGTACTCATTAGACTTTGTTAGAAAGGGACGAGGCTGCACAAATATAACGGGAGAAAAACTGACAGAGCACGATTTTGTCAGTTTTTTTGCCTTAGCGGAACAAAG
>JABSRU010000095.1 GCA_013214965.1 Gammaproteobacteria bacterium
GTATTATCAGTGTTGACGCCAGTGGCGGTCATTGGGGCTTAGGCGTAGTTGAAGGTCAGAAAGACTTAGATCCAGAACATTGGTACTTCCCTTGTCACTTTAAAGGTGATGAAGTGATGGCAGGCTCATTAATGAGTGAAGGTTGTGGTCAAATGGCGATGTTCTTTATGTTGTCACTAGGCATGCACGCCAATATGAACAATGCTCGCTTCCAGCCTATGCCAGGTGAGTCGCAAACGGTTCGTTGTCGTGGTCAAGTACAGCCGCAACATAATACCCTGACTTACCGTATGGAAGTTACTGAAATGGGCATGCAGCCATACCCATATCTTAAAGCTAATATAGATATTCTTTTAGATGGCAAAGTGGTGGTTGATTTTAAAAACTTGGCGATGATGATCACCGAACAAGATGATAATTCTCCTTACCCTGTTACCTTGCCTGAAAACGTAGCTTTAGTGAGTAAAGTTGCAGCTCAAGTTGTTGTTAATGAAGCTGATAGCGCAGTTATCAATAGTATTGCTACTGCTAGTGTTGAAAGCGTCGAGCTTGATGAACGTGGCATTAACCCGTTCAAACATATTGAACGTCCATTAATGAAAGTTATGTCTGACTTTAGCGCGCCAAAAGAAAAGGGTGTAACCCCTATTCAGCATTTTGAAGCACCTATGGTCGCTGGACAAAACCGCGTGCCGAATACCGCGCCGTTTACCCCATGGCATATGTTTGAATTTGCTACTGGCAATATCTCAAAATGTTTTGGTCCTGACTTTGACGTTTATAAAGGCCGTATACCTCCGCGCACGCCATGTGGTGATTTACAAGTAGTAACGCAAGTGGTTGAAGTACAAGGCACACGTTTAGATTTGAAAAAACCATCAAGCTGTATTGCTGAGTATTATGTACCGGAAGATGCTTGGTACTTTACTAAAAACAGCGTTGATAACTGGATGCCATATTCTCTGATCATGGAGATTGCTTTACAACCGAACGGCTTTATCTCTGGTTATATGGGCACTACCTTAGTTTATCCTGAAAAAGATTTATTTTTCCGTAACCTAGATGGTAGTGGTGACTTGCTCAAACAAGTTGATTTACGCGGTAAAACTATCGTCAATAAATCAGTATTGGTAAGCACTACCATGGCTGGCGGTATGATCATTCAAAGCTTCACCTTTGAGCTTTATGTCAAAGATGACAACCAAGCAGCACAAGCACTTGATAGCCATGATTTATTTTATAAAGGCACGGCAGTATTTGGTTACTTTGGCGCTGATGCATTAACTAACCAGTTAGGCATAGATAACGGTAAAGTCACTTATCCTTGGTTTGTTGATAACAATACGCCGAAATCAGACATTGAAGTGATTGACTTAAGCGATACCGGATTAGCCTTATATAAAGCACCAGTGAGCAAACCGCATTATAAACTTGCCGGCGGTCAAATGAACTTTATCGATACCGTTTCTATTGTCGAAGGTGGCGGTAAAGCAGGTGTCGCTTATGTTCATGGTGAACGTACCATCGATGCCACTGATTGGTTCTTCCGTTACCACTTCCATCAAGATCCGGTAATGCCAGGCTCATTAGGTGTGGAAGCGATTATTGAATTAATGCAAACCTATGCATTGAAAAATGATTTAGGTAAAGGCTTTACTAACCCAAGGTTCATTGCACCAGCAACTTTAGTTAAATGGAAATACCGTGGCCAAATTACGCCATTAAATAAACAAATGTCACTTGATGTGCATATTACTGATATCGTGAAATCGGATGGCGAAGTGCGTTTAGTGGGCGATGCCAATTTATCGAAAGATGGTTTAAGAATATACGAAGTGAAAGATATTGTATTATCTATCATCGAAGCTTAGCTAACAGCTAATCTCATTGCCATTTGGCACTGTAGCAGCATCAGAAATACTCATTGGTAGGCACCAATTCCGTGTTTCTTCTTCGCTACAGCACCAACTGGCTTCGAGTTTAACTATTAGAATTAATACCTTTATTTAGTCAGTAAAATAGATCTTACAAAAATAAGAACAAGTAAGGTAATTAGGAACAAATATGTCGAATTTAAGTTTTAATAATAACAATGCCATTGATTGGGCATGGAAAGTTGATGCTACAAACGTTAAAAGCAACAGTGCTGAAATTAAATCTGCTTTAATGGATTTATCAAAGCCAGTATATGTAGCAAAATCTAGCAATGAAGTTGGCGTAGCAAATGCCACCTCACCCTCAGGCGTAACAGATGTTTTAGCCTTTGCACAAAAGCTAAATCCTGAAGATTTAGGTGATGATGCTTATAAAAAACAGCACGGCGTTAAATACGCCTACCATGGCGGTGCTATGGCAAATGGTATTGCCTCGGTTGAACTAGTAGTTGCCCTTGGTAAAGCTGGATTTTTATGTTCATTTGGTGCAGCGGGTTTAGTACCTGATGCCGTTGAAGATGCTATTCGCCGTATTCAAGCAGAACTACCTAACGGTCCTTACGCAGTAAACCTTATTCATGCTCCTGCAGAAGAAGCATTAGAGCGTGGCGCGGTTGAGCGCTTTTTAAAGCTTGGTGTTAAAACTGTTGAGGCTTCAGCATATTTGGGTTTGACCGAGCATATTGTTTGGTATCGTCTTGCGGGTTTAAGTAAAAATGCTGATGGTAGTGTTCATATTGGCAATAAGGTGATTGCCAAAGTTTCACGTACCGAAGTAGGGCGCCGCTTTATGGAGCCGGCACCACAAAAGTTAATTGATAAATTACTTGCTCAAGGTAAAGTTACTCAAGAGCAAGCTGAGCTTTCAAAACTTGTGCCTATGGCTGATGATATTACTGCCGAGGCAGACTCTGGTGGCCATACCGACAATCGTCCCTTCTTAACGTTATTACCAACCATCATAGCGCTGCGTGATGAAGTGCAAGCACAATATAACTTTAGCCCAGCATTACGTGTTGGTGCAGGTGGTGGTATTGGAACGCCTGAAGCCGCATTAGCGGCCTTTAATATGGGTTCAGCCTACATAGTGCTTGGCTCTGTTAACCAAGCCTGTGTTGAAGCTGGCGCGTCAGAATATACCCGTGAATTATTATCAAAAGTAGAAATGGCCGACGTGACTATGGCGCCTGCAGCTGATATGTTCGAAATGGGCGTTAAATTACAAGTGGTTAAACGTGGCTCAATGTTCGCTATGCGTGCGAAAAAGTTATACGAGTTATATGTCAATTATGACTCTATTGAAGATATTCCTGCAGCAGAGCGTTTAAAAATAGAGAAACAAATATTCCGTTCAAACTTAGATGAAGTTTGGGCTGGCACTGAATCATTTTTCCAAGAGCGTGATCCAGATATGTTAGCGCGTGCACAATCTAGCCCTAAACGTAAAATGGCCTTAATTTTCCGTTGGTACTTAGGTTTGAGTTCGCGTTGGTCTAATACCGGTGAAAAAGGCCGTGAAATGGATTATCAAATTTGGGCAGGTCCAAGTTTAGGTGCATTTAATAGCTGGGTAAAAGGTACATACCTTGAAGATTACACTCGTCGTGGCGCAGTAGATGTTGCTTTGCATATGCTTAAAGGTGCAGCTTACTTACAACGCGTAAACCAGTTGAAGTTACAGGGTGTTAGTTTAACTACTGAGCTAGCAAGTTATCGTAGCGAAGATTAGTTGAATGTTTAAGTGCTAAGGGAATAGATATGAGCCAATGTATTGAAATTGCCGTGTTTGAGGTTGCTAAAAGCAACCTTGAGCGTCTGCTTGAAGTCAGTGAAATATTATTTGCTGAAATTAATGCAGAGCAAAAGAACATTCTTGCCCATCAAATATCAACGAAAATTGACCTCTCTGAAGGTACAGCAAATAAAAACGCTGAAGGTCAAGCAGATGGAATAGAGCAAGAAGGTAGCGCAGAAAATACCCCTGAGCTTACTGAGGTTTGTTGGCACTTAACTTGGGCAAATGCTCAAGCAGTACAGGCAAGTAAGAGTAGGTGGCCAACTTACCCAAGTTCAGCTGAAATAGAGCGTTTAGTAGGTAAAAAACTATATTACGGCCACTTTGCTGCTGTGGCAGAAAAGTAATAGTTCTGGCATCTACATAATCACTTTGCTAGTAATAATAAAGCCACTTAGTTTACTTCTGTAGAGATAGTAATTAAGTGGCTTTTTCAACTATTCAATTTAAGCGATTTAAGTTAAAGCTTTTATTTAAGAGGCCTAACTTAAGTGTTTACGAAATAATCTTCGAGTAACTCGCCCTATCAATATCAACCACTTCAACTGAGGTTGAACAGCCTTTTAGATTTAGTGTTGCAAGACTTTCCAGTACTAATCTTGACAGCATAAGTTTTTGCTCAGTATTTCGACCGGAAAGTATTCTCAACGAGACATGAATAAAATCCGCTTGTGAAGACGCGCTTTGTAAAGCCCCTGTTTGATAATGAGTGAAAGGTAATACGCGTACTTTAATATCACTACCATCTTGCTCAAAAAGTGAAGATTCAAGGCTGGCGTTAAAAACTAAAGGGATTAAGGCATTGCTATCTATTTTTGATGAATGCTCAATTATACAATGAGGCATCTATTTCTCCGTTAGTTATTGCTGTTAGTAAAGACTGTGAATTAAGGACGTTGTTAAATGTCATTACCTAGTGCTTTTTTCGATTTTAAAGTCATTTTATATAAATAACTGGTCACAATAGTAAAAAATACAATGCCAACAAAGTCCGCTGACAAGTCAATTAAATCAAAGCTTCTATTGGGAATAAAGTACTGACTGAACTCTTCAATAATGACAAAACTAGACACCAATATTGTGCCCAAAAATAATTTCATTGAATAAAACTGGAATGCTTTAAACCTAAAGGCTAGATTTGTCGCTAGTGTTAATAGGCCAAATAAACAAAAGTGGCCTAATTTATCGCCGTAAGGAATACTGGCGACGAATTGGAAAAACACGCTGTTTTGTCCGGTATTTGCTAAATAGATAACCCAAAGAATAAAGCAGAAGAAAGCGACTGCACCAAGGGGAATAAGTGTCTTTAAAATGTGGTTCATATAACTTGCTTCATAGGTAGATTACATTTAGGTAGATGACTTTATAGGTAAGAACTGAGCAATTTACGCTAGCATTAAGCGTAATTAACTTGGTACTTAACTTGGATAAAGTCATTAGGGAAGGTAACGGAATCAGCGTTTTCTAGCATAATACCCTGGTTCAACTTTCCAAATAAAGGTATGCCATCGCCCAGTAGTATTGGGGCTCTAGTAATGGTCATTTCATTAATAAGCTTTAAGTTAATAAATGAGGTGATAGTTGCGCCGCCATCAATGTAGGCATGTTTTAGCCCTTGCGCTGATAGCTTATTTACTAAGGTTTCAATATCTCCTGCGTACATTTCAACTTTACCAGCTA
>JABSRU010000096.1 GCA_013214965.1 Gammaproteobacteria bacterium
TTTAGCAGCGCCGAATGAAGTTAAGATAACGTCAAATTCAGTTTGCTCAGCAGCAGCTTCGCCGCCAGCAGCTGGACCAGCTACAGCAGTTGCTGCAGATACGCCAAACTTTTCTTCCATTGCTTCGATTAGTTCTACAACGTCCATTACTGACATTTCAGCAACAGCGTTTAGGATATCGTCTTTAGATACAGACATGTTATACATTCCTAATATATTGAACAAAGCTCATTATGAGTCTTCGTTCTAAAAAAATAATTAACCAACACACAGATTCTTTTCTGAAAATCAGAATAAGAATTAAGCTGCGTCTTGCTCTTTCTGGTCGCGAACTGCCGCAATTGTGCGAACAAGTTTGCCAGCAGAGGCTTCTTTCATAGCGCTCATCAGTCTAGAAATTGCTTCGTCATAAGTCGGAAGCGATGCTAGAACGTCAGGGTCACAAGTAGTGCCTTCGAATGCAGCAGCAAGTACTTCAAAGTTCTTTTGCGCTTTCGCGAAATCTTTGAAAATACGAGCGGCAGCGCCCGGATGTTCACTAGAAAATGCAACTAGAGTAGGACCTTTAAAAACGTCAGCTAGACATTCAAAATCAGTCCCTTCTAGAGCACGTTTAGCTAGAGTGTTACGAACAACTCTTACTACAACGCCTGCTTCACGAGCTTGCTTACGCAAACTAGTCATAGCACCTAGTGTAACACCACGAGAGTCAGCAACTACTGCAGACAGAGCACCTTTGGCGACCTCATTGACTTCAGCAACGATTGCTTTTTTGTCTTCAAGTCTTAATGCCATTGGCATAACTCCTGGTTCACTCCGGATAAATCCGGAAGTAATAGTAACTCTAAATCAATATAATCTAGAGCGTGAACACGGTAAAAGCCAGTACATAGGAATGTATCTGAGTTCACACCGTCTGCGTAGGATCATACTCGTCGTCATTGTTACCAATGACTTGAATATAGGATTAAACCTCGGTCACATAAAGCGACTTTGGCTCCTACGGTCTTGGACGGGAGTTTGACTAATAGTAAACTATTTCGTCAAATCCCAACCCATTAGGGCGCAAAATTATACAGCAACCGTTATAAATAACAACTGCTGTGATCACACGCCCTGTAAATTAGCTTGCTTTTGTTTCAACAGTAGAGATATCGATCTTAAGACCAGCACCCATAGTTGTTGATAAAGTGATGTTCTTGAAGAAAACACCTTTAGCGCCTGATGGCTTAGCTTTGTTAAGCGCAATCAATAGTGCTTCAAGGTTTTCTTTGATGTTAACATCATCAAAGCTAACGTTGCCGATAGTAGAATGGATGATACCATTCTTGTCGTTACGGTAACGAACCTGACCTGACTTAGCGTTTTTAACCGCTGTCGCTACGTCTGGAGTTACAGTACCAACTTTAGGGTTAGGCATTAGACCACGTGGGCCTAAGATAGTACCTAACTGACCAACTACGCGCATTGCGTCAGGAGAAGCGATAACAACGTCAAAGTTCATTTCGCCTTTCTTAACTAATGCAGCTAGATCGTCCATACCTACTAAATCAGCACCAGCTGCTTTAGCTTTCTCAACGTTTGCGCCCTGTGTGAACACAGCAACACGAACATTACGACCAGTACCGTGTGGTAATACTGTAGCACCACGAACGTTTTGATCTGAGCGACGTGGATCAACACCAAGGTTAATCGCAACATCTACGCTTTCTGTGAACTTAGCAGTAGCAAGTTCTTTAAGAAGAGCAACAGCTTCATTGATGTCATATGATTTTAGTACATCTGTTTTTTCACGGATGTTCTTCATACGCTTAGTTAATTTAGCCATTATCTTATCCTTCTACGTTCAGACCCATTGCACGAGCTGAGCCGGCAATAGAGTTAACATTAGCTTCCAAATCTGCACCAGTTAAATCAGAAGCTTTAGCAGCAACGATTTCTTCTAACTGGGCGCGAGTGACAGTTCCAACTTTTTCGGTGTTAGGACGGCCTGAACCACTCTTGATACCAGCAGCTTTCTTAAGAAGGTAAGCAGCAGGTGGAGTTTTAGTTTCGAACGTGAACGAGCGATCACTGTATACAGTGATAACTACAGGTACTGGAGCACCCTTTTCAAGAGAACCGGTAGAAGCATTAAATGCCTTACAGAATTCCATGATGTTCACACCGTGTTGACCTAATGCAGGACCAACTGGTGGTGACGGGTTAGCTGCACCAGCAGCAACCTGTAGCTTGATATAAGCTGTGACTTTCTTAGCCATGATAGTATTCCTAATTTTGGGTATAACGCCACTCCCTGAGATTCAGTGAGTTAGGCTTCCCGTTGTTATATTTAGTCGATGTAATCCATATAAGATCACCCGTCTAAATTAAAGGGCGACGAATTATAGCGATAATTCGTCGCCCTGCCAAGCCAACTGCTAATTTTTTAATCAAAAAATCAGCAGTTGATCAAATTTTTACATGTCGTCTTTTTCGATTTGACCAAATTCAAGGTCAACCGGCGTTGAACGACCGAAGATAAGCACAGAAACCTTAACGCGGCTCTTCTCATAATCGATTTCTTCAACTGTCGCATTAAAGTCAGCGAAAGGACCATCGTTAACTCGAACACTTTCACCCACTTCATATAAAGTACGAGGCTTAGGCGAATCAACTGAATCTTGTAAGCGCTGTAAGATGTTGTCAGCTTCTTTTTGTGAAATAGGTGCAGGACGATCACTAGTACCGCCAATAAAGCCCATTACACGTGGCACGTTTTTAACTAAATGCCAGCTGTCCTCGGTCATCACCATCTTAACTAACACGTAGCCTGGGAAGAATTTACGAGTACTCTTACGTTTTTGACCGCCACGCATCTCAACCACTTCTTCGGTTGGGACCAAAATCTCTTCAAAAAGATCTTCCATTTCGTGAATGCCGATATGCTCAATTAAGGTCTTATGAACTCGTTGTTCATAACCTGAAAAAGCTTGCACCACATACCACCTAAATTTCAGTGATGGATCTGATTTTTTTGATGCATCGGGCATCGTCTGTTCATCTGATATTATCTGTTCGTCTGACATAGTCTTACATCCTTATGCCTGTAATAAAACCAACAACGCGCACTAAAATGCCATCTAAGCCCCACAGGACCAATGCCATAAATGCTGTTGCAGCTAATACAATCAGTGTAGTGTTAGTAGCTTCTTTACGTGTCGGCCATACAACTTTACGTACTTCTAAGCGAGATTCCTTCGCAAAATTCACGGCGTCACGACCTTTAACAGTTTGGGTCGCGATTGCAGCAGCAATACCAACAGCAGCTAAGACACCGATAACACGAATTAGCACAGATATTTCTTCACCATAGATATAGTTACCAACAACAGCCGCAGCCAGTAATCCAATAACCAGTATCCACTTAACCGGATCCAACGATCCGTTTTGTTCTTCAGTATTTGTTGCGTTCATTAACTACAATCCCAATATTGTATTGCTACCCACCGAAAATAATCTCAGGGCGATATTACAAATAAAACAGCGTTTAAAATTAAACTTGTATTTAAACCCTATAAATTAAGCCCTGCCTGAGCAGGGCTTAAAAATTAGCGGGTAATTGTAATTTGTACAGCAATAGATAGCAAGAAGATCTGCACCTTAGTCGGTTAAAAATAAAAATATATAACAAACAACTATCGTTTAATTAACGATCAACGTAGTATTTGCCGTTAACTTTTTCGAAGACAATCGAACGACGTACAAGGCATGCTATGAAACAAGGAAGTCAACTGGGTAGGGTTATGGCTAAGTCATCACTAATGATTGGCTCTTTAGTGAGCTTATGGCTAATTATCGTAGGTTCCTCATACTATTGGAATAACACCTTAATCGCTAATAGTGCCAACCATCTATCCTCTGTGCGCGCTGTAATGATTCACAAACTGGCTGATATCGTCTTTGATTGGAATATCCAACACCAATCCGTTTATATCCCATCAATCAGTAACGGCAATAATGTGGTCACTTTAAACACGAAAAATTACGCCGCCATTTCGCCCACCGAAATGTTCCAGCAATTCACTGAGCTTTTTCAAGATAAGTCGATTAAAGTGCAGTTAATAAGTTCTCACAGCACGCAATCTAACTATCAATCCTGGCAAGTTGATTTATTCAACTCTTTAACTAAAACACCCAAGGTCTATTTTGAATTAGTCGGCGAACAGTTCCGTTATATGGCGCTCATTAAGAATCACAACAGTTGCAATGATTGCTTATCAGCACTCAGCATTACTTTTCCAAAAGCCTATGTATTAAAACCAGCCAACCAATTGCAACAGCAGAATGCTTTTATCCACTTGGTTCTATTTTTCTTGCTTTGTTCAATGAGTATCTTAGCAACGCTCAAGATAAAATCATTAATTCAAGATTTACAATCCGAAAAGCAACAACGCGAAGGCATAATTGCAATCAAAACGGTCAATTTAAAACAAGAAATAAAACAACATAAGGTAGCTCGTAATGAGTTGCAGCGCCTAGCCACCCATGACCCATTAACAGGCATTCGTAATCGCCGCCATTTTACCGATGTACTTAATAGTGAGATTCTGCGTTATCAACGTTATCAAAATAATTTTTCATTACTAATTTTAGACCTTGATTACTTTAAAAAAATTAACGATACCTACGGTCACGACTGTGGCGATCATGTGTTGATAGAGTTCGCGAAAACAATCAAAACTTGCTTACGAAAAAGTGATATTTTTGCGCGCTATGGTGGTGAAGAATTTGTCATCGTAGCGACCAATACTCAGCTGGACTCGGCAATAAGGTTTGCCCAAAAGCTCTGTCGAGATATTAGTGATATGACAATTAATTACCGTGGTAACGAAATAAAAATCACCGTCAGTATTGGCGTCAGCAGTCCTATACTGTTGCAAAACCCAACCGTTGAGTCACTCATTTCTTACTCTGAAAAAGCGTTATACCAAGCGAAAAACAACGGTAGGAACTGCGCGGTGAGTGCAGAAAAATAACTCTAAAGTTTAGCTTAAGTACGCGCAAACATAATCGCAAACATCACGAACTTTTACTTTAAATTGAGTATTACCACACACTTGATAGCTCTCGCCAGCTTTAAAAACTTGCCAATCATTAGCGTCGGGTAACAAAACATTCATTTCCCCTGAGGTCACAGTCATCACTTCAGCGACACTGGTGTCAAAGGTAAATTCACCGGGCAGCATCACCCCTAAGGTTTTTTCTGAACCATCTGCAAGAATAATTTTATGTGAGATAACTTTACCATCGAAATAGACATTAGATTTGGTAAGCGCGGTAACATTGGAAAATTGAGACATTTAAAATCCTATTAAGTTTGTTGATCCTAACTTAACAGCTATCATGATGATCTAATATTCGATTTAAGACTAATACCAATGCTTTTCAACTGGCAATAAAAAAGGCTTCCGAAGAAACCTTTTTTAATCCTTAATATCTTTCGATATTAATCTAGGATTTTAGCAACAACACCAGCGCCAACGGTACGACCGCCTTCACGAATTGCAAAGCGTAGACCTTCGTCCATTGCGATTGGGCAAATTAGCTCAACAACAAACTTAAGGTTATCACCAGGCAT